>NZ_QFLS01000007.1:0-287521 GCF_004136695.1 Enterobacter cloacae complex sp. 677-3DZ2D5B | reverse complement strand
TGATCGGGGAAGACCCATATGGGTACAGTCAAACGGCGTTCAGCCTAAAGCATTGTCCAGAGCAATGCAGACAGCGTTGCCAGTCCGCCCAGAACAACCAGAAACACCGTCACGCCGCGAAGCTCCGCCAGCGAGGGGCGGGTGTATATGAGGTACGCAGGGATAAGGAACAGGATCACCGCGATCAGTGGTCCGCAGAACATTTCAATCAGGCTGAGCACATCCGGATTGGCATAAACAATGCCATAGGTCAGCAGGAACAGCGCCAGAGAGGCCAGCCGCTTGCTGGCGCTGGCCTTTTTGCCGGATACGCTGGCAGCCAGCTGACCAAACGTTTGTGCGACCGACAGGCCTACGCCGAGAAAGGATTTCGTCATACCGATGATAGCGATGAGCGGGGCAATGTGGTAAATCAGGCTGAAATCACCGTTTCCTTTCATCACGGACAGCACATTCAGGTTTTCCGCCTTCGCCCGTACAAAGTTGTCATGCGGGATCCCCAGCACGCAGCTCAGCACGAAAAAGAGGATACTGGCGAAGATGGCTAAATAGGCGATGCGGATCACGAACAGTGCCTTTTTCTCGCCCTCCGCTTTTCTCTCCCGGTAGTAAGAGCTCAGCGGGGAGACCATAGGCGCACAGCAAAACGAGAAGGTAATAAGCGGCAGCGTCAGCCAGATATTTTTCAGCGTTACTGGCAGCGGCGTGGCGTTCATTTCAGCGGCCGTATCGGTCAGGTTAGACAGATGCCATCCCGGGATAAGTGATACGGCGATCAGCAGCACAGATGCCGCGAACGGCAGCGCCAGCGCGCTCATAATGGCCACGACTCTGTCCCGGCCCTTGCTAAGCACCACATACAGCGCAGCAACCACGATAAACGACAATGGCCCACGGCTGAGGGCGGTAATATGCAGATGCTCCACCAGTAAATTACTCAGCGCATTAATCAGGGCCACCCCGTAAACCAGGGTTACCGGGAAGAAGGTCACACAATAGAACAGGGTGATCAGCTTTTCACCCCGTCCGCTGAAGAAGGAGCCGAAGATCGGCAACGTGCCGTTTTCATTCTTCTCTTCTCGCATATACACACGACAAAGGAGTAAATGGGGGATCAGGGATAACGGCAGCCCCAGCAGGAGCATGACCAGGAAAATAACCGGACCACGGGTGCCGATTTCCACGGGCAGGAACAGCGTTCCCGCCCCGACGGCTGTACCGTAGAGGCCCAGCGTCCAGATGTTATCCTGCCAGTGCCAGTTAGAGCGTGTTGTAATATTAGCTGAGAGAGTGGTGGCTTTATTCATCATATTTTACCGCGTTGTTAGAGGAGCGACGACTTATTTAATTTTTATCTGCCTGTAGTCGTTGCTGCGCAATTACACCACGGGTGGGAGGGGTTTGATTTCGCATACCGTAAACCTTATGTGTATGCCTGCAATAACTATCGTTATTCTTTGACGATGCTTTAACAGGCGGTTAATTAAGAAGGGGATTTGTTAAATTTACGAACAAATAACGACTGACTTTCCCTGCCTGCACGTCTGTTAATTAAAGAATAAATACCCTGTTTTATTAAGTAACATAAGGCGCCATCATATTGAAGGGGGGCTTATTTAATTATTTTATTGGATGGAAAATTATCCCGTTATGCCTCAAATTAAAAAACAGGATATAGACAATCACGTAACCTGCTCGCAGCTTTCGAACTGTCTTGTAACATAACGCTATCTTTATGGTGGCGAAGGGGCACAAGGCGTCTTATGCCTGCTATTAAACGCCCCATAAAAAAATCCTCTTCTATACTCAGTTACGTTTAGTGAAATATGCCGCCGCTCCACACGTCGCGTTGCCTTAATAGCGGCGGGCAGCAGAGGCATATATCCACGAAAACGCCTTAATAATGGTCAATTTTGCATTTTTAGAGGGGGATTCCTGGTATGTTGCATTCTCAATCCTCGCGGGTCGGTAGCATGTTGCTGCTGCTGACCGCGATAATAGCCTTCGCGGTGGCGCTATACGCCTGGTGGACGCCGCTTACCGGCGTCACTGGCACCATTGGCGCACTGGGCGTGGTCATTGCCAGCGTAGTGCTGGCGATCCTGACCGTTATGCTACGCGCGGCATCGCGTCGCGGGGCGCGCGTTTTCCTGATTATTGTCACCCTGGTGGTGTTGGCGGGTATTGGTTTTGCCGCCGCGCTGCTGCACCAGTACATCATAACGGCAGCCATGGTGGTCGGCCTGATAGGTCTGATTATGCTGAGCAGCCATTCCGCCCGTTACAACCATCGCGTCAGAAGCTGAGGAGCCGCCCGTGCACAACGATAAGCATTATCCCTTCATAAAAGTCAGCATGACGGCGCTGGCGCTGCTGGTCGCTCCGCTCGCGCTACAGGCGCAGGATAAGGCCACTGAGGCCTCTCAGGGGACCCAGGAATCGCTTAACATTGATGCCGCCGATCAGCAGGCACCCGGAACCACAAAAACCACCGACGATGCCTCAACCGGCAGCGGTGACGGAAAGAAAGTCGCCTCGGCCAGCCAGCCCGCGACGCCGCTGGTGCCCGGCACGCCCACCTGGGACAGCTTCCACGGCCAGCTTAACGCGCAGAAATACAGCCCCCTGACCCAAATTACGGCGGATAATGTCGGGAAATTAACGAAAGTCTGGGAATTCCATACCGGCGACGTCTCGGATGGTAAAGGCGATACGCCAGCTACCGTCTGGTCCGCAACGCCCATTTTCGCCAACGATACGCTCTACATTGGCACGCCATTCGATCGCCTGATTGCGCTGGATCCGGGTACGGGTAAAGAGAAGTGGCATTATGACACGAAATCGTCGCGCAAGGCGCTGACCCAGCCAGTGCTGAAAAACCGCGGCGTTTCCTACTGGCAGGCCAAAAATCCGGTGAGCGGAGAGGCATGCCAGAAGATGGTTTATATGGGCACCGTTGACGGCAAGCTCTTTGCGCTGGACGCCGATTCAGGCAAACCTTGCAGCGGCTTTGCGAATAACGGCGTGTTGGATCTGAACCAGTGGAATACCGTTAACGCGAAGTATCCGCTCTCTGTCCTGCAACCGCCAACCGTTGTCGGCAACCATCTGCTGGTGGGCTGGGCCGGGAAGGACTGGGCCTATGCCGAAGCCCCTCCGGGCACCGTATTTTCAGTCAACGCCCAGACCGGTAAGCTTGAATGGACCTTTGAGGCGATCCCGGCAGAGATTCGCAAGCGTACCGGTACCGCCAACGTCTGGACGCACATGTCCGCCGATGAGGCCAACGGGCTGGTCTATCTCCCGGTTTCATCGCCATCTCCCAACTATTGGGGCGGCAACCGCGTGGACGCTATTCCGCTTGGCACCTCGACCACCGCGCTGGACATCAACACCGGTAAAGTGGTCTGGTCCCGTCAATGGGTACACCACGACGTCTGGGATTACGATATTAACTCCGCCCCGACGCTGATGGACATCACCGTAGACGGCAAGCAGATCCCGGCGCTGATTCAGGCCACCAAGCAGGGTTTCCTGTTCGTGGTTAACCGCCTGACGGGGGAGGACGTATGGCCAATCGAAGAACGTCCGGTTCCGCAGGGTGATGGTTCGGTTCAGGGTGAAGTTCTCTCGCCCACGCAGCCGTTCCCGACCAAACCCGCACCGCTGCTCGACCAGTCGAAAAAACCGGAAATCTGGAAGCTGGCGGATATCGTCGGTGGCGGCCAGTGCTCTCGTCTGTGGGATAACCTGACCTATGAGGGAATGTATACTCCGCCGACCACAAAGGGCGAAGGCACGCTAACCTATCCTGATAGCGCTGGCGGCGTACAGTGGGGTGGGGTGGCGTTCGATCCGCAAAAACAGATCGCCATCGTCAACACCTCGCATATCGTCCAGTACGTGAAGCTCTACAGCCGCGAAGATTACGATAACGCAGACAAAGACTCCGGTAACGAAAGCGGCTTTGCCCCACAGGAAGGCGCCCCGTACGGTATGCGTCTGCTGGTGGCGAGCAACTGGCTGGGCATGCCGTGCTGGCAGCCGCCGTTTGGCGAAATCGTGGCGCTGGACATGCATACGGGCGATGTGAAATGGCGTCGTCCGGTTGGCGCCTCCCAGCAGTATGGCTTCTTCATGCCGGAGAGCTGGGGTTCACCTACCATTGGTGGCCCGGCAGTGACGGCGGGCGGCGTGATCTTCATCGGTGCTTCAATGGATGCCAAAGTGCGTGCCTACTCGGTCGAGAGCGGTGAAGAGCTGTGGTCCGATCAGGCAGAAGCGCCGGCAGTAGCGAACCCGTCAGTCTATGAATATAAAGGTCGCCAGTATGTGGCCTTCGTGGCAGGCGGGAATACGATCCTGAAGGATCAGGTGGGCGATCAGGTGGTGGTCTACGCCTTGCCGGAATAATTCATCAGGAAGGGGAAATAAGCGTGGGGCCTGCGGGCCCCACTTTGTTTTGCAATTGTCGTTTTACCGACGCGTTATTTATCGGCTGATGCGCCGGAGTGGGTTGACATCTGCTCGGCGGACTTCAGATGCTGCTCAACGACCGGCGTGTGCTCGTTGGCCAGAGCCTTCACATCCGGATCGTCGATTTTACTGGCGTCGCTCTTAAGCTTCGACAGCACCTTCTCGTGGTCCTTCACGCCAGCATATTCCATATACATTTTGTCAAAAGCGTCACCACGCTGGTTTTCCAGCCTTGAGTTCAGGGCTTTATGCGCGGCGTCTGGTTCGGTCGGCAGCTCCACGCCCTTTTTCTGGGCAACGGTCTGGACTTTGGTCAGCGCGGCGCCGTGATCGTCGACCATTTTCTGAGCGAATGTTTTCACTTCACTGCTTTGGGCCTTGTCCAGGGCGAGCCTGGCGGCGGCGACTTCGTTGATATTGGCCTGCGCCATGTCCTTCAACGCTTTCTCGTCGCCGGAGCTGAGTTTGGCGTCCGGTTGAGCCTTGCCCGCAGTTTGAGTTTGTGCGGCGCTTGTCGTCTGGGCTTGTACGCCAACGGTGCTGAACATTGCTGCAACTGCTGATACGGCTAGCAGCCTTTTCAGGGTTTTACTCGTGTGCATATTGTTCTCCTGATGGTCATGGTACAGGTAAGTTTCGGTTGCTTCAGGCGCAACCGGACAGATAAATGCTCACTACAAGGGTCAGTATAGTAGATGAAACTGCTGCACCCGCTGTTCAGGTCAGTGATGGCTGGTCGTGATGCTCAATCCTTCTACAATATTGATACGGATCATTTACATATTTGGTGCTAATGTTAAATATATAGATTCATCAACAGGAGGAATGATATGAAAAAAGCACTATTAGGGAGTGTATTGGCTTTAACAGTAGCAAGCTTCGGCGCATCTGCGGCAGATATGATTTCCAAGGATGAAGCGCACCACTTCAAACTTGAATACCTTGGTAATGTATCTGTAGGGGCTTCAGGTGGACAAATTTCTTCACCTTCAGATCTTCATCAAAAACTCTCAAAACTGGCAGACGAGAAGGGCGGGAAATACTACGTCATTATCGCTGCCCGCGAGCATGGCCCTAACTTCCAGGCCGTCGCAGAAGTCTTTAAATAATTTTCTCGAATACCACAAAAACCCGCTTCTGGCGGGTTTTTTGTTTACAGACAGCCAAAAAAATGCCCCTGATGCGGGGCGAGTTTAAGTCAAAACTTTTCTTATGTTTATGTGCTCTAAGGCTTTGGGACAATAACAGCTTGTTCAAATAATGCAACATAAATGCATGTTTAAATGTGACGGCTCCATCATGCTGCTCATCTTAAGGTTAATGCAGCATACGTAACGTAGATAGTCTACGCTTTACAAAGGGTTATGGTTAAAACCATTTAGAGAATGGATACAGTTAACGGTCGTAAGAGGTAAAGATGAAAGTTGACGCACTGACACAAAAGGCAGAGGAAGAGATTTCAGCGCTTATAGCCAAAAAAATTGCAGAGTTACGAAAAAAAACAGGGCAGGAAGTTTCTGAAATAGAGTTTATCGCTCGTGAGGCCATGACGGGCCTCGAGGGGTATGAAGTAAAAATCAAACTCCTGTAAGCGTTTCTTCCTGAAATGGTCGCTCAATTCTTGCCGCAAAAGAGAACCGGGCGTGATGCCCGGTTGTATTATGGATAATCATCGTCTTTATGAGCGAATAAATGTCAGTATATCGGCGTTTATGGTATCTGCATGCGTGGTATGCATCCCATGCGGGAAGCCTGGATAAATTTTGAGTTCGCTGTTTGCGAGCAGCTTATCCTGTAGAAGGGCGGCATTTTTATAGGGGACAACCTGATCGTCATCACCCTGCAACACAAGGACGGGAACCGTAATGGCTTTAAGATCGTCCGTCTGGTCGGTCTCTGAAAACGCCTTAATGCCTTCATAGTGGGCTTTGGCGCTACCGATCATTCCCTGACGCCACCAGTTCTGGATTGTGCCCTGCGAAACCTCTGCTCCGTCTCGGTTAAATCCATAGAAAGGACCGCTGGCGACGTCGAGGTAAAACTGGGCGCGGTTAGCGGCCAGCGCCTGGCGGAAGCCGTCAAACACCTCAATGGGCGTTCCGCCGGGGTTCGTGTCTGATTTTACCATCAGCGGAGGAACGGCGCTGACCAGTACCGCTTTGGCCACTCGCCCCTGAGGCTGGCCGTACTTCGCAACGTACCTGGCGACCTGGCCCCCGCCGGTGGAGTGGCCGACGTGCACTGCATTACGCAAATCAAGGCTTTCGACCACGGCCGATGCGTCGGAGGCATAATGATCCATATCATGACCTTCACTTACCTGATCGGAACGACCATGACCACGACGGTCGAGGGCGATGACGCGGAAGCCTTCTGCAAGGAAAAAGAGCATCTGGTTATCCCAGTCATCGGCGCTCAGCGGCCAGCCGTGATGGAAAACGATCGGCTGCGCATCCTTCGGACCCCAGTCTTTGTAATAAATACTGACACCATCTTTCGTTGTTACGAATGCCATATTTCAGACTCCTCTGCTAATGGCAAAAACGTGTGAAGGCTAAGTAAATAGCCCAGCATTTAGGGACGTAATAAAACTGACTTATATTAATCTTATTACTGATATATCCGCTTAAAGTGTAGAAGGGTTCCTGAAAACAGTTATAGATTAAATTTGTATGGTCATTATTTATTTTTAAACGAAATATCCCCTAAACCAGCCGGGGCACTGTGTTATTTTTCTCGCGTGGTGAATCCCCCTGTGCGGAGGGGCTAAACAGCACGTGTAGCTTAGGCAATCAGTAGCGGGTCAAGGTGGCTGGCCAACGACTCACCGGGAGGCACCCGGCACCACACATACGTTAAAGCTTGTATCTCGCTGAATTTATTAGGGATGGTGTATGAAGTTGGGCTTTTTGGCTGGAGCAGTGCTGGCAACCTGGTTGTCTTTAACCTACCCGACGCAAATGAGAGCTGTTTTTGAACAACTGGTTACGATAGTGCAGCAAATCACGCAGCCTTCATCAGAGTCTCATTCTGATATGGTCACACCGGAACAGTCATATCCTTGATTGTTATATTTACGGTGAACGTTACCCGTCTTAATAGTTAACCTGTGCTTATTTTTCTGATGGGCTTGTTATTGGCCGGGCAGAGGTTACCGCCACCCGGCCTGACGGTCTTAAACGATCGCGTTAGGGCACGCTTCGCCCTTATCAAGCTGCTGTAAATTCCCCAGCGTGGTTTCCGATATACTGATCAGCGCTTCGGCGGTCAAAAACGCCTGGTGGCCGGTGAACAACACGTTGTGGCAGGCCGACAGGCGACGGAACACGTCATCCTGAATCACGTCGTTAGATTTATCCTCAAAGAACAGGTCGCGTTCGTTCTCATACACATCCATACCCAACGCGCCAATTTTTTGCGTTTTCAGCGCTTCGATAGCGGCCTGAGAGTCGATCAGTCCACCGCGGCTGGTATTGATGATCATCACGCCGTCTTTCATCTGGTCGAACGCCGACTGGTTAAGCAGGTGATAGTTTTCCGGGGTCAACGGACAGTGCAGGGAGATAACATCAGACTGCGAGAAGAGCGTTTTCAGATCGACATACTCCACGCCCAGCTCCAGCGCAGCGGCGCTAGGGTACGGATCAAACGCCAGCAGGCGCATGCCAAATCCTTTCAGGATGCGTAGGGCGGCCACACCAATTTTGCCGGTACCGATCACGCCTGCGGTTTTACCGTACATGGTAAAGCCGGTCAGCCCTTCCAGAGAGAAGTTAGCATCACGGGTGCGCTGATAGGCACGGTGAATACGACGGTTGAGCGACATCATCATCCCGACGGCATGTTCAGCCACGGCTTCCGGAGAATAGGCTGGGACGCGAACGACCTTCAGACCCAGCTCTTTGGCGGCATCGAGATCGACGTTGTTAAAGCCCGCGCAGCGCAGGGCAATGTATTTCACGCCCTGTTTTTTCAACTCTTCCAGCACCGGTCGGCTACCGTCGTCGTTAACGAAGATACACACGCCTTCGCAGCCGTGAGCGGTTTTAGCCGTCTTTTCAGTCAGCAGAAAGTCGAAAAATTCAAGATCGAAACCGTACGTCTCGTTAACATGTTGCAGATACTTTTTGTCGTACTGCTTTGTGCTATATACCGCGAGTTTCATAAGACTTTCTCCAGTGATTTTGGAACCACGTTAGCATGTTTAAAATTATCTTACAATTTTTCAAAATTCATTGAAATCAATAAGTTCTATGAATTATTGTAGAGCATCTACTCTTAAAAATGGCATTACCTTCAACTGACTGGCTAAACATGCGACAATGAGCGGCAAGAACGGCTTATTTTTTTCGCAAAATCAGGATATTAACTGCCCATGAAGGGTAAATACAAAGCCGCAATCGCGCTATTACTGCTGCTATTACTCGTGCCGCTGACGCTGCTGATGACGCTCGCCCAGTGGGTACCCACGCTCGCCGGGATCTGGCTCCCTGTTGGAACACGCATCGCGTTTGAAGAAAGCCCACGGCTCACGCGCCACGCCCTGATCATCCCCGATCTCCGCTATCTGGTAGAAGAGTGCGAAATTGCCCGTGTGGAAAACGTGACCCTGTCACACCCCAGCCGTTGGGATCTTGATATTGGCGCACTTGAACTTAACTCTGTCTGCCTGAGCAAATTACCGCAGTCAGCGTCCTCAACGGTGGCGCCGAAAACGCTGGCGCAGTGGCAGGCCATCCTGCCCAACACCTGGCTGACCATCCACCGCTTTACCCTTTCTCCCTGGCAGCAGTGGGAGGGTGAGCTGCATGCTTCACTCACGCCAGCCCGCCAGGACATCACTTATAACGGCGAGCAGGTGAGCATTAAGGGGCAGTTGCGCGGCCAGACGCTCTCCATCAGCCAGTTCGATGTGCAACTGCCGGATCAGCCGCAGCCCGTGAAGCTGATCGGTGAATTTACCCTGCCGTTGGTACCGGACGGCGTGCCGGTGAAAGGGCATACGGTCGCGACCTTTAACGTGCCACAGTTATCCTCGCTGGTCGATGCCGATCTGGACTGGGAGGACAATCAGGGCCAGCTGGTGGTCATGGCGCGGGACAACCCCGATCCACTGCTCGATTTACCGTGGCAGATCACCGCTCAGCAGTTAACCATCAGCGACGGACGCTGGAACTGGTCAGCCTCCGGTATGCCGATGAGCGGTCGCGTCGGGCTAAAAGTGGATAACTGGCAGCAGGGGCTGGAGAAAGCCACCTTCACGGGGCGGCTCAACGTGCTGACCCAGGGGGATGCGGGGAAGGGCAACGCGGTGCTGAATATCGGTCCCGGCTCGCTCAGTATGGAAAACAGCGCTATGCCGTTGCACCTGAGCGGGGAAGCCAAGCAAAACGATCTGATCCTGTATGCCAGACTCCCGGCGAAGCTGACCGGCAGCCTTTACGATCCGCAGCTTACGTTTGAACCCGGCGCATTATTGCGCTCGCGCGGGCGCATCATCGACTCGCTGGATATCGATGAGATCCGCTGGCCGCTGGCAGGCGTGAAGCTCACGCAGAAGGGCGTGGACGGCCGCCTGCAAGCCATTCTGCGGGCGCATGAAAACGAGATGGGCGATTTTGAGCTGCATCTGGACGGCCAGGCTAACGACTTTTTACCGGACAACGGTTTGTGGCAGTGGCGCTACTGGGGTAAAGGGAATTTCACGCCGATGAATGCGCGCTGGGATGTCCGGGGAACCGGGGAGTGGCGCGACAACGTTATCGAACTGACCGATCTTTCCACGGGGTTCGACAAATTGCAGTACGGTACGATGCTGGTCAGCAAGCCGCGCCTGGTGCTGGATCACCCGGTGCGCTGGTCGCGGGACCCGGATAACCCCACCTTTAGCGGCGCGCTCGCGCTCAATGCCGGGCAAACAAGCTTCTCGGGCGGAAGCGTGCTGCCGCCGTCCGTTTTGACCTTCAGCGTTGACGGGACAGACCCGACGGTGTTCCAGTTTAAAGGGAACCTGCATGCGGACGACATCGGCCCGGTCCAGGTGAATGGACGCTGGGATGGCGAACGCCTTCGCGGTCAGGCCTGGTGGCCAAAACAGTCTCTTACGGTGTTCCAGCCGCTGATCCCGCCAGACTGGAAACTGACCCTGCGCGGCGGCGAAATGTACGCACAGGTGGCTTTCTCAGCGGCCTCCGATCAGGGGTTTGAGGCCGGGGGGCACGGGGTGCTGAAAGCGGGCAGCGCGTGGATGCCGGATAACGAAATCAACGGCGTTGATTTTGTTCTGCCGTTCCGCTTAAGCCAGGGTACCTGGTCGCTGGGCACGCGCGGGCCGGTAACGTTACGAATCGACGAGGTAAAAAACCTGGTCACAGCCCGAAATATCACCGCGGATCTCCAGGGCGATTATCCCTGGACCGAAGCGAACCCGCTCCTGCTCACCAACGTGAAGGTGGAAGCGCTCGGCGGGAAAATCACCATGCAGCAGTTGAGAATGCCGCAGCACGATCCGGCTTTACTACGCGTGGATAATATTTCCTCCAGCGAACTGATAAGCGCGGTGAATCCGAAGCAGTTTGCCATGTCCGGCCCGGTGAGCGGCGCGCTGCCGTTCTGGCTGGACAATGAAAAATGGATCATTAAAGATGGCTGGCTGACCAACCCGGGGCCGATGACGCTGCGCATCGACCAGGACACGGCGGATGCCATTGTGAAAGACAACGTGGTTGCCGGGGCGGCGATCAACTGGCTCCGCTATATGGAAATTTCGCAGTCGTGGACAAAACTCAATGTGGATAATCTGGGCGTGTTAACCATGCAGGCGGCCATTAAAGGCACCAGCCGCGTCGAGGGCAAAAGCAGTTTCGTAAACCTGAATTACACCCATGAAGAGAACATTTTTACCCTCTGGCGCAGCCTGCGCTTTGGGGACAATCTGCAAACATGGTTTGAGCAACATGCGGCGATACCCCTTCTCCGCGGTTCGACAGGCAAGGAAAGTGAGGAACAACAATGAAAAAGAGGGCTGGTGTACTCACCGTGGCCGTCGTCGCGCTGCTGTCAGGCTGCACGCCGCGCATTGAAGTGGCGGCGCCCAAAGAGCCGATCACTATCAACATGAACGTGAAAATTGAGCATGAAATCCATATCAAGGTGGATAAAGACGTTGAAGCCCTGCTGAAATCCCGCAGCGATCTGTTCTGAGGATGCCATGAAACGATTAGCTCTGATGTTACTGGCGCTGGGGATGAACGTTCACGCCGCCACGCTTACGCTCAACGATGCACGTGTCCAGGGGCGCGTAGGGGAAACCCTGAGCGGCTATCTTGCGCCCGTTCAGCACGACGCTGAAACCCTGGCGCTGGTGAGCCGTATCAACGCCGCACGCACGGAAAGTTACCAGCAGTTAGCTGACAGCAATAATTTGCCCGTCGACGAAGTGGCGAAAATGGCGGGACAAAAGCTGGTGGCGCGCGCCCAGCCGGGTGAATACGTGAAGGGGATTAACGGCAAGTGGCTAAAAAAGTAACTAGCGGTAACGCTTACGGTATTCGCCCGGCGAAACCCCGAAACGCTGCTTAAAGGCGGTGGAAAAATGGCTATGGTCGGTAAAGCCCCAGCTGTAGCCAATGCCCGCGAGCTTTTCGTCATCGCTGATGGAACGCAGCGCCTGAGCGCATAAATCGAGGCGACGGTTCTTAATATACTGCGCCACCACCAGCCCTTTCCCGGCAAACATGCGGTACAAGCTCCGCACGGACATGCCGCTCTCTGAAGCTATCCACTCCGGTCTTAACGCCTCTGACTGAATATGATCATCAATCAGGGACAGAACGTGGCGGAACTGACGCTCCTTGCGCGGCAGCACCTCGTGTTGCTGCTGGAAGGCCGGACGCAGCAGACACACCATCGCCTCCAGCGCCGCTTCGCTTTCGCTGGCGCTGAGATCGGCATTGCCCATGCTCTCCTGTAGCAGTCGGTAGCTCAGCTGTACGGTAGGCAGACTGCTGGAGAGGGGCAGCGCGCACCTCACTTCCTGAAAACGCGCGTGTTGCTCAATGATTTGTCGCGGGAGCAGCAGCGAAATCTGGCGGGAACGCTCCTGCCAGTAAATGGAGCACGGGCGGGAGGCGTCAATCAGCGTGATATCCCCGGCTTTCAGCATCGCGCGCTGGTTGTCCTGTTCGATTCCGGCGCTGCCTTCCAGCTGAAACACGGTGTAGAACCAGGCGTCGTTGCCGTTTTTGATCTCCTGACGGGTGCGAAAAAGGTTAACGCCTGCGGCGGTCACCGTGCTCAGCTTCAGACTTTGGGTATAGCTGGTTTCCAGTTCGCCGAGAAACGCCCCCTCTAACGGACGTGCCGCAAAGCGCCCACAAACCTGGTTAATTTGCGCCAGCCACTGCTGAAAATTGTCCTGTTCGCTTGCACACGCCATTGATGTTCTCGCTGCACCGTCACTGTTTTCGCATTGTTGCATTTATGTTGCATTTTGTCAGGGCTACGAGGCTGACTATAGGAAAGAACACTCAACGGTTATAGCGATATAAGCGGGAATTATCACGATTTGCGGAGCCTGTCACAGCTGACAAAGCGAATGTCACACAGACAAAAGCAGGAATGCGATTCCCCTCTTAGACTGCATACACACCCTGCGAAGCATAACGAAGGAGTATCCTATGTCCGAATCACACGTCGCCATCCTGCCAGGCGTGCAGCAGTTTTTAGATCGCCAGCACGGCCTGTGGATTGAAGGGCGTCAGGCGGCATCCGACAGCGAAAAGCGCCTGAACGTCTACAACCCGGCGACCGGAGAGGTTATTGCCTCCACCGCCGATGCCAGCGTCGATGATGTCGATCGTGCGGTGATGTCTGGCTGGCGCGCCTTTGTCGCCCGAAGCTGGGCAGGGCGTCTGCCGGCAGAGCGGGAACGCATCCTGCTGCGGTTTGCCGATTTGGTGGAACAGCATGGCGAAGAGCTGGCACAGCTCGAAACCCTGGAGCAGGGGAAATCCATTAACATCTCCCGCGCCTTCGAGGTGGGATGCACCCTGAACTGGATGCGCTACACGGCAGGGTTGACCACCAAAATTGCCGGTAAAACCCTCGATCTCTCGATTCCACTGCCGCAGGGCGCGCGTTATCAGGCGTGGACGCGTAAAGAGCCGGTGGGAGTCGTGGCGGGGATTGTGCCGTGGAACTTCCCGCTGATGATTGGCATGTGGAAAGTAATGCCCGCGCTGGCGGCAGGTTGCTCCATCGTGATCAAACCCTCGGAAACCACGCCGCTCACCCTGTTACGGGTGGCGGAACTGGCGAGCGAGGCGGGGATCCCGGATGGCGTGTTCAACGTGGTGACCGGTAGTGGCGCCGTCTGTGGCGCGGCGCTAACCTCGCACCCGCGCATTGCCAAAGTAAGCTTTACCGGTTCGACGGCGACGGGCAAGCAGATTGCCCGCGTGGCTGCGGATACGCTAACGGGCGTGACGCTGGAGCTGGGCGGCAAAAACCCGGCCATCGTGCTGAAAGACGCCGATCCGGCGTGGGTAATTGAAGGGCTGATGACCGGCAGCTTCCTGAATCAGGGGCAGGTCTGCGCGGCCAGCTCGCGTATTTATATTGAGGCTCCGCTGTTCGACACGCTGGTCAGCGGCTTTGAACAGGCCGTGAAATCTCTGAGCGTCGGGCCGGGCATGTCGCCGGATGCGTTTATCAACCCGCTGGTGTCGCGCGCCCATTGCGATAAGGTTCAGGCGTTCCTGGATGAGGCGAAGGCGCACAATGCGGAGCTGATCGCCGGGAACCGGGGGCCAGACGGTAAAGGCTATTACGTTTCGCCAACGCTGGTGGTCAACCCGGATAATCATCTGCGCCTGACGCGTGAAGAGGTCTTCGGGCCGGTGGTGAACCTGGTTCGTGTGGACGACGGGGAAGAGGCGCTTCAGCTGGCGAACGACACTGAATATGGCTTAACGGCCAGCGTCTGGACGCAGAACATCAGTAAAGCGCTGGCGTATACCGACAGGTTACAGGCCGGAACCGTGTGGGTGAACAGCCACACGCTGATAGACGCCAACCTGCCGTTCGGCGGCATGAAGCAGTCTGGCACCGGGCGCGATTTCGGCCCCGACTGGCTGGATGGCTGGTGTGAAACTAAGTCGGTGTGTGTGCGGTATTAATAAAACGCCGGGTAAGGCGTAGCCGCCACCCGGCATTATTTAACGCGACCACCGATCCCGCCCGGCCTCCTTCGCCCGATACAGCGCCGCATCGGCGCGGGCGATGATTTCCGGGCCGGCCAGTCCTGGGGTATAGCCTGCAATGCCCATACTCGCCGTCACACATTCACTCACCTTCGACGCGCTGTGCGGAATGGCTGCGGTGCGCAGGCCAGCCTGGATCCGCGCGGCGACTTTCTCAGCAACGCTTTCTTCGCAGTCAAAGAGGATCACCACAAACTCCTCACCACCGTAGCGCGAAACCACATCCTCTGGCGTGCGCACCGAGGTGTTCAGCACCTCTGCCACCCTCGCGAGACACGCGTCTCCCGCCTGGTGACCATAGGTGTCGTTATACAGTTTGAAGTAATCGACATCCAGCATCAGCACCGCGAAGCGTTTGCCTTGCTCCACGGCGTTTTCCAGCACCAGCTCCATCGCCCGCCGGTTGGCCGTTTTCGTCAGCGGATCCTGATGAGCCAGCGCATCCAGCCGCGAAATTAAACGCTGATTCTGCTGGTTGCGACGCCACGCCTCTTCAAACCAGCTCAACAGGATATAGCGCCCGCACACGAGAATGAAGGTGAACACCACCCACAGCCCGGCGAAGCGATAATTAATTTCCTGATTCAGCAGCATGCTGGCAACGGGCAGGCTTATCCATAGCGGAACGGTGAAGCAGAGCAGTGCCACCGGGTGAAAATAGAGCGCGGTCATACCGGCCATCAGCAGGGTAACGAATATCGGCCAGGGATGAGGAAGCTGTATCACGTTGATAAACCAGTAACAACTTATCGACCATAGCAGGCTACACATTAACAGCACCGCGCTGACGCCGCGGATGTGGCGCCAGGCCATTATTACCAGCGCCACGGAAAGGATGACTACCCCCAGCATGGAGGCGTCTATCATCTGCCGCAGAGGCGGGCTGATATGCAGGAGGGCATCGATATGGCCGAAAAGCGAATTGCGCAGCAGGACCATAAGGGCAAAGCTGGCATTCACAAAGGCGAGCCACGGCAGGTTCACGGCCAGCCCGTGAACAACCATTGATTTACGGGTAGGCCATGTCGCAGGTTCTGGCGTTGCGTTGTGTTTTTTTTCCATTATGGTTTTCTTCCCGTCCGGTGGATAGCTCGCTAAAGCCAGGTAGTATTAACTATAAGCAGGCTCGATTATTCCTCAAATGTTTGCACAAAAAAACCGGGCATTGCGCCCGGCGTTTGCTTATTTTTGCTCGGCTTTTTTCTTGCCGAGCGTTGGCGTCTCGTCAAAGAAATTCCACGGCTTGAGCAACGTGTGCACCCATTCCGTCGGCATTATTGGCCACTCCTCGGCACGGGCGACATGGGTGGTGCCGGTGGTCATCCAGATGACGTTATCCTGGTCGTTCAGCGACTCGTTATCTTTGCTGTACTGGCCGAGGCCGGTATCGTGCGTGGAACGGTTCGGGTATTTTCCCTCCGGGTACATCTCGTCGGGATGGTAACGCGTTACCCACAGTTGTTTATCCATAAAGCTCAGGCGGTGATAAATCCACTCGTCCGGGGCAAACTTCGCGCCGGACGCTACCGGGTGTGTACCGCCCGCGTAAGGGATGATCTGATATGAGACCGGGTTGCCCATGCGGTTCTCTTTGCTGGTATTGCTCAGCAGGCGGATGGTGCCCGGGTCAAACTTCTGCGCCGCCTGCTGTTCGGTATCAATATCATACTGATTAACCTGCATGGTGCTGGTGCGCGGTCCGCCAGCGGTGTTCGGTTTGACGTCCGGATCCATGGCCACCAGCTTATTGTTGATGCCGTCCACGTCCATATCCAGACGGAAGTTGTAGATGTGCTGGTGGGTGGTACCGACAATATTATGGTCGATCAGCGTTCCGTATCGGGTGTCATCCTTCGCGGTGACATCATGCATGGTTTTCGTCTGCACGCCTTTCACCGCTTCAATGCCCGTAGCCCCTGCATCAATGCCGATAGTGCCGTTTTCGTGGAATACCCAGTCGAAGATGTAATCGTAGTTACCCACGGTGCTGACCCAGCGCACCACCAGCTCGCGGCGTTCGGTGCTGACGTTGGGTTTTCCTAATTCCTGATGCTTATATTCCGGCCCGGCGTAACGCTCGAAAATGGCGATCGCCCGGGGGATCTCCATTGGCGCGCCGGTGTAATCCGGGATGGTTTCGTTGAGCATCACGGCGTTAGACGGAACATCCTTGCCGCGCACGAGCGGGGAGGTCAGGGTACCCATGCCGTAATCGCCGGAGTCCAGGTAGGCTTTAAAGTACCAGCCGATATCCGGGTCGCCGTACGGCACAATCATGCCGCCGAGCGACCCCTGATACATCACCTGTCGCTTTTTGCCGTTGTCGTTATAGGTCACGGTGGAGATTATCGGGCCGACGCGTGAGTCCAGGCTCAGATGAAAATCCCAGTTCTGCCAGTGCACCCTATCCCCGGTGATGGTGTAGTTCTTGCCTTCCGGCTCGATAATCTCCAGCGGTTTTTTCACCGTTTCAACGCGGTCACGGCCATCATAAGGGCGCGGCGTGAGCGGCACCGGCACGACCGGGCCTTCCTCAATCTTCTGGATTTTCTTCTGCTCGAGATCCACCACCGCAACCAGGTTTTCGATCGGGTGCGCCCAGTAGTTACCGTCGCCCACGTCGAGATAGCTGATCACTTTCAGCAGGCGGTCTTCCTGTTTCAGCCCATCCTTGCCGTCAAAAAAGCCGACGGTAAGCGGGGTGGTGATCACTTTCTTCGGGTCGGTAATGCCGCGCTTTTTCAGCACGGCGGCAAACTCCGGGCTTTCATTGATGATCTGCTGCACGGTATTGAAGTCATCCAGCAGCACCATGCCGTGCGCGTCGTTGATCGGCTCCCAGCGGAGGATCTTTTTCTCCTTCAGATCCACCCGGCTTTCGATGATGTGTTTACCATCAAGCATGATGATATTGGCCTGGCGGGGCGCATCCACCGCCGTGCCGTTAAGCACAAAGTCCCAGACTTTGGCCTTTTCTGGCTCCGCCAGCGCAATCTGGGTAAAGCGGGTATTGGGTTTAAAATCCGCTGAGGCTTTCACGATTGCTACGGCCTGGTTGATTCCATCAGCCGTCAGCGCGTTTAACGGGTGGGGGCTTTTTTCAACCTGGAATGTCTGATCAAGACCGGACTGAAAGACATCGTTGATAAAGGTCTCCGGGATAAACGCCTTATTGTTCTTCATCACCACGGGCACCTGGAGCGTCAGCGGTTTGCCGTTAACGATGGCGGTATTTGCGCCGGGTTTGACCTTCACAAAGGCACCGTCTTTGACGATGGTGAACATCTGGGCGTAATCATCCCACTGCACGTCCGCGCCAAACGCCTGAAGCGTTTTGTCCATCGGGACCATATGCGCCTCGCTGCCGTGAGCGTAAACAGGGGATTGCCAGGCGCAACAGAGCGCAACGGCCATGGCCAGTGCCGTTCTACGGGCAGAAAAAGAAGAATTGCTTCCCATCGCAGACCTCATCTTGTTGTGTTTATTGTGTTGTGTCAGCGTTATCCTGACAGGCGCGCACGAAAAGCGTTTGCCTGCATCTGCCAGGTTGTTTGTCAGTCTTGCCAGGTTAAAAAAGAGCGGGGGTGCATCACACCCCCGGTCAGGTAGTTGTAGGCCGGGTAAGCGGAGCGACACCCGGCAAGAAAGAGGTGTGTCAGAAGTCACCCTGCTGGCGCGCCACCAGCGTCAGGATGGAGTAGAGCGCCACGGCCTGCTGGTGCTGGTTGAAGATCTCCACAGCCCATTCCACCACGCCGGTGGGTTTTTCCTCGGCAGTGCGCTGTTTCTTCAGCGTTTTACGTTTACAGGTCAGGCGCACCTGAATGGTATCACCCGGCTTGACCGGCTCGATAAAGCGCAGGTTTTCCATGCCATAGTTGGCAATAACCGGCCCAACCCCGGCATCGACAAACAGCCCCGCCGCGGCGGAAATCAGGAAATAACCGTGTACCACGCGCTCACCAAAAATCGACTCCGCCGCGCCAATTTTGTCCATATGGGCGTAGAAATGATCCCCGCTCAGGCAGGCAAAATTCACGATATCCGCTTCCGTCAGGGTACGACGCGGGGTCAGCAGGCTGTCGCCCGGCTGTAACTCCTCGAAGTATTTACGGAACGGATGAACGCGATCTTCCTGCACCTCCGCGCCACGGACCCACTGTTTACCGATCGCGGCGAGCATGGACGGGCTGCCCTGAATAGCCGTGCGCTGAAGATAGTGCTTCACAGCGCGCAGGCCGCCCAGCTCTTCGCCGCCGCCCGCACGTCCCGGACCACCGTGCACCAGCTGCGGCAACGGTGAACCGTGGCCGGTAGATTCTTTCGAGGATTCCTGGTTGAGGATCTGAATGCGTCCGTGGGCGCGCGCGGCACCAGCAATAAACTGCCGCGCCACGCGGGTATCTGCCGTAACCAGCGTTCCCGCCAGGCTGCCGCCGCCCGCCCGCGCCAGCTGCATGGCGTGCTCGGTGTTACGGCAGGGCATCAGGGTTGCGACGGGGCCAAAGGCTTCGGTGGCGTGAACGGCCGGGGTTTCGTCCGGCTGCGGGCAGAACAGCAGGGTGGGTGGGAAGAATGCGCCAGGCGCCTGCAAATCAGCTTTACCACCCAGACGGATCTGGCAGCCCGAGGCCAGCAGATGATCGACTTTATCCTGCACGTCAGCACGTTGCTCACTGTTGACGAGGGGCCCCATCTTCACCCCTTCCTGGGCCGGATCGCCGACGACCACGTTCTCCAGCCGCGCAATCAGCGCCTGGCTGACGGCTTCAACCTGCGCTTCCGGCACGATGATGCGGCGGATGGCGGTACATTTTTGCCCGGCTTTGGCGGTCATCTCGCGCACCACTTCGCGGATAAACAGCGTAAATTCCGGCTGTTCCGGCGTCACGTCCTCACCCAGCACGCAGCAGTTAAGAGAATCTGCTTCCATGGTAAACGGAATGGAATGTGCGACGATATTCGGGTGGACGCGCAGGCTCTGCCCGGTGCTGGCCGACCCGGTAAACGTCACCACGTCCTGGCTGTCGAGGTGGTTCAGCAGATCGCCCGCGCCACCGCAGATCAGGCTGATGGCGCCGTCCGGCACCAGTCCGCTCTCCACGATCGCTTTCACCATCGCCTGAGTCACCTGCGCGGTGGCGGTGGCGGGCTTGATGATGGCGGGCATCCCGGCAAGCCAGGTGGGCGCGAGCTTTTCCAGCATCCCCCAGCACGGGAAGTTGAACGCGTTGATATGCACCGCCACGCCGGATTTCGACGTTAACACGTGACGTGCCGCAAAGCCGCCTTCCTTCGACAGTGGGATCAGCTCATCCTCCGGCCACAGGGTATCGTCCGGCAGCTCACGGCTGCCGAGGCTTGCGTAGGTGAAGAGGGTGCCGATACCGCCTTCAATATCCACCCAGCTGTCAGCCTTCGTCGCGCCGGTCTGGGCTGACAGGGCATAAAACCGATCCTTCTGGCTCAGCAGATGTTTGGCCACCGCCTTCAGCATGGCGGCGCGCTCGATAAAGCTCATTGCGCGGAGCGCTTCTCCGCCGTGTTCAATGGCGTAACGGCGCGCGGCCGCCATATCCAGCCCTTCGCTGGTGACTTGATATAGCGTTTCCCCGCTGATGGCGTGGGTGATGGTGCGCTCGCGGCCCCGGCCTGATTGCCAGATGCCGGACAAGAAGCTGGCTAACTGCTGCATTTCTTCTCTCCAGATGTTTCGTGATTTCACTATAAATAGTTTGATCTCGAATCATAAAAATCAAGCTGAGTTTTAATGAATTGTTAACGTTGTGATCTGTATTGCTTGGCCTGACCAACAGAAAGCCTTGCGCCATCGGCCTTTCATGAAAAGGCTTGCGAGCGTCGTCACAAAATAAACAAACGCTTCTTGGGGTTATATTTAACCTTTGTGTAACTTTTAAGAAACCAAATGATTCACCATTTTGCTATTTGTGGTGATTTAACGAATCACAAAGGTGGTTATGTGACGCAAGAACAACGCTTTGAGCAACGCATCGCACAGGAGACGGCCATCGAGCCGCAGGACTGGATGCCGGATGCCTACCGCAAGACGCTGATCCGCCAGATTGGACAGCACGCCCACTCTGAGATTGTCGGCATGCTGCCGGAAGGGAACTGGATCACCCGCGCACCGACGCTGCGCCGGAAAGCCATTCTGCTGGCGAAGGTGCAGGATGAAGCCGGACATGGCCTGTACCTTTACAGCGCGGCGGAAACGCTGGGCTGCGCCCGGGAGGACATCTATCAAAAGATGCTCGACGGCAAGATGAAATACTCCTCCATCTTCAACTATCCAACCCTGAGCTGGGCCGATATCGGGGTCATTGGCTGGCTGGTGGACGGGGCGGCCATTGTGAACCAGGTGGCGCTGTGCCGTACGTCTTACGGCCCGTATGCCCGGGCGATGGTGAAGATTTGTAAAGAAGAGAGCTTTCACCAGCGTCAGGGTTTTGAGGCCTGCATGGCGCTGGCGCAGGGTAGCGAAGCCCAGCGGCAGATGTTGCAGGACGCCATCAACCGCTTCTGGTGGCCCGCGCTGATGATGTTCGGACCCAACGACGACAACTCCCCAAACAGCGCCCGCAGTCTGGCCTGGAAGATCAAACGCTTTGGCAACGATGAGCTTCGCCAGCGCTTCGTGGACAACACGGTGCCTCAGGTGGAGATGCTCGGCATGACCGTGCCGGATCCCGACCTGCGTTTCGATGAAGAGAGCGGTCACTACCGCTTCGGCGAAATCGACTGGCAGGAATTTGACGAGGTGATCAACGGGCGCGGGATCTGCAACCACGAACGTCTGGCCGCAAAACGTAAAGCCTGGGACGACGGCGCATGGGTGCGTGAAGCCGCTCTGGCCCACGCGGAAAAACAACGCGCCCGCCAGGCCGCATAAGAGGAATCAACCATGAGCAACGTTTACTGGCCGTTATACGAAGTTTTTGTCCGTTCGAAGCAGGGGCTGTCGCACCGGCATGTGGGCAGCCTTCACGCTGCCGACGACCGCATGGCGCTGGAAAACGCGCGCGATGCCTATACCCGCCGCAGCGAAGGCTGTTCCATCTGGGTGGTGAAGGCGAGTGAAATCGTCGCTTCCCAGCCGGAAGAGAGCGGGGAGTTTTTCGATCCGGCGGAAAGCAAGGTCTACCGCCATCCGACGTTTTACACCATCCCTGATGGTATCGAGCATATGTGAGGTTGGGGATGAACAACGTATCTGCTTATGCCCTGCGTCTGGGCGACAACGGTCTGGTGCTCTCACAGCGTCTGGGCGCCTGGTGCGGCCACGCGCCGGAGCTGGAAATTGACCTGGCGCTCGCCAATATCGGCCTTGATCTGCTCGGGCAGGCGCGCAATTTCCTGACCTACGCCGCTGAACGGGAAGGTAAGGGTGATGAAGATACCCTGGCCTATGGCCGCGATGAGCGTCAGTTCCGCAATTTGCTGCTGGTGGAACAGCCAAACGGCAGCTTCGCCGACACCATTGCCCGTCAGTATCTGATGGATGCGTGGAACGTGGCGCTCTACGAGCGGCTGATCCACAGCAGCGACAGTCAGCTTGCCGCCATCGCGGCAAAAGCCATTAAGGAGGCGCGCTATCACCTGCGCTTTAGCCGCGGCTGGCTGGTGCGGCTGGGGGACGGAACAGAAACCTCCGCACAAAAAATGCAGCAGGCGGTGGATAGCCTGTGGCGCTTTACGGCTGAACTGTTCGACGCTGACGAGGTCGAGCTGGCGCTAATTGATGACGGCGTGGCGGTTGATCCGCGCGACCTGCGGGACCCGTGGGAGCGCGAAGTGTTTGCTGGCCTGGCGGAAGCCACCCTCCGCGTGCCCGAAGAGGTGGCGTATCGCACGGGCGGTAAGAAGGGGCTACATACCGAACACCTCGGGCCGATGCTGGCAGAGATGCAGTATCTCCAGCGCGTTTACCCCGGCCAGCAGTGGTAAAGGAGGACGCCATGCAACGCCTCGTCGACATCGCGCCTGCACAAATCCCGCAGATTTGGGCGCTGTTAAGCCAGATCCCCGACCCGGAAGTGCCGGTGCTGACCATCACCGACCTGGGCATGGTGCGCAGCGTGAAGGCACAGGGGGAAGGCTGGGTCATCGGCTTCACGCCAACCTATTCGGGCTGTCCGGCAACGGAGCATCTGCTGGGGGCGATCCGCGAAACCCTGACCGGAAACGGCTTTAGCCCGGTACATATTGTGCTGCAACTGGAGCCCGCCTGGACCACCGACTGGATGACCGACGATGCCCGCAGGCGCCTCCGTGAATATGGCATCAGCCCGCCTGTCGGCCATAGCTGCCATGCCCACGTTCCCGCGGAGGTGAGCTGCCCGCGCTGTGCGAGCACCGATACCTCGCTTATCAGTGAATTTGGATCCACGGCCTGCAAAGCGCTCTACCGCTGCAATACCTGCCGTGAGCCCTTCGACTATTTCAAATGTATTTGAGGCTGCCATGACAACGTTTCATTCATTAACAGTGGCAAAAGTGGAGCCCGAAACCCGCGACGCGGTGACCATTACCTTCGCGGTGCCGCAGGCGTTACAGGAGGCGTACCGCTTCCGTCCCGGTCAGCATCTGACCCTGAAAGCCAGCCCTGGCGGGGATGAACTGCGCCGCTGCTACTCCATCTGCCGGAGCACCGCGTGCGGTGAGATCAGCGTGGCGGTCAAAGCCATCGAGGGCGGACGTTTTTCCCGCTATGCCCGGGACGAGATCAAACCGGGCATGGCGCTGGAGGTGATGGTGCCCCAGGGGCATTTTGGCTACCAGCCGCAGGCCGAACGCGAAGGCCATTATCTGGCGATTGCCGCCGGGTCCGGGATCACCCCGATGCTGGCGATTATGTCCGCTACGCTGGCCACTGAAGCCCACAGCCACTTCACCCTGATTTACGGCAACCGCAGCAGCCAGAGCATGATGTTCCGCCGGGCGCTGGCGGACCTGAAAGATAAATACCCGCAGCGTTTGCAGCTGATCGCCATCTTCAGCCAGGAGACGCTCGACAGCGATCTGCTCCATGGCCGCATTGACGGGGAAAAGCTCCAGGCGCTGGCAAAAACGCTGGTGAATTTCCGTCAGTACGATGAAGCCTTCATCTGCGGCCCGTCGGCGATGATGGATGAGGCCGAAGCGGCGCTGCAAGCGCTGGGTATGCCGGAAAAAGCGATCCATCTTGAGCGCTTTAACACGCCGGGTACCGCCGTTAAACGGACTGCCAGCGTGCAGGCCGATGGCCAGAAGGTCACCGTCCGTCAGGACGGGCGCGACAGGGAGATCACCCTGACGGCGGACGACGAGAGCATTCTTGACGCGGCCCTGCGTCAGGGGGCGGATCTGCCTTACGCCTGCAAGGGCGGCGTATGCGCCACCTGCAAATGCAAAGTGCTGCGTGGGAAAGTCGATATGGCGACCAACTACAGCCTGGAGCCGGACGAGCTGGCCGCAGGCTATGTGCTGAGCTGTCAGGCGCTGCCGTTAACCGCCGACGTTATCGTCGATTTTGATGCGAAGGGGATGGCATGAGCGAACTGATTGTTACCCGTCATGGCCGCGTGTTGCAGCTAACGCTTAACCGTCCGGCGGCGCGCAACGCGCTCAACAATGCGCTGCTCCTGCAAATCGCGGAGCAGCTTGAGGCCGCCGCCGCGGATGCTGAGATCGCCGTCTGCGTGATGTACGGCAACGAACGCTGCTTTGCCGCCGGGGCCGATCTCAACGAAATGGCGGAGAAAGACCTGCCCGCCACCCTGAACGATATCCGTCCGCAGCTGTGGGCGCGGATCAACGCCTTCACCAAACCGCTGATTGCCGCCGTAAACGGCTTCGCGCTGGGGGCAGGCTGTGAGCTGGCGCTGCTCTGCGATGTCGTGATTGCTGGCGATAACGCCCGTTTTGGCCTGCCGGAAATCACCCTCGGGATCATGCCGGGCGCAGGCGGCACCCAGCGGCTGATCCGCAGCGTAGGCAAATCGCTGGCCAGCAAAATGGTGCTGACGGGCGAAAGCATCACGGCGGTGCAGGCGCACAGCGCCGGGCTGGTCAGCGACGTCTATCCGGCCTCGCTGACGCTGGAGTACGCCCTGAAGCAGGCAGCGCTGATGGCGCGCCATTCGCCGCTGGCGCTACAGGCGGCGAAGCAGGCGCTTCGCCAGTCGCAGGAAGTCCCGCTTCAGGCCGGGCTGGCGCAGGAGCGTCAGCTGTTTGCGCTGCTCGCGGCCACCGACGATCGCCGGGAAGGGATCAACGCCTTTTTACAAAAACGCACCCCAGACTTTAAAGGACGCTAATTGTGGAATCTATTCTGAGCCATGTTGAGCAGGGCGTAATGACCATTACGCTGAACCGCCCGGAGCGCCTGAACAGCTTTAACGACGTCATGCACCAGCAGCTTTCCGAATGCCTGAAGCAGGCCGAGCGCGATGACGCCATCCGCTGCCTGCTTATCACCGGGGCAGGACGCGGTTTCTGCGCCGGGCAGGATCTCAACGACCGTAACGTCGACCCGAACGGCCCGGCGCCCGATCTGGGCATGTCCGTTGAGACTTTTTACAACCCGCTGGTGCGCCGCCTGGCAAAACTGCCGAAGCCGGTGATTTGCGCGGTTAACGGCGTGGCGGCGGGCGCGGGGGCGACGCTGGCCCTCGGCTGCGACATGGTGATTGCGGCGCGCTCCGCCAGTTTTGTGATGGCCTTCAGCAAGCTCGGCCTCGTCCCGGACTGCGGCGGCACCTGGCTGCTGCCGCGCGTGGCCGGACGCGCCCGCGCCATGGGGCTGGCATTGCTGGGCGATAAGCTCAGCGCTGAGCAGGCACAGGCCTGGGGAATGATCTGGCAGGTGGTGGACGACGAGCAGCTCTCCGCCACCGCACAGCAGATGGCGCTGCATTTTGCCTCGCAGCCGACCTTTGGCCTGGGCTTGATCAAGCAGGCGATCAACGCCGCCGAAACCAACACCCTCGACGCCCAGCTTGATCTGGAGCGCGACTATCAACGCCTGGCCGGACGCAGCGACGACTACCGGGAAGGCGTCAGCGCGTTCCTGGCAAAACGCGCGCCGAACTTTACGGGGAAATAAGATGGTGAATATCCATACGGTCGCCGTCATTGGCAGCGGCACCATGGGCGCCGGGATTGCCGAAGTGGCAGCCAGCCACGGTCATCCGGTTCTGGTGTACGACATTGACGCAGCGGCGATTTCCCGCGCCGTCGACGGCATTCGCCAGCGGCTGTCCTCACGCGTTGCGCGTGGAAAACTCTCTGCCGACGCCGGGGAGCAGATCCTCGCCCGCCTGACGCCGGTGACGAATATCAGTGCTCTGGCGAAAGCCGATCTGGTGATCGAGGCGGCCTCCGAGCGGCTTGAAGTGAAAAAGGCGCTGTTTACCCAGCTGGCAGAGGTTTGCCCGCCGCAGACGCTGCTCGCCAGCAATACCTCGTCCATTTCCGTTACCGCGATTGCGGCGGAGATAAACCACCCTGAACGCGTCGCCGGGCTGCACTTCTTCAATCCTGCCCCGGTGATGAAGCTGGTGGAGGTGGTCAGCGGGCTGGCGACTTCACCAGAAGTGGCCGATGCGCTGTGCGAGCTGGCGCTGAGCTGGGGAAAGCAGCCGGTACGCTGCCAGTCCACGCCGGGGTTTATCGTCAACCGCGTGGCGCGCCCGTTCTACTCGGAAGCCTGGCGCGCGCTGGAAGAGCAGGTGGCAACGCCCGAGGTGATTGACGCCGCCCTGCGAGACGGCGGAGGCTTCCCGATGGGGCCGCTTGAGCTGACGGACATGATTGGTCAGGACGTCAACTTTGCCGTGACCTGCTCCGTGTTTAATGCCTTCTGGCAGGAGCGTCGTTTTCTGCCGTCGCTGGTGCAGCAGGAGCTGGTGCTGGCGGGGCGTCTGGGTAAGAAAAGCGGGCAGGGCGTTTACCGCTGGCTGGAGGACAAACCCACCGTCAGCTGGCTCGCCCCGGTCAGCGACAGCTTCAACCCCATGCGCGTACAGCGAAGAAGTGACGGTGTCACGGAAATTGACGATCTGTTGCTGATCGAAACGCAGGGTGAAACCGCGCAGTCGCTGGCGCTGCGCCACGGCTGCCCGGTGGTGGTGGTCGACCGCATCGAGCGGGATGTGGCCGTGATAGCCGCCGCACCCGGCAACCCGCACGCCGCCACGCAGAAAGCCATTTACTGGTTGCAGCACCAGCAGAAACGGGTGGTACAGATTGCCGATTACCCCGGTCTGCTGGTCTGGCGCACGGTAGCGATGATTGCCAACGAAGCGCTGGACGCCCTGCAAAAAGGGGTCGCCAGCGAGCAAGACATCGATACCGCCATGCGCTTAGGGGTCAACTATCCCTGCGGGCCCATCGCCTGGGGCGAGCGCCTTGGTTGGCAGCGTCTGTTAACGCTGCTGGAGAACCTGCAACGTCACTACGGCGAGGAACGCTATCGCCCCTGTTCACTGCTGCGCCAGCGTGCGCTTCTGGAGAGTAGCTATGAGTCATAACGCCTGGCATAACGCCCGCGCGATGTACGACCGGGACGCCTGCGCGCAGGCGATGGGGATGGACATTCTCGACATGGGCGAGGGCTACGCGGTGGTGACCATGACCATCACCCCGCAGATGCTCAACGGGCATAAAACCTGCCACGGCGGACAGCTGTTCTCGCTGGCCGATACCGCCTTTGCCTACGCCTGCAACAGTCAGGGGCTGGCGGCGGTGGCCTCAGGCTGCGCCATCGATTTTCTGCGTCCGGGCTTTGCCGGCGATAAGCTGACCGCTACCGCGCGGGTGAAGCATCAGGGCAAACTGACCGGCGTATACGACATTGAAATTCAGAACCAACACCAGAAAACCGTCGCTCTTTTTCGCGGGAAATCGCACCGCACTGGCGGCAGTGTGACAGGAGAAGCCTGATGCGTGACGCATTTATTTGTGAGGGTGTGCGTACCCCGGTCGGTCGCTACGGTGGAGGATTATCCAGCGTGCGTGCCGATGACTTAGGGGCCGTGCCGCTGCGTGCGCTGCTGGCGCGTTACCCGCAGCTCGATCTGGAGCGCATAGATGATGTGATCTTCGGCTGCGCAAATCAGGCCGGAGAGGATAACCGCAACGTAGCGCGCATGTCATCGCTGCTGGCCGGGCTGCCGCAGACCGTTTCCGGTACCACCATTAACCGCCTGTGCGGCTCCGGTCTGGATGCCCTTGGCTTCGCGGCGCGCGCCATCAGGGCCGGGGATGGCGATCTGCTGATCGCCGGTGGCGTCGAATCCATGTCCCGTGCGCCGTTCGTGATGGGCAAAGCCACCGCGGCGTTTCAGCGTCAGGCGGAGATCTTCGACACCACCATCGGCTGGCGATTTGTGAATCCGCTCATGCATCAGCAATACGGAACTGACAGCATGCCGGAAACGGCAGAGAATGTAGCGGAATTGTTAAATATAAGCCGTGCCGATCAGGATGCATTTGCCCTGCGCAGCCAGCAGCGCACCGCGCGGGCGCAGCAGAATGGCGTTCTGGCGCAGGAGATTATCCCGGTACAGGTGGCGGGGAAAAAAGGTGCCGTAACGGAAGTGAGCGTGGACGAGCATCCGCGCGCCGAAACCACCCTTGAACAGCTTGCCGCGCTGAAAGCTCCGTTCCGCAAGAACGGTGTGGTGACGGCGGGGAACGCCTCTGGCGTGAACGACGGGGCGGCGGCGCTGATTATCGCCAGCGAGCCGATGGCGCTTGCCCAGG
This sequence comes from Enterobacter cloacae complex sp. 677-3DZ2D5B, assembly GCF_004136695.1. NCBI lineage: Bacteria > Pseudomonadati > Pseudomonadota > Gammaproteobacteria > Enterobacterales > Enterobacteriaceae > Enterobacter > Enterobacter cloacae complex sp. 677-3DZ2D5B. The sequence continues at coordinate 259,019 of NZ_QFLS01000007.1, read as the reverse complement.
GGTTAACCCCGCGCACCCGCATTGTGGCCATGGCGACCGCGGGCGTCGAGCCGCGTCTGATGGGATTAGGCCCGGTTCCCGCCACCCGTAAGGTGCTGGAACGTGCCGGACTCAGTATCACCGATATGGACGTCATTGAGCTTAACGAAGCCTTCGCCGCACAGGCGCTGGGCGTGCTGCGTCAGCTGGGTTTGCCGGATGACGCGGAGCATGTGAACCCGAATGGCGGGGCGATCGCGTTAGGTCATCCGCTGGGAATGAGCGGTGCCAGACTGGCGCTGGCCGCGAGCAATGAATTGCACCGACGCGGCGGGCGCTACGCGCTGTGTACGATGTGCATCGGTGTGGGTCAGGGCATTGCCATGATCCTTGAGCGTGTTTGAGCGAACAATAATGTGAGTACCCTGCGATGATAAATACAACAAAGCTTGATCCGATCGAAACCGCGTCCATTGATGAATTGCAGGCGTTGCAGACCGCGCGCCTGAAGTGGACGCTGAACCACGCCTACAACAACGTTCCGATGTACAAACGCAAGTTTGACGCCGCGGGCGTTCACCCTGACGATTTTAACGAGCTGGCGGACCTGCAAAAATTCCCGTGCACCACCAAGCAGGATCTGCGCGACAACTACCCGTTCGATACCTTTGCGGTGCCGATGGAGCAGGTGGTGCGCATCCACGCCTCGTCGGGCACCACCGGAAAGCCGACCGTGGTGGGATATACCCAGAATGATATCGACAACTGGGCCAATATAGTTGCCCGTTCCCTGCGCGCCGCCGGGGGCAGCGCGAAGGATAAAATTCACGTGGCCTACGGCTACGGGCTATTCACCGGCGGGCTGGGGGCGCACTACGGTGCCGAGCGTCTGGGTGCGACGGTGATCCCGATGTCCGGCGGCCAGACGGAGAAGCAGGCGCAGCTGATCCGCGATTTTCAGCCGGATATGATCATGGTGACGCCCTCATACTGCCTGAATTTAATTGAAGAGCTGGAGCGTCAGATGGGCGGTGACGCCAGCGCCTGTTCCCTGCGTGTCGGCGTGTTTGGCGCCGAGCCGTGGACGCAGGCGATGCGCCGCGAAATTGAAAAACGGCTGGGCATTACCGCGCTGGATATCTATGGTCTCTCCGAAGTGATGGGGCCGGGCGTGGCGATGGAGTGTCTTGAAACCGCTGACGGCCCGACCATCTGGGAAGATCACTTCTACCCGGAGATCGTCAACCCGAATGACGGCACGCCGCTGGCCGACGGCGAGCAGGGCGAACTGCTGTTCACCACCCTGACCAAAGAGGCGCTGCCGGTGATCCGCTACCGCACCCGCGACCTGACGCGCCTGCTGCCGGGCACTGCACGCACCATGCGCCGGATGGATCGCATCAGCGGGCGCAGCGACGACATGCTCATCATTCGCGGCGTGAACGTCTTCCCGTCACAGCTGGAAGAGGAGATCGTTAAGTTCGAACATCTTTCGCCACACTATCAGCTGGAGGTGAACCGCCGCGGGCATCTTGATTCACTTTCGGTGAAGGTCGAGCTGAAACAGAGCAGCTTAACGCTGACCCATGAGCAGCGCTGTCAGGTCTGCCATCAGCTGCGTCATCGGATTAAATCGATGGTGGGGATCTCGACCGACGTGATGATCGTTAACTGTGGCAGCATACCGCGCTCCGAGGGTAAAGCTTGCCGGGTGTTTGATTTGCGTAAAGTGGCAGCCAACGGTTGAATTCCCTCACCCCAGCCCTCTCCCACATGGGAGAGGGTGTATTAATTTCCCTCTCCCTTTGGGAGAGGGTTAGGGTGAGGGTACACTCCAGATTCGTATGCTATGATTCATCCAGGAAAAAAATAACAACAGAATGAATCACATGAATAAACTTGATGCCTTTATCCAGCATGCAGTCAGCTCTGTTCCCGTCAGCGGAACGTCGCTTATCTCCTCACTGTATGGCGACGCGCTTTCGCACCGCGGCGGAGAGATCTGGCTCGGCAGCCTGGCGGCCCTGCTGGAAGGGATGGGATTTGGCGAGCGCTTTGTGCGCACCGCGCTGTTTCGCCTCAACAAAGAGGGCTGGCTGGACGTGTCCCGCATTGGCCGCCGCAGCTTTTACCGTCTCAGCGACAAGGGGCTGCGTTTGACCCGCCGCGCGGAAAATAAAATCTACCGTGCGGAACTGCCGGCGTGGGATGGTAAATGGCTGCTGCTGCTCTCCGAGGGGCTGGATAAAACCACCCTCGCGGACGTGAAAAAACAGCTCATCTGGCAAGGGTTCGGCACGCTGGCGCCGAGCCTGATGGCCTCGCCGTCGCAGAACCTGGCGGACGTGCAGTCTCTGCTGCATGACGCGGGCGTGGCGGAAAACGTCATTTTCTTTGAGGCCCATTCACCGCTGGCCTTATCACGTGCGGCGTTACGAGCCCGCGTGGAAGAGTGCTGGCAGTTGACCGAACAAAACGCGATGTACGAAACGTTTATCAGCTCGTTCCGTCCGCTGTTGCCGCTGCTGAAAGAAGCGCCGCCTGAGGATTTGACCCCGGAACGCTGCTTCCAGATCCAGCTGTTACTCATTCATTTTTATCGTCGCGTGGTGCTGAAAGATCCGCTGTTGCCGGAGGAGTTACTTCCTGCGCACTGGGCGGGACAGAGCGCGCGACAGCTGTGCATTAACATCTACCAGCGCGTGGCGGCGGGAGCCCTGGCGTTTGTCAGTGAGAAGGGGGAAACCTCCGTGGGCGAGCTGCCCGCTCCCGGCACGCTTTATCACCAGCGTTTTGGTGGTCTGAATATCACATAAGGAGAGGGTATGCCTGTTTATCAAATTGATGGTCTGACGCCGGTCGTGCCTGAAGAGAGCTATGTTCACCCGACCGCGGTGCTGATTGGCGACGTGATCCTCGGCAAAGGCGTTTACGTGGGGCCCAACGCCAGCCTGCGCGGCGATTTTGGCCGGATCGTGGTGAAAGACGGCGCGAACATCCAGGATAACTGCGTGATGCACGGTTTTCCGGAGCAGGACACGGTGGTGGAAGAGGACGGGCATATCGGCCACAGCGCGATCCTGCACGGCTGCATTATCCGCCGTAATGCGCTGGTGGGGATGAATGCGGTCGTGATGGACGGGGCGACGATCGGCGAAAACAGCATCGTTGGGGCGGCGGCGTTTGTGAAGGCCAAAGCGGAAATGCCTGCGAATCACTTAATTCTTGGCAGTCCGGCGAAAGCGATTCGTGAGCTAAGTGCGCAGGAAATAGAGTGGGAAAAGCAGGGCACGCGGGAGTATCAGGTGCTGGTGGACCGTTGTAAGCAGACGCTGCACCAGGTGGAGCCGCTGCGGGAAGAAGAGCCAGGACGCAAACGGCTGGTCTTCGATGAGAATTTACGGCCCAAGTCGGCTGGCCGGGATAAATAAGGCTGTTCGCTCCCGCACGTTGATCAAGGCGTGAAAATGAGCTCAATACGCATCCGGCAGGGGCCGGTCAATCGACACCAGCTTTCCGCGCTTCATGGTGATATATCCCCCGGCTTTAAGATCTGCCAGCACGCGAAAGACATGCGTTCGTGACAGGTTAGTGCGCTTGATGATAAACAGCGCCAGGCCCTCATTCTCTCCCGTGTGGGTCTCCTGCCGATAGAGATAGCGGTACAGCATTGGTTTGATGGTCTGGTAGCTGGTGACCTGCCTGCGTTCATTGTGCAGGTCGATGGTAAATATGGACATGTAGGTCAGTATGGTGGCCAGCGCCTGCATGCGCTCAGGCCCGCCCTGGAAAAATATCTGGTCGAAGTCGACCCAGGATATTCTCACCAGCTTCACCTTCGCACTGCTGCGATATTCATACTTCGCCAGTGGACAATACCTTTCCATTAACCCTATCGGCATATACTCGATAGTATTGCCAATATTAAGGCCATCATCAGGCATTAATATCGTCAGCGACCCTTCAGTGCAAAAATAGATATAGCCATGCTCGACGGTGAGTTTTTTATTTGCGGCAACGGTTAAGGTCTCGCCTTTACAAAGCATGTGCGGAAAAAATTGCCCAATATTGAGTTGCTGATAATAGGTATGGATATCCTGAAAATTCACGCTAAGCCTCTCCCCGCAACGTTTGCCGTGGTAGCGAGTATAGCAGCAATAGGCCCCGAATTACGAACCCATAAATAACCAGTCCCATATGGGACTATGATGGAAAGGTATTCTGTTTAGAATGGTCGTCAATGAGTTCGCATTAAAATTATCCGCCAACAGTAAATATCCAGGCGGCGCAATTAATCTATGAGGCCATTCAATGAAATTAACCCTAATTGCTAAACATCTGGCGCTTGCCGGTGTGTTGACGTCGCTGTCGCTTTCCGCGTTTGCGGAAGTGCAGCCGCAGGATGCCACTGCCACGACCCGGCAGGTAAATAACGCCCTGTATAACAAATTACCGTTTGCCGATAAAACCGACTTTGAGAACGCCCATAAAGGTTTTATCGCCCCGCTGCCACAAAACATGATTAAAGGCGAGCAGGGGAACGTTATCTGGAACCCGGCGAAATATGATTTCGTGAAAGAGGGTGAGAAAGCCCCGGATACGGTAAACCCGAGCCTGTGGCGTCAGTCACAGTTGATCAACATTGGCGGGCTGTTTAAGGTCACCGACGGCGTGTATCAGATCCGTAATCTCGATCTCTCCAACATGACCATCATTGAGGGCGAGAAGGGCATTACCGTTATCGACCCGCTGTTAAGCGCTGAACCGGCGAAAGAAGCGCTGGATCTCTACTATGCAAACCGCGGCAAGAAACCGGTCGTCGCTGTGGTGATCACCCACAGCCACGTTGACCACTATGGCGGCCTGCGCGGCGTGGTTGACGAAGCTGACGTCAAGTCTGGCAAAGTGAAAATCTACGCGCCGGATGGCTTTATGAAAGAGGCGGTTTCCGAAAACATTATGGCCGGAAACGCGATGAGCCGCCGTGCGAGCTATATGTACGGCAACCTGCTGAAGCCGGATGCAAAAGGCCAGGTGGGTGCAGGCCTTGGCACCACCACCTCTGCGGGTACTGTCACCCTCATCCCGCCGACCGACTACATTACCCATACCGGTCAGGAAGAAGTGATCGACGGTTTGACCTACGACTTTATGATGGCGCCGGGTTCAGAAGCTCCGTCGGAGATGCTGTGGTATGTCAAAGAGAAGAAAATGATCGAGGCCGCAGAGGACGTGACCCATACTCTGCACAACACCTACTCCCTGCGCGGCGCGAAAATCCGCGACCCGCTGGCCTGGTCTAAGTACATTAACGCCGCCATTGAGCGCTGGGGCGCGGACGCGGAAGTGATTATTGCGCAGCACCACTGGCCGACCTGGGGTAACGAGAATATCGTCAAGCTGATGAAAGGTCAGCGCGATATGTACCGCTACATCAACGACCAGACCCTTCGTATGGCAAACAAGGGGCTCACCCGCGACGAGATCGCCGCCGAGTTTAAACTGCCGGAATCGCTGGAAAAACAGTGGGCAAGCCGCGGTTACTACGGCTCCGTTAGCCACGACGTCAAAGCCACCTACGTGTTTTATCTCGGCTGGTTCGACGGCAACCCGGCAACCCTCGACGAGCTGCCGCCTGAACTGGCTGCGAAGAAGTTCGTGCAGTACATGGGCGGCGCTGATGCCATCATGCAGAAAGCCAAAGCGGATTATCAGCAGGGTAATTACCGTTGGGTTGCTCAGGTGGTAAGCAAAGTGGTCTTTGCCGATCCTAACAACCAGGCTGCCCGTAATCTGGAAGCCGACGCGCTGGAGCAGTTAGGTTACCAGGCGGAAGCGGGCACCTGGCGTAACTTCTACCTGACCGGCGCGCAAGAACTGCGTAATGGCGTGAAGAAGCTACCGACGCCGAACACCGCCAGCCCGGATACCGTGCGGGCGATGACCCCGGAAATGTTCTTCGACTACCTGGGTGTGCACATCAACGGGGTGCGGGCCGGTAACGCGAAGGCGATCTTCAATGTCGATCTCGGTAAGGATGGCGGCAAATACAAGCTGGAGCTGGAAAACGGCGTGCTGAACCATACCGCCAACGCGCAGGCGAAGGATGCTGACGCAACCATCACGCTGGACCGTACCACGCTGAACAACATCATCCTTAAGAAAGAGACGCTGAAGCAGGCGATGGATAAGGGTGACGTGAAGGTGAGCGGAAACGGGGCGAAGCTGGAAGAGATGCTGAGCTACATGGACACATTTGACTTCTGGTTCAATATTGTGACGCCATAAGTTTAGCGTTCATCCTGGTTAATCCTGGCGCCTTGTTGCGATAAGGCGCCATTTTTTTATTCACGCATTGCCAGCGCGCTGGCGCTTGCCGGATCGAACAGCGAAATACTCTCGATCTGATCCAGCATGATCACTTTGCGAAAATCCATGGCGCTTTTGGGCTCTGAATCGAGCGTAATGTCATGCTCGGCATACCATTTGCTGTAGTTATGTTCGATACAGAGCTGCATGTTTTTCCCGTCACGGTAGCCGCTCAGCATCGGAATAAGCACGATATTGGCCGTTTTTTCATACTCCAGCGTGGCGGTATGGATCATCCCAATATAGATCCGCCGCGATTTCAGCGTGACGTGCGCCAGTTCACCTTCCTCCATGCACTGATAGAGCAGCTGTTCAATCCCGCTCGATTGCGCCAGCCGCTTGTAGAGCTTTTTTCGGCCTTCGCCGTCCAGCCGCGCGCTCCCGGCCCAGTTCGAGCGGTAGAGACAGAACAGGATCGCGAAGGTCAGCATTACCACCACCGGGGCCTGAATCCCCAGGAAGCTCCAGTTCATAAAATCAATTTGCCAGTCGGCATATTTTGCAGACGTGAAATGGAACGTGTTATCGGCGGCGGAGAGGGCGAACAACAGCAGCCACAACAGGCCGGTGGCGATCACTCCCTGAAGAACAAAAATACAGCCATACAGCGCCACAAGAAAATAGACGTCCCAGCCAAAGGAGCGCTTGATTTTAAACCGTGTTGAGAGGTCGCGGCTGGTGTACCAGTACCCGCATACCATCAATACCATGAATATTGCCGTTCCCATTTCAGGCCCTCTTCAGCGCGTTGACATGGCGCAGAAAGTCCTGCCGCACCTCGTGGCTTTTGTAGTTAACCGAGGCGTTTCCATCCTGATCGATGATGATGCGGTCGCCATCCTCTACGGCTTCGATAATTTCCTGGTGACTCATGACCTGCAACAAGGATTCCGGGCTGGAAAAGAGCGTCATCAGTAAATGTTTCATCGCGTGACATCCTTATGAATTAAAAGGATAAGTCTGGAAGATAAATGGCACCTTTGCCTTAAGGTTATCCCTAAAAAAACGGCAGCCTGGCGGCGAAATTAAACTTTATGCACAAAATGGTTGCGCGAGGTAACATTTCAGGTCTTTGAAAAATAATAAGAATAAAAAATATACCTGCGCAAACTTGGACAAATAACGTTAATTGTGTAAGTTTAAATTATGCGATTTCGCTACGTTGTTTACACCCAGGATGTGACCCATGAGCACGTTGCCGTCCGTCATCAGTCGGTTCGTTGATTACTACGCCACGCTGGATACCCAGCCACCTTCGGCGCTGGCGGGGATTTATCGCGCCGATGCCACGCTTATCGATCCCTTTGGCGAACATAGCGGGGTGTTCGCGATCCAGCGCTATTTCACCCACTTGCTGGCTAACGTCCAGCACTGTCGCTTTACCGTTGATGCGCCGTTGCAGCAGGGCGATCGCTTTGTGGTCACCTGGATGATGCACTGGTCGCACCCGCGTATTGCCCGGGGTGCAGTGCGACAGCTGCCGGGCTGCTCCGTGGTAGGCATGCGCGACGATCGCATTGTTCGCCAGCGGGATTACTACGATGCCGGAGAGATGATTTACGAACATCTCCCGATACTCGGCTGGGCCGTACGCGGCGTGAAGCGGAGAGTGAAATCATGAAAACGGTTCTGATCACCGGCGCAAGCTCGGGCATCGGGGCGGGGCTGGCGAAATCTTTTGCCGACGATGGTTACCGGGTGATTGCCTGCGGGCGCGATGCGCAACGTCTGGCCGCTGTGCATCAGCACAGCCCCAACATCACGGTGCGCCTGTTCGATATGACAGACAGGGACGCCTGTCGCCAGGCGCTGGCGGACTGTGCTGCCGACACGGTGATTCTCTGCGCCGGAACCTGCGAGTATCTCGACCGCGGCGAGGTGGATGCCGGGCTGGTGGCGCGGGTCATGACCACCAATTTCATGGGGCCGGTAAACTGCCTTGCGGCGTTGCAGCCGCAACTGGTATCCGGCAACCGCGTGGTGCTGGTCAGTTCGATGGCGCACTGGCTTCACTTCCCGCGAGCCGAAGCCTATGGGGCCTCTAAAGCGGCGTTAACCTGGTTTGCCGACACGCTGCGCCTCGACTGGGAACCGAAAGGGATTGCCGTCACGGTCGTTTCACCCGGTTTTGTCGACACGCCGCTGACCCGCAAAAACGATTTCCCGATGCCGGGCCGGGTCAGCGTGGGGGACGCCGTCCACGCCATTCGTCGCGGTCTGGCAAAAGGGAAGGATCACATCGCGTTTCCCGCCGGGTTCAGCCTGGCGCTGCGCCTGCTTTCCGGCCTGCCCGATGTACTTCAGCGCGCACTGCTGCGCAGGATGGTGCGACCATGAAAATCGCAATTATCGGCAGCGGCATCGCCGGGTTAACCTGTGCCTGGCGGCTCGCCGGACATCATCAGATCACGGTGTTTGAGGCGCAGGCCACCCCGGGCGGCCATACTGCAACGGTAGATGTCGACACGCCCCAGGGTACCTTTGCCATCGATACCGGTTTTATCGTCTACAACGACCGCACCTATCCGCGCTTCATGGGGCTGCTCAGCGAACTGGGCATCAGCGGGCAAAAAACGCAGATGAGCTTTTCGGTGCAGAACCCGCAGAGCGGGCTGGAGTATAACGGGCACACGCTGACGTCGCTGTTCGCCCAGCGTCGTAATCTGCTGAACCCTGCCTTCTGGACGCTACTGAAGGAGATCGTGCGCTTTAACCGGCTGGCGAAACAGACGCTCCGGGGCGAAGTCGATGGATCCGCCACGCTGGAAACGTTCCTGCGCCAGCACCGCTTTACGCCCTTTTTCGCGCGCCACTACATCCTGCCAATGGGGGCGGCTATCTGGTCGTCGTCGATACAGGAGATGAAACGCTTTCCGCTGCCGCTCTTTTTACGCTTTTTTGAAAACCACGGTCTGCTGGACATTACCCATCGTCCGCAGTGGTACGTCGTGCCAGGCGGCTCCCGGGAGTATATCCGCGCGATGATGGACAAGCTTGGCGATCGCCTGACGCTGCACCTCAACGCGCCGGTTCAGAAGGTTGTTCGCCACGATCGTGGCGTCGATATTGAGCGGGAAGGCGTCACTCATACCTTCGATCAGGTGATCTTCGCCTGTCACTCTGCTCAGGCGCTGGCGATGCTCGCCAGCCCAACGCAGGCTGAACGTGAGGTGCTGGGTGATATCGGCTGGCAGCGTAACGAGGTGGTGCTTCACCGCGATCCGCGCTGGCTGCCGGTGCGCGAACGCGCGTGGGCCAGCTGGAACTACCGCCTCAGCGAGCAGGATCGGGCCAGCGCCTGTGTCACCTACAACATGAATATCTTGCAGGGACTGCCGCCGGGTAGCCCGCTGTTTTGCGTCACCCTCAACCCGGAAACGCCGGTGGAAGAACGCTATGTGCTGCGCCGCTTTGTCTATGAGCATCCGCTTTTTAACCCGCAAAGCTGGCAAGCTCAGGCCCGGCGCGGCGAAATAAATGGTCGCCATCGGAGCTGGTTCTGCGGCGCGTACTGGTACAACGGCTTCCACGAAGATGGCGTGCGCAGTGCGCTGGACGTGGTCAACGCTATCGCGGCCGGGGAGGGCAACTGAGATGAACAGCTGCCTTTACCACGGTACATTGCGCCATCGTCGGCTTGCGCCGAAAACGCACCATTTTACCTATAGCGTGTTTATGGCGTGGCTCGATCTCGATGAGCTGGACGCGCTGCCCTCTGTCGGCGTGCGTCGTAACCGCGTTGCGCCCGCGGCATTTTATGATGCGGACTACCCGCTGGGCACGCCGCTCAAAAAGCGCGTCCTTGAGCGTCTGGAAAAGCTGACCGGCGAGCGTCCGGCGGGGCGGGTCATGCTTCTGACTCAGCTGCGCTATTTCGGTTTTCATTTCAACCCGGTCAATTTTTACTACTGCTATGACGGCGAAGACACTCTGCGCTGGGTTCTCGCCGAAGTGCGTAACACGCCGTGGAATGAACGACATTACTACGCGGTAGCGGGGCGGGACGCCCCGCCGACGCAGAAAGCGTTTCACGTCTCGCCCTTTAATCCGATGGATATGGTTTACCACTGGCGCTTCAACAGCCCGGACAGCACGCTGCGCATGCATATCGAAAACCATCAGGAGACGAAGGTGTTTGATGCCACCCTGACGCTACGCCGGGCGCCGCTGACGCGCGCAGCGCTGCGTTCGCTGCTGGCGCGGATCCCGTTGATGACCCTCAAAACCGTTTTCGCCATTTACTGGCAGGCGCTCAGGCTGTGGCTGAAGCGCGTGCCGCTGCATAACCATCCCCTCAGCAGGAGTGAACGCTCATGACCGATCCCGTCTTTGCGCTTGAACCCGATATCCCGCGCAACGTCCGCGTCGCGCGATGGTTGCTCTTCCGCCTGCTGAACGGTCTGCGCGGTGGCTCGCTGACGCTGCGTGAAGGCGCGCAGACGTTCCAGTTCGGCGACGCCTCCGCCGCGCTTCATGCTGAGGTGCAGGTACTTGCTCCGGGCGTCTACTGGCGCATTTTAACCGGGGGCAGCCTCGCCGCGGCACAAGCGTGGATGGATGGCGACTGGGAGACGCCCCATCTGACGCCGCTGCTGGAGCTGATTGCACGTAATAGCCAAATCCTCGGGCAACTGGAAAAAGGGTTTCGCCTGCTCGGGAAACCGGTGGAGCGGCTACGGCACTGGATGCGGCGCAACTCCCGCGCTCAGGCGCGTGAAAATATTGCCGCCCATTACGATCTGGGCAACGCCTTCTACGCCCATTTCCTTGATGAAGACCTGCTGTACTCCAGCGCGCTGTTTAACGGGGACGAGCAGGATTTGAACGCGGCTCAGCAGGCGAAAATGGCCAGGCTGTGCGACCAGCTGGCGCTCACGGCAAACGATCATCTGCTGGAGATTGGCACCGGCTGGGGGGCGATGGCGGAGTACGCCGCCCGTCACTACGGCTGTCGGGTGACCACCACCACGCTGTCGCAGGAGCAGTACCACTGGGCCACCGCGCGGATCGCCCGGGCAGGGTTGCAGGATCGCGTTGAGGTGCTGCTTTGCGACTACCGCGATCTGACCGGGGTTTACGACAAACTGGTCTCGGTTGAGATGATCGAAGCCGTCGGCCAACGCTACCTGCCAACGTTTTTCCGTACCTGTCAGGCGCGTCTGCGTCCAGGCGGGCGGATGGCGATTCAGGCCATCACCATTCAGGATCAACGCTATCGCGACTACAGCAAAAGCGTCGATTTTATTCAGCGCTACATCTTCCCCGGCGGCTTTTTGCCCAGCATCACCGCCATGAATGAACTGATGACCCGCCATACCGATTTTGTGGTGCGTAATCTCTTCGATATGGGGCCGGACTACGCCCGCACGTTGGCGCACTGGCGTCAGCGTTTCGTTCACGCCTGGCAGGAGATTGAAAAGCTCGGGTTTGATGACCGTTTCCGGCGGATGTGGCTGTACTACCTCGGCTACTGTGAAGCCGGGTTTAATGCCCGCACCATCAGCGTGGTGCAGTTGACTGCGGAACGCGTATGAAGCGTTACGGGCAGGTATTTCTGTTGGCCATCGGTTTTGATCTCTACTGGACGCTGGTGGTGCTGTTTCGCGAGCAGGGGCTGGTCATCTGGATCGCGCTGGCGGTGCTTGCCTGGCTGTTATTACCGCCATCACACCGGGTATACGCCCTTGTGCTGGCGGCGTCGGGTGCGCTGCTGGACGCCCTCTGGGCGCTGACGGGGCTGATTGCGTTCACAGGCGCGTCCCTGATGCCGCTATGGATGGTGGCGCTGTGGCTAATGTTTGCCACCGTCTGGACGCACCTGACCCGCACGACCACCTTGCCAGGATGGTTGCTGACGGTGCTGGCGACTCTGGGCGGACCGGTAGCCTACCTGATCGGCGAGCATCTTGGGGCCATTACGTTTCAGGAGCCGACCTTTATCGTCGTCAGCTGGATGTTCCCCGGCTGGCTGGTGCTGATGCTGTTTTTCCACCTGTTGATGGGGAGACAACAATGAGAAATCTGGTACTGATGCTCGCGTTATCCGTCTTCACCTGTACCGTGCAGGCGGCAGACTGGCTGAGCTGGCGCAAGGTGGGTGACGCCACCCTCACCTGGGGGCCGTTTACCGTCTATACCTCTCAGCTTCTGACGCCCGACGGCAGCTATACAGGATTAGACGGCGATAATGCGCTGATTATCACCTATGCCCGGGACATCGATGGTGACGACCTGGTCGAGGCGACCCGCGACCAGTGGCAGGCGCAGGGCATTTTGCAGCAGGAGCCGCAGAGTGAAGCCTGGCTACGCATGCTGTCCACGCTCTGGCCCGACGTCACGCCCGGCACGCAGCTCGCGTTTGTGGTTAATAACGGCCAGGGACAATTCTGGTATCGCCCCACGGCGTCGCAGAAAAAATTTACGCCACTCGGGCCACGCCAGACGGCAGCGTTTAGCTCACGCTTTCTGGCGATATGGCTCGATCCCCGCACCGAATATCCTGAACTGCGTCAGCAGTTAACTGGAGGAGCACAATGAAACGTTTCTTGCTAGTGGCGCTTGCCCTGACGATGCTGGTGGCCGGATGTAGCACCGAGGTGACAGAGTATCGTCAGCAGCAGCCACGGCTTGATATTTTTACTTACTTCCAGGGGAAAACCGAGGCGTGGGGGATGGTGCAGGATCGCAGCGGTAAGCAGATCCGCCGTTTTCACGTCGAGATCGCCGGGGATGTTATCGGCGATACGCTGACCCTGAACGAGCATTTTGTCTACGATGACGGCGAAAAGCAGCAGCGCGTCTGGCATATCCGCCGCGTTGGGCAGAATCGCTATGAAGGCACGGCGGGTGACATAGAAGGTGTCGCGACAGGCCAGGCGGCGGGCAATGCCCTTAACTGGCGCTACAGCATGAACGTGAAGGCGGACGGCAAAACCTGGCTGCTGCACTTTGATGACTGGATGTATTTGCAGGACAGTACCCGTCTGTTCAATAAAACGGAGATGAAGAAATTTGGCGTCACCGTCGCCACGGTGACGCTGTTCTTTACCCGCAAAGAGGGCGGTTAATTCTCTTCGGGCTGAAGTTTACTGCTTGAGTAAATGAAGAAGAGCGCAATACTCAGGCAGACGACGGCCCCGAAACGGCTCACTGAAAACGGAATGGCTTCATTGTTCAGCCAGCCAAAGTTATCAATCAGCATGCTCATGGCCAGCTGGCCCAGGATAACCGCTACCGTGGCAACAGCGGTCCCGATGCGCTGCACCGCGAGCACCATAATCACGATATAGGGCACGCCGCACAGGGCGCCCAGAAGCTGCCATTTGGGTACATCCATCAGGCTGACCGCCTGTTTCGGCTCAAAAAAGAAGATCAGCAGGGCGGTCACCAGCGCGCCGACGGAAAACGTCAGAAACGCACTTTTGAATACCCCCACGCTGCTGCCTAATTGCCCGTTGATGGCAGCCTGAATGCTCAGCGTTGCGCCGCCAATCACCGCCAGAATAATCATAATCACTGTCATAACGTTACCCCTGCGCCACGAGAATGAGCGCGGCGATGATAAATCCCAGCGCAATAATGCGTTTTGTATCGATCCTGCGGTGCGGCGTACCCAGCAGGCCATAGTGGTCAATAATCAGGCTTTTAAAAACCTGGCCTGCCAGAATGCCGATCATCGTCATGGCAATGCCGATCGCAGGCGTGGCAATGGTGAGAATGATGACGTAAACCGGGCCGAGCACGCCGCCCAACAGGTGCCATGAAGGCTGCGCAAAAAATGAGGGACTGTTGCGGGGGCTGAAAAACAGCATCAGCAGAAACGTTAGCCCCGTTCCCACGCTAAATATGCTGAACGCCGCCCACAGGTCGCCCACCTCTGCGCCCAGCGGCCCCAGCAGCCCGGCTTCCACGGACAGCCCCATGCCACCGGCAATCACCAGTAAAATTAAAATAATGTGCATAATGCTTTTTCTCCTTTTTCCAGGCGGTGAAGATTACGTCTGAACATCATTGAGAAAAATGCCATAATGCAGGAAACACCTGTGCAGGAAATGCATTAATGATAGATGCCGGACATATCAGCATTCGCGCGCTGCTGATCTTCATCGATGTTTATGAAACGCAGAATTTCTCCGTGGTGGCGAGGCGGGAAGGGATTTCTGCGTCGCAGGTCTCACGCGTGATCCACCAGCTTGAGGACGCCCTCGGGCAACAGCTTTTCTACCGCAACACGCGGGCGATTATGCCCACAGAGAGCGGGCATCTTTTTGTGCGCTATGCCCGGGCGATGGCCGGGAATATGGAGGACGCGCGACGCGAGCTGGATGAACGCGCCCGCGAGCCGTCGGGCACGCTGCGTATCAATGGCCCGGTCTTTTTCGGACAGAGGCACATCGCGCCTGGCCTGCCGGGGCTTCTGGCGCGTTACCCTCGTCTCTCCATTGAACTGACCCTCACCGACGATTTTATCGATCCGCACCGTGACGCCGCAGACGTTATCTTCCGCATCGGCGCGCTGACGGACTCCTCGTTTCACGCCCGGGTGTTTGGTCAGCAGTTCTACCATCTGGCGGCCTCGCCGGACTATCTGCAAAAACATGGCGCGCCCGAGGGGCCGGACGATCTCAGCCTTCACCACTGTCTGGTTTACCGCGGCTCGTCCGGGCCTAACCGCTGGCTGATCCGACAGCCGGGCGAGGCGTGGGTTCACTATCCCATCGTACCGCTGATGACTTCCAATAACGCGGAAACGCTCCTGATTGCGGCGCTGGGCGGTATGGGCGTTGTGCTTTTCCCGGACTGGATGGTGAGCGAACGACTCAAAAGCGGTGAGCTGGTGGCACTGCTGCCGGAAATGGAGTGTTCAATTAATACGGAGCCATTGACGATTGCGGCGATTTACCCGAACGCGCGTCATCCGCCCCTGAACGTCAGGGCGGTGATTGATTACTATATTGAGCGATTCGGTACGCCGCTGTACTGGCAAACCTGAAGGTTAGCGGGCAAGCTCGCGACGGATAATGTCAGCCCCGGCGCTTAACGCCTTCAGCTTACCGTTGGCGACCTGGCGGGAAAGGGGAGCCATACCGCAGTTGGTGGACGGATAGAGCTTATCTGCATCAACAAACTGCAACGCCTTGCGCAGCGTATCGGCGACCTCTTCAGGCGTTTCGATGGTCTGGGTGGCGACGTCAATTGCCCCGACCATCACTTTTTTACCACGGATAAGCTCCAGTAGATCCATCGGCACGCGTGAGTTGTGGCACTCCAGCGAGATAATATCGATCTTTGAGGTCTGCAACTTAGGAAACGCCTCTTCATACTGGCGCCACTCGGAGCCGAGCGTCTTTTTCCAGTCCGTATTGGCTTTGATGCCGTACCCGTAACAGATATGTACCGCGGTTTCGCATTTCAGTCCTTCAATGGCGCGCTCCAGCGCGGCAATGCCCCAGTCATTCACCTCGTCGAAAAAGACGTTAAAGGCAGGTTCATCGAACTGAATAATGTCGACACCGGCCGCCTCCAGCTCGCGGGCTTCCTGATTAAGGATTTTTGCGAACTCCCAGGCCAGCTTTTCACGGCTTTTATAGTGAGCATCGTATAGCGTGTCGATCATGGTCATCGGGCCGGGCAGCGCCCACTTGATCGGCTTGTCCGTCAGCTGGCGCAGGTATTTCGCGTCGTCAACAAACACCGGTTTCTGACGCGCCACCGCGTCTACCACGGTCGGCACGCTCGCATCGTAACGGTTACGGATGCGTACCGTCTGACGGTTCTCAAAATCCACGCCGCTGAGATGTTCAATAAAGGTGGTGACGAAATGCTGGCGAGTTTGTTCCCCGTCGCTGACGATATCAATCCCGGCGCGAATCTGTTCATCCAGAGACAAACGCAGCGCATCCTGTTTCCCTGCAAGTAATTCCTCGTCCTGGAGTTTCCACGGCGACCAGAGCGTTTCCGGCTGCGCAAGCCAGGTGGGTTTCGGCAGGCTGCCAGCCGTCGATGTCGGGAGCAATGTTTTCATGAGAAGAACCTTTTATCCGTATTAAATGAAAGCGTGAAGTGATGAGACCACTGCTCAAGAAGGGTTTTGTAGGGTTTGATAAACCGCTCTTCGGTATATTTCCCCTGTTCAATGGCCAGCCGGCTGCGCTCTTCGCGGTCATAGACGATTTTTGTTAATGAGTGATCCTGCTGATTCAGGTCGGGCTGATAGCACTGTCCCGCAGCGGAATTGGCATTGTAAATTTCCGGTCGATAGATCTTCTGGAACGTCTCCATGGTGCTGATGGTGCCGATCAGCTCCAGATTGGTGTAATCACGCAGTAAATCGCCGGTGAAGAAGAAGGCGAAAGGCGCGACGCTGTTTTCCGGCATGAAGTAGCGAACCTTCAGGCCCATCTTCGCGAAGTACTGTTCCGTTAGCGACTCGCCGTCCGGCTGGTACTCATACCCCAGCACCGGGTGGTGGTTACCGGTACGACGATAGGTGTCTTTGCTGGAGACGCTCAGGCAGATCACCGGCGCTTTTTTGAAGTTCGCCTGATATTCCGCAGAATGAACGAAGCTTTTAAAGATATTGCCGTGCAGCTCGCCAAAATTCTCGGGGAGGGTAAAACGGGGTTGATCTTTATTATGCTCCAGCAGCAGGACGCTGAAATCATAGTCACGAACATACGATGAGAAGTTATTTCCGACGATGCCTTCGATGCGCTCGTGGGTTTTTTTATCCACAATCGTCGTTTGCAGAATTTCGATGGCCGGGAAGGTAAAATCGCCGCCGATATTCATATCGACTGAAATAATCTCCAGCTCGACGGCATAGCGGTCCGCCTTTGGGTTATCCCAGCTCGCCAGCGCGTTAAAGCGGTTGTTGATCATCACCAGCGTGTTGCGCAGGTTCTCCTGACGCTTCTCGCCACGCGCCAGGTTGGCGAAGTTGGTGGTGGTACGCGTGTTTTCTGACGGGTTATAATTTTCATCAAAGCAACTGCGCTTAAGGGTAAATGTGAAAGCCTGACTCATTTGGTTATGCATCCTAAGTTCATGTTGCCGGAACGTTATCAATGCATAATTTATGCCTGAGCCACTGGCGCAGGGGAAGTGACTTAATTTCACTGCGTCATGAGGGTTCTTCATGAACTGCGCGATTCAGGTATAATCCCCCGACATTTCCAACCGGTTTAAACGAACATGACAAAACTCACCCTGCAAGAGCAGATGCTGAAAGCGGGCTTGGTCAGCAGTAAAAAGATGGCGAAGGTCCAGCGCACGGCGAAAAAATCCCGCGTCCAGGCTCGCGAGGCGAGAGAGGCTGTTGAAGAGAACAAGAAAGCCCAGCTGGAGCGTGATAAGCAGCTGAGCGAACAGCAAAAACAGGCGGTGCTGGCAAAAGAGTTCAGGGCGCAGGTGAAGCAGCTGATTGAGATGAACCGCATCACCGTGGCGAAGGGCAACATTACCTTTAACTTTACCGACGGCAACCTGATCAAAAAAATCGAGGTCGATAAGCATACGCAAACCCAGCTGATCAACGGCCGTCTGGCGATTGCCCGACTGGTGATTAATGCGAAGGGCGACTGTGATTACGCGATTATCCCGGCGGTGGTGGCGGATAAAATTGCCCAACGCGATGCGGACAGCATTGTGCTTAACAGCGCGCTGAGTCAGGAAGAGCAGGACGAAGACGATCCGTACGCAGACTTTAAAATCCCTGACGATTTAATGTGGTAATCCCCGCTCAGAATGGCGCGGCGTGACAGGCGTTTATCGTCTCGCCGCTCAGCGGATGAATAAAATTCAGAACGCTGGCATGCAGCATCAGCCGGGGCGTTTCTTCCGCGCCCGGCCATTCCAGACCACCATACAGATCGCACCCCAGAATCGGGTGGCCTAACTGCTGGCAGTGAATGCGCAGCTGGTGGGTGCGCCCGGTCTCCGGGGTAAGCTCTACCCGCGTCAATGGCATTGTCGTATCCTGATAAATACGTTCCATCACCCGATAGCGGGAGCGAGCGGGCTTACCTGTGCGGGCACAGATCGTCATCAGCGGAAACAGCGCCGGATCTTTGGCAATCGGGGCATCCACGGTCCCTTCGTCCTGTTCCACATGTCCGCACAACAGGGCGGTGTAAACCTTGCTCACGGCGCGCTGGCTGAACTGGTGGCAAAGCGCGGCGTTAATCGCTTTGTTACGCGCAATGACCATCAGACCCGAAGTGCCAAAATCAAGACGATGCACCAGCGTGCAGCCGGGAAAGGTTTGCACCAGACGGTAGTGGACGGAATCGCGGTTTTGCGGATTTTTCCCGGACAGGCTGAGCAGGCCGGAAGGTTTGTTGATCAGCAGCAGATGCTCGTCCTGCCAGAGGATCTCAATGTCGTCGTGACAGGGTGGTGCAATAAACGTATCGATAATGACAGACATCAGGCCGCCCGGCTGGAGAGTGGGTGCGGATGATAACGAAATATGCAGGAAAAGAAAAACCCTCCCACCGGGCGGTGAGAGGGGGAGATCTTAGGCAGCGACCAGGCTGTCGATAGCGGCTTTCGCGTCGGACTGCGCTTTGGTAGCCACTTCCGGGCCGTAAGCGATACCTTCAGCGAACACAAAGTTCACGTCGGTAATGCCGATGAAGCCGAGGAACAGGGTCATGTACGGCGCAACCAGGTCGGTTGGGGTATCTTTGTGAATACCGCCGCGGCTGGTCAGGACGATAGCGCGTTTACCTTTTACCAGACCTTCCGGGCCGTTCTCGGTGTAACGGAAGGTTACGCCAGCGCGCGCCACCAGGTCGAAGTAGTTCTTCAGCTGGGTAGGAATGTTGAAGTTGTACATTGGGGCGTTGATCACGATAACGTCGTGCGCCTGCAACTCAGCAATCAGCTCGTCGGAGAGCGCCAGGGCTTCCTGCTGACGCGGGGTAAGAGGCGCATCGCTCGGACGCAGCGCGCCAACCAGCTCGCCGTCCAGCACAGGAATTGGGTTTGCCGCCAGGTCACGCACGGTGATTTCATCCGCGCTGTGCTGTTCACGCCACTGTTCAACGAAATAGTCAGACAGCTGACCAGACTGTGAATACCCTGCCAGAATACTGGATTTCAACACTAATACTTTGCTCATGGGAAATTCCTGTTTTGTATTTGATTGAGGGGGTTGCCCCGTTGCTTGTTGACACTTTATTCACAATCCTGCCACAGGGATAGCGCAATATATCGAAGCCTATGTTCGAATTTTTTGAATAAGGCGCGCAAAGCGCTGATGTGGTACTCTATAGCAATCATTAAAAAGAGATTTTATCCGGCAGTGCACTGCCCGTTAACGCTATGACAGAACACCAAAAATTGACCTTCTCCATGCTGATGCAAAAGCTTGATTCACTGATGCTGCGCGATAAACAGCGGTTTGCGCGCCGTCTGCACGGCGTTAAGAAGGTTAAAAATCCTGATGCACAACAGGCCATTTACCAGGAAATGGCCAAAGAGATTGAACAGGCGGCAGGGAAAGTTGTGCTGCGTGAAGCCGCACGCCCGGAGATTACCTATCCGGAAAACCTGCCCGTCAGCCAGAAGAAACAGGACATTCTTGAGGCCGTACGCGACCACCAGGTGGTGATCGTCGCGGGGGAAACCGGTTCAGGTAAAACCACCCAGTTGCCGAAAATCTGCATGGAGCTGGGCCGCGGGTTGAAAGGGCTGATCGGTCACACCCAGCCGCGTCGTCTGGCGGCGCGCACCGTGGCGAACCGTATTGCGGAAGAGCTGCAAACGGAGCCGGGCGGCTGCATCGGCTACAAGGTGCGATTCAGCGACCACGTCAGCGATAACACCATGGTTAAGCTGATGACCGACGGTATCCTGCTGGCGGAAATCCAGCAGGATCGTCTGCTGATGCAGTACGACACCATCATCATCGATGAAGCGCACGAGCGCAGCCTGAACATCGACTTCCTGCTCGGCTACCTGAAAGAGCTGCTGCCCCGGCGTCCGGATCTGAAAATCATCATCACCTCTGCGACCATTGACCCGGAGCGTTTCTCAAAACATTTCAACAATGCGCCGATCATTGAAGTCTCAGGCCGAACCTACCCGGTTGAAGTGCGCTATCGCCCGATTGTGGAAGAGGCGGACGATACCGAGCGCGACCAGCTTCAGGCCATCTTCGATGCCGTCGACGAGCTGGGCAACGAGAGTTCTGGCGACATTCTGATCTTCATGAGCGGCGAGCGCGAGATCCGCGATACCGCCGATGCGCTCAGCAAACGCGATCTGCGCCATACCGAGATCCTGCCGCTGTACGCGCGCCTGTCGAACAGTGAGCAGAACCGCGTGTTCCAGCCGCACAGCGGACGCCGCATCGTGCTGGCGACCAACGTGGCCGAAACCTCGCTCACCGTGCCGGGCATTAAATACGTGATCGACCCGGGTACGGCGCGCATCAGCCGCTACAGCTACCGAACCAAAGTTCAGCGCCTGCCGATTGAGCCGGTTTCCCAGGCGTCGGCTAATCAGCGTAAGGGCCGCTGCGGCCGCGTGTCGGAAGGGATCTGTATTCGTCTTTATTCGGAAGACGATTTCCTGTCGCGCCCGGAGTTTACCGATCCGGAAATTCTGCGGACCAACCTGGCATCCGTTATCCTGCAAATGACCGCGCTGGGGCTGGGCGATATCGCCGCCTTCCCGTTTGTGGAAGCGCCGGATAAACGCAATATTCAGGACGGGGTGCGCCTGCTGGAAGAGCTGGGGGCCATCACCACCAACGAGCAGGCGACGGCCTACAAGCTAACGCCATTGGGCCGCCAGCTTAGCCAGTTGCCGGTCGACCCGCGTCTGGCGCGCATGGTGCTGGAGGCGCAAAAACACGGCTGCGTGCGCGAGGCGATGATCATCACCTCGGCGCTCTCCATTCAGGATCCGCGCGAGCGCCCAATGGACAAACAGCAGGCGTCGGATGAAAAACACCGTCGCTTCCACGATAAAGAGTCTGATTTCCTGGCCTTTGTGAATCTGTGGAACTACCTGGGCGAGCAGCAAAAAACGCTCTCTTCAAATCAGTTCCGCCGTCAGTGCCGGGTGGATTTCCTCAACTACCTGCGCGTGCGCGAGTGGCAGGATATCTATACCCAGCTGCGCCAGGTGGTAAAAGAGCTGGGCATTCCGGTCAACAGTGAACCGGCGGAGTACCGCGAAATTCATATCGCCTTGCTGACCGGCCTGCTGTCCCATATCGGGATGAAGGATGCGGATAAACAGGAATTTACCGGCGCACGCAACGCGCGTTTCTCCATCTTCCCGGGCTCCGGGTTGTTTAAAAAGCCGCCGAAGTGGACCATGGTCGCCGAGCTGGTGGAAACCAGCCGTCTGTGGGGGCGTATCGCCGCGCGTATCGATCCGGAGTGGGTTGAGCCGGTGGCGCAGCACCTGCTGAAACGCTCATACAGCGAGCCGCACTGGGAGCGCGGGCAGGGCGCGGTGATGGCGACGGAAAAAGTCACCGTCTACGGCCTGCCGGTGGTGGCCGCGCGTAAGGTTAACTACAGCCAGATCGATCCGGCGCTGAGTCGCGAGCTGTTTATCCGCCATGCGCTGGTGGAGGGCGACTGGCAGACGCGTCATGCGTTCTTCCGCGAAAACCTGAAGCTGCGCGCCGAGGTGGAAGAGCTTGAGCACAAGTCCCGCCGCCGCGACATTCTGGTGGACGACGAGACGCTGTTTGAGTTTTACGACCAGCGCATCAGCCACGATGTGATCTCGGCGCGCCATTTCGACAGCTGGTGGAAGAAAGCCAGCAAAGAGACCCCGGACCTGCTCAACTTCGAAAAGAGCATGCTGATCAAAGAGGGCGCGGAGTCGGTCAGCAAGCTCGACTACCCGAACTTCTGGCATCAGCGCAACCTCAAGCTGCGTCTGACCTATCAGTTTGAGCCAGGGGCCGACGCGGACGGCGTGACCGTTCATATTCCGCTGCCGCTTTTAAATCAGGTCGACGAGAGCGGGTTTGAGTGGCAAATTCCCGGCCTGCGCCGCGAGCTTGTCATTGCATTAATCAAATCCCTGCCTAAACCGGTGCGGCGTAACTTTGTGCCGGCGCCGAACTACGCCGAAGCGTTTTTGGGCCGCGTCACGCCGCTGGAGCTGCCGCTGCTGGACGCGCTGGAGCGTGAGTTCCGACGCATGACCGGGACCACCATCGACCGCGACGACTGGAACTGGGATCAGGTGCCCGATCACCTGAAAATCACCTTCCGCGTGGTGGACGATAAAAACAAAAAGCTGCTGGAAGGCCGCTCGCTTTCGGAACTGAAGGACGCCCTGAAGGGCAAAGTGCAGGAAACCCTGTCTGCCGTGGCGGACGACGGTATCGAGCAGAGCGGGCTGCACATCTGGAGCTTTGGTCAGCTTCCGGAAAGCTATGAGCAGAAGCGCGGAAACTATAAGGTTAAAGCCTGGCCTGCGTTGGTGGACGAGCGCGATAGCGTGGCGATTAAGCTCTTTGACAATCCGCAGGAACAACAGCAGATGATGTGGCGCGGGCTGCGTCGACTGCTTCTGCTTAACATCCCGTCGCCGATTAAGTATCTGCACGAGAAGCTGCCGAACAAAGCCAAGCTGGGGCTCTACTTTAACCCGTACGGTAAGGTGCTGGATCTGATCGACGACTGCATCTCCTGCGGTGTGGATAAGCTGATCCACGAGGCGGGCGGTCCGGTCTGGACGGAAGAGGGCTTTGCTCAGCTTCATGAAAAGGTGCGCGCGGAGCTGAACGACACCGTGGTGGAGATTGCCAAACAGGTCGAGCAGATCCTTACCGCCGTGTTCAATATCAACAAGCGCCTGAAGGGTCGGGTGGATATGACCATGGCCCTGGGGCTGTCGGACGTGAAGGCGCAGATGGCGGGGCTGGTGTATCGCGGCTTTGTGACCGGCAACGGCTTTAAGCGTCTGGGCGATACGCTGCGTTATTTGCAGGCGATTGAGAAGCGTCTGGAGAAAATGGCGGTCGATCCGCATCGCGATCGCGCGCAGATGCTGAAAGTCGAAAACGTGCAGCAGGCGTGGCAGCAGTGGCTCAACAAACTGCCGCCAGCGCGTCGCGATGACGACGACGTGCGGGAGATCCGCTGGATGATCGAGGAGCTTCGCGTCAGCTTCTTTGCCCAGCAGCTCGGTACGCCGTATCCGATTTCGGATAAGCGTATCTTGCAGGCGATGGAGCAGATCTCCGGCTAAAACCGTTGCCCGGTGGCGCTGCGCTTACCGGGCCTACGGGAGAGCATGTGGGCCGGGTAAGGCGCAGCGCCACCCGGCATGTTTTCACGCACTGCTCCAACCGCCGCCCAGCGCTTTATACAAATCAATTTGCGCCAGCAACAGGTTGTTTTTCACCTGTACCACGCTGGTCTGCACCGAGAACAGCGTGCGCTGCGCATCGAGCACATCCAGATAAGAAGAGTACCCGTTGCGGTAGCGGTTTTGCGCAATCCGCAGCGTTTCCTGCGCGACCGCCTGCTGTGCCAGCAGCTCGGTAAGCTGTTCCTGATAGCGGGTGATGGCATCAAGGCTGTCATTCACCTCAGCAAACGCGTTACGCACGGTTTTTTCGTAGCTATACAGAGCCTGATTCCGCTGGGACTGGGAGATATCCACCTGCGCATTCAGCGCCTGACGGTTCAGCAGCGGCGCAAGAATACTGCCGCCCACGCTCCAGAGCTGTAGGGGGTTATCCAGCAATCCCGACAGCGTGCGATCCTGCACCGATCCCGTGGCCGTGAGGTTGATCGACGGCAGCAGGCTGGCGCGCGATGCCGCCAGCGTCGCGTCTGCCGCAATCAGCTGACGTTCCGCCTGAACGATATCCGGGCGCCGGTTGAGTAGTGTCGACGGCAGCTGGGAGGGCAGTTTCAGCGGCGTCAGGGCATCAAAGCTTTCACCGCGCGCAACGTCACCCGGGTTGCTGCCCAGCAGCAGGCTAAGCGCATTTTCCTGCTGTGCAATCTGGTGCTGAAGCAGTGGAACCTGGGCGCGGGTGGCGCGCAGCTCAGAATCCGATTGCATCAGCTCAAGGCGAGAGCTGTATCCCGTCTCAAATTGTCGTTTGGCGAGATTGAACGCCTCTTCACGCGACTTCAGCGTGGATTGGGTAACGCGAAGCTGTTCATCCAGCGACAGCAGGGTGACATACCCGGAGGCCACCGATGATGCGACGGTAAGATCAGCCGCCGCTGCCGCCGCCTTTTGTGCCTCCAGCGATGCTTCAGCGGCACGGGAGGTGCTACGGTTTACGCCCCAGATATCCACGTCGTAGCTGGCGGTCAGGCTGCCTTTGTACAACGTACCGTATACCGGAAGCCCCGTGGCGGCGGACTGCGAGCGTGCGCGCGTCCCGGTCACGCCCGCGTCAAGCGACGGGAACAGACTGCCGTCGGCGGCGAACACCCGGGCCTGGTACTCGTTAATCCGCTCGCGTGCAATCAGCACGTCGCTGTTGTTCTTCAGCGCCTGATCCACATAGCGGTTCAGATTGCTGTCGTGAAAATTTCGCCACCAGAGCTGCTCTGTCGGGCTGGCTGGCCCCGACGTCGCGCGCCACTGGGCCGGTATGTGCAGGGACGATTTGGCGGGCTCAACGTCAACCGACTGGCATCCCGCCAGGATAGCCATCATCAGCAGGCCGGCTATCGGGCGAAGCGTCATTGTTTCGCCTCCCGCGTGTCGATGGTCACCTGCACCGACATGCCAGGGCGCAGCAGCCGGTACGCCTCCGGCTCACCGAGTACTTCAATGCGTACCGGGATGCGCTGGGCGATTTTAACAAAGTTGCCCGTGGCGTTATCCGGGGTGATAGCGCTGAACTCGACGCCTGTGGCCGGGGATATGCTCTCCACGCGTCCCTGATAGGCTTTATCGTTTAAGGCATCGACGGTGAATTTCACCGGCTGTCCGACGCGTAAATTCGCCAGCTGCGTCTCTTTGATATTGGCGATCACCCAGTGCTGCGGCGGGACCAGCGTGGTAAGGTGCGTCCCGGCGGCGACGTACGCCCCCAGACGCACTGCAATCTGCCCGAGCTGACCATCACGCGGCGCGACAATCCGGGTGTTTTGCAGATCGATCTGCGCCAGCTCCAGCGCGGCTTTTGCATTCTCAACGTCGGCCTCCAGCGAGCCGCGATTGACGATAACCGTTTGTAAATCCTGACGCGACATCTCAAGCGTTGCTTTCGCCTGGTCGATATCGGCGCTCCCCTGGGCGGCACTGGCCAGTGCCGAATCGCGCTCGCGAATGGAAAGGGAGCCGTCCGCGGTCAGCTCTTTCACGCGTTTCAAATCCGCCTGGGTTTTCAGACTTTGGGCACGGGCGTTTTTCAGCGCCGCCTCGTTTTTGGCAATCACCGCTTCCGCACTTCTGCGCTGTTGCAGGTTGTTATTAAGAGCTGCAATTTTCATTGCCAGCTGCGCCTCGGCCTGATGGACGCGCTGGCGATAGATACGGTCATCTATCTGCAACAGCAGCTCGCCTTTTTTAACCTGCGCGAAATCCTGAACATGGACCTCGGTAATGTAGCCGTTTACCTGAGGACTGATGAACGTAGTCTGGCCGCGCACGTAGGCGTTATCGGTAAACTGGGCATGACGCGTGAACGGGGGCAGCTGCCAGGCATAAAGGATCACCAGTACCCCGACAATGCCGATAGCCGCGGCGGTGAAAATGGACACGACGCGCACGTTTTTACGGGTGTTGGCCTGCTCTTTGGCGGCATCCTGCTGACTCATAACCTCTCCTGAAAAATAGTCATTACTTGTTGCCAGTGGCGTTCTTAAGGGCCATACGGGCGGTGATGCGCAGGCGCAGCAAGCGCCATAAAATCCAGACCAGCGTGGCAGTGGCAATGCTCGCCGTCAGGAGATAAGTATCGTTGTAAGCCAGAATATTTGCCTCAAGCGCCGTCACCGTCTGGAGCTGGGTAATGGCCTGGGTTCCCAGCAGGGAACTGTCGCCAATCAGGCTTTTGTACATCTGGGTGTAAAGCTGAATGCGTTCGTTCACCAGCGGGTTAAGGGTGGTGAGCTGGTCAGCCAGCAGGCTGGAATGGTACTTCTCGCGCCAGGTCTGGAAGGTGCCGAGGATCGCGGAACCCAGCAGGCCCCCAAGGTTCTGACTCATGCCAAACATCACGGAAAAGCTGACCAGGTTGCGCGGGTCGGCGATCACCCCGCCAATGGCGGCCAGCATCGCAGGCGCGAGGAAGAAAGCGCTGCCGAAGCCCAGCAGGAACTGGCTGAAAATAAGCTGATCCGGCCGGGTCAGGTTGTTGGACTGGCTGTCCAGCAGCGAGGCGACGATCATCAGCACCAGCGAGGTGATTATCGGCCAGGCCAGTTTAGTGGGCTTAATCGTCAGACAGCTGGTGACGATACCGCAGACGATCCCGGCGAAAATAGCCCACGCCAGATGGGTCATCTGTTCATTCTGTAGGCCCACATATTGCAGCCAGCCGATGACGCCCGTGTTCTGCTCCGCCAGTACGATGCGGATCAGCAGCATAATCAGCCCCAGGCGTACGATGCTGCCGCTGGACAGCCAACGGGTATTAAGCAGCGGGTTGCTGCGGTTATGTTCAAACACGATCGCAGAGACAATCAGCACCAGCGAGAGGGCCAGCGCCCAGCCGATCCACGGCGCTTCAAACCACCAGTCCAGACGCCCTAACGACAGAACCGCGCACAGCAGCGCCATGCCGGGCGCAAGCAAAAAAAAGGTAATGAAATCTTTCTTCTCGAAGACTTTGCGCCGATCGCCCGGCGGCAGCTTTAGCACCATCACGCAGGCCAGGGAGATCAGGGCCAGACCCAGCTCGAAGAAGTACAGCCCGCGCCACTCATCAAGCTGTAACAGCTCGGTGGAGAACAGCCGCGCCAGCGGGATCGCCAGCGACGACCCGGTAATGCCAATGGTCAGCGCCTTCAGTCGATGCTTTGCGGGCCAGGCCTGGATCTGGTAATAAATGCCGAGCGAGCTGAGCGCGGCGGCGACCATCCCGTGTGCCGCCCTTACCATCAGCGCCGAGCTAAGATCGTTCACAAACAGGTGGAAAAAGGTGACCAGCACATACAGCACCAGGAAGCCTTCCGTAAAGGCGCGCAAACCGTACTGCTGGCGAAACTTTACCAGCAGCAGGTTGATGGAAACGTTGGTCATGACATAGACGGCAGGCAACCAGGCGATTTCAGTCGACCAGGCGCCAAAAGTGCCTTGCAGATTTTGCAGATTAGCGGTGACGACCGCGTTACCCAGCGCCCCGGTCAGACATACCAGCAGGCCGACCACGCCATAGGCGATCCGTTTTGGGGTTGGATGTTCCGGGGTGGAAGGGGAACCCAGCAGGGCGGGTTTCTCGTGTGGCTGCCACTCGCGAGGAGCATAAGGGTCGCGTTGGGGCAGGCGCATAACGTGGTTTACCTTTCAAAATGTTGAATTGTGAGCGGGCTAATGATTCTAAGGCTGACGCAAATCATAATTCAAGTGAATACGATTTTCTCAAGTTAATCAAATGTGAGTGCTTTTTGAGAACGTTCCAGCCCGTTTTTTCAGCATTCATGCCATAGCATGACGCGCAGAAAGGGGGATAATCGATGGCTCTGTATGCTGTAAGGAGGTAACGATGACAATGGCACTTTTCCCCTGTCTGCCTGGCCCAACCCTCGACGCCGTGAATACCGTTGGGGCGTGGCTTGCTCAGGACGACTATCAGGACAATCAGCCCGTTGATCTGGTGATTCTGGCGGGTAATGCGGTGGTCCCCGCGATTGATGCTGCCTGTAAAAACGCGGCTGAACAGGGTGTTCCTCTGATCATCAGCGGCGGGATCGGTCACTCGACGACCTTCCTCTACGCCGCGATTGCGAAACACCCCCGCTATAACAGGATACCCACCACCGGGCGGGCTGAGGCAGCTATTCTGGCCGACATCGCCCGTGAATTCTGGAACATTCCGGCTGAGCATCTTCACGTTGAGGATCAGTCGACCAACTGTGGTGAAAACGCCCGCTTCAGCCGGGCGTTGATGAAACAATCCGGACTGAACGCCGCCCGGGTGCTGGTGGTGCAGGACCCGACGATGCAGCGGCGCACAATGGCTACGTTTGCCCGCGTATGCCGCGACGAGGCCGCAGCGCCCGCATGGGTGAGTCATCCCGGCCTGACGCCCGTGCTGCAAAACAGCGACGACGGTCTGGTGTTTAGCGGCCCGGCCGAGGGGTTATGGCCGGTAGAACGTTACCTGTCGCTGGTGCTGGGTGAATTTCCGCGACTCAGGGACGACATCAACGGCTACGGTCCGGCGGGACGTGATTTCATTGCCCATGTCGATATCCCTGCCGACGTGGACGCCGCGTGGCAGATCCTGCGAAACGACGTCATTCTCACCGACGCGCTGGTGAGCCGTTCTCTGCTGTAATGCTCTTGCCCGTTTGCGCCATCTTTTACGCAAACGGGCAGCCTTTGTTGCCGATTTGTGATTTTGGAAACGGGCTGACCCGTATCTTTTATGAGATATCTCACAAAAACAGATTCATAGAGTAGGCAATTGCCCCGGTAATTATAGTTTTTAACAATAAGTTTACTTGTTAAAAACAGTGTGATTACAGGAGCAGGTTATGACAGTACCCGTACAACATCCTATGTATATTGATGGACAGTTTGTTGCCTGGCAGGGTGATGCATGGATTGACGTGATCAATCCGGCCACGGAAGAGGTCATTTCCCGTATTCCCGACGGCACCGCCGAGGACGCCCGCAAAGCCATTGACGCGGCAGAGCGCGCGCAGGCTGGCTGGGAGGCGCTGCCAGCCATTGAACGCGCCAGCTGGCTACGCAAAATTTCCGCCGGGATCCGCGAGCGCGTCAGTGAAATCAGCGCGTTGATTGTGGCCGAAGGCGGCAAGATCCAGCAGCTGGCGGAAGTGGAAGTGAACTTTACCGCTGACTACATCGACTATATGGCCGAGTGGGCGCGCCGGTATGAAGGGGAAATCATTCAGAGCGACCGTCCGGGCGAGAATATTCTGGTGTTTAAGCGTGCCCTTGGCGTCACCACCGGCATTCTGCCGTGGAACTTTCCATTCTTCCTGATTGCCCGTAAGCTTGCTCCCGCGCTGATCACCGGCAACACCATCGTTATCAAACCGAGCGAATTTACCCCAAACAACGCCATTGCGTTTGCCAAAATCGTCGATGAGATTGGCCTGCCGAAAGGCGTCTTTAACCTGGTGCTGGGCCGGGGTGAAACCGTCGGACAGGAGCTGGCCGGGAATCCGAAAGTGGCGATGGTCAGCATGACCGGCAGCGTCGGGGCAGGTGAAAAGATCATGGCTGCGGCTGCGAAAAACATCACCAAAGTGGGGCTGGAGCTGGGCGGTAAAGCCCCGGCCATCGTGATGGACGATGCCGATCTTGAGCTGGCCGTGAAGGCCATTGTGGATTCACGCGTCATCAATACCGGGCAGGTGTGTAATTGCGCGGAACGTGTCTATGTCCAGAAGGGGATCTACGACCGCTTTGTGAATCGTCTGGGCGAGGCAATGAAAGCCGTCCAGTTTGGCAATCCGGCTGAGCGAACGGATATTGCCATGGGGCCGCTGATCAACGCCGCCGCGCTGGAGCGCGTGGAGCAGAAGGTGGCGCGCGCGGTGCAGGAGGGGGCCAAAGTGGTCCTTGGCGGTAAAGCGGCAGAAGGTAAAGGGTATTTTTATCCCCCAACGCTGCTGCTGGACGTGCGTCAGGATATGGCCATCATGCACGAAGAGACCTTTGGCCCGGTGCTGCCGGTGGTGGCTTTCGACACCCTGGAAGAGGCCCTGAACATGGCCAACGACAGCGACTACGGTTTAACCTCGTCTGTTTATACGCAGGACCTGAACGTCGCCATGAAAGCCATTAAGGGGCTTAAGTTCGGCGAGACCTACATTAACCGTGAAAACTTTGAAGCGATGCAGGGCTTCCATGCGGGCTGGCGGAAATCCGGAATCGGCGGGGCAGATGGTAAACACGGTCTGAATGAGTATTTGCAGACGCAGGTGGTCTATTTACAGTCGTAATCAGGAGCCCCCTCCATGCGAGGGGGTTCACATTTTCAGGAAAGGTGGTTATGTTGGCGCGATAATGGTTATTTATCGGGAAACAACATGCGCACAAAATATACGGGTCTGCAAATCAGCATTCACTGGCTGGTTTTTCTGTTAGTTATTATGGCCTATTGCGCCATGGAGTTCAGGGGATGGTTCCCGCGAAGCGATCGTCCGCTCATTAATATGATCCACGTTTCCTGCGGGATCAGCATCCTGGTGCTGATGGTGGCGCGCCTGCTTATCCGCCTCAAATTCCCGGCTCCGCCTATTCAACCGAAACCAAAAGCGATGATTACCGGGCTGTCCCATCTGGGGCATCTGGTTATCTACCTGCTGTTCATTGCGCTGCCGCTGATCGGCATGGTGATGATGTATAACCGGGGAAATGACTGGTTTGCGTTTGGCCTGACGATGCCGCATGCGGCGGAGGGGAATTTCGACCTGGTGGATACGCTAAAAGCGTGGCACGTGACGCTGGCCAATCTGGGATATTTCGTGATTGGTTTGCACGCCTTTGCCGCGCTGATGCATCACTATTTCTGGAAAGACAACACGCTGCTGCGCATGATGCCGAAAAAGCGTCAGTAACCGATAATGCCCTGCAAACCCGCAGGGCATTTTTTGCGGCTTATTGCAGTTGCGCGCGCTCCTGCGCCGTTAAGTCCAGTTCCTGAGTTGTACCCGTTTCTGAAGATTTTACAGCTGCTTCCAGCACCGCCATCACCGCCAGGGCTTCCATCGGCGGGACCGGGTTGTCAATCTTGCCGTTCAGGGCATCGCGCACGTTTATATAGTACTGCCGCTGGTCGCCTTTTGGCGCAGGGATAGCGCTGGCTTCACCCTGGGCATTAAGCAGCACCATAGCGTCGCTGTCTTCACCCCAGCTTTCACTACCCGGAATGACGCCTGCCAGCAGCTGGGCTTCCTGCTGATCGATGCGCGCTTTCACCACGCTAGCCTTGTTACCGTGAATGGTAAAGCGGGATACGCCGCCCGCCACCAGCATGCTGCAATGGAGGACCACTTTGTGTTCCGGATAATTCAGCACCACGTGCGCCCAGTCGTTAATCTCCGCGCCGTCACGCAGGGTGGCGATGTTGCCCTGTACCGACTGCGGCAGACCAAAAAGCTGTAGCGTCTGGTCAATCATGTGCGGGCCTAAATCGAACCACAGGCCGCTACCGGGAACGTTTTGCTCTCTCCAGCGCACGCGAACCTCCGGGCGGAAACGATCGATATGCGACTCAAAATGTTTCACCTTGCCGATGCTGCCTTGCGCAATCACCTGCTTAATGCCGAGAAAATCGCTGTCCCAGCGGCGGTTATGGAAGACAGAAAGCAGCAGCTGTTTTTCTTCAGCCAGCGCAATCAGATCCCGCGCTTCCTGCATATCCAGCGTGAACGGCTTATCCACTACCACATGCTTGCCGGCATTGAGCGCCAGGGTGGCCAGCGGCGCATGGGTCGCGTTAGGGGAGGCGATAACCACCAGATCGATATCCGGGTGCTGAATGGCCTCTTCCGGCGTGGCGACAACGAGCACGTCCGGCAGATCGCGTTTCACTTTCTCTTCATCCCGGGATGAGATCACCGCCAGCTTCAGGCCGTCAACGGACTGGATCAGCGGGGCATGGAACGTCTTACCCACAAAACCATACCCGATCAGCGCAATATTCATTGTCTTCACTTTATTCATGACCTTCTCCACGTTAATGTGCGCAAACGGTAACCTGCACGGCGCTATGGTCCCCGAGCTCTGCCCAGGGACGATCTAAAAACAGTTGATGAATCTCGGATAACCCTGACACCAGATACGGTTCGCACTGATTGAGTTTTAGATGGTCGGCGACTACCCAGTGCGCCTGGCTTGCGGCCAGCATGGCACGCTTCACTTCGGCATCCGCCTCCTGACTGGCGCTCAATCCGAGTTCGGCATGGATGGCGCATGCGCCAAGGATGGCAATATCCGCCCGGTAGCGAGAGAGCAGCGAAAGGGTGGCGCTTCCGGCAAACAGGCGCTGTTTCTGATCCCACTTTCCACCGAGCAGGATCAGGTCGATACCTTCCCGATCGCTCACCTGTTGGGCGATATCAAGAGAAGGGGTGATGATGGTCAGCGGCCCCTGAAGGAAAGAGGCAACGGCCAGCAGTGTGCTTCCGGCATCCAGAAACAGCGTCGAGCCCGCAGGAACGCATTGCGCAACCTGTTTACCCAGCCGCTGCTTGATTTCAGGCAGCAAGGTATTCCTGCTAACCCGGTTCATCGTCGAGAGATTCAGCGCGATGGCGCCACCATGGTTTTTTTGTGCCAGTCCCTGTTTTTCCAGGTCGGTCAGATCGCGACGGATGGTGTCCGCTGAAACCTGCAATCGATCTGCCAGCTCGGTAATGCTGGCCTGGCCTTGTTCAGTAATGATATCAAGCACATATTTCTGTCTGGCGGTTTTATGCATGGGCGCAGTATCCTGCAAAACGTCGCAATACTTCGCAGTTTACAGCATTTTGCAGAAAAGGGAATCGGGACAGGCGCGGGATGTTATCCAAAAACAGTTTAATGTTGTGATTATTGATATTGCATTAATCAGTCATAAAAAGCATGTATGTATCTTTTAGGTATGTTGTTATCGCTATGTTTTACTTAAAAATTTGGCTTAAGCTGCCACATTCCAGTGCCTAATTGATATTTATAACTAATTTGTAATTATAAATTAGTGCATATATCTAATAATTTTTGTTTTTAAAGTAAAATAATCCAGTTTTATTCCGTGGATTACTTAAATTGACATTTCTTTGAAAATCTTTGTGTCTGATTCGGGGTGAAATTAACGCAAAAATGTACACCGGGGTATTTTAGAATTTTCTTTAGATTACAGGGGGTTTATTTGTTTCATCTGAAAGGTCTTTTATAACGTTTTGTCCAGAAACCCCATCTTTTTTCTTATTTGTAACAACACATTAACATTGCGGGTGTGGTTGCTTATATCACATTTTGTTATGCTGCGAATCACTAAATATTTAAGTAAATTCTTAAAAGAAAAAAAGGGATTGAACGGCTCTCATCTCAATTGAAATGGGTTAGGGGAACTCTTTCCCGGAATTAATGGAGAAGGGGCAATGGATTTCTGGCGAATTATTTGTACCTCTTCCTGGGTATTTATTTGGCTATCACCTGGAGTCGGGGGATATTATGAAGATGAAATGCAATAACAGGTTACTCAGATTATCTGCCTCCCTGACCTTAATTTCGTTGGTGGTGACTGCGGCTAATGCAAATAACGGCCAGGCGGGGATATCTCCCGTTGCGGCAATGACGATGAAAGAAAGTATTCTTTTCGCTCTCGATCGCGACCCCTCGGTGAGCCAGCAGGCGGCACAGCTGGGGATCGGCCAGGCACAAATAGACGAAGCGCGCAGTGGCTGGATGCCACAAATAGCCCTGAACGGGAGTACGGGTCACAGCCAGACCACCGATTCAAGCGGCTCGTTGCGAAATTCCGCAGCCTGGGGCCTGAGTCTGACGCAGCTGGTGTACGATTTTGGCAAGACCAACAACAGCATCAGCCAGTCTTCAGCTCAGCGTGACAGCTATCGCTACCAGCTGATGAGCACGATGTCTGCCGTCGCGGAAAAAACGGCCCTCAGCTATGTGGAAGTGAAACGCTACAGCGATCTGTTGCAGGCGGCAAAAGAGAACGTGCAGGCGCTTAAAAACGTTGAGCAGCTGGCAAAACTCCGCGCCGACGCTGGCGTAAGCTCCACCTCTGATGAGCTTCAGACCCGCACCCGTATTGCCGGGATGCAGGCGACGGTAGAGCAGTACAATGCATCCCTGAACAGCGCCCGCGCGCGGCTGGCGGTATTAACTGGCATACAGGCTGAACGCTATTCACCGGTTCCGGGAGGTCTGGCCGTGGAGCCGGATTCTCTCAATCGGATTGATTATTCACTGATCCCAACGGTGATGGCCGCGCAGAACATGGAGCGTTCAGCCCGGTACGGCGTAGAAACCGCGAAGTCTCAGCACTGGCCGACCTTAAGCCTGAAAGGGGGCCGGACCCGGTATGAGTCGGATAATCGCGCGTACTGGGATGATCAGATCCAGCTCAATATTGACGCACCGCTTTATCAGGGCGGCGCGGTCTCGGCGCGCGTCCGTCAGGCCGAGGGCGCAAGGGCAATGGCATCGTCTCAGGTCGATCAGGCCCGTTTTGATGTCCTGCAAAAAGCCTCCGTCGCACAGGCCGACTGGACCGGGGCGCGTGGACGAATGGAAGCCGGGAAACGTCAGCTGGAAAATGCGTTGCGCGCCCGCGATGTCTACAAAAATGAATATACCCTGAGCAAGCGCAGCATTAACGATCTGCTCAGCGTGGAGCAGGATGTCTGGTCTGCCACCTCCGCGAAAATAATGGCTGAATACGATGGCTGGAGTGCGGCGATTAATTACGCCTCTGCGGTGGATAATCTCATGCCGCTTATCGGAATAGAGAAAAACGCTGCCGAGAAATTACCTGATTTAAATTAAAAAAGGCGCGCCTTTCTGCGCGAAATAAGTCAGACAATAATGGGTGATTTTTCCCAAGGATAGCTACATCCCTCTGGTGGACATATCCACAGGAATACGCGCACCTGCAAGGAGAAGAATATGAGTACCGCAAAAGTTGTTGATGTCATCATTCGCAAAACGGCAGAGAAGACGAAATTAACCGGTGAAGGGAATCTCTCGGTTTCTATTTCCTCACCGAGCGTGATTGAAATTCAGGGTTCTGCTCAGGACGTGGTGCGTTATGTCCGCCAGGGGAATGACCTCCTCATTTATATGAAAGATGGCAGCGTGATCCGCTGCAATAATTATTTTGTCGAAGACACGGAAACCCATAATCATTCCGAACTGGTATTTAACGATAACCAGGCGTTGACGCATATTTCATTTGCCGATGCCGGGGAAGCATCAGGCGTTGCCGCCACCGAATTAACCGCCCAGGCTGCACCCATTAGCAGCATTGAACCTTTCCTGGAGCAGGGAAGCGTATTAAGCGATGCGCCGTGGGGCTGGATTGCCGGTGCGGCGTTAGGGGGCGGTGCGATCGGCGCACTGCTGGCTCACGGCGGCGATGGCGAAACCAAAACCAGGGTTATTGATAATACAAAAGAAGTCGAAAGCGCTACGCCGACATTTTTGCTGGCGGACAACGCGGGTGACAAGCAGGGCGTGCTGAGTGCAAAAGAGGTCACGGATGATAACACCCCCACCTTCAGCGGTACCGGGCAGCCGGGCGCGACCATTCAGGTTAAAGACGGCAGCGGCAGCACCATCGCCAGCACCATGGTCGCGAAGGACGGCACCTGGACGGTAACACTCCCGACCCAGGCGGACGGGGAACATACCTGGTCCGTCGTACAGATCGACGGCAGTAAAACGACCTCTGCGGGCAGTATTACCGTAACCGTTTCTACAGCGGATACCAGCGTGACGCTCGCCACCACGGCGGGTGATAACGTGATCAACGCCAGCGAACAGTCCGCGGGCTTTACCCTGTCCGGCACCAGCAAAAACCTGGCGCAGGGAACGGCGCTTACCGTCACGCTCAACGGTAAAACCTATACCGCAGAAGTGGGAGCAAACGGCGCATGGAGCGTGAAGGTGCCTGCTGCCGACGCACAGGCGCTGGGCGATGGTACCTGGACGGTCAACGTCAGCGGAAAAGACGCGGCGGGCAACACCGTGTCCGGCAGCCAGACGATTGGCGTGGATACCGCCTCGCCAGTGATCTCTGTCGACACGATCGCCCAGGACAACATCATCAACGCGGCTGAACATAATCAGCCGCTGACGCTGACGGGGAAAACCGATGCGGAAGCGGGCCAGATTGTGACGGTCACGCTGAACGGCAAAAATCACACGGCGACCGTGGGCAGCGACGGCAGCTGGTTCGTTACGCTTCCGGCCAGTGAAGTACAGACGCTGGCTAACGGCGAGCACACCCTGACGGTAAACGTCAGCGACAAAGCGGGTAATGGGTCCTCCATCACCGCCGATTTCACGGTCGATACCGCAGCGCCAGTGGTCACTATCAACACCGTCGCGGGCGACGACATTCTGAACACCAGCGAGCAGGGGCAGGCGCAGATTATTTCCGGCCAGGCGAACGGCGCGGCGGAGGGCGACGTTGTCACCGTGACCGTTGGCGGCAAGACCTTTACCGGTGTCGTCCAGGCGGACGGCACCTGGAGCGTCGGCGTGCCTGCCTCCGTCATTGGCGCGCTGGGGGAAGGTAGCCACAGCATTTCGGTTGCCGTGACCGATGCGGCGGGCAACACCGGCAGCGCGACGCACGGCATTACGCTGAGCGGCAACCCGCCGGAATTTACCCTTGATCCCATCAGCCAGGATAACGTCCTGAATGCGCAGGAGGCCATGCAGCCCCTGAGCCTGAGCGGGACCAGTAATCTGCCGAACGGCAGCGCTGTCACCGTGACGCTGAACAACGTTAACTATCAGACCACCGTTGAGAACGGTCGCTGGTCCGTTCAGGTGCCGGTCTCCGACGTGCTGGATCTGGCGAATACCCTTTACACCGTCAGCGTCAGCGGCACCGACAGCGTGGGTAACAGCGGCTCCGCCGAGGCGAATCTGCTGGTAGACACCGTGCTGCCGCAGGTGATCGTCAACACCTTTGCCGGGGATAACCTGGTCAATAACGCCGAAGCAGCGGTTGACCAAACCCTCAGCGGACGCGTCACCGGCGCGGCGGCGGGCGATACCGTCTCTGTCACCGTGGGCGGCAAGAGCTACACCGCGACGGTTGGCAGCGACCTGAAATGGAGCGTGACGATCCCATCGGCCGACCTCCAGGCGTTTGGCGACGGCGATTTAACCTTCAGCGCCTCTGTCACCAATGCGCACGGCAATACCGGCACCGGCGAACGTGATATCAACATCAACGCCGAACTGCCGGGCCTGCGCGTGAACACGATCTCTGGCGATGACGTGATTAACGCCATCGAGCAGCAGCAGGATCTGGCCGTCACCGGCTCCAGCACTCATCTGGCCGAAGGCACACAGATCACCGTTACCATCAATAATGTCGAATACGTCACCACGGTTAACGCCAGCGGCAGCTGGCAGATTGGCGTGCCGGCGGCGGACCTTCAGGCATGGACGGCGGGAGGCATGACCGTCAGCGTCAGCGCGGAAGATGCCTGGGGCAACACCGTGGCGGCTGAACACCCGATCGAGCTTGACCTGAATGCGGTGGCTGTCACCATCGATACCGTAACCACTGACGATATGCTCAACGCGGCGGAAAAAGGCGCGGATGTCACGCTTTCTGGTCAGACGCAGGGCGTGGAGGCCGGGCAGACCGTAGTGGTGAAATTCGCGGATCAAACCTTTACCGCACAGGTGCAGCAGGACGGCTCCTGGCACCTGACCGTTCCGGCGAGCGCGATGGAAACGCTGATCGACGGGCGTGCGCAGGTGAGCGTCAGCGTGACTAACGTCAACGGCAACAGCGCGGACGCCTCACGCGTGGTGATCGTCGATACGCAGCCGCCAGCCATTACGCTTGATAACCTGACCGACGACAACATCATTAATGCGGCAGAAGCGCAGCAGGATCTGGTGCTCAGCGGCAGCACAACCGCTGAAACGGGCCAGACGGTCACCGTGACGCTGAACGGTAAATCTTACCAGACCACGGTACAGGCGGACGGTCGCTGGCAGCTGAACGTGCCTGCCGCCGACGTAGGCGCGCTGACCGATGGCAATGTCACCGTGACGGCCACCGTCACTGACGTGGCGGGCAACAGCAGCAGCGCGGATCGCGTTGGGCTGGTGGATGCCACCGTGCCGCAGGTGACCATCAACGATTTCGTCACCGACACCAACACCGTTAACCAGCTGGCCCATGCTCAGGCGCAGATCCTGAGCGGCTCCGTCACCGGCGCGGCGGCGGGCGATTTGGTCACCATCACCATCAATAACGTAGACTACACCACCGTGGTGGATGCGGCAGGAAACTGGAGTCTCGGCCTGCCTGCGTCCGTCATTCAGGGGCTGACGGACGGCACCTGGACCATTAACGTCTCCGTGACCGATCGGTCCGGTAACACCGGCAGCAGTTCAGTGGATGTGGTGGTCAATACTGTGACGCCCGTTATCGGTATTAACACGCTGGCAGCGGATGACGTGATCAATGCGGCAGAGAAGGGCGAAGATCTGCTGCTTTCCGGTACCAGCAACCAGCCGGAAGGAACCACCATCACTGTTAATCTGAACGGTATCAACTACACCGCCACCACCGACGCCAGCGGCAACTGGAGCGTTACCGTACCCGCCTCTGCGGTGAGCGCGCTGGGTGAAGCCAATTACACCGTAACGGCGAGCGTCACCGATAATGTGGGCAATAGCGCCGCTGCCACGCACGATGTGCTGGTGGACAGCTCGCTGCCGGTTGTTACCCTCAACAACTTCGCGGGCGACAATATCGTCAACGCGGCGGAAGTGACCGCAGGGCAAACCCTGACCGGAAAGGTTTCTAACGCGGCATCGGGCGATACCGTCACGATTATCCTCGGCGGGCAGACATACACGGCTACAGTACAGGACGATCTCACCTGGAGCCTGCCGTTAACCCAGAGTCAGTTAACCGCGCTCGGCAACGGCGACCTGACCGTCTCGGCCAGCGTGACGAACGCGCACGGTAATACCGGATCGTCTTCCCTGGATGTCACCATTGACGCCCAGCTGCCCGGCCTGCGCATTGATACCGTCGCCGGTGACGACGTCATTAACGTTATTGAACACGCGCAGAACCTGGTTATCTCCGGCACCAGCACCGACCTGGCGGCGGGTAGCACCGTCACCGTGACCATCAACGGCAAGAGTTATTCCGCATCGGTACAGGCGGACGGCACCTGGCAGGCTGCGGTTCCGGCCGCAGACGTCTCCCGGTGGGCGGACGGGTCGCTCACCATCAGCGCCAGCGCGCAGGATACCTCCGGCAACCCGGTGAACATCGGCACCGTGGTGGATGTCGATCTCGCCCCGGTGGCGATAAGCATTAACAGCGTGACGGACGACAACGTGCTGAACGCGGCAGAAAAAGGCCAGGATCTGGTGCTGTCCGGCTCCTCCTCGAACGTTGAAGCGGGCCAGACCGTTACCATTATCTTTGCGGGTAAAACCTGGACCACGATGGTCGATGCCAACGGCGACTGGACCTGCACCGTACCGGCTGCCGATCTGAGCGGCCTGAAGGACGGCGACGCCAGCGTACAGGTCAGCGTAACCAACGTGAACGGCAACGCGGCCTCTTCCTCGCAGGCATTCAGCGTCGATACCGCCGCGCCAGCGGTCACCATCAACACCATCAGCGGCGACAACATGCTGAATGCGGCAGAGGCGGCGCAGGATCTGACCCTGAGCGGGACGTCTACTGCCGAAGCAGGCCAGACGGTCACCGTGACCTTCAACGGCAATCAGTACACCGCCCAGGTGCAGGCAAACGGCAGCTGGACGCTGGACGTACCGGCGGCGGATCTGGCGGGGATCGCCGACGGCAGCGCGGCGGTCACGGTGACCGTTTCCGATAAAGCGGGCAACCCGGCCAGCGCGGGGGCGTCCGTGCTGGTCGACACTACCGTGCCGCAGATTACCTTCAACATTGTGGCGGGCGACGACATTGTTAATATTGCCGAGCACGGCCAGGCGCTGATTGTCACCGGCAAGGTGACGGGCGCGCAGGCGGGCGATGTGATTACCATGACCCTGAACGGCAAAGACTACACAGCGATGCTGGACGGTGCCGGAAGCTGGAGCGTGGGCGTTCCGGCGGCAGACGTGGGCGCGCTGGCTAACGGCGATCAGACGATCTCCGCCACGGTCACCGATAAAGCGGGCAACAGCACCAGCGCGACGCACGCGTTTGACGTCTCCCTGACCGCGCCGGTGATTGCCATCAATACCCTGGCGGTTGACGACGTGATCAACGCGACCGAGAAAGGCCAGGACCTGTTGATCTCCGGTACCAGCAACCAGCCGGACGGGACCCGCATCACCGTAACCCTGAACGGTATCAGTTACGCCGCCACCACCGATGCCAGCGGTAACTGGAGCGTCACCGTTCCGGCGGCAAACGTCTCGGCATTGGGCGAAGCGAGCTATAGCGTGACGGCCAGCGTGACCGATACTGCGGGTAATAGTGCGAACACCAGCCATAGCGTGCTGGTCGACAGCGCGCTGCCGCAGGTCACCATTAATGCGGTTGCCACCGACGACGTGATTAACGCGGCGGAAGTGGCTTCCGGACAAACCCTGAGCGGGAAAGTGAGCGGTGCTGCGAGTGGTGACACTGTCACAATTTCGGTGGGTGGCAATACCTACACGACAACCGTGCAGGACGATTTAAGCTGGTCGGTTAACGTCGCGTCTGACGTGTTAACCGCCATCGGCAACGGCGACCTGACCGTATCCGCCAGCGTCACTAACGGCCACGGTAATACCGGCTCCGGCGAGCGCGACATCACGATTGATGCCAACCTGCCTGGCCTGCGGGTCGATAAGGTGGCGGGTGACGACGTGATCAACAGCATCGAACACGGACAAAACCTTATTATCACCGGCTCCAGCGACGGTCTGGCAGCGGGTTCAGCATTGACGGTGACCGTTAACGGTAAAACCTACGCGGCCACCGTACTGGCAGACGGTACCTGGACGGCCGCCGTTCCGGCAGCAGACGTCGGCGCGCTGAGCGAAGGCACCGTCACCATGACCGTTGAAGGCCAGAGCGCAGCGGGCAACCCGGTTTCTATCAGCCACGACGTGAAGATCGACCTGGCGACGGTTGCTATCAGCATTGACGCTATCGCTACCGACGACGTAATCAATGCGGCAGAAAAAGGCGCAGATCTGGTGCTGTCGGGTGCCACCACCAACGTGGAAAAAAACCAGACCGTTACCATCACTTTCGGCGGTAAGACCTATAGCGCGACGGTGGATGCCAGCGGCCACTGGACGGCGACCGTACCGTCTGCCGATTTAGGTAGCCTGAAAGACGGCGACGCCAGCGTGCAGGTCAGCGTCACCAACGTGAACGGCAACAGCGCCTCGGCGGGCCGCGAGTACAGCGTGGACGCCACCGCGCCGACGGTGTCCATCGAGATCGTCAGCGACAACAACATCATCAACGCGGCCGAAGCGCAGCAGGATCTGGTCGTTAACGGTGTCTCCAACGCCGAAGCGGGCCAGACCGTCACCGTGACGCTGAACGGCCTGGACTACACCACCACCGTACAGGCGAACGGCAGCTGGAGCGTCACCGTACCGTCTGCGGATATCGGCGCGATTATCGACGGCAGTTACACCATCACGGCAGTCGTCGCGGATAAGGCGGGTAACCCGGCCTTGGCGGACCGCGATGTGCTGGTGGATACCACGGTGCCACAGCTGACCATTAACACCGTTTCCGACGACGACGTGATCAACAGCGCCGAGCATGCGCAGGCGCTGATTGTCACTGGTTCCGTGACCGGTGCGGCGGCGGGCGACGTGGTGACCGTCACCATCAATAACAAAGATTACACGGCGACCTTGGACGCTTCCGGCAGGTGGAGCGTGGGCGTGCCTGCGGCGGACGTGAGTGCCCTGACCGCCGGGGATCACACCATCACCGCGGCGCTGACCGATAAAGCCGGAAACAGCAACAGCACAACGCACGAGGTTGAAGTCAACCTCACTGCGCCGGTGCTGACCATTGACACCGTGTCCGGCGACGATGTGATCAACAGCAGTGAGAAAACGCAGGATCTGACCATCACAGGTACGGCTTCCGGGCTGGCCGTGGGCGCGGTGGTCACCGTGATGCTCAACGGCAAAGCGTACAGCGCCACGGTGGATACCAATGGCCAATGGACCACAACCGTTCCGGCGAGCGAGGTGGGGCAACTGGGTGAAGCGCTTTACACCGTGTCGGCCTCCGCAACGGACAGCGTCGGCAACAGCACCAGCACCTCGCACACCGTGAACGTGGAATCCGTGCTGCCTGGCGTCATCATTAACACCGTGGCGGGCGACGACGTGATCAACGCGGCGGAGCTGGCAACCGGCCAGACCATTAGCGGCACAGTGGTGAATGCCGAAGCGGGCAACACCGTGACTGTGTCTGTTGGCGGCCATAACTACACCGCAACGGTGCAGAGCGATCTGACCTGGTCCGTCAGCGTACCGGAATCTGTGCTCACCGCGCTGGGCAATGGCGATCTGACCGTGACCGCCAGCGTCACGAACGGCGTGGGCAACAGCGGCAGCGGAGAGCGCGATATCACTATCGACGCGAATCTGCCGGGCCTGCGCGTGGACACCGTAGCGGGCGATGACGTGATTAACAGCATCGAACACGGGCAGAATCTGATTATCACGGGTTCAAGCGACGGCCTGACGGCGGGCACAGCGCTGACCGTCACCGTAAACGGTAAAACCTATGCAGCCACGGTGCTGGCAGACGGCACCTGGAGCGCGGCGATCCCTTCTGCGGACGTGAGTGCCCTTGCCGCAGGCACGGTCACC
This sequence comes from Enterobacter cloacae complex sp. 677-3DZ2D5B, assembly GCF_004136695.1. NCBI lineage: Bacteria > Pseudomonadati > Pseudomonadota > Gammaproteobacteria > Enterobacterales > Enterobacteriaceae > Enterobacter > Enterobacter cloacae complex sp. 677-3DZ2D5B. The sequence goes on along the minus strand of NZ_QFLS01000007.1, from coordinate 215,978 downwards.
GTGAACGTTGAAGGCCAGAGCAGCGCGGGCAATCCGGTGGCTATCAACCATGATGTGACGGTGGATCTGGCAAATGTCGCGATCAGCATTGACGCCATCGCTTCCGATGACGTGATCAACGCCGCCGAGAGGGGTGCGGATCTGGTGCTCTCCGGCACCACCGCGAATGTAGAGGAAAATCAAACCGTCACCATCACCTTCGGCGGCAAAAGCTACACTGCCACGGTGGACGCTGAGGGTAAATGGACCGCCACGGTGCCGTCTGCGGATCTGGCTGGCCTGAAGGACGGTGACGCCAGCGTGCAGGTAAGCGTCACCAACGTGAACGGCAACAGCGCGTCTGCGGGCCGCGAGTACAGCGTGGATGCTACCGCGCCGTCCGTGACCATCAACACGATTGCCACCGACGATATCCTCAACGCCTCAGAAGCACAGTCCGACCTTGCAATCTCCGGCACCAGCACAGCCGAAGCAGGCCAGACGGTGACCGTATCGCTGAACGGCAAAGATTACACCACAACCGTCAGCGCGAACGGCAGCTGGACGCTGAACGTGCCGGCAGCTGACCTTGCAGGATTAAGCGACGGCAGCGTCACCGTAACCGCGAGCGTCAGCGACAAGGCGGGTAACCCGGCGTCGGCGGACCACAACCTGACGGTGGACGTCACCGTTCCGGCAGTGACCATCCACACCGTGGCAGGCGACGACGTGATTAACGTGGCTGAACACAATCAGGCGCAGATTATCAGCGGCTCCGCCACCGGCGCGGCGGCGGGCGATAAGGTCACCGTCACGATCGGCGGCCAGACTTATACCACCGTGTTGGACGCGGCGGGTAACTGGAGCGTGGGCGTTCCGGCGAATGTGATTTCAGGCCTCAGCGACGGAACCGTGACCGTCTCTGTGTCAGTCACCGACGCGGCGGGCAATACCGGCAGCGGCACGCATAATGTGACCGTCGATACCGGTCTGCCATCGGTCAGCTTCAACGCCATCAGCGATGACAACGTCCTGAACGCCGTTGAAAAAGGCCAGGATCTGAGCGTCAGCGGCACCAGCGCCAACCTTGCGGAAGGCACCGTGGTCACCGTTACCCTGAACGGTAAAAACTACACGGCGACAACTGCGGCAGACGGCACCTGGAGCCTGACGGTTCCGGCTGCGGATCTGACCGGTCTCGGTCAGGCCAGTTACACCCTGAACGCGACGGCCACCAACGGCGTGGGCAACAGCGTGAGCAATTCTGCGAACCTGCTTGTCGACACCGCGCTGCCAACCGTCACCATCAACACCGTGGCGGGCGACAACGTCATCAACGCGGCGGAAGTGGCCGCGGGTCAGACCCTGAGCGGCACCGTGGCGAATGCCGAAGCGGGCAACACCGTGACCGTCGCTATCGGCGGCCAAAGCTACACCGCAACGGTGCAGAATAATCTGTCCTGGTCCGTCAACGTGCCGTCTGACGTGCTGACCGCACTCGGCAACGGCAGCCTGAGCGTAACCGCGACCGTCACCAACGGCCACGGCAACACCGGCACCGGCGAACGCGAGATCGCTATCGACGCTAACCTGCCGGGGCTGCGCGTCGATACCGTGGCGGGTGACGACGTGGTCAACACCATCGAGCACGCGCAGAACCTGATTGTTTCAGGCACCAGCGACGGGCTGGCGCCGGGCACGGCGCTGACGGTTACCGTCAACGGTAAAGATTACGCGGCAACGGTGCTGGCAGACGGCACCTGGCGCGCTGCGATCCCGTCCACCGACGTGAGCGCGTGGCCGGAAGGCACCGTGAAAATCAGCGTTACCGGTGACAGCGCGGCGGGTAATCCGATCACCATCAGCCACGACGTGACCGTTGATCTGGCTACCGTTGCCATCAGCATCAATGCGCTTGCCACCGACGACGTGATTAACGCGGCGGAGAAGGGCGCGGATCTGGTGCTGTCCGGTGTGACCACCAACGTGGAAGCCGGGCAGACCGTGACCATTAGTCTGAACGGCAGGATCTACACCACCACCGTGGACGACAGCGGCAACTGGACTTACACCGTGCCGTCAGCGGATCTGGCTGGCCTGAAGGATGGTGACGCCAGCGTACAGGTGAGCGTCACCAATGTGAACGGCAACAGCGCCTCGGCGGGCCGTGAGTACAGCGTGGATGCTACCGCGCCGTCCGTGACCATCAACACCATTGCCACCGACGATATCCTCAACGCCTCAGAAGCGCAGTCCGACCTGGCAATCTCCGGCACCAGCACCGCCGAAGCGGGCCAGACGGTGACCGTATCGCTGAACGGCAAAGATTACACCACAACCGTCAGCGCGAACGGCAGCTGGACGCTGAACGTTCCGGCGGCGGATCTGGCAGGATTAAGCGACGGCAGCGTCACCGTGACCGCGAGCGTGAGCGACAAGGCGGGTAACCCGGCGTCGGCGGACCACAACCTTACGGTGGACGTCACCGTTCCGGCAGTGACCATCCACACCGTGGCAGGCGACGACGTGATTAACGTGGCTGAACACAATCAGGCGCAGATTATCAGCGGCTCCGCCACCGGCGCGGCGGCGGGCGATAAGGTCACCGTCACGATCGGCGGCCAGACTTATACCACCGTGCTGGACGCGGCGGGTAACTGGAGCGTGGGCGTTCCGGCGAATGTGATTTCAGGCCTCAGCGACGGCACCGCGACCGTCTCTGTGTCAGTCACCGACGCGGCGGGCAATACCGGCAGCGGCACGCATAATGTGACCGTCGATACCGGTCTGCCATCGGTCAGCTTCAACGCCATCAGCGATGACAACGTCCTGAACGCCGTTGAAAAAGGCCAGGATCTGAGCGTCAGCGGCACCAGCGCCAACCTGGCGGAAGGCACCCTGGTCACCGTGACCCTGAACGGTAAAAACTACACGGCGACAACTGCGGCAGACGGCACCTGGAGCCTGACGGTTCCGGCTGCGGATCTGACCGGTCTCGGTCAGGCCAGTTACACCCTGAACGCGACGGCCACCAACGGCGTGGGCAACAGCGTGAGCAACACCGCGAACCTGCTGGTAGATACCGCGTTGCCAACCGTCACCATCAACACCATTGCGGGCGATAACGTCATCAACGCGGCGGAAGTGGCCGCGGGTCAGACCCTCAGCGGCAAGGTAGCGAACGCGGAGGCGGGCAATACCGTCACCGTGACCATTGGCGGCAACACGTACACCGCGACAGTGCAGAGCGATCTGACCTGGTCCGTGAACGTGCCGGAATCCGTCCTGACGGCGCTGGGCAACGGCGACCTGACGGTGTCTGCGACTGTGACCAACGGCCACGGCAACATGGGAACGGGCGAGCGCGATGTCACCATCGACGCCAGCCTGCCGGGGCTGCGCGTGAATACCGTGGCGGGCGATGACGTGATCAACAGCATTGAGCATGGTCAAAACCTGATCGTCTCCGGCACCAGTGACGGGCTGGCGGCAGGCACAACGCTCACCGTGACCGTGAATGGCAAGACCTATGCCGCGTCGGTACTGGCAGACGGCTCCTGGACCGCGGCGATCCCGGCGGCAGACGTGGGCGCTCTGGCCGCAGGCACGATGACCGTCACCGTAGCGGGCCAGAGCACGGCGGGCAACCCGGTCTCCATCAGCCATGACGTGACCGTCGATCTGGCGGCGGTGGCTATCAGCATTGATGCGATTGCCACCGACGACGTGATTAACGCGGCGGAGAAAGGCGTGGATCTGGTGCTCTCCGGCAGCACCTCGAACGTTGAGGAAAACCAGACCGTTACCGTTACCTTCGGCGGCAAGACGTACACCGCGAAGGTGGATGCTGACGGTAACTGGACGGCCACCGTGCCTTCCGCCGATCTCGCGGGCCTGAAGGACGGTGACGCCAGCGTGCAGGTGAGCGTCACCAACGCGCACGGCAACAGCGCCTCGGCGGGCCGCGAATACAGCGTGGACGCGACTGCGCCAACCGTGACCATTGATACGGTAGCCGGCGACAACGTGATCAACGGCAGCGAAGCGGCTGCGGGCGTGGCCATTTCCGGCACCACCACGGCTGAAGTCGGTCAGACGGTCACCGTGACGCTGGGCGGAAACAGCTACACCGCACAGGTTCAGCAGGGCGGCGTCTGGAGCGTGAACGTGCCGGGCACAGACCTTTCCGCACTGGCGGATAACGGTTACACCGTGCAGGCCAGCGTGAGTGACGCCGCGGGTAATCCGGGCAGCGCGGGGAAAGCGATTACGCTTGATACCACGCCGCCGACCGTCAGCTTTAACGTTGTGGCGGGCGATGACGTCTTCAACAGCGTGGAGCACGGGCAGGCGCAGATCGTCAGCGGCACCGCAACCGGCGCCAGCGTCGGCGATAAGGTGGTCATCACCATCGGTTCGAACCAGTACACCACCACCGTTGACGCCAGCGGCAAATGGAGCGTGGGCGTTCCGGCCAGCGTGATTTCCGCGCTGACCGACGGCACCGTGACCCTTAGCGCGACTATCACCGACAGTGCGGGTAACAGCAGCACCCAGACCCACGACGTGGTGGTAAATACCGCATCGGTCGCGCTGACCGTCAACACCCTCAGCGGTGATGACGTGATCAATGCGGCAGAAGCGGGCGCGTCGCTGGTCATCAACGGCTCCAGCGCGCAGTTCGCCAGCGGTACGCAGGTCACTATCACCCTGAATGGTAAGAGCTATACGGCCACTATCCAGAGCGATAGCTCCTGGACAACCACCGTACCGGCCGCCGACGTGGGCACCCTGGCCGACGGCGCGAGCTACCAGGTTTCTGTTTCGGCGCAGGACAGCGCCGGGAACAGCGCCTCGGCGACGCACACCATCAGCGTGGACACCACCGCGCCGGTGATTAGCGTGAACACGTTGTCGGGCGACGATGTGCTGAATGCGGCGGAAGCGCAGCAGCCGCTGACCGTGCACGGATCTTCCAGCGCGGAGGCGGGTCAGACCGTTACCGTGACGCTGGGAGGAAAAACCTACACTGCGCTTGTCGGCAGCGACGGCACTTGGACGCTCGACGTGCCGGCAGCCGACCTGGCCGCCCTGAGCCAGGGCGCGCTGACGGTCACCGCTTCGGTCAACGATAAAGCCGGTAACAGCGGCCAGACGACGCATACCTTAACGGTCGATACCATCGCGCCAGCCGTCACCATTAGCACCGTGGCCGATGACGATATCGTCAACAACGCCGAGCAGCTGGCGGGGCAGACCATCAGCGGGACCACCACCGCGGAACAGGGCCAGACGGTGACCGTCTCCTTCAACGGCCACAGCTATCAGGCGACCGTGGCGGCGAACGGCTCCTGGTCGGTCTTCGTGCCGGGGCGTGATTTCCTTGGCCTGAGCGACGGGGATTACACCATTACGGCTACGGTGAGCGATAAGGCAGGTAACCCGGGCAGCGCAACGCACGACGTGACGCTTAACGGCGACGTGCCGACCATCGCCATTAACACCTTTGCGCAGGACGATATCGTAAATGCCGCCGAACATGGCACGCCACTGGTTATCAGCGGCACCACCGATGCGCCAGCGGGCCAGACGGTGACAATTACGCTTAACGGTAAAACCTACACGGCTACCGTTCAAAATGACGGCACCTGGAGCTATACGGTCGGCAGCGCAGACGTGACCGCGCTGGCGGACGGCGGTTCGTGCGTGATTAACGCGCAGGTGAGCAACGCCATCGGCAACAGCGTCAGCGATAACCACACCGTAACCGTGGATCTCACCGCACCGTCGATGGGGATCAGCATTGATTCCCTGCAAAACGATACCGGCCTCAGCGCGAATGACTTCATCACCAACGACAGCCAGGTGGTGGTGAATGGTTCCCTGACCGCGCAGCTCGGCAATAACGAGAAGGCGCAGATCAGCCTTGACGGCGGCGTCACCTGGATCGACCTGACCGTCACCGGCACCACCTGGCGCTACACTGATGGCCGCACCCTGACGGACGGTACGTATCAGTACCAGGTACGCGTGATTGATAACGCGGGCAACGTTGGGGCAACGGACAGCCAGGACGTGGTAATCGATCTGACGAAGCCTGCGGCGGCGACCATTACCGTGGATTCCGTCTCGCAGGATACCGGCCTGTCCGACAGCGACTTCATTACCAGCGACAACCAGATCAGCCTGAAAGGTACGCTCGGCGCGGCCCTGGGCAGCGGCGACCACGCCCAGATCAGCCTGGACGGTGGCGCGACCTGGACTGACGTGAGCGTTAGCGGCCTGAGCTGGACGTATATTGATGGCCGTACGCTGACCGACGGGGATTACAACTACCAGCTGCGCGTGATTGACGAGGCGGGGAATATCAGCGCCACCACCAGCCAGGTGGTGACCATTGATACCGTCGCGCCGGACGCCAGCAAAACGATCGCTATCGACAGCATCAGCGACGATACCGGCCTGAGCAGCAGCGACTTTATCACTCGCGACACGTCCCTGACCCTGCACGGCTCACTCGGCGCGACGCTGGCCGACGGCGAATATGCCCAGATCAGCATCGACGGCGGCGTCACCTGGCAGAACGTGATCGTCACCGGCAACAGTTGGTACTACGTGGACGGCCGCACGCTGGGTAACCAGACCTATGACTACTACGTTCGCGTAGTGGATGCGGCGGGCAACGTGGGTGCCAGCGCTCATCAGCAGGTGACGGTCGATACGGTCGCGCCGGATGCGGCGATTACGGTGACCGTGGATAACATCACCGTCGATACCGGTTTCGATAACAATGACTTCCTGACCAGTTCGACCTCGTACACGCTCAACGGGACGCTCGGGGCCGAACTCGGGGCGGGTGAGTATGTGCAGGTGAGCATGGATGGCGGCACCACCTGGGTTTACGCCACGGTAAGCGGTACCCAGTGGCGCTATACCGACGCGCGCACCCTGGCCGACGGCGACTACCGCTATCAGGTGCGGGTTGTCGATCAGGCGGGCAACGTCGGGGCCACCACCACGCAGGACGTGACGGTGGATACCCAGGCGCCGCAGTACGGCATCACCATTGACAGCATCAGCGAAGATACCGGGCAGTCCGGAAGTGATTTCATCACCATGGACACCTCGCTGACAATCAACGGTTCGTTGGGCAGCGCGCTGGCCAGCGACGAGCGCGTACAGATTAGCCTCGACGGCGGCAATACCTGGATTGACGCTACCGTCACTAACCAGCGCTGGAGCTATACGGACACCCGCGATCTGGCGGACGGGGATTACAACTACCAGGTGCGGATCATCGACCAGGCGGGCAACGTCGGCTCAACCACTTCGCAGGTAGTAACGGTTGATACCACGCCGCCTGATACGGTGGGAACGGTGGTCAGCTATACCGACGGGGAAGGCGAACGTCAGGGCAGCTTCGGCGCTTCGGTGGCAACAGATGACAACTCTCCAGTGATTAACGGGACGCTTAACCGTGCGCCGGACAATGGCGAGATCGTGCAACTGTATCGTGACGGTGTGCTGCTGGGACAGGTGACGATGAACGGCGCCGCCAGCTGGTATTTCCAGGACAGTGGTCTGAATGACGGTAATCACGTCTATATGCTGCGTGTTACCGATCTGGCAGGTAACTTCACCGACTCAGATGATTTCGTGCTGAAAGTGGATACGAGCATCCCGACCACCACCGTGACCATTAACCCTCAGACGACGACAGATAGCACCCCGATTCTGAGTGGACTTGTATCGGCGGGACTGACCAACGGCGAGTACGTGGTTATCACCGTGAACGATAAAACCTACACCTCAGAGACTGGCGGTGCGGTCGTGGTCGATCCGGAGAACAACACATGGTATTTGCAGCTCCCTGACGGCGATGCGCTGAGCGTGAAGAATTATGATGTTACGGCACAGGTGAAAAGCAGCGCCGGCAACGGTAATACCGCTGGGTTGACCACCGGTAGCCTGATTGTAGGGAGTGAAGAATCATTGACGCCGGCCTGGTCATTTACCGCCGCGAACTACTCCTATTCTGCCAGCTATATGCTGGATTCGGATGGGCTGTGGACGATTATGGCCAACCAGCAATTCGCATCCGCCAATACCAGTAGCCGTAACGCTTACACCGTTTCAGGCAATTTCTCAATGACGGGGAGTTACACAACCGGTACTTACGCGGATATCAACCGCGACGGGCTGGCTGACGTGCTGGCGGAAGGGACAAGTTACTCGTACATGGTGCAGCTGATTAACAATGGAGACGGTACATACACTTCCAGTACGCTGACCAATATGGGGGCTGCGGTGTGGTATGGCGCGGTGGTCGCCATTGACATCAAGGGCGATGGTTACACTGACTTTGTCATCGGGGATGCTGGCGGGCCTGATTCCAGCACCGTCATGCTCAATAACAACGGCACGCTGACGGGCAGTTCGAAGTCCGGTACGTACTCCAGTTTCGTATCGGGATCAACGGTAGGTAACTACAACAGTCTGATTGAAACGTCCGGTGTGGATTTGAACAACGACGGGAAAGTGGATATTGCCCAGCATACGACCAACGGGGGCAACAACTATGCCCTGTCGACCATGTTTAACCAGGGCAATGGCTCATTTACGTGGGGGCAAAACTTCACCAATACCATGTACAGCGGCTATGGTTCCGCCGCAGCGTCCAATGCCGTGAGTATGACCTGGGCCGACTTTAACGGTGATGGTTACATGGACCTGTATATGAGCATGTCCCGTACCTCCAGCGGAACCAGTCAGGGCGGGGTGTTAATGCTGAACGACGGTAGCGGCAACCTTCTGGCCGGCACCGCGGTTGGAACGGCGACCACGGATAAGTTTGTGGGTAACGTCAGCGTGGCGGTGGACTGGAACCTCGACGGTCACATGGACATCATCAAGCTGGCGAATAGCGGGCAGTCTTATCTTTACACCAATGATGGACTGGCAGGTACTGCAAGCTTTACTGCTTCGAAATTCAGTACCGCTACGTCAACTCAGGTATCCGGCGCGGCTCTGCTTGATTACGACTGGGATGGCGCACAGGATCTGCTCATTTTCCGTCAAAACGGTACGGTTTTACTGGAGCGGAATACCAATACGGTCGCACCAGGTACGGCCTTGCATCTGAAGATTGTCGACAGCGAAGGGATTAACGCCTTCTTTGGCAACACTGTCCAGCTGTACAACGCGGCAGGCCAGCTGGTCGCCAGTGAAATCATCAATGCCCAGTCCGGGATTGGCATTAACGATTCCTCGTCGCTCATCAGTTTTTACGGCCTGGATCCCAGCGAGACGTATCACGCGGTGCTGGTTCGTGCCGTTAACGGTGTTTCGAGTAACGTAACCTGGGACGGGCTGACGGCAGGAGACGGTAAAGAAAGTTACGCCCTGACGGCTGAAGCTGCTACGGGCGGTCACCAGGGCACCCTGACAGGAACCGGCTACAACGATACCTTTATCGCTGAAGCAGGGACGTATACCTACAACGGTTCCGGTGGCTGGACGACGACCTCTGAACACGACACGTGGAGCAGTACGGGCGGCATGGATGTCGTGGATTATCGCAACGCCACTTCCGGCGTCACCGTCGATTTAGGACGCTCTACGGCGCAGAGTACCGGATTCGATACCGCGACACTGGTGAATATTGAAGGCATCAACGGCTCCGACTATGACGACGTGATCACCGGCAACAGCGGTGATAACCAGTTCGAAGGCCGGGGCGGGAACGACACCTTCAACATCGGCAGCGGCGGTCACGATACGTTGCTCTATAAGCTGATCAACGCGTCTGACGCGACGGGCGGCAACGGCAGCGATGTGGTGAACGGCTTTACCGTCGGCACCTGGGAAGGGACGGCGGATACGGACCGTATCGACCTGCGCGACCTGCTTTCCGACAGCGGTTATACCGGCACCGGCTCGGCGAGCTACGTCAACGGCGTGGCGACGCTGGACAGCAGCGCGGGCAACATCGCCGACTACATCCGCGTGGTGCAGAACGGCAGCAACACCGAGATCCAGGTTGACCTGGACGGCACCGGCGGTCAGTTCTCGCCCACCACGCTGGTGACGCTGAACGGGGTGCAGACAGATCTGGCGACGCTGCTGGCGAACCACCAGCTGTTAATTGCGTAAAACACTGCCGCGGGGAGCGATCCTCGCGGCTTTTTGCGTTTCTTTACACGAATAGCCATAACCCTATATTTCACAAGATTATTTTGCGGGCTCGTTTAGACAGTGTTCGATTTCTAATCATCCCGGAAAGGTATCATTTCAGTGCGAAATCATCGCCCTGAACAGGACGTAGCATTATGAAGACACATCCACAGTACGAACCCTGGTTGCAGGGCATGCTCATCATCGCGAAATATTATCGGCTGGATTTTTCGGCGGAGCATGTTCGGGTCACGATTAACCATGAAAGCCAGTCGCCACGCCAGCTGGTGCTGGAGGAGATGGCGCGCCAGCTTGGGCTGGGGATGCGTTGGGTGGCGGCGGAAGCCCTATCGCTCGATCCCTGGCGTTTACCGCTGCTGGCGGAGTTTACCGGCGGGCAAATTGCGGTCATCAACCGTATGGACAACGATGGGAACGTCAGCGTGCAGTTTAGCGGCGACGGCGGCCTGGAGACAACGCTGACGCGGGACGATCTCGGTTCGCGGTTAAAGGGGCTGATGGTGCTGCGTCCCCTGGAGTCCACGCCGGATGCGCGCGTGGATGATTACATCAAACCCTATGAGAAAAACTGGTTCTGGCAGCTGGCGCTGAAAGACTGGCGTCGTTACAGCGATATTATGCTGGTGGCGCTGGTCGCCAACGTGCTGGCGCTTTCCGGCATGGTCTTCTCCATGCAGGTCTACGACAGGGTGGTACCGTCGCAGTCAGAAGCCACGCTGTGGGTGCTGTTTGGCGGCGTGATGATTGCCATCGTGTTCGAATTCATCATGCGCATGCTGCGCGTGCACATTTCTGACGTGGTGGGGAAGCGCGCCGATCTGCGCATCTCTGAACGCGTCTTTGCCCACGCGCTGCGGATTAAAAACGGCGCACGCTCGAAATCAACCGGATCGTTTATCGCGCAGATCCGCGAGCTGGAGTCGGTGCGCGAGCTGATCACCTCGACGACCATTGCGGCCCTCTCCGATCTGCCGTTCTTCCTGCTGTTCGTCTTCATTCTGTGGATGATTGGTGGTCCGCTGGTGCTGGTGGTCCTGCTCGCCGTGCCGCTGTTGCTTATTCCTGGCCTGCTGGTGCAGCGCCCGCTGGGGAAACTCTCCAGCGAAGGGATGCGTGAATCGGCGATTCGCAACGCCACGCTGGTGGAAGCGGTGCAGGGGCTTGAGGACATCAAGCTGATGCGCGCTGAGCAGCGGTTCCAGAACCAGTGGAATAACACCAATGACGTTGCCGCCAGCGTCGGCATGAAGCAGCGCTGGCTGACGGGGCTGCTGCTAACCTGGACCCAGGAGGTGCAATCTATCGTCTACGCCGTGGTGCTGCTGGTGGGGTGTTACCTGGTCATCAGCGGTGACATGACCACCGGTGCGCTGGTGGGCACCTCGATTCTGGCGTCCCGGACCATTGCGCCGCTGTCGCAAATTTCTGGCGTGCTTTCCCGCTGGCAGTCAGCAAAGGTGGCCCGCAAGGGACTGGATGACCTGATGCAGCGCCCGATTGACGATCCCCAGCACGGAAAGAAGGTGCATAAAGCCCACCTGCGCGGTGATTATCGGCTGGACGACGTCGGGTTTTATTACGACGAAGAAGAGAAGCTCACCGTGCTGAATATCAGCAAACTACGCATTCGCGCCGGGGAGCGCGTGGCGGTGCTCGGGCGGAATGGTTCGGGGAAAAGCACCTTGCTGCACCTCCTCGCGGGAATGCAGGAGCCGCAGCAGGGCAGCATTTTGCTGGACGATATTGCTCTCAATCATCTTGACCCGGCCGACGTGCGCCGCGATATGCAGTTGCTCAGCCAGCAGGCGCGGCTGTTCTTCGGATCCGTACGCGACAACATCCTGATGGGTAATCCGCTGGCGACAGACGAGGAAATCCATCAGGCGCTGGTCAACAGCGGCGCGCTGGAGTTTGTGCGCAAGCAGAAAATGGGGCTAAACACCATCATCAACGAGGGCGGAACGGGGCTTTCCGGCGGGCAACGTCAGGCGCTGCTGCTGGCGCGCGCGCTGATCACCTCGCCGAATATTCTGCTGCTGGATGAACCCACCGCCTGGCTGGATGAGGTCAGCGAGAAGCAGTTTATCCAGCATCTGCACCAGTGGCTCGGTAAGCGCCGGACGCTGGTGGTGGCGACGCATCGCCTGCCGATTCTGGACCTGGTTGACCGCATCATCGTCCTGGAAAACGGCAAAGTGGTGATGGATGGCCCTCGTGATGCCATTTTACGCCAGCACGGAATGGCCCCGCAGCAGGCGCCGCAGCGTACGGTTAAACTGAAAACGGAGGGCGTGGCATGAATGATTTCTCCCGCTTTAATAGCCGACTGAAGGAGCCCCGCCTGCCGCGTTCGTCGCTGGTGGCATGGTCGCTGTTTGCCCTGCTGGTGGTGTTTATTACCTGGGCCAGCCTGTTCCAGCTGGATGAGGTCACTACGGGCAGTGGCAAGGTGATCCCGTCCTCCCACGAGCAGGTGATCCAGTCCCTGGAAGGGGGGATTATTCACAGTCTGATGGTGCGCGAAGGCGACATCGTCGAGCGTGGTCAACAGCTTGCCCAACTGGACCGGACGAAAACCGAGTCCAGCGTGCTGGAGAGCGAGTCTCGATTAAACGCTGCGATGGCGACGGCCGCGCGTCTGAATGCTGAGGTGAACGACACCGGGCTGACATTCCCGGCAGAGCTGGATGACGACGTTGAGCTGGTCAAACAGGAAACGGCGCTTTATCAGTCACGTCGCGAAAGCCTTGAAAAAGGGCTGGCGGGTTTACGCCAGGGAGCGGATCTCGTGCAGCGTGAACTGGCATTAACGCGCCCGCTGGTGACGCAGGGGGCGGCCAGTAAGGTCGAAGTCTTACGCCTTGAACGCCAAAAAAATGAGCTGGAGAGCAAAATCACCGAGATGAAAAACCAGTACTACGTTCGCGCCCGCGAAGAACTGGCGAAAGCGAACGCAGAAATAGAGGCGCAGCGTTCGGTCATGAAAGGACGCGAAGATTCACTCACCCGCTTAACGTTTAATGCGCCGGTGCGTGGCATCGTGAAGGATATTGACGTGACGACGGTGGGCGGGGTGATCCCGCCGAACGGCAAACTGATGAGCCTGGTACCCCTTGATGACCAGATGGTGATAGAAGCGAAAATCTCGCCGCGCGATGTCGCGTTTATCCATCCCGGGCAAAAAGCGCTGGTGAAAATCACCGCCTATGATTACTCGATCTACGGCGGGCTGGAAGGGGAGGTGACGATGATTTCCCCGGATACCCTTCAGGACGAGGTGAAACGGGATGTTTATTATTATCGCGTTTATATTCGTACAGACAGTAACCATCTGACCAACAGGCAGGGCAAGGCGTTCCCGGTGTTCCCGGGCATGATAGCCACAGTTGATATCAAAACCGGCAGTAAATCCGTCATTGATTATCTGCTGAAACCGTTGAATAAGGCAAAAGAGGCGCTGCGCGAGCGGTAAAAAAGGCGTTCAGCAAACCGAACGCCCGTCAGATCAGAGTGTAGGCGTCATGTTGACAGCATGGCGTCGTTCTTTTGGTACCACATTGATGTAATGTGTGACATACGCAAAATATAATCCGGCATAATTTTCGACAAGCTCGATAAAGGCCGGATAAATTGACATCCGGCCATCGCCGCGATCTTTAAGATAACCTGCCTCCTGCGCCGATTTGATAATGCGGTTGACGTGAATACGCGAGACGAAAAATTCTTTTGCCAGCGTGCTGGCTGAATACGCTATTATGGCACCGTGTGCTGTTTTGTTTTTAATGGCCTGCAAATAGAGATAGAGCATAATCATTCGTCCACCATCCTTATCAATAAATAAACCCACCTCCGGAAGCACTTTCCTGAATGTTAATCCGCGGAAAAGGTACTCTGCGGCGCGCCGGAAAAAGTTGTGCCTCAGAATGTCATTGTCCAGAAGGTTAACATTAATGTTGAATGCCGGATAAAGAATGCTGACAGGCGTAAACGCCCCGGACATATAGCGTTTAAGCTCATCGAGTCCTTTTTCCGTCGGCGCAATTTTTGTTTTTCGGCGATCTTCACTACAGCGCCAGGTCTTAATTCGCCCGGTAGTTTTAAGTATGGTAATGATCGCGATAACACTGTTAGGGCTGGCGATATTATAACGGGTGCATAGCGCCTTAATCTCTGAAACTGACTCAGCCTGATTGCCAAAAACAAAACAACACATGGACAGTATTATGTTGAAGCGTGATTCCTGAAGCATCGTTTTGTAGAACAAGGGTTGTTTTTTATAAATGGCATCATTAATTCTGTAGTGTTCTGTTATAGCTTCACCAAATCGCGGGTTGTTTTTAATGACATCCCTTCGATGTAGCAAAGCCCTGGATGAGATGTGATTATCCATAGCATTTTCTCTTTTTGTCTGGGCCGATAAGATGAAGTGTCCGGTCTTCTTTTTCGGAATTTTCATTATACCTCGAGAAATGCATATTTACTGTCGTTATATGAAAAGAAAGTAATATTTATGCTGCATATGGATGAGTCGGTTGATTAACGCAAAAATGTTCCTGTGCATAACATTGATAACGGTTTATTAACCAAACAGGGTGCGGTAAAATTATTCAATGCGACAAAGAGTATTGGCTTTAATTACAGATGGGAATACTATTTGCATTCTCAGGAGCAGGTTATGTCTCAAAATTTACCTTTTATACAAGGTACGTGCTACAAGCAACGGTTTGTTATTTCAGCCTGCGGTTTCACCTTCGAGGGGTATAGCCTGCTTCTGAAGTCACGTGGCGTAAACGCCACGCGGCTCCATTTTGAAGAGGATGAAGTTTGCTCAGGTGATGTTCATAAAATGATGCAAAATCAACCACCTGAAGTTGCTGTTTTTCTTGGTCGCGACGTCGCTGCCTTTCTTGAAAGCCTGAAGCAGTTGGTATCGGTGCTGAATGCGCTGCCGGTTATTTGTAGCGTGACGCTGTATGGCGCAATACCAGAGAGATGGCTTTATGCCACGTTGTGTAGTCTCGTTAATAATACCAAATCGTTATCGATGATCAGGATAGCGAATATTTCAGATGTAATGGACTGTGCAGACAACATTTATGACGTGCATGCCGATTCGTCACGCATATTGCGTGATGGACCCGAGAAAGAAGGTAAAGAAAGTCTGAATGGTTTAACAAAGCGCGAATTAACCGTATTGCTGAATTTTTATCGGGGTATTTCGATAAAAGAGCAGTCTGCGAGGTTAGGGTTGTCAGATAAAACCATTTATACCCATAGAAAAGTGGGGTTGGATAAATTATATCTTATCAGGGTGTGGTTTAGCGATGCACGTGTTTTCAGAGATGAAGTCTGTGCAGTAAAAAATAATCCGCAGGGGTTTTCGGATGCGGAAATTGATATTTTGCAGGCGTTACATAAGCGGGAAATCTTTGCGGCTTATCAAATTATTACCGACGGCGATAAAAAAGGAGTAGGCTTTGAAATTCTGCTGCGCTGGCATAAAAACGGTCAGGTTCTGAAGGCTGCCCAATTTCTGGGTGGGGTGAAAAATGGCGAAATATGGCTCAAGCTGACGGCGTTAGTCATCCACGCGGCCGTGTCAGGTATCAACAGATACAATGGGAAATATTATTTTTCGGTTAATATTCCGCCTCCACTGGCTACCGGGAACGCGCTGCCGGGAATGGCGAAAAAAGCCGTTGAGATGTTACTGAAGCCGCAGTGGGCCGGGAAACTTGTCTTTGAATTAGCTGAAGCGATTGATGTGACAAAGGATCCAAATATTCCTGTCACTCTTCAGCGTTTACGCGCCGAGGGGTGTCGGCTGTTTCTGGATGATTGCTTTTCCAGAGATTACGCTATGTTACCCATCCGACAGATTAATGTTGATGGATTGAAGCTTGACCGCGATATAGTTGAGCACTTTGTTGCTAACGACAATGACTATAGCATTATTAAAGCGATACAGATATACAGCGACATGACGGGAAGGGAATGCGTTGCGGAAGGCGTCGATAGCGAAGAAAAATTTGAAAAACTTGTCGCGTTAGGGGTTAAACGCTTCCAGGGATATTATCTTTCCCGGGCGGTTAAAGAAGAAGAGCATGATCGAATGGTACGGCTATTTAGTTAATGGGTTCACTATGCTGGTGGTACGACAGAGAAACTTTTCTACCACCAGCAAAAACAGTCACTCACCAGCGCAATAATCTGTTATCAGATATCATCGCGCGTAAAACCGACAACAATTTCAAGCGTATTTCGAATGACATCGCAGGCTTCGGGCTCCTCGGTAATTTCGAGGGCGTGAATCAGTTGCAGGATAATCTCTTTATTAGAGAGATTGTCACCGGTCAGCATAATACAGCGTATTGCCGAGCCCAACACTTCAACCTCACCACTGAGATGTTTTCCTGCATTAAGAAAATGTTCCGCCAGTCCTTTATCGTGCAAGTCTTCAAAATTATACGTCTGCTGCATAATCGCTTTACTCATGGTGGTCACCGTTTCGGTTAAAATTAGTGTTTCTTGTCTGGGGTCAGAAGCGTGTTGTGAGTAAAGAGAGATCGCATGCGACCCATGTCATAATTGCCCATCACTCTTCCCCGGTCGTGCGAGACGCCGGTTACACGCTGGCGCACTTCATCTTCAGCGGCAATCAATGCATTTTTACGTTCATCATTTGATTCAACGTTAGCCATCGCCCGCAGGCGATTAGCAAGAGACACAAAGGTAATAGGTCCGTTCTCTTTCAGTATGGATAATACGGCCTCACCGATAAGGTCATCCTTAAGTCGTTCAAATTTAGTTCTATGCATACCTTCAATCTCACTCTGCTACACGCGGCAGGCTGTAGCATGGGGCTAGTCATTGCATTCAGAAGCTCTATTCTCACTCAGCATGACTAACTTAGTAAGTTAAAAAACAGTGTTCAGGTTAACGCTCGAAGAAGAGGGCTATCAAACCGTTGTAGTGCGCTTTCTCAACGTCAGACGTGGATTCTTCAATTCTGCGCAACAGCTTTGTACAAATTGTCATTCTGCTCAGTTGTACATTTTCTTTGATGATCTCACTGACGATGGCACCAAGGGTTTCCTGCTGTGTTGGGACGTTATCCTTGTTAAAATACAATGTTATAGCGCTTTCTGCTGTAGAGGGAGCATGGTTGCGACGCATAATTTTCCACCGTTAACAAACAATTTTGTAACATCACTGGCATCGAATTTATACTATATGGTCAAATCTGTACATCAAAATTGTACAACTTTTTCGTATGGATTGAGCTTTTATCAGGAGAACTATCAAAATTAGGGGGGGAAGAGAAGGAAAGAGGGGGAAAAGAAAAGGCCCCGGAGGGCCTGAAATTATTTACGTCCCAGCAGAAGTCCCAGAACGATACCTACCGCACCCGCAGCGATTAAGCCCGTTAACGGGTTATTTCTGACGGCTTCAGTAACATCCGAGACGGCATCACTGGCCTGGGCAGCATATTTTTTCGCTGCACCTTTCACCTGGTGTTTAGGGGAGTCAACGAATTCACCAAACTGCTGCTGCGCAGAGCCGGATAATTCATCAAGTTTG
Organism: Enterobacter cloacae complex sp. 677-3DZ2D5B; assembly: GCF_004136695.1. Classification (NCBI taxonomy): domain Bacteria; kingdom Pseudomonadati; phylum Pseudomonadota; class Gammaproteobacteria; order Enterobacterales; family Enterobacteriaceae; genus Enterobacter; species Enterobacter cloacae complex sp. 677-3DZ2D5B. The sequence continues at coordinate 198,224 of NZ_QFLS01000007.1, read as the reverse complement.
TTTTTGGCTTTATCGCCAGCGTATTGTGCATTTTTATCAGTGTCGAAATCAGACATTCCAGCCTCCTTTTGTTGATAGTCTAAGGATAGACGCTGATTTCAGGCGTGAGAGAGAATTCGCTGAAATCGACGCCTGATTGCTCCTTTTTAGGATATGTCTTTCTTACATGACCACCCTAACGTCCTTAGGATGTTCTTGATCACTATTTCCCTCGCCATCTCTCTACGCAGTGCGAAGAGATTATTTTTGTCGTGCGTGAGCGGGAAAGGTAACGTAATAACCAAGGGATGCGGCCAGGCACAGCATATAACCGAACGATTCCGAACCTTCCTCCACGGCGTTTTTCACGACACGCATATAGCCATGCTCCAGGATGGCGTGCCACAGCACCTGCATTCCAAAGAGGCGGGAGAAGACCAGTACAGCCAGCAGGCCGCTCAACAGAATACCGTACCAGGGGGATTGGGTATATTTTGCCAGCTGTTCCAGGGTAGCACGAAAATGCATAACGGGGCGAATTAACGCCAGCACAGCGGTAATCAGCGCGAACCACACCCAACTCCCATGAGAAATGAGATCAAAAAGCGCGTCCAGCTCACGAATTAGCATTGTCAGGAAAAATCCGCCCACCAGAATATTACAGTAACGCATGGATTCGTACATTTTCGCCAGACGAAAATGGAGAAAGACAATATTCGCTAATACCGTTTCCTGCATAATTTCGGTCAGTGATAATTCCGGAATATCATGGCCGACAAACCGCATATCAACCCAAAGACACAGTACAATAAGTGCGCAAGCGGCCGCCGCGCCAACGAAGAATAAAAAGCTCTTTAGTACAATCATTAACACCACCATTTTGTTTGTAGCGGGTATGTTAGGTGACGAGAATGTTATTTCTGTTCACAATGTGCCATATAAGTGCGGATTTTTAACATTTTGAGCTAAATAGGGTTGGTCGAGGTGGGGGTAAACCCTAAATATGGTTGCACCATCTCTGAGAGAGACGTTAAGGGTAAACCCCAACCGCTCGTTAAACAGCTGTAGCTGCTCAACATAGAACTCGTTGAAGCAGGTCGAATATACCAGATACAGCATTTCCGCTTCTCCACACCCGAGCTGGCAGGCGAAGAAAGAGTGGCTAAGTCAGCAGCTGGTGACCAGCATGTGTTTAAGTGCTAAATGCCGCAAGGCCAATAACACCGCGGCCGCAGTTGTACAGACAGGCTATAGTGATCTCCTTTGCCTGCTCAATACGGATCTTAACTTGAGTTTAAAACTGGCCGCAATTTTTAGGTATGGCCATCTGGTTTTGAATTCATTGATAGCTACTTCATACAATGTAGAAATACACTGCGGGTATTATAATTACTATTATTAGCAATAAAATATTTGTTGTTTTTTTACTGACGTTTGATGGCAGGCCATTTTTACTAACATACAATATCGCTTCAAAAAGAAACCAGTACATAGAAATACAAACAATGAAAAATAAAGGCATTATTGTTTTTGATATACCTTCAGAGAAGGATAATATTAAGGTTAACCCTGTCATCATGCCGACCATCGTAGAAGCATACGCTTTCCCTACTTTGATAACAGGGAAAATAATGAGTGTATATATGAGTTTATTATATTTTTTCTTGACATTTATGCTGCCGACAAATCGAAGTGTCAGAGACGTAATAGACGTTGCTATTACAAGCATTGCTGCAAGAGAATGAGGGGCCATATGTTCTTCAATGATAGTTTCTATCTCCTGAGTATATTTATCACTAAGGAAATTGAAAGGTATCAATACAACCAGACTAAGAAGAACGAAAAATAAACTATCTTTGCATAATGCATTTATACTTCGTCTTAAGAAAATGCTCATTAAAAGCCCTTAATAAAAGTTTTCATTCATAAAAAGCATTTGACATTTAAAAATGTTAACTATCGCCTATTAGTCTATTCCTCATTGTATTCTTAAGAAACCTACAGTCTTTGGTGGGGACGGGAATTTGCGTGAATGCAGAAACCTTCAAAAATGCGGATACGACGGTATTTATTACAACTATGTTTTTACAGAATGTGTCATAGCTTAGTTCAGATGTTCGAGTTAAGAAAAGAAACACACTATAAATTACATGATACCTGATACCCTCATAAAACTTAATGTTTACATTAACTTCCCATGAAGGATACAATACCCCCCTATAGTATCAGGAGGGCGTATGCCGCATTCACCCGAAGATAAAAAACGTATTTTGACCCGCGTCCGCCGCATTCGGGGCCAGGTTGATGCCCTTGAACGCGCCCTGGAATCGGGCGATCCCTGTCTCGCCATTTTGCAGCAAATCGCCGCCGTGCGCGGCGCTGCCAATGGCCTGATGGGGGAAATGGTTGAAATTCACCTCAAAGATGAGCTGGTGACGGGGGAGACCACCCCGGATCAGCGGGCTGTGCGGATGGCGGAAGTCGGCCATTTACTGCGCTCTTATCTAAAATAAATCCACACACCTCACAACAAGGGAAAGACATCATGAAATCTCGCGCAGCTGTCGCGTTCGGCCCAGGCCAGCCGCTGAAAATCGTTGAAATTGATGTTGCTCCGCCGAAGAAAGGCGAAGTGCTGATCAAAATTACCCATACCGGCGTTTGCCATACCGATGCGTTTACCCTGTCTGGTGACGATCCGGAAGGCGTATTCCCGGCGGTGCTCGGCCACGAAGGGGGCGGTGTGGTGGTGGAAGTGGGTGAAGGCGTCACCAGCCTGAAGCCCGGCGACCATGTGATCCCGCTCTACACCGCAGAGTGCGGCGAGTGTAAGTTCTGCAAATCCGGCAAAACTAACCTCTGCCAGGCCGTGCGCGCCACGCAGGGTAAAGGTCTTATGCCGGACGGCACCACCCGTTTCTCCTATAACGGCGAGCCCATTTATCACTACATGGGGACCAGCACCTTCAGCGAATACACGGTGTGCGCCGAGATCTCACTGGCGAAAGTGAATCCGCAGGCCCCGCTGGATAAAGTCTGTCTGCTCGGCTGCGGTGTCACCACCGGTATCGGCGCGGTGCATAACACGGCGAAAGTGAAAGAGGGTGACACCGTGGCGGTGTTCGGCCTCGGCGGGATCGGTCTGGCAGTCATCCAGGGCGCGGTACAGGCGAAAGCTGGCCGCATCATTGCTGTGGATACCAACCCGGAAAAATTTAAGCTCGCAGGTGAGATGGGCGCGACCGATTTCATCAACCCGAAAGACTACGACAAACCGGTTCAGGAGGTGATCGTTGAGCTGACCGACGGCGGCGTGGACTTCAGCTTCGAATGTATCGGCAACGTCGATGTGATGCGCTCAGCGCTTGAGTGCTGCCACAAAGGCTGGGGCGAGAGCATCATTATCGGTGTGGCCGGCGTGGGTCAGGAGATCAAAACCCGTCCCTTCCAGCTGGTGACAGGGCGCGTATGGCGCGGGTCGGCATTTGGCGGCGTGAAAGGCCGTACCCAGCTGCCGGGCATGGTTGAAGATGCGATGGTCGGTAAAATTCAGCTCGACCCGTTCATTACGCACCGCCTGCCGCTGGAGCAGATCAACGAAGCCTTCGATCTGATGCACGAAGGAAAATCTATTCGTACCGTTATCCATTTCGGCGACAACTGATTATTCTGCCAGCGGTTTTTTCCGCTGGCATTTCTTCCCTGATCTTTTCTAAAGTGTGACCTGTCTGGCGCTTTTAACCGTAATCTAATTCTACGCCGTGCCGATGACTCTTTTACAGGCGTGTTTTTACGCATCTTACCTATAAGAGAGTCGACGGTCATGGACAACACAACATCGATGCAGGCGCAGCATAAGCTGAGTTTCTTGCATCACATCCGGCTGGTTCCGCTGTTTTCCTCCATTCTCGGTGGCATTATTCTCCTGTTTGCATTGAGCTCGGGTCTGGCAGGCTATTTCCTGCTCCAGGCCGATAACGATCAGCAGGATGTCACGGCAGAAATCCAGGTGCGCACCGGGCTGTCAAACAGTTCCAACCATTTACGCACCGCCCGTATCAACATGATCCACGCGGGGGCGGCGAGCCGTATCGCGGAGATGGAGGCGATGAAACAAAACATCGCTGAGGCTGAGACCCGCATCAGGCAGTCGCAGGATGGATTTGCCGCCTATATGAAGCGCACTATTCGCACACCGGCTGATGAAGCGCTGGACGGCGATCTGAAAGCCCGCTATGACGCCTACATCGCCGGTATGCAGCCGATGCTGAAATATGCCAAAAACGGCATGTTTGAAGCCATTATTAACCACGAAAATGAGACCGCGCGTCCGCTGGACGATGCCTATAACGCGGTGCTGCTGAAGGCGATAAAAATCCGCACCGAACGCGCCAACGCGCTGACGGCGCAGGCTCACACCCGCACCCGGCTGGGGCTGATGTTTATGTTCGGCGCGTTTGGCCTGGCGCTAGCGCTGGCGGTGATCACTTTTGTGGTGCTGCGCCGTACGGTGATAAACCCGCTCCAGCGAGCCGCTACGCGTATCGAAAATATCGCGAAAGGCGATTTGACCATGCCGGACGAACCGACCGGGCGCAGTGAAATTGGCCGCCTTACGCGCGATCTGCAAACGATGCAGCACGCGCTGGTGACCACCGTAGGCACTGTGCGGCAGGGGGCGGAGGAGATCTACCGGGGAACGAGCGAGATCTCCGCGGGTAACACCGATCTCTCTTCCCGTACTGAGCAGCAGGCGGCGGCGATTGAACAGACGGCGGCCAGCATGGAGCAGCTCACCGCGACGGTGAAACAGAACGCCGATAACGCGCATCATGCAAGTAAACTGGCAGAAGATGCCTCCGGGAAGGCCAGCCGCGGGGGGCAGATGGTCTCCGGCGTGGTGAAAACCATGGGTAATATTTCCACTAGCTCGAAGAAGATCTCTGAAATTACCGCCGTGATTAACAGCATCGCGTTCCAGACCAATATTCTGGCGCTCAACGCGGCGGTCGAGGCGGCGCGTGCGGGTGAACAGGGACGCGGCTTTGCGGTCGTGGCGAGTGAAGTTCGCACCCTGGCAAGCCGCAGCGCAAACGCGGCGAAAGAGATTGAAAGCCTGATTAATGAATCGGTGTCGCTTATCGATCAGGGTTCCGGGGAGGTGGTTGCAGCGGGCAATACCATGAATGAAATCGTCGAGGCGGTTAAACGCGTCACCGATATCATGCTGGAGATTGCAGCGGCGTCCGATGAGCAGAGCCGCGGCATCGTTCAGGTGAGCCAGGCGATTTCCGAGATGGATAAGGTGACGCAGCAGAATGCCTCGCTGGTGGAAGAAGCTTCTGCGGCAGCGGCTTCGCTGGAGGAGCAGGGCGCACGTCTGACGGAAGCCGTTGGCGCGTTTCGTCTCAACGGGGCGCGTGCAGGACGGGCTCCAGCCGCTGCAAACGCAGCGAAACCCGCGCCTTTAACCCCGGCGGCGGTCGTCTCAGGTGATAACTGGGAAACGTTCTGAGTAAGACAGACCCGCCCTCGCGGCGGGTTCTGCGTTTATGGTCAGAGAGGCATTGATTTACGAATGGCGCTTAACAGCGTTTGGGCACCTTCAGAGAGCGGGGCATCTACCCGCGTCAGGATCCCAATCGGTTCTCCCGCGCCGGGCGATGTTACCGGCAGCGCCGTAAGCACGCCGCGTCGCAGATCGTCCTTCACCGCGCCGGACGGCACAAACCATACGTAGTCATAATCCACCGTAAGCTGGCGCGACAGCGACGCCGAGAGCGTTTCAATACACCCGGAAGGCAGCGTGCAGCCCTGCATTTGCAGCAACGCTTCCGCATTCTGACGCGGAACGGTTCCTTTTGGTGAGACCACCACCGGCCACTCCATCACACGGCTCAGGGTCACGGTGTCCTGCAACAGGGGATGATTCGGACGCACGACCAGCTTCAGCGATTCCAGGAACAGCAGCTCGTAGTTCAGGCCGCTCATCAGCTCCGGATCGGACATCCGCCCAATGCCCAGATCCAGCTCGCCTGACTTCAGGCCCGCCAGCAGCATGGTGTTATTCATGGTCGCGACCTGAAGCGTGGCGTGCTTTTGCTGACGGTGGAACTGGCCGATCGCCGCAGGCAGTATGCCCAGCGCCGCCGTTGGCAGCGCGCCCACGCGCACGATGTCGCTGGCCGGCTCCTCTTTACGGTTTAACGCCTGACCGGCGGTATTGAGGGCATCGAGAACTTTAACGGCATGCGTCAGGAACTGTTCGCCCACGAGCGTAAGCTGAGCCCCCAGACGGCCGCGATCGAACAGGCGGGTTCCGGTAAGCTGTTCCAGTTCGTTCAGCGTTTTGGAGAGTGCAGGCTGACTGAGGTTAAGGGTTTCAGCCGCTCGCCCCAGCGTTCCCTGTTGAGCGACGGCCACAAAAGTATGCAAATGGCGCAAGCGTATGCGCTGACTGAACAGACCATTTTTTTCCATAGGCGATGTTAAAAACAGAGCGACGCGGGTGACAAGTTAAGATGTTTGAATTTGATAACCTGATAGCAAAATATTTTTAACATTTGATCTGTTTGAGTTACAACCGTTTTTCGAAAATGCCCACGCTTTGACCACTCGTCTGCCTGGATCACAATTCGTAAATTCTTCCCAACGAAAGGAACGGGCTTCTCTACACTCCAGGTAGTATTCACTGGAGGCATGACATCATGGCGAACACCATCACGGCTGATGATATTCGGGAACACTTTTCGCAGGCTATGTCGGCGATGTACCAGCAGGAAGTTCCGCAGTACGGCACCTTGCTGGAACTGGTGGCGGACGTTAACCTGGCGGTTCTGGAAAATAACCCACTTTTATATGAACAACTGGCGAACGCAGACGAACTGGCGCGCCTGAATGTTGAACGTCACGGTGCGATCCGCGTTGGCACCGCGCAGGAGCTTTCCACCCTGCGCCGGATCTTCGCCATTATGGGCATGTACCCGGTCAGCTACTACGATCTCTCCCAGGCGGGCGTGCCCGTCCACTCGACGGCGTTTCGTCCGACAGACGATGCGGCGCTCTGCCGTAATCCGTTTCGCATTTTTACCTCGCTGCTGCGCCTGGAGCTGATTGAAAACGTTGCGCTGCGCGAAAGGGCGGCGGAGATCCTCTCCCGGCGCAACATCTTTACGCCGCGCTGTCTGGAACTGATCGACCTGCATGATGCGCAGGGACACTTTACCGAGGCACAGGCGCGCGAATTTGTGCAGGAAGCCTTAGAAACCTTCCGCTGGCATCGCCATGCGACGGTCGATCAGGAAACCTATCTGGCGCTGAGCAACGAACATCGCCTGATTGCCGACGTGGTCTGTTTCCCGGGGTGCCACATCAACCATCTCACGCCGCGCACGCTGGATATCGACCGGGTGCAGGAGCTAATGCCGAAGTACGGCATCGAGCCGAAAATCCTGATTGAAGGCCCGCCGCGCCGCGAGGTGCCGATCCTCCTGCGTCAGACCAGCTTTAAGGCGCTGGAGGAGCCGGTGCTGTTCGCGGGGGAACACAAGGGCACCCATACCGCGCGTTTCGGTGAGATTGAGCAGCGCGGCGTGGCGCTTACGCCGAAAGGGCGCGAGCTGTACGACAGCCTGTTAAACCAGGCCGGGACCGGCAAAGACAACCTGACCCACCAGCTTCACCTGCGCGAGATCTTCAGCGCCTTCCCGGACAGTGAAATGTTCCTGCGCCGTCAGGGGCTGGCTTATTTCCGCTACCGTCTGACCCCGACAGGTGAGGCGCATCGCCACGCTTTTCATCCCGGCGACGATCCGCAGCCGCTGATCGAGCGCGGCTGGGTTGTGGCACAGCCCATCACCTACGAGGATTTTCTGCCCGTCAGCGCGGCGGGGATCTTCCAGTCGAATCTTGGCAATGAAACGCAGGCGCGCAGCCACGGCAATGCCAGCCGCAATGCCTTCGAAGCCGCGCTCGGCTGTGCGGTGTACGACGAGTTTTCGCTTTACGAGGAGGCGGAAGCGCGCAGCAAACAGCGTTGCGGTTTGCTCTGAAACCGTTACTCTGCGAGGGTGTGATGGAAAAAGAAGGTTGGTATGGAAAATCCCTCCGCCCCTGTGGTTGAAACGCGCCAGGGCGCACTGATTGGTTTTACTGAAGGCGATACCCATGTGTGGTGTGGCATTCCCTATGCGGCACCCCCTGTTGGCCCGTGGCGCTGGCGCTCCCCGCGTCCCCCTGCACGCTGGGATGGCGTGCGTCCGGCGACGGCGTTCTCCGCCTCCAGCTGGCAGAGCAGCGAAAGCTGCCAGGAGCTGGGCGGCGGCGACCCCGGCCAGTTCTCTGAAGACTGCCTGTATCTTAACGTCTGGTCGCCAGTGGCTCGCGCCGCTCCGCTTCCGGTGATGGTCTGGCTGCACGGCGGAGGATTTACCCTCGGCGCTGGCGGGCTGCCTCCGTATAACGGCAGGGCGCTGGCGAAGCGTGGCACGGTGGTGGTGACGATCAATTACCGTCTCGGCCACCTCGGCTTTTTTGCTCATCCGGCGCTGGAGGGGGAGGAAGAGCGCGTGGTGCATAACTTCGCACTGCTCGATCAGATCCAGGCCCTGGAATGGGTGCGCGATAACATTGCCGCGTTCGGCGGCGATCCTGAGAACATCACCGTATTTGGCGAGTCGGCCGGTGCGCGCAGCGTGCTGTCGCTGATGGCTTCCCCGCTTGCAGGAGGACTGTTCCATAAAGCCATTGTGCAAAGCGGGTACACGCTGCCCGACACCCCGCGCGAGCAGGCCATGCATAAAGGCGAAGCGATTGCCGCCCATTTCGGCCTGCACAATGCTACCGCGGAACAGCTTCGCGCGATCCCGCCTGAGGCGTTCTGGCCGCTGACCTCGCCGTTGAATATCGCCCCTGCGCCCATCGTGGGGGATTGCGTTTTGCCTGAGGCCATGCTCGACGTTTTCTTCGCGGCCCGCCAGCATCCTGTACCGGTGATGATTGGGTCGAACAGCGACGAAGCCAGCGTGATGTCGGTATTCGGGGTCGATCTGGCCGGGCAGATCCAGAAGCTCCGCCGTGAGCGGCGCTTTGGCCTGGGGCTGATAAAGCTGCTTTATCCTGGCGTGAAGGGCGATGAGGAACTTGGCAGGCAGGTATGCCGCGACATGGCCTTCACCACCATGGGATACGTGGTAATGCAGGCCCAGCAGCGGGCGGGCGGCCTGTGCTGGCGATACTGGTTTGATTATGTGGCCGAAGCGGAGCACGCGACGTACATCAACGGCGCCTGGCACGGCAACGAAGTGCCCTACGTCTTCGATACCCTTGGACAGGTGGAACCTTCGCGGCAGTATGTGAATGAACGCGATCTGGCCTTCGCCGCTCAGGTGGCGGACTACTGGGTGAGCTTCGCCCGGGATGCGGGGGCACGCGATAGCCTGGCAGGGCCCACGCGCTGGCCCGCCTGCCGGAAAGGGCGGGACGTGCTGTTACGTATTGGTGTGAATAAACATGCAGGTTTTCGGCTTGAAAACCGCTTCATGCGTGCCCGTATGAGCCTCTTCAAACGGGTGATGAAACACCACGTCAGCCTCGACTGAGCAGACAGGCGCGAAACGCATCCAGCCCGTTTTCAGGGCCGGGTGCGTCGCGTAATACCAGCCGGTAGCTCGCCCCCGTTTTTATGCTTGTGTCAAACGGGCGCATCAGCCGTCCGGCGTGCACGTCCTCCTCCACCAGCGTTTCATCCGCGATGGCGATGCCCAGCCCCTGAATGGCGGCGGTAATGGCGAGATCCATGGTTTCGAAGTGTTGATTTTTGAGCATAGCTGGCGGCGGACCCGGCTGTTTCGCCAGCCACAGCGACCAGTCCGTTTTGTCCCGCGTGGGGTGAAGGAAGGTGAGTGCTTCCAGCGCAGAGCCGGCCCGTAGCGGGCTCATCACCGGGGTTAAGGCCTCTTCGAACAGCAGATCGCCGGCGCTCATGTGCGTCCCAAACACAATCGCCGCGTCACAGGATTCGGTTTTGAAATTGACGTTGTGATCGGTGGTGGTGGTCAGCGCAATCTGGAGTTCCGGCTGTTCGCGCTCCACCTGTAGCAGACGCGGCACCAGCCAGCGCATCGCGCAGGTAGGCGCTTTCAGACGGATTACGGTCTGGTGCGTTCGCGCCTGTTCAGCAACGTTCAGCAGGTGCTCAAAGGCAGATTGCAGCTCCGGCAGCAGGGCGCTTCCCTGTGAGGAGAGACGCAGGCCGCGGGCATGGCGCTCGAACAGCGGGAAGCCGAACCAGCTTTCCAGCGAGGCGATTTTACGGCTTACCGCCCCCTGCGTCAGACAAAGCTCCTTCGCGGCATGGGTAAGATTCAGGTGACGCGCGGTCACGATGAACGTCTCTACGGCATTAAGCGGAAATGAACGACGCGACATATCTCACCTTAGCTATGCATTTTTGTCATGGCTATTATGACAACAATTCGATTGTCCCGGCAATGAAGTTGTTGTTTGAATAGTTATGCATTCACCACGAGAAGGGACAGAGGATGACTTTGAAAACGCCGGTGCAGACACGATCCAAATTGCCCGATGTAGGAACCACCATTTTTACCGTTATCGGCCAGCTTTCAGCCCGGCATAACGCCATCAACCTTTCTCAGGGTGCGCCGAATTTTTCATGCGACCCAAAACTTATCTCCGGCGTGACCCGCGCCATGGAGACAGGGTATAACCAGTACGCCTCTCTGACCGGTCTGCAACCGCTCAGAGAGCGCATCGCGGACAAAATTGCCACGCTCTATGGCACACACTATGACCCGGCGAGTGAGGTGCTGGTGACCGCCAGCGCCAGCGAAGGGCTTTACTCAGCCATCAGCGGGCTGGTTCATCCTGGAGACGAGGTGATCTATTTCGAGCCCTCCTTTGACAGCTATGCGCCGATTGTCCGTCTGCAAGGAGCGACGCCGATTGCCATTAAACTGACGGTACCGGATTTTGCCGTGAACTGGGATGAAGTACGGGCGGCTATAACCCCACGCACGCGGATGATCATCGTCAATACGCCGCACAACCCGAGCGGACAGGTGTTTTCAGCCGCCGATCTGCACCAGCTGGCAGCGCTGACGCGCCACACCGACATCATCATTTTGTCTGACGAAGTGTATGAGCACGTCGTTTTTGATGGCGAACCGCACCACGGAATGGCGACGCACCCGCAGCTGGCGGAGCGCAGCGTGATTATTTCTTCTTTCGGAAAAACCTATCACGTCACCGGCTGGCGCGTGGGTTATTGTGTGGCACCCGCGGAACTGATGGATGAGATATGTAAAGTCCATCAATTTTTAATGTTCTCGGCCGATACGCCGATGCAGTACGCGTTTGCCGAACACATGACCGATCCGCAAACCTGGCTGTCGCTGGCGGCGTTTTATCAGCGCAAGCGCGATCTGCTGCAAAGTTTGCTCGCCGACTCACCGTTCAGGCTGCTACCAAGTGCCGGTTCGTTCTTCCTGCTGGCGGATTACAGCGGCTTTAGCGACGAGCGCGACAGCGAGATGGTGAAAAGGCTGATTGTCGAGTACGGGGTTGCCACCATTCCGCTGTCGGCGTTTTATGCCGATGGCACGGACAATAAGTTAATCCGTCTCTCTTTTGCGAAAGATGAGGCGACGTTACGGGCAGGTGCCCAGGCCCTTTGTCGGGTTACACCACGTTAAGGAATTTGAGATGAAATTACACGCGTTAGTTGTCGGCATGGGACTGTTGTGTTCATTCTCGTCGTTTGCCGCCACCGAGTTGCGATACGGGCTGGAAGCGGAATATCCACCGTTTGAAAGCCGCAATGCGTCAGGGGAGCTGGAAGGGTTTGACGTAGAGCTGGGAAATGCCATCTGTAAAGCCGCCGCGCTGAAGTGCAGCTGGGTTGAAACCTCGTTTGATGCGCTGATCCCCGGTCTGGTGGCGAAAAAGTTCGACGCCATAAACTCGGCGATGAACATCACCGAGCAGCGTCGCAAAAGCATTGATTTCACCCAGCCCATCTATCGCATTCCCTCCCAGCTGGTGGGCAAAGCCGGTTCTGCGGTAGAGGCTACCCCCGAAGGGCTGAAGGGCAAAACCATCGGCGTTCTCCAGGGTTCAATTCAGGAAACTTACGCCAAAGAGCACTGGGAAAAGCACGGTGTCACCGTGGTGTCTTATAAAGATCAGAATATGGCCTGGGGAGATCTGCTGAATGGCCGCATTGATGCCTCGCTGGTCATGTCAGCGGCCGGGCAGGCAGGTTTCCTCAGTAAGCCGCAGGGTAAAGGGTTTGGCTTTATCGGCAAACCGGTGTCGGACGACACCATCCTCGGCAGTGGGATCGGCTTTGGGCTGCGTAAAGGGGATGAGGCCACCAAAAAGCAGCTTGATGCCGCAATTGATAAAGTACGTGCCGACGGCACGATCGCTAAACTGGCTGATAAGTACTTCCCGGGTATCGATGTCAGCGTAAAATAACCGCCTCGTTGGTCCCGGCTGTCGATGTCCAGCCGGGGCATTTTTATACATAACTTTACCCCTTTTTCAGGCCGTTCTGGTCGACAGAAAATATTTCTCGGTTTGTTCAGATAATCACCCGCCAACAATTGGATTCTTAACCGTTTTTGTTTAGGCTGTGCGTTCTTTCTTGCCGTCATTTCGCTGCGCGCGAAACTCATTCACACGACCATAAGGACGTTTTCTCAGGCATGAATCGCAGACGTTTTCTCAAAGGTTCCCTGGCAATGGCTGCCCTGAGCGGCACTTCTGGCCTTGCATCTCTGTTTTCCCAGGCGGCGTATGCTGCTGACTCCGACATTGCCGACGGTCAGAGCCGTCGCTTTGACTTCTCTGTTCTGCAATCCATGGCGCACGATCTGGCGAAAACCCCGTGGGGCGGTGCGCCGCGTCCGCTGCCGGAAACGCTGGCCACCATGACGCCGCAGGCGTACAACGCCATCCGTTACGATGAGAAGCAGTCGCTGTGGAATAACATTGAAGGCCGTCAGCTGGACGCCCAGTTCTTCCATATGGGGATGGGATTCCGCCGCCGCGTGCGCATGTTCTCGCTGGATCAAACCACCTCTCAGGCGCGTGAGATCCACTTCCGGCCTGAGCTGTTCAGCTATGGCGATACGGGCGTGGATACCAAACAGCTTGAAGGGCAGAGTGACCTCGGCTTCGCCGGATTCCGCGTCTTTAAAGCGCCGGAACTGGCGCGACGCGATATCGTTTCGTTCCTGGGCGCGAGCTACTTCCGCGCAGTGGATGATACCTACCAGTACGGCCTCTCCGCGCGCGGGCTGGCGGTAGATACCTTTACCGACACCCCGGAAGAGTTCCCGGATTTCACCTCCTTCTGGTTTGAAACCGTTAAGCCGGGTGATACCACCTTTACCGTCTATGCGCTGCTGGACAGCCCGAGCATTACCGGTGCCTATAAGTTTGTGATCCACTGTGAGAAGAGTCAGGTGATCATGGACGTCGAAAACCATCTCTATGCGCGCAAAGACATCAAGCAGCTCGGCATCGCACCAATGACCAGCATGTTCAGCTGCGGCAACAACGAACGCCGCATGTGCGACACCATACATCCGCAGATCCATGATTCAGACCGCCTGGCGATGTGGCGCGGTAACGGGGAGTGGATCTGCCGACCGCTGAACAACCCGCAAAAGCTGCAATTCAACGCCTACCTGGATAAAAACCCGAAAGGCTTTGGTTTGTTACAGCTTGACCGTGACTTCTCCCATTACCAGGACGTCATGGGCTGGTATAACAAGCGACCAAGCCTGTGGGTCGAGCCGCGCAACAACTGGGGGAAAGGTTCTATTGCCCTGATGGAGATCCCGACAACCGGCGAGACGCTCGATAACGTGGTCTGCTTCTGGCAGCCGGAGAAACCGGTGCAGGCGGGTGATGAGCTGGACTTCAAATACCGTCTCTACTGGAGCGCGCAGCCGCCGGTGCGTTCCCCGCTGGCAAACGTCTACGCCACCCGTACCGGTATGGGCGGCTTCCCGGAGGGCTGGGCGCCGGGTGAAAATTACCCGAAAGTGTGGGCCCGTCGCTTTGCCATTGACTTCGTCGGGGGCGATCTGAAGGCCGCCGCACCGAAGGGCATTGAGCCGGTGATCACCCTGTCCAGCGGTGAAGCGAAGCAGGTAGAGATCCTCTATGTCGAGCCATTCGACGGGTATCGCATTCTGTTTGACTGGTATCCAACCTCTGACTCCACCGAGCCGGTGGATATGCGCCTGTTCCTGCGCTGTCAGGGCGATGCCATCAGCGAGACCTGGCTGTACCAGTACTTCCCGCCCGCGCCGGACAAACGTAACTACGTTGACGACCGGATCATGCGCTAGTCCTTATGGGTTTGTGCCGGGTGGCGGCTTCGCCTTAGCCGGCCTGCTCTGGACGCATTTGTAGGCCGGGTAAGCGTTAGCGCCACCCGGCAATTAAGAGGCACTATGTCTTCAGAAATCATCCCCGTTAACCAGGAAATCGAGCTTCGCGCCGTCGAAGAGCGCTATACCACCGATCTGCACAACCTCGTAATCAAAAACAAAACCTGGCTGCAAACCGCCTTCGACTGGGCGCAGCATGTCGGCAGCGAAGAGGACACGCGCCGCAACGTGCAGAGCAACCAGATGCTGCACCAGCGCGGTTACGCCAAAATGTTCCTGATTTTCATGAAGGACGAGCTGGTGGGCGTGCTGTCCTTCAACGCGATCGAGCCTGCGAATAAGACCGGGTACATTGGATACTGGCTTGACGAGGCGCATCAGGGGCAGGGTATTCTTTCTCAGGCGCTCCAGACGTTTATGCGCTATTACGTTGAGCGCGGCGAGATCCGCCGTTTTGTGATCAAGTGTCGCGTGGATAACCAGAGCAGTAACCGGGTGGCGCAGCGCAACGGTTTCACGCTCGAAGGTTGTTTGCGGGAAGCGGAAATGCTCAACGGCCGTTACGATGACGTGAACCTGTACGCCAGAATCTTCCCGCTATAGCGCCCCCAGCAGCGGCGTCCGGGTGATCCGCGTGTCGCCGTTGATCACTTTGGCTCCCCGGACGTGAATGCTTTCACCCTCCAGCGCCTCGATAACCGCATCGTCCGTTATTTCCACCTGATGCTCGATCAGGACATCGCCGCTGATACGCGCCCGCCCCTGAATAACCACTTTGTCATCAATCAGGATCGGCCCGCCGCGTAACCACGCCTCGCCGCCTATTAATACGTGGTGTTTAATGACGCAGTTGCCTTCTACGAGGGCGTTTTCCGCGACCTGTGAACTGTACCGCACGGTCGGGATGGCATCATCCTCCAGACCGGCCAGCAAACGGGCGTTGCCGTACACTTTGGCGCAGTCGCACACCCAGACGTTATTCAGCGCGTTGCCCTCAAGAATGGCGCGTTCGAACACCTCGGCACGGTGCTCAACAAAGGCCCAGGTCACCATGGCATCGCCGTAGATTTGCGCCTGATGCACAATACGCGACTGGCTGACCGTGGCTCGGTCATAAATTTGCAGGATCTGCTCACGGTCGGGTGTCAGCCCTTTGGCTGCAATCACCAGGCTGTTATGCAGCACCCGCGCGTCACCCGCGATACGACATTCCCCGCGTACGGTGGAATGCTGAATGGTGACGTTGTCACGTATCATCGCGCCGTGACTCACCTCTGCCGCGTCAAGCCAGCCGTTGCCGCCAACGTGTGCGCGGTGGCTTACGATGCAGGGTTGGGTGAGGCGGGCGTTACCGGATATCCTGGCCCCGGCAAACACCACGCTGTTTTCATCGTAAACCCAGCAATCCCCGTCCTGGGCGAGCGCGTGTTCATCCTCAACCCAACCGCCTTTAGTCCCGCTGGTCACATCGTTAAAATCCTTCACGGCAATAATTTGTCTTAGAGGCGTTGTGCACGGTGTTGATCCGTCCTGCCAGCGCCAGAGACGCGTTTCATTGCTGAGCCGATATTTTGTCATCGTGTTATCCCTGAAAAGCCTTTCAATAAACGTAGCAAAGTTTTGGTTTTTCGAAGTGCTGGCGTCCGCACAGGAAACCCCTTAAAATGGCATTTAAAATACATTTTAAACTTTAAAAAAAATGCATAACCTAAACCAACGCGTTCTTAACTTGCCCGCCGGGTATTTCGGTATGGTCCTCGGGACCATAGGTATGGGGTTCGCCTGGCGTTATGCCAGCACCATCTGGCCGGTGACGCGCTGGCCGGGCGAGATCCTGGTGGCGCTGGCGGTGGCGATCTGGTTCCTTCTGAGCGTGGCGTTTCTTACCCGTGCGGTACGGTTTCCACATAGCGTGTTGGCCGAGATGCGGCATCCGGTAATGAGCAGTTTTGTCAGCCTGTTTCCTGCCACAACGCTGCTGGTGGCCATCGGCTTTGTGCCGTGGTATCGCCCGGTGGCGCTGGGGTTGTTTAGCGTGGGCGTGGTGATCCAGCTTGCGTATGCCGCCTGGCAAAGCGCCGGGCTGTGGCGCGGCAAACATCCGGAAGAAGCCACGACGCCGGGACTCTATCTGCCGACGGTGGCGAACAATTTTATCAGCGCGATGGCCTGCGGTGCGCTAGGCTTCCACGACGCGGGGCTGGTGTTCCTTGGTGCCGGGGTCTTTTCCTGGCTGAGCCTGGAGCCGGTCATTTTACAACGCCTGCGCAGCGCGGGCGAGCTGCCCGCTGCCCTTCGTACCTCGCTCGGGATCCAGCTTGCGCCTGCTCTGGTGGCCTGTAGCGCCTGGTTTAGCGTCAACGGCGGCGAAGCGGACACCTTCGCCAAAATGCTTTTCGGCTATGGCCTGTTGCAACTCCTGTTTATGCTGCGTCTGATGCCGTGGTATCTGTCGCAGCCGTTCAACGCGTCGTTCTGGAGCTTCTCGTTCGGGGTGTCGGCGCTGGCGACCACCGGTTTACATCTTGGGCAAAGCAGTCCGTCAGGGTTCTTTCATGCCCTCGCTGTTCCCCTGTTTATTTTCACCAACGTCATCATCGCGATGCTGCTGGTCCGTACTTTTATCTTGCTGATGCAGGGCAAACTTCTGGTGCGCGCTGATAAGGCACTGCTTATGCAATCTGAGGAAAA
Source organism: Enterobacter cloacae complex sp. 677-3DZ2D5B (assembly GCF_004136695.1). NCBI lineage: Bacteria > Pseudomonadati > Pseudomonadota > Gammaproteobacteria > Enterobacterales > Enterobacteriaceae > Enterobacter > Enterobacter cloacae complex sp. 677-3DZ2D5B. The sequence continues at coordinate 181,131 of NZ_QFLS01000007.1, read as the reverse complement.
ATAATGACTGTCGATGAAAACTACTTTACTGAGAAATATGGGCTGACCCGCACGCACTCAGAGGTGCTGCTCAGCGCGGACATTGTTAAGCCGGGAAAAACGCTCGATCTCGGTTGCGGAAATGGCCGTAACAGCCTCTACCTCGCTGCCAATGGCTATGACGTGACGGCGTGGGATAAAAACCCGATGAGCATCGATAACATTGAGCGCATTAAGGCGGCGGAAGGGATCGCGAATCTGCAAACGGCGATTAAGGATCTGAACAACCTGACCTTTGACGGCGAATACGACTTTATTCTTTCCACCGTCGTGTTGATGTTCCTCGAAGCGAATACCATCCCTGGTCTTATCGCCAATATGCAGCGTTGCACCAGACCAGGCGGCTATAACCTGATCGTTGCCGCCATGGATACGGAGGATTATCCGTGCACCGTCGGCTTCCCGTTTGCCTTCAAACCCGGTGAACTGAGTAACTACTACGAAGGTTGGGAGCTGATCAAGTACAACGAAGAGGTGGGGGAACTCCACCGTACCGATGCCAACGGGAACCGTATCAAGCTGCGCTTCGCCACCATGCTCGCACGCAAGCCCGCTTAACGCGCGGCCAGCAGACAGAGTTGCAGTGCAGTGCGACAGGAGGCCTCGAACGACGACAGCGGTAAAAACTCAAACTTCGAGTGGAAGTTATGGGCGCCGGTGAAGAAGTTCGGGGTGAGCAGGCCTTTAGCTGACAGGGCCGCCCCATCCGTGCCACCGCGCATGGGGATCGGTTTTGGGGTGATGCCGAGCGACTCCATCGCCTCGAACATCAGGTCGATCGCGCGGCGGTCTTCGCCAATCGCATTGCTGATATTGCTGTAGGTATCTTCAATGCGATACTCCACGTTTGCCGTGGGATGCTGCGCGGCTATTTGCGCCGCCACATCGGCAATTTGCTGCTTGCGGGCGGCAAAACCGTCTTTGTCAAAATCACGAATGTTGGCTTTCAGCACCGCTTCGTTTTGCCCGGCCTGGATGCCGTTAAACCAGATATAACCTTCGCGCCCCTCGGTGCATTCCGGGGTTTGCCGGCGATCGAAATGGCTGATGAAATCCGTTGCCATCAGCAGCGGATTGACCAGCACCCCTTTGGCGGACATCGGGTGCGCCGTGACGCCGGTAAAGCGAATTTCAGCCGCCGCCGCGTTAAAGTTCTCGTAAACAATTTCGCCCAGCTCGCAGCAGTCGATAGTCCAGGCAAAATCGACGTCGAAGCGCTTTAAATCCAGCGCTTTCGCGCCGCACAGGCCAATCTCTTCATCGGGCACAAACGCCACCACAATATCGCCATGCTTGTGCTCAGCGGTGAGGTTTTCCAGCACCGTCATGACCACGGTGACGGCCGCTTTATTATCTGCGCCTAATACGCTGGTTCCGTCGCTGAAAATAATCTCCTCATCAGGATAAGCCAGAATTTCCGGGTGCTCTTTTACGCGCAGCCAAATATCTTTCTCTTTATTCAGACAGAGATCATCCCCCGTAAAGGTTAATATTTGTGGATGAATATCCGGGGATAAACCGACGTCGACGGTGTCGATATGGGTAATAAAACCAATACGCGGCGCGCCGGGAATATTGCCTTTTTTCACGGCGGTAACGGTGGCGAACTCATCAATCACAATATCGTCTAACCCCAGCGTTTCCAGCTCCTTCGCCAGCTCCCGCGCCATGTCGTGCTGGCCCGGAGTGGAGGGCAGGGTTTTGACTTTCGGGTCGCTCTGGCTGGTGATGGCGAGATAGCGGAAAAAGCGTTGGGTTAATTGTCTGGAGAGTTCCGAGCCCATAGTGTTTCCTTCTGTATTTATTTTTCATGTGTTTGCGCCATCACTTTAATGTTATTTATGAAATGGCAAAAGAAGTAATTAGCCGTCGAATTAAAAAGACAGGAATAAATGATGAAAAGCACATTCACAATGATAACGCTGGCGCTTGCTGCACTGACGGTCAGTTCCACCGTCGCGGCAAAAACGCTGGTGTATTGCTCCGAAGGATCGCCGGAAAATTTCAATCCTCAGCTCTATACGTCGGGGACCAGCGTGGACGCCAGCGCCGTACCGGTTTATAACCGTCTGGTCGATTTCAAACCGGGCACTACCGAACTGGTGCCGAGCCTGGCGGAAAGCTGGGAGGTAAGCGAGGATGGCAAGGTCTACACCTTCCACCTGCGCAAAGGGGTGAAATTCCACAGTAATAAGCTGTTCACGCCGACGCGCGATTTCAACGCGGACGACGTGATTTTCTCGTTTATGCGCCAGAAAGATGTGAATCATCCTTACCATAACGTCTCCAACGGCAGTTATTCCAACTTCGAAAGTCTGGAGTTCGGCAGCCTGATTACCGCCATTGATAAAGTTGACGATCGCACCGTGCGCTTCACCCTGGCGCATCCGGAAGCGCCGTTTGTCGCTGACCTGGCGTGGTACTTTGCCTCCATTCTGTCGGCGGAGTATGCCGATGCCATGCTGAAAGCGGGCACGCCAGAAAAGGTCGATATGCAGCCGATTGGCACCGGGCCGTTTAAGCTGTCGCAATATCAGAAGGATTCCCGCATCCTCTTTACCGCTTTCCCTGACTACTGGCAGGGAAAATCGAAGCTGGATCGTCTGGTGTTCACCATCACGCCGGACGCCTCGGTACGTTTTGCCAAAGTCGAGAAGAATGAGTGTCAGGTGATGCCGTTCCCGAACCCGGCGGACCTGCCGCGTATGAAGGCTAACAAAGATATCAACCTGATGAGCAAGGCCGGTCTGAATACCGGTTTCCTGGCGTTTAACACGCAAAAGCCGCCGCTGGATAACGTAAAAGTGCGCCAGGCGCTGGCGATGGCGATTAACAAACCGGCCATCATTGAGGCGGTTTTCCACGGCACCGGCACGGCGGCGAAAAACCTGCTGCCGCCTGGCGTCTGGAGTGCCGACAGTGAGCTGAAAGACTACGATTACGATCCAGAAAAAGCGAAAGCGCTGTTAAAGGAGGCGGGGTTTGCCAACGGCGTAAGCATCGATCTGTGGGCCATGCCCGTGCAACGGCCGTATAACCCGAACGCGAAGCGTATGGCGGAGATGATCCAGGCGGACTGGGCGAAAGTTGGCGTGCAGACCAAAATCGTGACCTACGAATGGGGCGAATACCTGAAGCGCGTGAAGGGCGGGGAGCATCAGGCTGCGCTGATGGGCTGGACAACGGCGACGGGGGATCCAGATAACTTCTTCGGCCCGCTGTTTACCTGTACGTCCGCCAACGGCGGGTCGAATTCGGCGAAATGGTGTTATAAGCCGTTTGATAACCTGATTGCCGAAGCAAAATCGATAACCGATCGCGAAAAACGCGTGGCGCTGTACAAGCAGGCGCAGCAGATGATGCACGATCAAATGCCGGCGGTAATGATTGCTCATTCAACGATTTTTGAGCCAGTCCGTAAAGAGGTCACGGGCTATGAAATTGATCCCTTCGGCAAACACCTGTTCTGGCAAGTGGACCTGAAAGAGTAATTTTCACTGCCCGGTTTCGGTCGGGCAGTTTTTTCGCTATTTGTGCTGTCTTCGTCATTTTTTGCCACAACACATCGCCCCATTTTTTGTTATAACTTCAAGTGCATACTTGCAGATAACATGGAATACCATCATGCGTACTCACACTTTTTTTAAAGTTGCAGTGCTTTCTGGTCTGTTGGCCCTCTCAGGCTGTGCGTCAAAAGTCGCATCCCCCGATCAATATTCAGGCTTTTTAAAAGATTACTCAGGCTTGCAGGAGATGAAATCTGCAACCGGGAAGCCAACCCTGCGTTGGGTTGATCCTTCTTATAATGAGGCGAATTATGACAGCATTATCTGGACGCCGATAACCTATTACCCGACGCCAAAACCGACCACTCAGCTTGGGCAAAAAACGCTTGATGAGCTGTTGAATTATACCAATACCAAACTGAAAACCGCGATTGGACAGCGTAAGCCGATTGTGACGACGCCGGGCAAACATAGCCTGATCTTCCGCGGCGCCATCACGGGTGTGAGCTCAGACAAAGAAGGTTTGCAGTTCTATGAAGTGGTGCCTGTCGCGCTGCTGGTTGCGGGTACGCAGATGGCCACGGGCCATCGTACCATGGATACGCATCTGTTCTTCGAAGGTGAGTTAATCGACGCGGCTACGAACAAACCGGTGATTAAGGTTGTTCGTAAGGGGGAAGGGAAAGAGCTGGCGAACGAGAATACGCCAATGGGCTTCGGCACCCTGAAGCAGGTTGTGGATGACATGGCAACGGATGCCACTATGTTTGATGTTCATCAGACAGCAAATTAATAAAAAAAGGCCTGCATTTTCGCAGGCCGTTTTTTTATGCCGTCCGCAGGCGGCGGAACCAGGTTTCCGGCTTCGTAAACATCACCATATTCCCGCCCAGTATCAACAACAGGCCGACGATCCCGTTGAGATGCCACACGTAACCCTCGTACACCGTTGAAATCGACAGCGCCACCAGCGGGAACAGCAGGGTGCTGTAGGCGGCTTTACCGGGACCAATGCGGCCTACCAGCGTAAAGTAGGCGCCGAAGGCAATCACCGAGCCAAACAGCGCAAGATAGAGCAGCGCCCCCATATAGCTCACCGTCCATTCCGGCATAAAGTTATCGCCTCTGAAGAGGGCGATAAGGCCCATCACGACGGTGCCATACAGCATCGCCCAGGCGTTGGTGGTCATGGTTTCCAGCCCGTTTCGCTGATGACGCATGCTGATCATATTCCCCAGCGAGAAGCCGTAGGTGCCGAGGGCGGAAAGCCCGATGCCCGTAAGCAACGACGCGCTCCAGCCGCTGGCGAGCAGATCGTTCCAGAACAGGGTAATGATCCCGATAAGCCCCAGCGCTGCCGCTGTCCAGAAGCGTGCGGGTGGACGCTGGCCGAAGAAGATAAAGCTGTTGATGGCGTTATACAGCACGGCCATCGAGAAAATCACCGACTCAAGGCCGGTATTGATATGGGCGGCGGCGGTGTAAAAGCACCAGAAGTTGAAACAGAAAACGCAGCAGCCCTGAAGCATGCAGTAGAGATGATCCCGCAGCGCCAGCCTGCGCAGACGGCGAAGGGCGACCAGGACGATCATCATCGTGGCGCTGGCCACGGCGAAGCGCCAGAAAATGGAGACCGGCGCTGCAACCGGCCCCTGTTGCAAAAAAATGGCGATCCAGGTCGTGCCCCAGATAACAACAACCAGCCCATAGAGTAATGCGTTCATGGCTTCTCTCTTCTCATACCGCGAAAAACAACAGTGTGGCGAAAGAAGAGGGGCCCGGCTTTCATCGCCTTGCGCCGGACTTGCAAATTCTTGCGCTTTTTTCTCGCACAATGGCTGGTAACAGGCTGCAACACTTCTTAGACTGACAGTCTGATTAATCACCTGTTTACGGCCATGTCTCTCGTTTACGACACCTTTGAAACGTTACGCCAACAAAATGCGGTGCTGCGGGAAACCGTCGCGCTCAATACTGGCATTCAACTGGCGGCGTGGTACAACAAGCACGACACGATAACGGTGAAAAGCAACCATCACACCCTTAGCCTGTACGTGGCAGATGGCTATGAAAGCTATCAAAAAACGCCGGGTGGCTGGAAAAATGGCGGTGGGCCGGATCGTTTTTGTCTGATGCCGGAAGAGAGCGAATCCACGTGGGATATTCGTGACGACCTGTCGTTCGTGCACCTCTACTGCACCGATGAACACCTGCGGGACGTGGGGGAGAAAATCTGGGATAAACGACCGCTATCGCTGACGCTGGAGGAAAAAATATTCGGCAGCGATCCGAAAATCACCGCCCTTTATCGCCAGTTTTTGCTCGGCTGCGACTGGCAGCAAAACGCCAATCAGCTCACCCTGAGCACCGCGTCGACCTTATTGCTGACGCATTTAGTCCAGCACTATTCCAGCGTACAGTGGAAGCTGCCGGTAGTGACCGGCGGGTTATCGCCGTTTGTGCTGCGCAACGTGCTGGCCTTTATCGAGGAAAACCTGGCGCAACCCTTAACGCTGGCGGAACTGGCGGGCCAGGCCGCACTCAGTGAGTATCACTTTGCGCGGATGTTCCGCCAGTCGATGGGCCTGGCGCCGCATCAGTACGTCATGCAGCGCCGCATGGAGAAGGCCAAAGCGATGGTGCAGCACACGACTACGCCGCTCACCGACATCGCGCTGGCCTGCGGATTTAACTCCGCCAGCCATTTCAGTAACCGTTTTCGCAGCATGACCGGCATTACGCCGTCACAGCTACGCGCGGCGAAGGCGTGAGAAGACGGCGTAACAGATCCCTCCCAACACCAGCCCCCAGAAGGCGGAGCCAATCCCCAGGAGCGTGACGCCGCTGGCGGTCATCAGGAAGGTGACGATCGCCGCGTCGCGCTCTGCTTCATGATTCAGTGCCTGATACAAACTCCCGCTGATAGTGCCGAGCAGGGCCAGCCCGGCCAGCGTCTGGATGCCGCTCAGCGGCAGGGCGGACATCAGCCCCGAAATCGACCCGCCGAACACCCCCGCCAGCAGATAAAACCCACCTGCGGCTGCCGCAGCCAGCCAGCGTTTACTGGCATCCGGGTGGGCGTCCGGGCTCTGGCAGATGGCGGCGGTGATGGCGGCGATGCATATAGAATAGACGCCGAAGGGGGACAACAGCAGCGCCAGCCCGCCTGTGGCAACGATCAGCGGTGAGACCGCCAGCGGATAGCCCGATGCCTGCATGGTGGCGAAGCCGGGCGCATTCTGCGACGCCATGGTCACCAGGAAGAAGGGTAAGCCGATGCTGATCAGGCTGGTGAAGGTGAACGCAGGGGCAATGAATTCCGGCATGATGACCGATAACGTCATCCTTTTCGTGACAACGTCACCTCCAGCCCAGGCAACGAACACGCCCACCAGCAGCGTGGCGACAATGGCGTACCGGGGCGCTACAGCTTTGGCCACCAGCCAGGCGGCCAGCATACTGCCGCAAAGAAAAATGTGTCCCTCAAGATTGCTGAATGCCTTCAGGCCAAACTGTAACAGCACGCCCGCCAGCATAGCGGCGGCAAGCGAGTGCGGGATCAGTTTCATCAACCGGGCAAACAGGCCGGTGACGCCGCACAGCAGAATCAGCGTATTCGCGAATATAAATACCCCGATGGTTTCCGCCAGCGTCACGCCATGCAGGCTGGTGGCGAGCAACGCCGCGCCCGGAGTCGACCAGGCGGTCAGCACGGGGGCTTTATACCACCACGACAATGCCAGCGTGCTGATCCCCATCCCGAGCCCTAGCGCGGTCATCCATCCGGCGATTTGCTGTGTACTGGCGCCAGCCGCCGCAGCCGCCTGCCAGATAATGGCGGCAGAGCTGGCATAGCCCACCAGAACGGCAACAAAACCGGCCAGCACGGCAGGAAAGAGAGAGGCAGTCGATCGCATGGAAACTCCGTTGTGCGTTATAACGTCCGGGATAAGGTATCACTGTGCGCTATAACGTACAAGTGGTATGCTTTGCCGCAACGGGAGGAACTATGGATATCACTCAACACCTGGCAACCACACTGAAAGCGCTGCGTCAGGCGCGGGGCTGGAGCCTGTCAAAACTGGCGGAAGAGACGGGCGTGTCGAAAGCGATGCTTGGGCAAATCGAACGCAATGAGTCCAGCCCGACGGTCTCTACCTTGTGGAAAATCGCCACCGGGCTGAACGTACCTTTTTCGGCGTTTATCACTCCAGAAAGCGAACCGCAGGCGGTGTTCGATCCGCAGCAGCAGGCGATGGTGGTGAAACCGCTTTTCCCCTGGGATGAACAGCTTAAGTTCGACCATTTCTCCATCACCCTGTCGCCCGGCGCGCTGAGCGAGTCCACGCCGCACGAAGCCGGGGTGATCGAACATGTGGTGGTGATAAGCGGTGAGCTGGATATGCAGATCGACGGTGTCTGGCGCACAATATACGCTGATTCCGGCGTGCGTTTTGCCGGCGATAAACCGCACGCGTACCGCAACAGCAGCGCCCGGACGGTGCATTTTCACTCCCTGATCCATTATCCCCGCTAAAGCGTCGCAAAACGGTTTCACTGACACAGACTTCTGACTACAATAGCCGCCATTTTGACCATAACGGATAACGACGAAGTATGCGCCTGCACTCCCATCATCTTGAACTGCTAAGCCCGGCCCGCGACGCCGCCATCGCCCGTGAAGCCATTCTTCACGGTGCGGATGCCGTCTACATTGGCGGCCCTGGCTTCGGTGCCCGGCATAACGCCAGCAACAGCCTGCGCGACATTGCCGAGCTGGTACCGTTCGCTCACCGTTTCGGGGCGAAGGTGTTTGTGACCCTGAACACCATTCTTCATGATGATGAGCTGGAGCCCGCGCAGCGTCTGATCACCGATCTCTACCAGACCGGCGTTGATGCCCTGATCGTTCAGGATATGGGCGTTCTGGAACTGGATATCCCGCCGATTGAGCTGCACGCCAGCACCCAGTGCGATATCCGCACCGTCGAGAAGGCGAAGTTTCTTTCGGACGTCGGGTTTACGCAGATTGTGCTGGCGCGCGAGCTGAACCTGAACCAGATCCGCGATATCCATCAGGCGACCGACGCGACCATTGAATTCTTTATCCACGGTGCGCTGTGTGTGGCCTATTCCGGGCAGTGTAATATCTCTCACGCCCAGACGGGGCGCAGCGCTAACCGGGGCGACTGCTCTCAGGCCTGCCGTCTGCCGTATACCCTGAAAGACGATCAGGGCCGCGTGGTGGCATTCGAAAAACACCTGCTGTCGATGAAAGATAACGATCAGACGGCGAACCTCGGTGCGCTGATCGATGCTGGCGTACGCTCCTTCAAAATTGAAGGGCGCTACAAGGACATGAGCTACGTCAAAAATATCACCGCACATTATCGTCAGATGCTGGATGCCATCATCGACGATCGCGGTGATCTGGCGCGCGCCTCCGCCGGGCGTACAGAGCATTTCTTTATTCCGTCTACGGACAAAACCTTCCACCGCGGCAGCACGGACTATTTCGTGAATGCCCGTAAAGGGGATATTGGCGCGTTCGACTCACCGAAGTTTATCGGCCTGCCGGTGGGTGAAGTGCTGAAAGTGGCGAAAGATCATCTTGACGTTCAGGTGACAGAGCCGCTGGCGAATGGCGATGGTCTCAACGTGATGATCAAACGTGAAGTAGTGGGTTTCCGCGCCAATACGGTGGAGAAAACCGGCGAAAATCGCTATCGCGTCTGGCCGAACGAAATGCCTGCCGATCTCTACAAAGCCCGTCCTAATGCGGCGCTTAACCGTAACCTGGATCACAACTGGCAGCAGGCCTTGCTCAAGACCTCCAGCGAGCGCCGCATTGCGGTGGATATCGCGCTGGGGGGCTGGGAAGAGCAGCTGATCCTGACCATGACATGCGAAGACGGCATCAGCGTGACGCATACGCTCGACGGCCTGTTCGAGGTGGCGAACAATGCGGAGAAAGCGCTCAACAACCTCAAGGATGGCGTGGCGAAGCTGGGGCAGACCATTTATTACGCGCGCAATATTGAGGTGAATCTGCCGGACGCGCTGTTCGTGCCGAACAGCCTGCTGAACCAGTTCCGCCGTGAAACGGCCGAGATGCTGGATGAAGTACGCCTGGCAAACTATTCGCGCGGCAGCCGTAAGGCCGAAGCGGTGCCTGCGCCGGTCTACCCGGACACGCATCTTTCTTTCCTCGCGAACGTATACAACCACAAAGCGCGTGCGTTTTATCATCGTCACGGCGTGCAGCTGATTGACGCCGCGTATGAAGCGCATGAAGAGAAGGGCGATGTGCCGGTGATGATCACCAAACACTGCCTGCGGTTTGCTTTTAACCTTTGTCCGAAACAGGCGAAAGGCAATATTAAAAGCTGGAAAGCGACGCCGATGCGGCTGGTGAATGGCGATGAAGTGCTGACGCTGAAGTTTGACTGCCGTCCGTGTGAAATGCACGTTATCGGCAAGATGAAGAATCACATCTTCAAAATGCCGCCGCCGGGAAGCATTGTGGCCTCCGTCAGCCCTGACGATTTGATGAAGACCCTGCCGAAGCGTAAAGGCAGCTAACCCGCAGAGTGGGTATCCGGTTTGCGCGATTTCTGCCAGGTATGGTGCTCGCGCAACCCCTCCGCAGACTCCTCAGCCGCGCTGCGTAACTCGTCGCTGTCAGCTTCATGACGAAGCTGATGGTCGGCGTTTTTCACATACACAAATTCATGCCCTTTGTGCTCCGCCATAATCTGTCCTGAGAACAGGGCGCTAATCACCAGCAGTAGCGAAAATTCTTTTCTGAACATCATTTATCCCCTGAAAATACGCTACGGTCATCGTAGGGATAATTTCATAGAGTAATTATTCGACTCTTTAAATTTGAGAAAATAGAGTGTCAAAAATTGTGGTCGCAATAAAACGCGCTTAAGACTATTCTTAAAAGCGATATCGACGTTGTAAACTCCCATTTCTGGTATGCAAAGAACAACTAGATTTATTGGGAAATCATTTACAATAAGATTTTTCTGGCTAAGGATTGGATCGAATAAATGAAAAAAATAATCGTGCTATCACTTCTGGGCGTAGTGGTTGCGGTGGGTGCTGCGGCCAGCATCTATTCAAATGAAGAACCAGAATATATTCAGTCAGCAAAAAGCCGTGTCGGATCGTATTTAACCAGCGATTACGGACGTGTCGAATGTAATAGCACCCAGGTAAGTGAAGATCGCTGGGAGCTGGGCTGTACCAATAAGGCGAGAGGCAAAACCTTCCAGTTCGCCGTTTACCCACCCGAGCAGGCACCGTATGGGGTCTCTCGTGCGTTTTATCTCGAAGCGATTAATGATGATGCCCGCCAGAGTGCAGATCAGGGGCTGATGCGTTATCTGCAAATTAATACCAAAGCGGGTTAATCGATTCGTTTATGCTTCGTTGAGGCTCACAGTGGTAGATTGCTGGTGATCCACATCCCGGTAGGGAATACCGGAGCGTAGATACCAAAATACAAATCTATCCATGCAAGCATTTACCGCCAGATTATGGCGGTTTTTTTTTGCCCGTTTATCGTACCGGCTGTAAAAATTGTTTGCGATATTGCGCGGGCGAAAGCGCAAATTGCTGCCGGAAATGGTGGCGCTGCGTGGCGCTTTGTCCAAATCCGGTTTGTTCCGCAATATTATCAATGCTGAGCCGACTGTTTTCGAGATAATCTTTTGCCCGCTGCAATCGCGCAGTCAATAACCAGCGCGCGGGCGTTGTCCCGGTCGCGTCCTGGAAACGGCGCAGAAAGGTGCGTTGACTCATACCCACCCGCAGGGCCAGCGATTCGACGGTATGGGAAACGGCCAGATGCTGGTGAAGATAATCGAACAGCTGGCCCAGGCGCTGGCTCTCCCGCAACTGAGCCACCGGTCGGCTAAGTTGCTGGGTTTGCGAGCCGTCCCGATGGGGCGGGATCACCAGTCGACGCGCCACGCGGTTTGCTGCCTCCATACCGTAATTCCGGCGCACCACGTGCAGACACAGATCAATCCCCGCGGCGCTGCCGGCGGAAGTGAGAATATCGCCTTCGTCCTGGTAGAGCACATCTTCGACCACGGTGATGGCGGGAAAGCGTGTTTTCAGAGCTTGCGTGTAGCGCCAGTGGGTGGTTGCCTTCCGCCCGTCAAGCAGGCCTGAGGCTGCCAGAACGAAAACGCCAGAACAGATCGAGAGTAGCTGGCAGCCGCGGGCTTGCGCCGCACGGAGCGCCTGGCAGAGCGCTTCGGGTACGGGTTCATCCAGCCCTCGCCAGCCGGGTACAACAACCAGATCCGCCGTTTCAAGCAGACGCAGATCGCCGTCGGCCAGAATACGGATCCCGCCCGTTGCCCGGAGCTCGCCGCCATCCACGCTCGCCACGGCGAACTGATACCAGTCATCGCCCATCTCCGGGCGCGGCAAGCCAAAGATTTCTACCGCCACGCCAAACTCAAAGGTACATAAACCGTCATATGCCAGCACGACCGCGCGCGGCGAGGGATGTCTTAAGTTTGTCATCTTTTTGCTGTTTTCTGGCATAGGCGGACGCATTCATGTGCTGAATTAAGGGATAGAGTAGTGTTAACACAAACACCACAAATGAGGAAGATTCATGAGCTATGTTACTGAATTTCCGGCTGCTGAGCCGCAGGAAGCCGTGGGGCATTTTCTGCGTCGTCTGAGCGTCGAGACGGACTGCGCCGATGTCCATCACGCGGTATCCAGCGGTGAGCAGGACTTTGTTCTGCTGCACGTTGTCGGGAAGCCTGAACATTTTGCCCGGCGGCATCTGCCCGGCGCGCTGCATTTACCCTGGAGCCAGATCACCGCCGAGCGGATGACAGCGTGGCCAGAGGGCACGCTGTTTGTCGTCTATTGTGCAGGCCCGCACTGCAACGGGGCGGACAGGGCGGCGCTGAAGCTGGCGCGTCTGGGTCTGCCGGTTAAGATTATGCTCGGGGGCATGACCGGCTGGGAAGATGAGCGGTTCGCGTTTGCAGGATCTTCATCGCCCGCCCTGTGAACATGAATTTATTTCATCACAGATGAAATTTTCTCGTTTGTCGGCGGCGAGCCGGTATGACATCTTTTTAGGACGTTTAGACATCCAGAAGTCTAAATGTTCAAGAGATGAATTATCACTGTGGGCAATTAACGCCGACAGACAGAGGAGATTTCCATGCAGCGACACCACGCCCCGTACCGCGCCGATGTAGTCGGCAGTTTTTTACGCCCGGACTCTGTTAAACAGGCCCGTCTGCAATTTGCCAGCGGTGAGATCGATGCCGGTCAGCTTCGCGCGGTTGAGGACGAGGCCATTCGCCATGTTGTCGAACAGCAGTGCGCCTGCGGTCTGCATGTGGTAACGGACGGTGAATTCCGCCGCGCCTGGTGGCACTTTGACTTCTTTGACGGGCTACAGGGCGTAGAGCGTTATGATTCGCAGCAGGGCATTCAGTTCAACGGGGTGCAGACCAAAGCCCACGGCGTGCGCGTAACGGGCAAACTGGGCTTCGGCGATCATCCTATGCTGGAAGATTTTCGCTACCTCAAAAGCATCAGCGGTAACGCACAGCCGAAGATGACCATTCCGAGCCCGAGCGTGCTGCACTTCCGCGGTGGCCGCAAGGATATTGATGCCACGGTCTACCCGGATCTGAAGGATTACTTTGACGATCTGGCGACAACCTGGCGCGATGCCATTCGGGCCTTTTACGATGCAGGCTGCCGCTATCTGCAACTGGATGATACCGTCTGGGCCTACCTTTGTTCAGAAGACCAGCGCCGCCAGATCCGCGAGCGCGGTGACGATGCAGACGAACTTGCCCGAACCTATGCCCGGGTGCTGAATAAGGCGCTGGAGGGCAAACCGGACGACCTGACCATCGGGCTGCACGTCTGCCGCGGCAACTTCCGCTCAACCTGGATTTCCGAAGGCGGCTATGAGCCGGTGGCGGAGGTGCTGTTCGGCACGGTGAACGTCGACGCGTTCTTCCTGGAGTACGACAACGACCGTAGCGGCGACTTTGCGCCACTGCGTTTTGTGCGCCCGGGTAAACAGCAGGTGGTGCTGGGGCTGATCACCACCAAGCACGGTGAACTGGAGAACCCGGAAGGGGTGAAAGCGCGTCTGGAAGAGGCTGCGCGCTACGTGGCGAAAGAGCAGATTTGCCTCAGCCCGCAGTGCGGATTTGCCTCCACGGAAGAGGGTAACAGCCTGAGCGAAGCCCAGCAGTGGGATAAAGTTCGCCTGGTGACGCAAATCGCCAGCGACGTCTGGTAACATCGTTTACAGCGCTGCATTATTACAGTGCAGTGCTGTACCATTCTGAGTCGTTTCCCGTAGATCCTCTCTTCGAACCCGTTTAAATCCTGCCTCTGCAACCTGGCACTCTTTTTGCTCTCCTGAAACTGACGTTACTTTTTTCTGCGTCCGGGCGGTAACGGACGTCTTCGCACAGCTTTCTTTTTCAGGAGTGAAAATATGCACCGTCGTACCTTTATAAAAGCGTTCGCCTTGTCCGCCTCCGTGGTCGCCATGGGAGTGAGTTTTGGCGTTCAGGCCGCAGAGACCATTAAAGTCGGGATCATGCACTCACTCTCCGGCACGATGGCCATTTCAGAAACGCCCCTGAAAGATGTCGCCCTGATGACCATCGACGAAATCAACGCCAAAGGCGGCGTACTCGGGAAAAAGCTGGAGCCGGTGGTGGTTGACCCGGCCTCCAACTGGCCGCTGTTTGCCGAAAAGGCCCGCCAGCTTCTGAGCCAGGATAAGGTCGCCGTGGTGTTCGGCTGCTGGACCTCCGTATCGCGTAAATCAGTTCTGCCGGTTTTTGAAGAGCTGAACGGTTTGCTGTTCTATCCGGTGCAGTATGAAGGTGAAGAGATGTCACCTAACGTCTTCTATACCGGCGCGGCGCCTAACCAGCAGGCGATCCCGGCGGTGGAGTACCTGATGAGCGAGGACGGCGGCAGCGCGAAACGCTTCTTCCTGCTGGGAACGGACTACGTTTACCCGCGCACCACGAACAAGATCCTGCGCGCCTTCCTGCACTCGAAAGGCGTGGAAGATAAAGATATTGAAGAGGTCTACACCCCGTTTGGTCATAGCGATTACCAGACCATCGTCGCCAGTATCAAGAAATTCTCCGCGGGCGGTAAAACGGCGGTGGTCTCCACCATCAACGGTGATTCCAACGTGCCTTTCTATAAAGAGCTGGCGAACCAGGGCCTGAAAGCCACGGACGTGCCGGTGGTGGCGTTCTCGGTGGGCGAGGAGGAACTGCGGGGCATTGATACCAAACCGCTGGTGGGTAACCTGGCGGCGTGGAACTACTTTGAATCCGTCGATAACCCGACCAACCAGACCTTTGTCGCGGCCTACAAAGCTTACGCGAAAGCCCATAAGCTGCCGAATGCCGATACCGTCGTCACCAACGATCCGATGGAAGCGACCTATGTCGGCCTGCATATGTGGGCGCAGGCGGTTGAAAAAGCGGGGACAACCGACGTGGACAAAGTGCGCGCGGCAATGGCGGGCCAGTCGTTCAACGCGCCATCCGGCTTTACGCTGACCATGGATGCCACCAACCACCACCTGCATAAGCCCGTCATGATTGGTGAAATCGAAGGCAACGGCCAGTTCAACGTCGTCTGGCAAACCGAACAGCCGGTACGCGCTCAGCCGTGGAGCCCGTTTATTGCCGGGAATGACAAAAAGCCTGACCAGCCGATGAAAACCGCCAGCAACTAAGCCACCACCAGGGAGAGACGTCATGAACGCCATGCGCATGATGATTGCGATTGTGTGGCTTACCGGACTGCTGCCAGGGATGGCGCAGGCATCGGATGCCGATGATTTCGTTGCCGCTAGCCGCAGCCAGCAAACCTCCATGCTGACCCGCTGGGCAGCCACGCCGGAACCTGCACGCTTGCCGCTGCTTAAGGCGCTACAACAGGAGAACCTCTACACCGACAGCCAGAAGAAGGCTTTTACCCGCATCGACGGCGAAATGGTTGCCCTGGGCGCGGCAAAGAGCGCCGAAGGAACGACCAAAGCCGTGCGGCTGACCAACCGGCTGCGCGTGTTAACCGTCACGGCGCTGGCGACGCATCAGCTTGTCAGTGACAGTGTCACCGAAAGACGTCATGCCGCGCGGCAGCTTCAGCGTGACGCCCAGCCGGATATGCTCGGGTTTCTGCAACAGCGGGCTAATCGCGAAACGGACGACGTCACCCGACAGTCGCTGAGGCTGGCGCTGGCAAATCTTCAGCTGGCGAGTCCGCAGGCGGAAACGCGCCTTAATGCGGTTGAACTGCTGGGACAGTCTGACGATCCGGACGTGCAGGCCACGCTGACGCCATTCACCCGGGCGCAAACCGAGCCGGACGCACGGGTACGTGCCGCCGCCGCTGAGAGCCTGGACCGTATTCAGCACCGGCTGATGTGGGGCGAACTGCTGGGGCAGGCCTTCATGGGCCTGTCGTTGGGATCGGTACTCTTGCTGGCCGCGCTCGGGCTGGCTATCACCTATGGTCTGCTGGGGGTGATTAACATGGCCCACGGCGAAATGCTGATGCTCGGGGCGTATGCCACCTGGATGGTGCAGCAGGTTATGGCGCAGTGGATGCCTCAGTGGCTGGCGCTCTATCCGGTGGTGGCGCTGCCGGTGGCGTTTTGCCTGACGGCAGGTATCGGGATGGTGCTGGAGCGCACGGTGATCCGCCATCTGTATGGCCGCCCGCTGGAAACCCTGCTCGCCACCTGGGGGATCAGCCTGATGCTTATCCAGCTGGTGCGCATGACCTTTGGCGCTCAGAACCTTGAGGTCGCAAACCCGGCCTGGCTGTCCGGCGGGGTGCAGGTTTTCGCCAACCTGACGCTGCCGTGGAACCGTATTGTGGTGCTCGGGTTTGTGTTGCTGGTGCTGTTCTTCACCTGGCTCATTCTGAATAAAACGCGTCTGGGGCTGAACGTGCGGGCGGTGACGCAAAACCGCAGCATGGCGGCCTGCTGCGGCGTCCCCACCGGACGGGTAGATATGCTGGCGTTTGGCCTCGGGTCCGGCATTGCCGGGCTGGGCGGCGTGGCGTTGTCCCAGCTGGGGAACGTGGGACCGGAGCTGGGCCAGGGATACATCATTGATTCGTTCTTGGTGGTGGTGCTCGGCGGCGTCGGCCAGCTGGCCGGTAGCGTCGCGGCGGCCTTTGGTCTGGGGATCTTCAATAAAATTCTTGAACCGCAGATGGGCGCCGTGCTGGGCAAGATCCTGATTCTGGTGGCGATCATTCTGTTTATCCAGAAACGTCCGCAGGGGTTATTCGCACTTAAAGGGAGGGTGACAGACTGATGAGCCAGCCATTGACCTTAACACTGGCGCGCAGGGCACCGCGCACCGCGCAAATCTTCGGCAGTCTGCTGGTTGCGGCGCTGCTGGTGCTGCCTTTTCTCGCGCTGTTGCCCGCCACCCATCCGCTGGCCGTTTCCACGTGGATGTTGACGCTCATCGGCAAGATCCTCTGCTACGCGGTGGTCGCCGTGGCCCTCGATCTGGTCTGGGGCTATGCCGGTATGCTCTCGCTGGGGCACGGCATATTCTTCGCCCTGGGCGGCTATGCGATGGGCATGTACCTGATGCGCCAGGCGGCCGGAGACGGGCTGCCCGCGTTTATGTCGTTTCTCTCGTGGAGCGAACTGCCCTGGTTCTGGTGGGGAACGCAGCATTTTGCCTGGGCACTGGTGTTAATTGTGACGATACCCGGCCTGCTGGCGCTGGTCTTCGGCTGGTTTGCTTTCCGCTCGAAGATCAAAGGGGTCTATTTCTCCATCATGACCCAGGCGCTGACCTATGCGGGCATGCTGCTGTTCTTTCGCAACGAAACCGGCTTTGGCGGCAATAACGGCTTTACCGGCTTTACCACGCTGCTCGGATTTTCCGTCACGGCGACCACCACGCGGATCGCGCTGTTTCTCGCAACGGTCGTGCTGCTGCTTCTGGCCCTGGGCACAGGCTACGCGCTGGCGAAGAGTAAATTTGGCCGCATTTTAACGGCGGTGCGCGATGCGGAAAACCGTCTCACGTTCTGCGGCTACGATCCGCGCGGCTTCAAGCTGCTGGTCTGGACGCTTTCCGCCGTGCTGTGTGGCCTGGCGGGGGCGCTGTACGTTCCGCAGGTGGGCATTATCAACCCGGGTGAAATGTCGCCAACCAACTCGATTGAAGCGGCCATCTGGGTAGCGCTGGGCGGGCGCGGCACTCTGGTGGGCCCGGTGATTGGCGCGGCGCTGGTCAACGGTGCGAAGAGCTTTTTCACCGTGGCGATGCCGGAGTACTGGCAGCTGTTTCTGGGGCTGATTTTCATCGCCGTGACGCTGTTTTTACCGCGCGGCGTGTTCGGTCTGTTTCGTAAGGGAGAGAATTAATGCAGCCCTCTGAAGGACTCTTTACCCGCCAGCTACCGGGCGACCGTTACCGCGAGCAGACCGATCCGGTGTTGCAGCTCGAGGCCATTAACGTCAGTTTCGACGGTTTTCAGGCGTTGACCGATCTCTCGCTGAATATCGGCGTCGGAGAATTGCGCTGCATCATTGGCCCTAACGGAGCCGGTAAAACCACGCTGATGGACGTGATCACCGGCAAAACCCGGCCAAAAAGCGGGAAAGCTATTTACGATCAGTCCATCGATCTGACTGCCCTGGAACCGGCGGCCATCGCCCGTCAGGGCATTGGCCGTAAGTTCCAGAAGCCGACCGTGTTTGAAGCGTTGACCGTAGGGGAAAACCTCGAAATCGCCATGAAAGCCGACAGGTCCGTCTGGGCGAGCCTGCGGGCCACGCTCAGCGGCGAGCAGCGCGACCGCATTGATGAGATGCTGGTTTTGCTGCGGCTTGGCAGCGAGCGCGATCGCCGTGCCGGACTGCTTTCCCACGGACAGAAGCAGTTTCTGGAGATCGGCATGCTGCTGGTGCAGGACCCGCACCTGTTACTGCTGGACGAACCCGCCGCCGGTATGACCGACGCCGAGACGGAATACACTGCCGAGCTGTTCCGCACCCTGGCAGGCAAGCATTCGCTGATGGTGGTTGAGCACGATATGGGCTTCGTTGAGACCATCGCCGACCACGTCACGGTGCTGCATCAGGGGCGCGTACTGGCGGAAGGTTCGCTTCGCGAGGTACAGGCCAATGAACAGGTGATTGACGTCTATCTGGGACGCTAAGGAGAGGGGATGTTACAGGTTAGCGAACTGAATCAGTACTACGGCGGAAGTCATATTCTGCGCGGGGTGAGCTTTGAGGCGGTCGTCGGGGAAGTGACCTGCCTGCTGGGGCGCAACGGGGTGGGCAAAACCACGCTGCTGAGGTGCCTGATGGGGCTGATCCCGGTGAAAGCCGGGGAGGTGGTCTGGCAGGGAAAGAGCATCACTCACAGTAAACCGCACCAGCGGGTACAGTCCGGCGTGGCGTATGTTCCGCAGGGGCGGGAGATTTTTCCGCGTCTGACCGTAGAAGAAAACCTGCTGATGGGGCTGTCGCGCTTCTCCGCGGGAAACGCCAGGAGCGTACCGGAGGAGATTTGGCAGCTTTTCCCGGTGCTGAAGGAGATGAAGCACCGACGCGGAGGCGATCTTTCCGGTGGTCAGCAGCAGCAGCTGGCGATTGGTCGCGCGCTGGCGAGCCGTCCACGGTTACTGATTCTGGATGAACCCACGGAAGGGATTCAGCCGTCGGTGATCAAAGAGATTGGGCAGGTGATCCGCAGCCTGGCGAACCGGGGGGATATGGCGATCCTGCTGGTGGAGCAGTTTTATGATTTTGCGGCAGAGCTGGCCGACAGCTATCTGGTGATGTCGCGCGGCAGCATCGTCCAGCAGGGGCGCGGGGAGAATATGGAGCGGGAGGGCGTTCGCGGGCTGGTTGCGATCTGAAATGTTATAATATAACATCCCTATTCTTATAAAACGGAATGAGGATTTTGCTGTGGCTGCACAACCTGGAAAAATTGCGCTGACTTTGGGAACGCTGCTGGTAAGCGGCTCGCTTTTTGCCCATTCGCACGGTCATCAGATGACGGAGGCGGAACAGAAGGCGGCAAACGGCGTCTTTGAGGATAAAGACGTCAGGGACAGGAAGCTGTCTGACTGGGACGGAACCTGGCAGTCTATTTACCCGTTCCTGCTTGATGGTTCGCTGGATCCGGTTTTCGAAAAGAAAGCGCAGAAGGGAGAAAAATCTGCTGCCGAGGTGAAGGCCTACTACCGCAAGGGTTACGCGACGGACGTGGACGCCATCGGCATTGAAAACAACGTGATGGAATTCCACCGAGGCAAAACGGTGAGCAGCTGCCGCTACGACTACAGCGGCTACAAAATTCTGACCTATGCGTCGGGGAAAAAAGGTGTGCGCTACCTGTTTGAGTGCAAGGATAACGCGAGCGAGGCGCCTAAGTTTGTGCAGTTCAGCGACCATATCATCGGGCCGAAAGCCTCTTCACACTTCCATATCTTTATGGGCAACACCTCCCACGAGGCGCTGCTGAAAGAGATGGATAACTGGCCGACCTACTACCCGAATGAGATGTACAAGGAGCAGGTGGTGGAGGAGATGTTGCACCACTAAGGTGTTGGTTTTGCCGGGGGACGGCTTCGCCTTACCCGGCCTGGGATTAGGGTTTTCCAGGTCGGGTAAGCGCAGCGCTACTCGACACGCTATCTTCACTTTTCACGCGCATCCCGCGCAATATCATCAGCCAGGCCGCAATGATGGCGGCCATCATAATGATAAATAATGACCAGTGCGGCAGATGGGTCAGGATGAGCCCGGTGATCATCGGGTTCGCCGCCGCGCCCAGCCAGCCCAGCGCTTGTGCGGAGAAGTAGCTCGCCTTCATGCCCGGCGGGGCGATATTGTCGATCAGCATGTATTCACCCGGTGCATAAATAATCTCACCCAGGGTGAAAATCGCTGCCGCGATCCCCCAGTAAATCAGGTTCTCGCCGGAAAGCATAAACCCCCCCAGCCCGAGGATGAAAAAAAGCGTCGCGGCGGTCATTAGCGGACGGATATTGCTGGCGGTGATCTTCCGTCCAAGCGCATATTGCAGGGTGACGACCACCGCCGCGTTGACGGGCAGCACAACGGCCACCACCTTTTCTGCGAAATCACTGTCCGCATGTGCAGCGAGGACATACTGGGAAATGCAGGTGGCAAACGATCCACCCACATACGACGCCAGCAGCCCGGAAAGCGTGTACCAGAACAGCGCCCGGTCTTTCAGCAGCACCGAGGGTTGCCATGGCATTTTCTCCTCAGGGCTGTCCGAGGCTATGCTTTTCTGCACAAAGAAATGGATAAACCCGAGCGGCAGTGCGGCGCAGAAGGCCGCCAGCCAGAACGGCAGTTGCAGGCTGTACATCACAAGCAGGGTGCCGATCGGCGGCCCGATCGTCCAGCCGATGTTCAGGAAACTGTAGTTGAGTGAGAAAACGCGCGCCTTTTCGCTGGAGGTCAGCACGTCGGCAAACCATGCTTTCAGCACCGTTGAGAAGACGGAATAGGCGCAGTTAATCAGGGCAAAGAACAGCACTACCAGCGTCACGTTATTCACCAGCGGAATGGCCACAAACCCGGCGATAAAGGCGACGATGGCGATCAGCATATAGCGTTTTTTGTCGAATTTATCCGCCAGGATGCCAAACCCCAGGCTAAACACCACGCCAATGGTCAACGCCACGGTAAGGGCATAGCCAATATTCTCCACGCTCATATCGTACACGCGTGTAAGATATATGGTCATAAAGGGCAGCGTTGCCCCGCGGCCAATTGTTAATAACAATGACGATGCCAGCAGCGCTGCGGTTGAGCGCCTGATTGATGGTTTCATTTTCCTGCCCGACAAATGCTTATGCTTTTTTTGTTGTGTTATTACAGGATTATCATGGGATCGGCAGCTTGTATAGCACCCAATTTATCCGCAAGTGCTTCTCTTCAGTACCAGAATTAATGATCTTCTCGCGGGGCTATTTTTTCTGTTACCTTGAAGTGTTTACAAAATTTTAATATTTCAGGGGCGGAAAATGACGCGGAAAGACGGGCTGTTAGCGTTGCTGGTTGTCGTGGTGTGGGGACTCAATTTTGTGGTCATCAAAATGGGGTTGCACAACATGCCTCCACTGATGCTGGCGGGTCTGCGCTTCCTGCTGGTGGCGTTTCCGGCGCTGCTGTTCGTCGCCCGCCCGAAAATTCCCCTCAAGCTGCTGCTGGGCTACGGCCTCACCATCAGCTTTGGTCAGTTTGCGTTTCTTTTTTGCGCTATTAAATTCGGTATGCCTGCGGGCCTGGCTTCGCTGGTGCTTCAGGTGCAGGCGTTCTTTACCATCATTCTCGGCGCGTTTGTCTTTGGCGAACGCTTGCAGGGCAAACAGCTGGCGGGCATTAGCCTTGCGGTCTTTGGCGTGCTGGTGCTGATTGAAGGCAGCCTCAACGGTCAGCATGTCGCGCTGCTGGGCTTTATGCTCACCCTGGCGGCGGGTCTGAGCTGGGCGTGCGGCAATATCTTTAACAAGCTGATAATGCAGCACGAGGCGCGTCCGGCGGTCTTATCGCTGGTGGTCTGGAGCGCGTTGATCCCCATCGTACCGTTTATGGCCGCGTCGTTTATTCTGGAGGGGCCGCAGGCGATGCTGAAAAGCCTGGTGGAAATCGACCTGACGACTATTTTGTCGCTAATCTACCTGGCGTTCGTTGCCTCAATCATTGGCTATGGTATCTGGGGATCGCTGCTCGGACGCTATGAAACCTGGCGCGTGGCGCCGTTATCGCTGCTGGTACCGGTGGTCGGGCTTGCCAGCGCCGCACTGTTGCTGGATGAAACGCTCGGCGCGCTGCAACTGTGTGGCGCAGGGCTGATTATGGCCGGGCTGTATATCAACGTCTTTGGCTTGCGGGTGCGTCGGGCGACGCGGGTGCAGGGTTAAGGCAGAAAAAAGCCCCGCATTAGCGGGGCAAAAACGAATTACAGGTCGTGGTTGTAATACGGCACGCCTAATTCGTCGGATTTGTCGCTGCCAGCGCCCATGTGATTGAAGTCCCAGGGCGACTGGTTTTGCGTGGACGGCATAATCATGGTGTCGCGATTATTTTGCTGACCCGCACTGGGGGTTTGCTCCGCGAAGCTCTGGCCGGAAACCAGCACCAGCAAGGTGAGGACGGCGGAGGCGATAAATTTCATGATTTCCTCGGTTACGTCTTAACAGGCGATGATTAACTGCAATGTTTAAGCGGATACAGATAACGGGATTCACCCGGCATACTGGTAATACGGTACTTATGAGGCGGCACGTCAAAGTAGTTCTTGAACGTACGCGTCAGGGTTTGTTGCGATTCAAATCCGTAACGTTCCGCCAGATAGAGGATCGGCTCATTGCTTTCTTTCAGTTTTTGGGCAATCTCCGTCAGCTTGCGGCTGCGAATATATTGTCCTAATGAATGGCCGGTCTCTTTTTTAAACATCCGTTGCAGGTGCCATTTTGAGTAACCTGAACGCTCAGACACTTTCTCAAGGGAGAGCGGAGATTCCAGGTTATCTTCGATCCAGTCCAAAATGCTATGAATGGTGATAGCGTCAGTATTGCGTCTGGACATCGTCATACCTCTTTTTCTGTTTACGGCAGGATTTTCTTGAGTAAGAGCTCAAGCGTTGCCACTTCATCTGCCGATAAGTTTTTTGTCAGTTCCTGGTGCAGTGTTTGTCCTACTAATTGATGACATTGCTCACACATGGCCGCGCCATCGCTGGTCAGTTTCACCAGTACGCCACGTTTGTCATTTGGGTTAGGGCTTCGTTCTACCCATCCTTTACAGACGAGACGATCCAGCATGCGGGTTAACGCACCCAGATCGACAGAGAGCACCTTTTTCAGCTCAACCGGCGTGATACACACTTCGCAGCGAATGGAACACAGCACTTTAAACTGTGTTGCGGTGATATCCAGCGGTGACAGATAGTCATTGAGCAGGCGATCTTTTTTCTGATTAACCATATGAATAAGACGACCCAGTGGGATTATGTCGTTAAAGAGGTCACTGGTGCTTTTCACAATGGTTGCCCTGGCAAGTAGTTTAGTCACGGCAGATATTATTGCTCAGGCAAGTATAAGTCAACTGAATGAATCGGCCGATGCCACGAAATGCTAAAACGCTTCAGGAACTCATTCTGTACGCTTTTAAATCATACAGATAATCTGGGGTTATGAATTACGAGAGACAATTATGGTTACGCTGCGCGGATGGCTACGGACGAGGATTTGCCCCTATAATTGCGATGTTGAATAAGGATAAGGACTGCGGTGCATTATGTTGGATTTGATTAAAGCAGTGGGACTTGGGCTGGTGGTGTTGCTGCCGCTAGCGAACCCGTTAACGACGGTGGCGCTTTTTCTGGGGCTGGCGGGGAACATGAACAGCACGGAGCGCAATCAGCAGTCGATGATGGCCTCTGTGTATGTCTTTGCCATAATGATGGTGGCTTATTACGCCGGGCAACTGGTGATGAATACCTTTGGTATTTCGATTCCCGGTCTGCGTATCGCTGGCGGGCTGATCGTGGCCTTTATTGGTTTCCGGATGCTGTTCCCGGCGCACAAAGCGCACGAATCCCCGGAAGCCAAAAGCAAATCGGAGGAGCTTGAAAGCGAACCGAGCGCCAACATCGCGTTTGTGCCGTTAGCCATGCCGAGCACGGCAGGGCCGGGAACGATTGCGATGATCATCAGTTCCGCCTCAACGGTGCGTGATGGGTCGACATTTCCGCACTGGGTTATCACCGTTGCGCCGCCGATCATTTTTGCGCTTATTGCCATTATTGTCTGGGGGTCATTGCGCAGTTCCGGGGCGATTATGCGCTGGGTGGGCAAGGGGGGGATTGAGGCTATCTCCCGTCTGATGGGCTTCCTGCTGGTCTGTATGGGCGTGCAGTTTATTATTAACGGCGTGCTGGAGATTGTTAAGACGTATCATTGAGAACGTTGCCGGGTAAGCGCAGAGCCACCCGGCATAACAAACGTCAACCGTGGCTGGACTGCTCTTCCATCGCGACCGGCCATTTACGGAAGATAAGCACCGACCAGATCAGCGCGATCAGCGCCGGAATCGCCCCGAGATAGCCAATGGCCGACATCGATACATGCAGGCTGATCTGATTTCCCACCAGCGCACCGGCGCCAATCCCCAGATTAAAAATCCCGGAGAAGAGCGACATCGCTACGTCCGTGGCGTCCGGGGCCAGCGCCAGCACTTTGACCTGCATTCCCAGACCAATAATCATGATCGCCACGCCCCAGAACAGACTGAGGATCGCCAGATGACTCTCGCTGCCTGCCGCAGGCATCAGTAACAGCAGACATGCCAGCAGCAGGCCAATCGCACTGCTTACAAGCGCAGACGCATGCTGATTGCCCAGCTTCCCGAACAGGATGCTGCCGATAATCCCCGCGCCGCCCAGGATCAGCAGCAGAACGGTGGCAAAGTTAGCGCTAAAGCCCGCCACAACCTGAACAAACGGCTCAATATAGCTGTAGGCCGTGTAATGGGCGGTCACCACAATCACGGTCAGCAAATAGATGCTCATCAGCGCCGGTCGACGCATCAGCAGCGGAAGACTTTTCAGCGAGCCGGAGTGTTCGCTGGGCAGTTTTGGCAGCAGTTTGATCAGACACACCAGGGTGATCAGCGCCCCCATGCCGATGGCAAAGAAGGTGGTGCGCCAGCCGAAGTATTGACCCACAATGCGCCCGATCGGCAGGCCTAACACCATCGCCAGCGCCGTTCCGGTGGCAATCAGGCTCAGCGCCTGGGCGCGTTTCCCCGCCGGGGCCAGACGAATGGCGAGCGATGCGGTGATCGACCAGAAAACGGCATGGGCAAACGCGATGCCGACGCGGCTGATGACCAGCACGGTGAAGTTCCATGCCATAAATGACAGCACATGGCTGGCAATGAACACCACAAACAGCCCAATCAGCAGCTTACGACGTTCCATCTGGCTGGTCAGCAGCATAAACGGCAGCGACATCAGCGCTACCCCCCATGCATAGATGGTCAGCATAATGCCAACCTGTGCCGTTTCCATATGGAAGCTGGCTGCAATGTCGGACAGCAGCCCAACCGGAACAAATTCCGTGGTGTTGAAAATAAACGCTGCGATGGCGAGCGTGACCACGCGTAGCCACGCGACCCTGCGGGAAACCGTGTGTGTTGTCATAGGGATATCTGGGATTCGTTGCCTGAAAGATGAGGAGACGATCTTAAAGCCTTAAACGGCGAAAACTCAACCGTTATGTGATATGAATCACAAAATTTACCTTCATGCAGCGGTAGCGAACGCGGTTGTTTTCATTGAAGATAAAGAACAACACAACAAAAACAGGCGGTAACACAATGCAGGAGATTGATTTTTATCTGGTAGATGCGTTCAGCGCGTCCTCCTTTGGCGGCAACCCGGCGGCGGTGTGCCCCCTCGACGCGTGGCTACCGGATGAGACGTTACTGCGGATGGCACAACAGCATAACCAGTCGGAAACCGCGTTTTTTGTGTGTACCAAAGGGGGGATCGAGTTGCGCTGGTTCACCACGCTAACCGAGGTTAATCTGTGTGGTCACGCGACGCTTGCCGCGGCGTATATTCTGTTTAACGAACTGGATTATCCGGACTCACGCCTTCATTTTGACACTGCCTCTGGTCGCCTGACCGTCAGCCGTGAAGGTGACTGGATGACGCTGGACTTCCCGGCCTGCCCGACGCAGGCACAGACGCCGCCACCGGAGTTGCTCACCGCACTCGGTATCACCCGCTACGTCGAGGCGCGAAAAGGCCGCGCCTGGGTGCTGGTACTGGAGAGCCGCGAGCAGGTGGAAGCCATTAATCCGGATTTCTCCGCCATGACGCCGGGGGAGCATAAAGTGGCCGTCACCGCCCGGGACGAAGGAGAATACGACTTTATCAGTCGTTTCTTCTCGCCGGGCGTGGCCGTGCCGGAAGATCCTGTCACCGGCTCCGCGCACACCATGCTGATCCCTTACTGGAGTGAACAGCTTGGCAAAACACAGATGTTTGCCCGCCAGGTTTCCGCCCGTGGAGGAGACGTACGCTGCGAACTCAAGGGCGACCGCGTGCGGATGGGCGGGCAGGCGGCGCTGTATCTGAAGGGCACAGTATTTCTGCGCTGAATAAATCTAAGAGGAACAAATGATGCAGGAAATTGATTTTTATCTGGTAGATGCCTTCAGCGACAGGGCGTTCGGCGGCAATGCGGCGGCGGTGTGTCCGCTGGAAGCGTGGCTACCGGATGAGACGCTGCTGAAGATGGCGAAGCAGCATAATCAGTCAGAGACGGCGTTTTTTGTCCGAACGGATAACGGGTTTGAACTGCGCTGGTTTACCACGCAGGATGAAATTAACCTCTGTGGCCACGCAACCCTCGCGGCTTCTCACGTTATTTTTGAATACCTGGATTATCCGCATACGGAAATCACCTTCACCACGCGCTTTGTCGGCGAACTGACGGTACAACGCAGCGGCGACTGGCTGACGCTTAATTTCCCGGCGTGGTCAACCGAGGTTGTCGATACTCCACCCCCAGTGCTGTTCAGCGCGCTGGGCATTAACGCGACAAACGAGGTCCGTGTGGGGCGTGACTACATGGTGGTGCTCGACAGCCAGCGGCAGGTGGAGGCGCTGACGCCGGATATCACTGCCATGCTCCCGCTGGGGAAAATGGTCTGCGTTACAGCGCCGGGAGATGAGTATGATTTCGTCAGCCGCTTCTTCTGCCCGGGGGAAGGGGTGCCGGAGGATCCGGTGACGGGATCAGCTCACAGCATGCTGATCCCGTACTGGAGCGAAAAGCTTGGTAAAACGCAGATGTCGGCCCGCCAGGTCTCCTTGCGCGGCGGGGATCTGCGCTGCGAGCTGAAAGGCGACCGCGTGCTGATTGGCGGGCAGGCCACGCTGTATATGAAGGGAAAAATTTTCCTTCGACTCCAGGACTACGTTCAACTTTAACAACTGGGCGCAGGTGGCTGACGCTCGTTCAGCAGCGCGATAAATGCCTCCAGCTGGCGAGTCATCGCCCCGCGTCGCCACACCAGCCAGGTGGTGAGCCAGCGCCAGTTTTCCGCCAGCGGCCACGCCGCCACCTGATGATGCCCCGGCATGCTCTCCAGCATGGAGCGGGGCATCAGCGCAATGCCTGCCCCGGCAATCACACAGGCGAGCATCCCGTGGTAGGACTCCATCTCATGGATCCTTCCCGGCGTTACGCGGTCGGCATGGAACCAGCTCTCCAGATGACGCCGGTAAGAACAGTTGGCGCGAAAGGCATACACGTCGCTGCCGCTCACCTGCGTGGCTTTTGACACTTCCGCGTGGCCCGCAGGGGTGACCAGCATCATCTCTTCCCGGTAAACCGGCATTCCTTCCAGTTCCGGGTGCGAGAGCGGCCCGTCGACAAAGGCGGCACTAAGCGTCCCTTCAAGCACGCCGTCAATCATCGTACCGGAAGGCCCGGTGGATAACGCAAACTGAATGCGCGGATAGCGCTGGTTAAACCGCGCCAGACTTTCCGGAATGCGTACGGCGGCGGTACTTTCCAGCGCGCCGAGCGAGAATAATCCCTGCGGTTCATCCCCGGCGACGACCATTCGCGCTTCGTCGACCAGCGCCAGGATCTGTTTGCTGTAGCGCAAAAAATTGTGCCCGGCGGGGGAAAGCCGCAGGCGCTGATTCTCGCGAATAAACAGCTCCACGCCGAGATCCGCTTCTAGCTGTCGGATGCGGGTGGTGAGGTTTGAGGGCACCCGGTGTACCTTCTGCGCCGCCTGGGTAATGCTGCCGGTCAGTGCGACGGCGTTAAACATCTCAAGCTGTGTTAAGTCCATGCCGTTCTCGATTCGTGAATAAGGTGGTGAGTATTATTCATTTTTAAGAAATAGCAGAGTAGGCCACAATCAATCAACTGTTATTACGTGGAGGACATCATGATGTATTCATCTGCTACCCATGCCCACTCTGTCAACCCGGCTACCGGCGAAACGCTGGCTGCTTACCCGTGGGCAACGTCCCGTGACGTTGAGCGTGCCATTGCACAGGCGGATACCGGTTTTCGTCAATGGCGACGCGAAAGCGTGGCGCACCGGGCGCAAAAACTTCGCGATCTGGGTGCGGCGCTGCGTAGTCGTGCGGAAGAGATGGCGCAGACTATCTCCCGGGAGATGGGCAAGCCCATTGTGCAGGCGCGTGCGGAGGTGGCTAAGTCCGCCAGCCTTTGCGACTGGTACGCTGAACACGGCCCGTCGATGCTGCACCCGGAATCAACCCAGGTCGAAAATGCGGTGATTGAGTACCGTCCGCTGGGACCTATTCTTGCGGTGATGCCGTGGAACTTCCCGCTCTGGCAGGTGCTGCGCGGTGCGGTGCCGATCCTGCTGGCAGGGAACAGCTATCTGCTTAAACATGCGCCTAATGTGCTCGGCTCGGCGGAGCTGATCGGGAAGGTATTCGCGGATGCCGGTTTCCCGGAGGGGGTCTTTGGCTGGGTGAACGCGACGAATGACGGCGTCAGCCAGGCGATTAACGATCGGCGTATCGCGGCGGTGACCGTAACCGGCAGCGTTCGGGCTGGTGCGGCAATTGGCGCGCAGGCGGGCGCGGCGCTGAAGAAATGCGTGCTGGAGCTGGGCGGTTCCGATCCGTTTATCGTTCTGAACGATGCGGATCTTGATCTGGCCGTCAACGCGGCGGTGGCCGGACGTTATCAGAATACCGGACAGGTTTGTGCGGCGGCAAAACGCTTTATTGTGGAAGCGGGCGTAGCGGACGCCTTTACCCAACGCTTTGTTGACGCGGTCAAGGCGCTGAAGATGGGCGCACCGGATGAAGAAGATAACTATATTGGCCCGATGGCGCGATTTGATCTTCGCGATGAACTGCATCAGCAGGTGCAGGCTACGCTGGCGGAAGGGGCGACCCTGCTGCTCGGCGGAGAGAAGCTTGCCGGGAGCGGTAACTATTATGCGCCAACCGTACTCGGCGGCGTCACCCCACAGATGACGGCCTTCCGTCAGGAGCTGTTTGGCCCGGTGGCCGCGATTACCGTCGCCAATGATGCGGCGCACGCGTTGCAGCTGGCTAACGACAGCGATTTTGGCTTATCGGCGACGGTCTTTACCGCGAACGATGCGCTGGCTGAAACCTTCTCTCGCGAGCTGGAGTGCGGCGGAGTCTTTATCAACGGCTATAGCGCAAGCGATGCGCGCGTTGCCTTTGGCGGAGTGAAGAAGAGCGGCTTCGGGCGAGAGCTATCTCATTTCGGTCTGCATGAGTTCTGTAATGTGCAGACGGTGTGGAAGGACCGCATCTAATATTGTTGCCGGGTAAGGCCAGGCCGCTACCCGGCAATTCACGTTTCCTGTCATTTTTGCGTAATGGTTCTGTCATTTTCGTTTCGTAGACTCGCTCGCGCCTAACGTATTGTTACAGAAGAAAATTATGAACCTAACGCAAATTTTTCGCCGTCTTGCGCCGCGCTTTATTCCTCGTCAGTTTGGCCTGCTGACCGGCATCTTTTGTATTATTGGCCTTTTCTCTGCCCTGCAACTCTCTTCCTCCTTCCTGCTGACCGCCTCCCTGAATCAAGCCCAGCGTAACGAACAGCGCAATCAGCTGGCCTGGCAGCAACAGAGCAGGCTGGATCAGGCCCGTATTTCGCTGCTTGCGGCGAGCGATCTGCTCAACCGCTCCGGCGTGTACTTTATGCAGGATAAAGAGACCGGTTCGGAAGGGAGCTGGCATAGCCTGATGGACGAGGCGCAAAAATCCCTGGCGGCGTCTCAACAGGCATGGCAAGCATGGCTCGCGCTTAATCCTCCGCAGGACGAGGGGCTTGTTAACAGCTATCAGCTATTCTTCGGTGCCATTAGCGAGCAGGCGGAAGGGCTGGTGAAAACCAACAGCATCGACCTCTTTTTTGCCGTACCCGCCCAGGCCTTTCAGACCGATTTTAATGACAACTTTGCACGCTATCAGCAACGGAGTGAGAAGCAGGCGATACAGGGGCGTCAGTCGCTCATGGAACAACTCTCAGGCCTGCAACGGCTGTTCCTGTTTGCGCCGCTGGTGCTGCTGGCCATTGCCATAGCCGTCTGGTTCGGAATGGCGAAGTGGGTGATCTCCCCGCTACGCCGCCTGATTATCCATATTAACCAGCTTGCGGCAGGGGATTTGTCAGGCACGCCGCCTGACGTTGTGCGCTTTAACCGTGAAATCAGCCAGCTCTGCGGCAGTATTACCGCCATGCAGCTTGGGCTACAGCAGCTGGTGGCTCAGGTCAGCGAGGCCACTACCGCCATGGTTGAAAATATTGGGTCACTTGCGCAGGGGAATCAGAAGCTTTATCAGCAGTCTACGCGACAAGCCAAAGAGCTGGAGGAGGTGACCGCGCATATCGCCGATCTCGAAACCCACGTTGAGGGGAACACAGGTTATGCAAAACTCGCCCGCTCGCGCGCGGATGAGGCCCGACAGGCTGCCGTAGGCGGGGAGCAAATGATGGCGGCGGTGAATGGCTCGATGCAGACGATCGTCGACCGATCCTCAGAGATGCGCGGGATCGTCGCGATGATCGACAGCGTGGCGTTTCAGACCAACATTCTCGCCCTCAATGCTGCCATTGAAGCCGCCCATGCAGGAGAGCAGGGGCGCGGATTTGCGGTGGTCGCCCGGGAAGTGGGGTTGCTGGCCAGAAAAAGCAGTCACTCTACGCAAACCATCCAGGCGCTGATTAACCACTCGCTTCAGGGCATTGAGGAAGGATCTCAGGTGGTAAACCGTCTGGAAGAGAATTTGCAACAGGTCACCGGGCTGGTGGCGAATCTGAGCAGCCTGCTGAATGATATTTCCTTGGCCACCCTGAATCAGGGGGATAGCATCCATCAGATGACGCGCCAACTTCAGGCGCTGAATCAGGTATCACGTCAGACTGATGTGCTGGTTAGCGAAGCGTCAAATGCCTCTGAGCGCCTGCATCAACAGTCCGATCTTTTGTTGCAGGCCGTCTCGCGTTTTCGTCTCCCTGCCTGACGTGACGTATAAGCCTCTGTTATACTCGCAGCCCGTTTTAGCCTGAGGGCAAGGAGCAAAGTGTGGCTGCGGTCATCCATAATGAGATGCTGGACGAGATTCTGGCGCAGGTTCGTCCGTTATTGGGGCAGGGTAAGGTTGCCGATTACATTCCCGCGCTGGCGTCGATCAGCGGTAATAAGCTCGGCATCGCCATTTGTACTGTCGACGGGCAGCGTTTTCAGGCGGGAGACGCGCTGGAGCGATTTTCCATTCAGTCGATCTCAAAAGTGCTTAGCCTCGTTGCCGCCATGCGCCAGTATGACGAGCAGGAGATCTGGCAGCGGGTGGGCAAAGATCCGTCCGGTCAGCCGTTTAACTCCCTTCTTCAGCTGGAAATCGAACAGGGTAAGCCGCGTAACCCATTTATTAACGCCGGGGCGCTGGTGGTGTGCGATATGCTGCAAAGCCGGCTGAGCGCGCCGCGTCAGCGGATGCTACAGATTGTGCGGCAGCTTTCCGGCGTGCAGGACATCGCCTACGATCCGGTGGTAGCGCGCTCTGAGTTTGAACACTCTGCACGTAACGCCGCCATCGCCTGGCTGATGAAGTCCTTCG
Organism: Enterobacter cloacae complex sp. 677-3DZ2D5B; assembly: GCF_004136695.1. Taxonomy (NCBI): domain Bacteria; kingdom Pseudomonadati; phylum Pseudomonadota; class Gammaproteobacteria; order Enterobacterales; family Enterobacteriaceae; genus Enterobacter; species Enterobacter cloacae complex sp. 677-3DZ2D5B. The sequence goes on along the minus strand of NZ_QFLS01000007.1, from coordinate 148,826 downwards.
GCAACTTTCATAATGACGTTGCCACGGTGCTGCAAAACTATTTTCATTACTGCGCGCTGAAGATGAACTGCGTTGAACTGGCGCAGACTTTTCTGTTTCTGGCGCATCAGGGCCATGCCCCTCATCTGGGCGAGGACGTTGTCTCCCCGATGCAGGCCCGGCAGATCAACGCCTTAATGGCAACCAGCGGAATGTATCAGAATGCCGGTGAGTTTGCCTGGCGCGTGGGGCTGCCGGCTAAATCCGGCGTTGGCGGTGGGGTCGTGGCGATTGTCCCCCACGAGATGGCGATTGCCGTCTGGAGCCCGGAACTGGACGAGACCGGAAATTCACTGGCGGGCGTAGCGGCGCTGGAACAGCTGACCAAACGTCTTGGACGGTCCGTATACTGATGTCCACGTTAGATCCTCTGTTCGCGCGCCTGGCTCGCTCCACGTTTCGTTCACGATTTCATTTAGGGACGAAAGAGCGGCAATACTGCTGGGATAAGGGCGCAGAGACTATCGATAAGCATGCCGCCGATTTTGTCGCCGCGCGGCTGGCGCCTGCACACCCGGTGAATGACGGTAAGCAGACGCCGATGCGCGGCCATCCGGTTTTTATCGCCCAGCATGCCACGGCAACCTGCTGTCGGGGCTGTCTGGCTAAGTGGCACGCTATTCCGCAGGGCGTGCCGCTGAGTGCGCAGCAACAACAGTATATCGTCAACGTAATCCATCATTGGCTGGTCATAGAGGTAAATCGTGCCTCCTGAACTGACAATGTCTCTGTTTAAGCTACGCTTTTACTAATGCTCAGCGTCAGGAGACGTTATGAAGGCACCTCAAATTCCCGTTAATGAAGCGGAGCGCATGAATGCGCTGCGCGAATCCGGTCTGCTTGAGATCGACAATTATCCCGCGTTTGATCGTCTTACGCGGCTGGCAACACGCTTTTTCAGGGTGCCGCTGGCGATGATTACGCTGGTGGATGACCACGCCGCGATCGTGAAATCTGCTGACGGCCGGGCACTCGCCAGCCAGCCTCGCGACCTCTCGTTTTGCGGTCATACGATCCTGGGTGACGCGCCGCTGGTGGTGAGTGACACGCTCCTGGACGAACGCTTCGCGGATAATCCGCAGGTGGCGGGAGGTCCGGGCGTGCGCTTTTATGCCGGTTTCCCGCTGCGTTTACGCGACGGGGCGTGCGTAGGATCGTTGTGTCTCATTGATTACGCGCCGCGGGAGTTTACCGCGGCGGATGCCGCCGTACTGGCCGATCTCAGCGCGCTGGCGGAGGATGAATTTGCAGCCGTTAGCGCCGCCACGACCGATGAACTCACGGGATTGTTTAACCGTCGCGGGTTTAACCAGTTTGCGCAGTTTGCACTGTCGGTTTCGCAGCGTCGGGCAGAACCGTTAACCCTTGGCTGGCTGGATCTGGACCATTTCAAAACCATTAACGATCGCTTCGGACATCAGGAGGGTGACAAAGCTCTGAAAGCGATGGCCGCCCTGATGCGTTCCTCGTTCCGCGAGGCCGATCTGCTGGTACGTTTCGGGGGAGATGAGTTCGCGGTGCTGTTTGCGGATACCGATGAGCCTGGCGCCTGGATCGCCATGCAGTATCTCGTCGAACAAACGGAAAAGTATAACGCGCGTCAGCTGCATCCCTGGTCGTTACAGTTCTCCTGGGGGCTGAGCGAGTTCGATCATCACCGCAACGATATTCAGGCATGGTTAAAACACGCGGATGCGCAAATGTACGCCATGAAGCGGCAACACCACGGCGAAAAATGACATAACGAAATCCTATGTCATCGCTTATTGCGTTACAAAAATGTTAATAGCAAAGTGGAGAGATTCAACCTAAGGACGCGCAATGAACTCTCCCATGCTGATTAAACCTCTCTCCCGACAGGACATCCTCACCCATATTGATGCCCTGAACGATATTCTCGTCAACTGTGTCAACGGCGGCGCCTCTGTCAGCTTTATGCTGCCTTTTTCTGCCGGGAAAGCCCAAACCTTCTGGCTCGGCGTCGCAGACAGCGTCGGGCGCGACGAGCGTACCGTCCTGGGCTGTTTTGATGCGGAGCAGGGGCTGGTTGGCACGGTCCAGCTGATCACCGATCAGCCTGAAAACCAGCCGCACCGTGCAGATGTCGCGAAACTGCTGGTTCATGAGAAGGCGCGCCGTAAAGGGGCGGCAATGGCGCTGATGGAAGCCCTGGAGGCGGTTGCGCGTGAAAAAACGCTTACGGTGCTGGTGCTTGATACCTCGACCGGCAGCGGCGCGGAGACGTTTTATCAGAGAGCGGGCTGGCAAAAGGCGGGGGAGATCCCACGCTACGCCCTGATGCCGAACGGGGACATGACGGCGACCTCGATGTTCTATAAATTTCTTTGATATTTTTCACCATCGCGTCCTGAGTTGATCCAGACAGGGGTTCTGGTCCTGAAGTTTTGATAAGTTATCACACCAATCTTATCAGGCTGTATGACTAATCATAAAGGACCTCCATTGTGAACACTCTCAACCGTCGTGATTTTCCCGGTGCGTGCTACCCTGAACGTATCATCCAGTTTGGCGAAGGTAACTTCCTGCGCGCGTTCGTTGACTGGCAAATCGACCTCTTAAACGAGCATACCGATCTCAATGCCGGTGTGGTGATTGTGCGGCCGATCCAGAGCGATTTTCCACCGTCGCTGAGCACCCAGGATGGTCTGTATACCACGATTATTCGTGGTCTGAATGAGGAGGGAGAAGCGGTAAGCGATGCGCGTCTTATTCGTTCCGTAAATCGTGAAATCAGCGTCTACAGCCAGTACGATGAATTTCTGAAGCTCGCCCATAACCCGGACATACGGTTTGTCTTCTCCAATACCACGGAGGCGGGCATCAGCTATCACGCGGGGGATAAGTTTGACGATGCGCCAGCTGTCAGCTATCCGGCCAAACTGACGCGTCTGCTGTTCGAGCGCTTTACCCACTTTAACGGGGCAGCGGATAAAGGCTGGATTATCATTCCTTGCGAACTCATCGACTACAACGGCGATGCCCTGCGTGAACTGGTGCTGCGCTATGCACAGGAGTGGGCGCTGCCGGCGGCATTCATTGCGTGGCTGAATGATGCTAACACTTTCTGTTCGACGCTGGTTGACCGCATTGTTACCGGCTATCCGCGTGATGAGGTGGCAGAGCTGGAAGCCGGGCTGGACTATCACGACAGCTTCCTCGACACGGCGGAACATTTCTATCTGTTTGTTATTCAGGGGCCGAAATCACTTGCAGCTGAACTGCGCCTGGATAAATACCCACTCAACGTCCTGATTGTTGACGATATCAAACCGTATAAAGAGCGTAAGGTGGCGATCCTCAACGGCGCGCACACGGCGCTGGTTCCGGTCGCTTTTCAGGCCGGCCTGGATACGGTTGGGGAAGCCATGAACGACGCGGAAATTTGCGCGTTCGTAGAGAAAGCTATTTATGAGGAGATTATTCCGGTCCTGGATCTGCCGCGCGACGAGCTGCACTCCTTCGCCAGTGCCGTAACGGGGCGTTTCCGTAATCCGTACATTAAGCATCAGCTGCTGTCGATTGCACTGAACGGGATGACCAAGTACCGCACCCGCATTCTGCCGCAACTGCTGGCAGGGCAGAAGGCGACCGGCAAACTGCCAGCACGTCTGACCTTTGCTCTGGCGGCGCTGATTGCATTTTACCGTGCCGAGCGCAACGGTGAGCGCTATCCGGTGCAGGACGATGCGCACTGGCTTGAACGTTACCAGCAGCTGTGGACGCAACATCACGACAAACAGGTCACTACCCGTGAACTGGTATCGTCGGTGTTAAGCGTGAGCGAGCACTGGGAACAGGATCTCACTCTGGTTAACGGACTGGTAGACCAGGTTGCGCTGGATCTGGATGCGATTTTAAGCAAAGGCATGCGCGATGCGGTGAAACCGCTCTGCTAATCATAATGCCCGGCGTTTGCCGGGTTTTTTAAAGACCCCATTTAGTTACAACATACTATACTTTCTTTTTTTAGAAAGCACTTGCGGCACCGTGCGGTTCAGGCTTAACAGGTCAGAAAATGCAATGAACTATTAACATGCTTGCAACCGTGAGGGGGATCACGTTTAATAGCCGCGCTCTTTACTTTTCTGAAGCTGATTATGATTGTTCGTCCTCAACAGCACTGGCTGCAACTGATTTTTGTCTGGCATGGTTCGGTACTTCCCAAAATTTATACCCGACTGCTGCTTAACTTCCTGCTTTCCATCGCCGTGATTGTCATGCTGCCGTGGTACACCTCGCTGGGTATCCGGTTTACCGTCGCGCCGTTCAGCATTCTGGGTGTGGCTATCGCCATCTTCCTGGGGTTTCGCAATAACGCCTGTTATTCGCGCTACGTTGAGGCGCGTCTGCTTTGGGGGCAGTTGATGATAGCGGCGCGCTCGCTGTTTCGCGAGGTAAAAAACACCTTGCCGGATGATAAACATCTTGGAGAGTTTGTCCGCCTGCAAATCGCGTTTGCTAACTGTCTGCGAATGACTCTACGCAGAGAAACCAATGCCGATCAGCTGTCCCGCTATCTGGCTCCAGACGATTTACGCAAAGTGATGGACGCCAACTCGCCGGCGAACCGTATCCTGCTGATCATGGGGGAGTGGCTGGCCGTGCGGCGGCGTAGCGGGCACCTTTCAGACATTCTGTTTCACAGCCTCAACAACCGCCTGAATGATATGTCCATCGTGCTGGCTGGCTGTGAGCGTATCGCCAATACGCCAGTCCCGTTTGCCTATACGCTGATCCTGCACCGGACGGTGTATCTGTTCTGCATCATGCTGCCGTTTGCGCTGGTCGTTGACCTGCATTACATGACGCCCTTTGTCTCTGCACTGATTTCCTACACCTTTATCTCGCTGGACACGCTGGCGGAAGAGCTGGAAGATCCGTTTGGGACGGAAGATAACGATCTGCCGCTGGACGCCATCTGCAACATGATGGAGCGCGATCTGTTGCAGATGAACGATGAAGAGAACATACCTGAAAGACTGATGCCGGATAAGCATTATCAGCTGACCTGACGGGCATTCCACTCGTCGCGGGTGATTTCCCACAGCTCCGAATCCAGCAGACCGCTGACATAGGCTTTCTTCTCCGTCCTGATGAGCCGCATGCCGCTGCTGTCTGAAATACATCGGGAGCGGCTGTTTGCAGCCGCTTTCGGCGCGCGCAACACCGGTTTATTGAGCGTATTGAACCAGTAATCCGTGGCCGCAATACTCGCCTCGCGCATATATCCCTGGCCCTGAAATTCCGGCGCGAGCCAGAAGCCCCGATTGTTGTCCTCCACGTCATACAGGCAAATCAACCCCATCAGTTCGTCAGGCGCTTCGCGACGGCGAATCGTCCAGAACCACGCAATCCCTTTGGCCATATCGGGCAGTGCAACGTTGTTGACATAATTTTCTGCACCGTTTTCCGGGTAGGGCCAGGGGACTGAAGCCACCATATAGCGGACAATCTCCCAGCGCGGATAGTGTTGCTGGATCTGGACGGCATCTTCTGCAATCAGGGGGCGTAATATCAGGCGCTCGGTGGTAAGCGTGGGTATGGTCATCCGCTGATCTCCATAATTAAGCGTTATGCTTTTGTTTGGGTTCTGGTATTTTCATCAATATCACATTCTATTTGGTCGTGCTTTTGTTATTCAGGTTTATCCATAAAAGGGGTTATATGATGCTGAGAAAAGCCAGGCCCGAAGAAGCCGAAACACTCTGGCACGTCCGTAACGAAGCGATTCGCCATGGCTGCAAAATCTAGTGGGTTTTGCCATGCTGGGTGAAAATACGCATTACTCGCGTATGGCCGACGCGCATTTACGCTGTATTGAAATGGCAATTGATTTGTAAGGTCAGAACAGATGACGCTAACCGTACGTCCTTTATGCACAGATGATTACCCACAATGGCGACCGCTGTGGGATGGCTATACCCATTTTTATGAGTGCTACCTTGACGAGTCCGTTACCGCGGCCACCTGGGACAGGGCGCTCGCAGATTCATCATCTCTGTTTTGCCGTGTCGTGGAGAAGGACGGCCGCGTCATCGGCTTCGCCATGTGCGTCCTGCATGAAGGGACCTGGTCAACCGCGCCCGTTTGCTATCTGGAAGATCTGTTTGTTGACGCTGCCGAACGTGGCGCAGGGGCGGGTAAAGCGCTTATCGACGCCCTGATCGATGAAGGCAAGCGGGAAGGGTGGTCAAAACTCTACTGGGTAACCCGCATGAATAATCCTGCGCGTAAGCTGTATGATCACTATGGTGAAGCCGACGATTACGTCCGGTACCGAATCTCGCTTTAGTCGTTTAATACCTGGGTTTGTATCACACTGTATCTGCCTCTGTGATACATACACAGGTATGCAATAAAACCGCATCCGCACACATCTCCTATACAAACGCATGGTGTTATATCTCCGTCAACTGAACTTACACGGAGATAACATCATGTTTAATAAACTCGCATACTCAGCCGTCGCCCTGACCGTATCACTTGGCACCGTGATGTCCTGCCAGGCAGAAGCGACGGGTAAGGATTACGCGTCGGCCTTTAACCAGGTTAAACAGATTAACGCTGGCGATTTGAACGTCGGTTACATCGATATCGGGCCAAAAGAGGGGCAACCGGTGATCCTGCTACATGGCTGGCCGTACGACATTCACAGTTATGAAGAAGTGGCCCCCGCGCTGGCCGCGAAGGGGTATCGTGTCATTGTGCCGTCCCTGCGCGGGTACGGCACCACACGCTTTATTTCTGATAAAACGCCGCGAAACGGCCAGCCTTCGGCAATGGCAAAAGACATCGTCAACCTGATGGACGCCCTGAATATCAAACAGGCGGTGTTTGCCGGTTATGACTGGGGGGCGCGTACGGCAGATATCGTTGCAGCGCTCTGGCCGGAACGGGTGAAATCGCTGGTCTCGGTAAGTGGCTACCTGATCAGCAGCCAGGCGATTGGCAAACAGCCTTTACCGCCGAAGGCAGAGGTTCAGTGGTGGTATCAGTTCTATTTCGCCACGCCGCGCGGGGCGGAGGGCTATACTAAAAATACGCACGATTTTGCCCGGTTGATTTGGTCCCAGGCTTCGCCTGACTGGAAATTCAGCGATGCCACCTTCAATGCCAGCGCCAAATCCCTCGATAACCCGGACCACGTTGCCGTCACGCTCAGTAATTACCGCTGGCGTCTGGGGCTGGAGAAGGGTGAGCAGAAATATGACGCCTACGAACAAAAGCTGGCTACGCTGCCGAATATTACGGTGCCGACCATCACCATCGAGGGCGGTAACAACGGAGCACCACATCCTGTACCCGCAGCCTATGCAGGGAAATTCACCGGAAAATATGAGCACCGTACTTTCGGCGCAACGGTTGGCCACAACCCGCCGCAGGAAGATCCGCAGGACTTTGTTAAAGCCGTTGTCGACGCGGATAAGCTCTGATATGTGCTATTTTCAATCCGTTACCTCTTAATCAGGAGCCTGCGGTGGAGCATATTGATCACATCCTTGTCGTCGATGACGACAGGGATATTCGTGAACTGATTGTCGATTACCTCGTGAAATCCGGCTACCACGCCTCTGGCGCGGCGAACGGGAAAGAGATGCGCGTAGTGCTCGACAAACAGCATATCGACCTGGTGGTGCTGGACGTGATGATGCCCGGCGATGATGGCCTGACGCTGTGTCGACAGCTGCGCAGCAGCAGGCATAAGGATCTGCCGATCCTGATGCTCACCGCGCGCAACGAGGACACGGACCGGATCCTGGGACTGGAGATGGGCGCCGACGATTATGTGGTGAAACCGTTTGTGGCCCGCGAACTGCTGGCGCGTATCAAAGCTATCCTGCGTCGTTTTCGTACTATGCCGCCTAATCTTCAGGTGACCGAGGCAGGGCGCCTGGTGGTGTTCGGTGAATGGCAACTGGATACCGTGGCGCGTCATCTGATTGATAACGAGGGGATGGTTGTGGCGCTCAGCGGGGCGGAATATCGCCTTTTGCGCGTATTCCTCGATCATCCTCAACGGGTGCTGACCCGCGATCAGCTGCTGAACCTGACGCAGGGACGTGATGCCGAGCTGTTTGAGCGTTCGATTGATCTCCTGGTGAGCCGCGTGCGACAGCGCCTGAATGAAGATGCCCGCACGCCGGCCTACATTAAAACCGTTCGCAGCGAAGGCTACGTTTTTACCATGCCGGTGACCATCGTCGAGGCCAATGAATGACGCTGTGGCCCCGCACCTTACTGGCCCGGCTGCTGATCATTGTGCTGCTTGGACTCTTACTGGCTAACGCGCTCAGCCTGACGCTGGTCATGGTTGAGCGAATGCACAGCGCGCGCACGGTTATGCTGGGCAATCTTGAGAATGACGTGGCGACCAGCGTGGCCATTCTCGACCGGCTTCCGGCCAAAGAGAGGCCAGAGTGGCTGGAACGGCTCAGTCGCGGTAATTATCGTTATATCCTTGGCCCCGGCGAGGCAGGCGCCGCACCAACGGACAAGCGCTCGCGGGATGCAATTCGCACCCTGAAAGAGACGCTTTCAGCCCAATATCCGCTCCAGTTTACGGCGGTGCCAGGGCCAATCTCCCATATTCAGGCCCATCTGACGCTCCGCGACGGCGCACCGCTCACTATCGATCTGATCCCGCGCATGCCGCCTGTCGCCAGCTGGTTACCCGTGGTGCTAGTTCTTCAGCTGTTACTTGTCGCGCTCTGCTCCTGGATTGCCGTACGCCAGGTTGTCCGGCCTTTCCTGCAATTCACGCGTGCGGTTGATTCCCTCGATCCTGCGGCCCATTCACCGATGACTGAAAAAGGACCGGTTGAAGTGCGCCAGGCTGCACACGCTTTTAATGAGATGCAGTCGCGGATACAAACGTATCTGCGTGAACGCGCGCAGATTCTGGCGTCCATTTCTCACGATCTCCAGACGCCCATCACGCGCATGAAGCTGCGGATCGAAATGGCAGATCAGCCCGAACTCCGCGATAAGCTGCTGAGCGACCTGGATAATATGTCGCGCCTGGTACGGGAGGGGATTGCCTATGCCCGGTCATCAGAATCACTGGAAGAGACCACGCTGAAGCTGGAGCTGAACGCGTGGGTTAACAGCATCGCCAGTGATTATCAGGACATTGGTAAAAACGTGCAGTTTCATGCACGCAATGCGCGTCTGCCGATCGTTACTCGTCCACAGGCATTGCGCAGGGTAATGACCAATCTGCTGGATAATGCGCTCAAGTTTGGCGATAGCGCGGTTATAGAGATTGATGAAGATGAAAGGCAGGTAGCGATCCGTATTATGGATAACGGCCCCGGCATCCCGGAGGCAGAACTGGAGGCGGTGTTACAGCCGTTCTACCGGGTTGAAACGTCGCGCAACCGCGAAACGGGCGGCACCGGGTTAGGGCTCGCCATTGCCGCGCAGCTCACCGCCCAGCTTGACGGGAAATTGCATCTTGCAAACCGGGCAGAGGGCGGGCTGGTCGTAAGCGTGACTCTTCCGCGCGGTTAATTGTACGCCTGTGTATCTGCACCCCGTGCCGATACGCAGGCAGACAAAATTCAGCTTTTCGCACACGGCCTGAACACATTCGTACGGTCAAATAACCTCACTGCACCTTCGCAGCAACCGTATCGTGAGGTCGTTATGTTTCTGATAATCGCTTTTTTGGGCGGCATGATTAGCCTGCTCAGTCCGTGCACGCTTCCCGTCATTCCTCTGCTGTTCGCTGGCTTTCAGGGGCAGCGCAAACACATTCTGGCGCTTCTGGCGGGAATGATTGTGATGTTCACGTTGGTGGCGATGGTAGTAACGGTTGCCAGCGAGTGGATCGCTGACGCCACCGTTATCGGTCGCTGGATTGCGCTGCTGATACTGAGCATTGCCGCCCTGGCTCTGATCTTCCCGCAGTTTGCTCAGCGCATTGCCCGTCCGGCGGTCAGTGCGGGAAACGTTCTCAACACCCACAGCGTTCAGCGACGCGGCCTGGTTTCGGCTTTTCTGGCAGGGCTGGCCGTTGGACTTCTGTGGTCCCCCTGTGCCGGACCGATTCTCGGGGCGATCTTCAGCATTAATATTGCGGGCCACTCGGCCATCGCAACCGGAGCGCTGTTAGCCGCTTACGGCAGTGGATGCGCGTTGATGCTGGGGCTGCTTGTCGCGGGGGGCCGTAAGCTGATAACCCCTCTGAGAGCCAAATCCGCATTGATGGCGCGTTTGCGTCAGGGAGCGGGAGTGATGATGTTAGCTGCCGTTGCGTTCAACGCCAGCGGGATGACCTCAGCCCTGAAAGGTGCCAACGGTATTGCCGACCAGCTGGAAAACGCTCTGTTGAGCCTTGCGCAACCATCCTCCACGCAGGTGAAACTGCAACCAGTCGCTGACGCAACGCCGAGCAGCCAGCTACCATCATTAAGCGGCGGTACGGGCTGGGTAAACGGTGACCCTGTCACGTCTGAGGCCTTGCGGGGGAAAGTTGTGCTTATCGATTTCTGGACCTGGGACTGTATCAACTGCCAGCATACCCTTCCGCATGTTCGAGACTGGGCGAAGAAATATGAGTCACAAGGTCTGGTGGTGATTGGCGTCCACACCCCGGAATACCCCTGGGAAAAGCCGTTATCATCGGTGAAAAACGCGGTCAATAAATGGCAGCTGCCGTACCCCGTAGTGACGGATAATAACTACAAAATCTGGAGCGCGTTCGGAAATCAGTACTGGCCAGCGCATTACTATTTCGATGCGAAAGGGCAACTGCGTTACACCGCGTTTGGCGAAGGTAACTACGACAAGCAGGAGGCCGTGATTCAGCAGTTGCTCAAGGAAGCGCGTTCCTGATCCGGCTTACGGAACCCGCTGAGCCACCATAAACAGGCGCGGAAAAGCCAGCAGTATCTGCCCGTTCTCCTGGAGCGGATACTGCTCTTCCAGCAGCTCAAGGTAGCGTTTCAGATAGTTTTTCTGCTCGCTTTCGTTGAGTTCCTGTAACCACGGCCGTAACCCCGTCGCGCTGACCCAGTCAATAATCGCCTGATGAGAGCTCATCTGATGGAAGTAGGTGGTGCGCCAGATATCCACGTCACATCCCGCTTCCGTCAGAATATCGTAGTAGGCATGGATACCCGGCAATGGCTCGCGGCCACGATCGGGGTAGCCCTGTTCCCAGGCAACTTCACGCATCAGGGCGTGCGTCGGCTCAAGCCAGTTGTCAGGCATTTGCACCGCCAGCACGCCGTTTAACTGGAGCAGTGAAACCAGGTGTGGCAGAAGGTGGTAATGGTCCGGGATCCATTGCAATGAGGCGTTGGCGTAGATCAGGCTGAGCGGCTGGTCAGGTTTGTAGTGACGGATATCCGCCTCAACAAAGTGGCAGTCTGGCAGGGCCTGTCGGGCTTCCTCCAGCATGGCCGGGGAGTTATCCACGCCGGCGATCTGCGCAGAAGGCCAGCGCTGTTTCAGCAGCGCGGTGCTGTTGCCTGGCCCGCAGCCCAAATCCACGGCTGAGGTTATGTCAGCAAGCGGCACCCGGGCCAGTAACTCAGCGGCGGGACGTGTGCGTTCTGCGCTGTACTGTAGATAAAGAGAGGGATCCCAGTCGGCCATTTTCGCATCTCCATGTTGAGGTGTTCAGCAAGAATAGCACAGGCAAATACCTGCGCCGGGGCAGGTATCTGGCTAATGGTGAGATTATAAAATGCCTTTGAGGGCCAGGTGATAGAGCAGCATGATGGTTTTTCCGTCGACGATCTGCCCATTTTCAATGCCCCGAAGCGCGTCGTCCAGCGTCATTTCCAGCACGTCGATATCTTCCCCCTCAGCTTTAACGCCGCCGCCCGCGCTGGTCCGATCCTGCGGATGATATTCCGCCAGATAGAAGTAGAGTTTCTCGGTAACCGAGCCCGGGCTCATATAGGCCTCAAAAATTTTCTCTACGCGCGTCACCTTAAACCCGGTTTCTTCTTCCGCTTCGGCCTTAATCCGGCTTTCCGGGTCAAGGTTATCGAGCAAGCCGGCGGCCGCCTCAATGAGATCCTCTTCGTGACCATTGATAAACACCGGGAAACGGAACTGACGCGTCAGAATGACGGTTTTGCTGTCGCGATTATAGAGCAGGATCGTCGCGCCATTCCCCCGGTCATACACTTCACGCTCTTGCCGCTGCCAGTCGCCATCGCTGCGCTGGAAGTCAAAAGTGTATTTTTTCAGGTTATACCAGTTGTCGGACAACGTTTCGCTGTTGATGATGCGTATATCTGCACGTTTTGATTGCACGTTTGGCTCTCCTCTCGTAGAGTAAGCATCATAAACAGCACTATCGCGCAAATACAAGATATATCGTGCAACATCAGGAATAAATCATGCTTACAAGCCAGCGTAAACAGTTGATTCTGGAAAAACTGGAGGCGGAAGGCCAGGTCCAGTCAACTGCGCTCAGCCTCTTTTTCTCGGTGTCTGAGGACACTATCCGCCGGGATTTACGTGAACTGGCGGCAGAAGGGCGTTTGCAGCGTGTTCACGGCGGTGCACTGCCAGCATCTTCAGCAATTGCGCCTTTTGCCGAGCGTCAGTCCGTCAAAATGGATGCAAAAAAACGCGTGGCACGGCGAGGCGCGCAGCTCATTTCACCGGGGCAGGTGGTGATCATTGATGGCGGGACGACCACCTCCGAACTTATTACATTCTTGCCACCCGATTTACCGATAACCGTGGTGACGCACAGCCCGGGTATCGCATTGGGTCTGGTCGGCCATCCGAGCATAGAGGTGATCCTGATCGGTGGTCGTTTGTATAAACACTCCATCGTCACGGTCGGCGCGGCCGCAATTGAAGGCATCAATAATATTCATGCGGATCTGTTTTTCATGGGTGTCACCGGCGTGCATCCTGAGGCCGGGCTGACCACCGGAGATTATGAAGAAGCGTGCATCAAACGTGCATTTTCCGGCAGAGCGGCGGAAACGGTGGTACTGGCCTCACCGGAAAAGATCAACACGGCCTCGGCGTTCGTGATTGGCGACCTGTCGCTGGTGAATACGCTGGTTGTTGAAAACACAACGGATGAACGCTGGGTGAGCGCCATGAAAGAAAAGGGCGTTACGGTGATCGCAAGCCAGTAAATATCCGCTTTTTTGCCAGCCTGACCGCCAGGCTGTCAAACAGACAAAGGTTATCCTTCACGCGGATTTCTAGACTAAGGCTTTCATCTGTTTAAGGACAAGCCATGAAAGCGATCTCCATTCTGGCGTGTGGCGCGGACCCAACCGCGCAACGCCTGTCAACGTCTGCCATTCAGCAGGCCATAAACAGTGCTCAAGAGAACGATGTCATTGTTATTCCGCAAGGCCGTTTTCTGACCGGCGCACTGTTTCTGAAAAGCGGTGTTTCGCTTCGCCTGGATGCTGGCGCACAGCTCGTTGGAAGCCAGGATCTGGCTGATTATCCCCTGATAAACACCCGGGTGGCCGGCATTGATATGCGCTGGCCGGCAGGCATTATTAATATCATTGATTGTGAAAACGTCAGCATTACCGGTACAGGCACGATAGACGGGCAGGGTGTCATCTGGTGGCAACGCTTCTGGGGCGATGACGAACGCAGCGGCATGGTTGGCGATTACAGCGCCAGAGGATTACGCTGGGTGGTTGATTACGACTGTCAGCGCCCGCGCAATATCCTGGTCTTTGAAAGCCAGAACATTCTGCTGCGTGATTTTACCAGTCGGGAGTCCGGATTCTGGAACATACACCTCTGTTATTCGCGCCGTATCGCGGTTGAGGGTGTGCAAATCAGCAATTCTGCGGGGCCGAGCACCGACGGGATTGACGTCGACTCCTGCGAACAGGCGCGGATTGAACGCTGCATTGTGTCCTGCAATGACGACAATATTTGCATCAAATCTGGACGAGGACGCGAAGCGGCGCAAAAAGCACGTACCGCGCGGGATATAGTGATTCGAGGATGTACGCTGAATAAGGGATCCGGGATCACGCTGGGGAGTGAAACTTCAGGTGGCATTGAACGCGTCCTGATAGAAGATAACGCGTTTAACGGAACGGGCGTCGGGTTCCGCATTAAGTCGGCCCGCAACCGTGGCGGGTTTATCCGTGATATCACCGTCCAAAATTTACGTCTTACGGACGTACGTTTTCCGGTGCTGATCCAGCTGAACTGGTTTCCGCAGTACAGCTATGGCGACCAGAGCAATTTATCTGATAAACCAGAACACTGGCGCAAGCTGGCTGAAGGTGTTGAGGGCGAAGCCGGTCTTACTGAGGTCAGCGGACTGACGATTAAAAATATGACGGCGCGTCGCTCAGACAACAAATATTTCTCGCGGGCATTTTTCATTGCGGGGTATCCGGAGCGTCCTGTGGCCGGGTTAACGCTGGAGGGGATTTTTATTGACGCGACAGAGTTTGGGAAAATTTCCGGTGTGGATGGGTTGCGCTTTCAGGATGTGCAGGTGACTGCCGTAGAGAACACGCAAGACTGTAACGACAGTTATGAACGTTGATGGCATAGAATCTATGGGCATAATTCGCTGAATGAGCAGAACAAGGCTGGGCCCGAAACGGCTGGATTTGTTCTTAATTAATCTTAGTGCGCATAATGTATATTATGTTAAATTGGATATTATGAAGCCTATCCCTCGTCAGATAAGCCCATCGCATCCTACCCCCTCCCTTTGCCTCTACTGAGGAAGCCTGAGAAACAGTGTCCGTTCCTGAGTCTGCGATGCTTTAAAACCATGGTGGATATAAAACGCTTTGGCTTCCTCAGTGAGTGCATGAACCATAATCGCCCGCACCCCGATATTCTCAGCTACCCGATAACAGCGTAAAACCGCATCGTGGAGTAAATCGGCTCCCAACCCGTTTCCGCGTAACGAGACATCAACTGCCAGACGGGCAAGAATAATCACGGGAATGGGATCCGGCATGTTACGCCGCAGATTCCCTGTCGCTTGCGTATGGTTAACGCTGCCGGTAGCCAGAGAGTAAAATCCCGCGACCTGCTTCGTGCCCGTTTTACAAACGACAAAGGTTCGGGCTGCGCCGAGCGCCTGGTTTTTCAGACCTCTTTGTTTTAGCCATTCGTCAAGCACGGCCTCTCCGCTGACGAACTCCGCCAGTTGATGGACGCTGGATAAGGGCTCTGGTGCTGTTACACGTCCCACTGTGGTTTCCTTGCCAGCAGTTTTTCTATGGCCGGATCGTCCGCGACCGGGGCATCGAGCATGTCAATGAACTCTGCGTACTGTTCATCGTTAAAATTGAATACACGTCGATCGAGGATCACATTCTCGGCTGCCTGACAGGCCATCTCCAGTATGAAGTCCGTGCGTGATTTATGGAGGATCTCTGCGGCGGCATCGATAAGCGCCCGCTGGGATTCTTTGGCTCTGAGATTGAGTTGAACATCTGATTTCATAGGTATACCTCTTGTATAGCAATTGCTTTACAAGCATAGCATAAGCGGTGTGTATAGCAATCGCTATACAGAGCCCGAAATTATGTCTGACCTCTCCACACCGCATATCGCAAGAATTTGCTCTCTCAGCCAGCGGTGACCAGGGTCGCGTTCCATTCTTGGGTGCCACATCTGTGAAACCATAATACGACGGCTTTTGAACGGCAGCTCGAACAGATGTACCTGGTCCGTTACCTGCTGATTGAGTAAATAGAGCGCGGGTATCATGGCAATAAGATCTGATGCCAGCGCCACGGACAGCGCCGTCGGAAATCCCGGTACGACGCTGGCGATTTTACGTTTTGTCCCCAGTTCGGCCAGCGCATCGTCAACGGAACCGTGCAACGCGCCCTCAGGTGACGCTACCACATGGCCCCAGGCGACATAATCCTTCACCCCTATTTCTGCCTGATTAGCCAGCGGATGCCCCTTACGCACGACGCCCACAAACCGATCCTCAAACAGTCGTTGCAGCCGTATTTCAGGCCCCATATTGCTCTGGACGCCAATCTCCAGATCAACCAGCCCTTCCCGAAGATAGCGCGACGTTTTTTCCGGCTTAGGCGCGAAGCGTATACAGACGTCCGGCGCGGCGTCGGCCACAGCCGCTATGAGCGCAGGCCCAAACGCCACCACAAAACCATCGTTTGCCCTGATGGTAAAAAGACGCGCCAGACTCTGCGCGCTGAACGTTTCAGTTGAGGGCTGCAATACCGCCCTGGCCTCGTGCACTGCACGCCTGGCGCGATCCCGGGTCGCTTCGGCCCACGGGGTCAGTACCATGTTACGTCCGGCGCGCACCAGGATCGGGTCGCCTGTAACGTCGCGTAACCTGCTTAATGTCCGGCTCATGGCCGAGGTGCTGAGGTTCAGACGGCGTGCCGCACCTGCGACACTTGCTTCGCTCAGCAATATGTCGAGTGCAATCAGTAAATTAAAATCTGGATCGGTCATAGCGCTCATTCCTGTACACTCAGATAAGGCGTTTCATGCAACGATAAAGTGCAAATGGTGCGCCTTCCGCCCTGTAAAAGCCATCTTTATAGTTTTGTCAACCATACACTCTTCTCAGAGGACAACCTGATGACGCTCTTTTCCAGTCAACCCGGCGACGAAGGACTGCCTGGCCCGGCGCGCGCACGGGTGATGGCCGCAATTATGACCACCACCTTAATGGGCGTGTTTGATGGCACCATGATCAACATTGCCCTGCCCTCCATGGCTCAGGAGATGCAGGTACCTGCCAGTATTGCCGTCTGGTTCGCCAACGGGTATCTGCTGGCGGCCGCGATGTCGCTGGCGATATTCGCGGCGCTTGCGGCCCGCCTGGGTTATCGCCCCGTTTTTCTGGCAGGTCTGACAACCTTTACCCTGACATCGCTGGGTTGCGCGCTGGCGAAGACGCCCGAAGTGCTCATCGGTATGCGCGTGCTTCAGGGGATCGGCGGCGCGGCGACGCTGAGTATTGCCCCCGCAATCCTGCGATCCGTATTTCCCGGGCGATTACTTGGCCGCATTCTGGGGTTACACGCTCTGCTCATCGCCTCCAGCTCCGCTATCGGGCCGGTATTGGGTGGGACGATCCTTCACACCCTGAGCTGGCAATGGCTGTTTGCGATAAACGTGGTTCCCGGCACCCTCGCCTTACTGCTGGCGGTCAAAGCGCTGCCGCGGGATGCGGTTCGAAAGCAAGCGCCCTTCGACACCCCGGGCGCCATATTGTCGGCGCTGCTGCTGGGGTCGACGATCATGGCGGCGAACAGCCTCCAGGAGGCTACTTATCACCCCGGCAGTCTTTGCTGGACGGTGCTCGCTGCGCTGAGCGGCATGGCGTTTATCTGGCAGATCCGCCGCACGGATAACCCCTTGCTGCCGCCGACGATGTTTAAAAATGAACGTTTTACCCTCGCGGCCTTCACGTCAATGATTGCTTTTGTCAGCCAGGGGATCACTTTTATTGCACTGCCTTTCCTGTTTCAGAGCGAATACGGCTACAGTCCGGTGTTGTCTGCCCTGCTGTTTACGCCGTGGCCGCTAGGGATCGTACTGATTGCGCCGCATGCAGGCCGGTGGGCGGACACGATTTCAGCCCCGGCGATATCCACCCTGGGGCTGGTGATTTTTGTCGTGGGTTTGATCCTTCTTGCGACATTACCCGACCGCCCTACAATGTGGGATATCTGCCTGCGGAGTCTGGTATGCGGCATGGGGTTTGGCTGCTTTCAGAGTCCCAATAACCGGGAAATGCTCTCCAACGTTATTCGTGAGCATGCGAGCTATGCATCCGGTGTTTTATCCATTATGCGCACGTTCGGGCAGTGTCTGGGCGCCGCCGCCGTGGCCGTTCTGCTGGCCGCAGATGAAAGGTCAATTCATGTTGCACTGTGGGTCGCCGCCGCGGCTTCTGCGGTAGCGGTCGTCGTCAGCGCGAGTCGGTTGCGTAAAATCACTCATCCTGCGGAAACAGGATGAGCACGAAAATATAACTAAGCGCTACTCCAGCGCCAGCAGCGCAAAACTCGCCAGCCAGTGCCCGCCGCTGTAGTGACTGCCGACAACATGCTCCACGCTTGCCGAGAGATGGCGCGCAACGGCATCGTGTAATGGCTTCCGGGCGTGATGATTTTCCGGCAGAGCACGGGCAATGTGCTTCATACACCAGGCGCGGCTGAGGTTGAGACCGTCAAGATGCGCGATTTTCGGGTCGGTGCGGTCGCTCACCTCGGCCGGGTTCATGAGCGCAGAAACGGCGCCCACTTCAGGCAGAAACGCATCGAACCAGGTCGGGAAATCCCCCACCACCTTACTCATCAGCAGGGCCTCGGTCAGCGCTCCGGAGATATACTCGTCGCCACCCGGCTCATAATGCGCAGGATATTGCGTGTCCGCGAGGTAAAACCGCGTTGCCGCGTCCAGGATGGCGCGCTCAAGCGTGTCATCGTTCACCGCCCGGGCATAATCCAGCCCCAGCGCGAGCGCAAACGCCGTGTTGTAGTGCGTCCCGACGCGGATCGGATAGGTAAGCTTGCTGAGGTAATCCACCAGCCGCTGGCGAATATCCAGCGTTAACGGTTGCAGCGTCTGGTACCAGCGCTCCGCCTGCGGCAGTGACGATTGCTTCAGCTCCTGCGCCAGCGCCAGCAGCCAGCCGTAGCCATAAGGCCGCTCAAACGACGCGCGGAACGGCGCGGTAAAATAGGCCAACTCCTTCGCCACCTTCTCGTCGGTCAGGTGTTCTTCGAACAGAGTGATGATCTCTTCCCGGCACGGCAGTTCGGGCCAGAGACGCAGGCAGCGCAGCAGCAGCCAGTAGCCGTGCACCGCAGAGTGCCAGTCAAAACAGCCGTAAAAGATCGGGTGCAGCTCGCGAGGCGGCAGAACGTCGCCGTCATCGTTGAGCAGATGCATAATGTGGTTCGGGTATTCCTGACGTAAATAGGTCAACGGCATTCTGGCGAAGGCGTCAGCCTGATGTTGCGTTAATTCCATTGCAGCTCCTTAGCGAAACACGAGGAAATACATTAAGAACACGTTCACCACCAGCAGGGTTAACGCGGTCGGGATCTGGATCTTGATAACCTGATATTTGTCTTTTAGCTCCAGTAGCGCGGCGGGCACAATGTTGAAGTTGGCGGCCATCGGCGTCATCAGCGTGCCGCAATAGCCAGCGTACATACCGATAGCCAGCAGCGGCGCCGGGTTACCGTGATGGACATTAATCAGGAATGGCAGAGCGATACCGGCGCTTAACACCGGGAAGGCTGCGAAGGCGTTACCCATGATCATGGTAAACAGCGCCATCCCCACGCAATAAATGACCACCAGCATGAAGCGGCTGTCCGGGTTCACAAACAGGCTGACCACCTTTTGTACCGATTCGCCGGTATTCGCCACCACAAACACCCCGCCGAGCATGGCGAGCATCTGCGGCAGGATCACCGCCCAGCCAATGGTATCGACCAGCCGACGCGACTGACGAACCGCATGCAGCGGCGTACCTTTTGTCAGCCACCAGCCGGTGAGGATAGCTGCCACACAGGCCACGCACAGCGCCGCCAGCGTAAGCTGTTTCTGGTCGAGCAGATAGACACCGCCAATCGACACGCCTTTCAGAAATAGCGTCCCGATGACCGTTACCACGGGGATCATCAGTGCCGGTAAAAACAGCGAGTTTTTCAGCCGGTTCGACGAGGCAACACGCTCCTCCTCGGTGGACATTTTATAATGCCCCTTCCCGACCAGCCCGAAACCGGCCAGCAGCGCAATCACGATAACGGCGCCGCCAATAATGCGATACGCCAGGGGCTTACCCAGCTCCTGCACCATCAGATCGCCAAACAGGAAGATCCCGCCAAACAGAAACCAGAACAGCGCCGTGGTATAGCGTTTCGGGTTAGCGCGATCGCGAAGGGTCATCACAACCAGCAGCATCACGACGAAGCCGATCAGGTAGTACACGCGGTTAATGGTGATGAGGGTCATCATGGTGCGATCTCCTGCGTACCCTGCTCTGCTTTCCAGGCCATCACGTCGCGACGAATGCTGGCATCAAGGCGTAGCAGACGCGTCATATGGATGATCAGTGCCGCAATGGCGGTCGGAATGGCCCACAGGCCGATATGCAGCGGTTCGATCCCCTCGATCCCGTTCTCTTTCAGGAACGCATCAATCAGCAGTACCGCGCCAAAGGCGATAAAAATATCTTCCCCAAAGAAAACCGCGATATTGTCACACGCGGCGGCATGGGCTTTGATTTTGTCGCGGATAGTCTGCGGCAGTTCCCCGTATTCATTCAGAGCTGCCCCTTCCGCCATCGGCGCCAGCAGCGGACGCACCGTTTGCGCGTGGCCGCCAAGCGACATCAGGCCCAGCGCAGCCGTTCCTTCGCGGGCAACAAAGTAGAGCATCAGGATACGCGCCGAGGTGGCGCTGGCGATCTTCGCGACCCAGGCCTGGGCGCGTTCTTTCAGCCCGTAATACTCTAATAGGCCAATCACCGGCAGGATCAGAATGAAGGTGGCAAGCGATCGGCTATTCACGAACTTTTCGCCAAAGGTTTCCAGCAGCATACCGAAATCCATGCCAACCAGCAGGCCCGTCGCCAGGCCCGCCACCACGACAACCAGCAGCGGGTTGAAACGCAGTGCAAAACCAATAACCACCACCGGAATCCCGATAAGTGGCAACAGTGTAGAACTGTCCATAAACGTTACCCTATCCAAAGTGAGCGTTGCGCGCCGACGGCTATTTTTTATACTTCGCAGCAGAGCGAAGCCGGTGCATTACGGCGCGCGATGTTGTGTTTTGCGTGAGGCTCCACAGAACCTGCACTAAAAAGCTATATCTGAACGTCAAAAACATGTAAACAATTTATCAATAAAATGTTCTTATTTTATCGACGGGTTTACATTTCGGGGGAAGGATCGTTATGACAGTAAAGAAAAAGACGACAGCGTTAAACCACGACGATATTGCGGACGGGCGAATCGTCTCCTCCCGTCATCTCGTCTCAGAGCGGTGTGCTGAATTATCAGAGCTGGAATATGCGCTGATCATGACCAGCAATGCGTTTAACAAATGGATGGTGCGCTGCATGACCGCAGCGGGTGAACCGGATATGGGGGCCTTTGATGTTTCGCTTCTGCACCACGTGAATCACCGCAACCGTAAGAAAAAGCTGGCTGACATCTGCTTTGTGCTGAACGTGGAAGATACCCACGTGGTGACGTATGCGCTGAAAAAGCTGGTCAAGGCGGGCTACGTCACCAGCGAGAAAGCGGGAAAAGAGCTTTTTTTCTCCACTACGGAGGAGGGAAAAGCGCTGTGCATGAAGTACCGGGAGGTGCGGGAGGCCTGCCTAATCAACATTCATGCGGAAAGCGGTATTCCGGGCGCGTCGATTGGCGAGACCGCGCAGTTACTCCGCGCGATCTCCTCCCTGTATGATACCGCCGCACGCGCGGCGGCCTCGCTTTAAGGACGGCGGAACAGGGTGATACTCCGCCCGGCCAGCTCGTAATCGACAGATTCAGTGATGATTTCCCCCGTGGGGGCATCCTCCGACGTCGAGAGTTCGAGCACCCAACCCCCTTCGCCAAACTGCGGGATCTGGAATGGCACCGTACCTTCAAACGGGTTAAACAGCATCAGCACGTCTTGCCAGACGCCCTCTTCCTGCTCAAGATCAGGACGGCTGATGGCAAGACCAAGGGTGGAACCCTCGTCCCACTGTTCCGACTGCTGCGGTCCGCCACCGGCGTTAAACCAGCGGATCTCCAGCCCGTCGCGCCAGTTCTCACGTCGCAGCAGCGGCTGCGTCGCGCGCAGGGCAATCAACCGACGGGTAAAGTCGCGCAGCTTCTCGTCGTTTTCAGTGAGTCCTTCCCAGTTTACCCAGGAGATCTCGCTGTCCTGACAATAGCCGTTATTATTGCCCTTTTGCGTCCGGCCAAACTCATCGCCTGCCAGCAGCATCGGCGTGCCGTGCGAGAAGAAGAGCGTGGTGAGGAAGTTGCGCTTTTGCCGCTCGCGGGTGGCAATGATATCCGGGTTTTCCGTCGGCCCCTCTTCGCCGTAGTTATACGACCGGTTATCGTTATGTCCGTCGTTATTATCTTCCCCGTTATCGGCGTTATGTTTCTCGTTGTACGATACCAGGTCGTTCAGCGTGAAGCCGTCATGCGCGGTGATAAAATTGACGCTGGCCCACGGACGACGCCCGCGCAGATCGTACAAATCACCGGACCCTAACAGACGGGCGGCAAAATCGTTAGAAACGTTATCCCCCTTCCAGTATTCACGTACCGTATCGCGGTATTTGTCGTTCCACTCACCCCAGCCAGGTGGGAAGCCCCCCACCTGATACCCGCCGGGGCCGATATCCCACGGCTCACCGATGAGCTTCAGCTTCGACAGCACCGGATCCTGGGTCACGGCATCAAAGAAGCCGCCGCGCGGATCGAACCCCTCCGGCTCACGTCCGAGAATGGTCCCGAGGTCAAAGCGGAAACCGTCAATCTGCATCGACTCCGCCCAGTAGCGCAGGGAGTCCATGACCATCTGTAACACGCGCGGGTGCGATGTATTAACGGTGTTCCCGGTGCCGGTGTCGTTGATGTAATACCGGTGCTGATCCGGCATGGTGCGGTAATAACAGAAGTTATCAATCCCCTTAAACGACAGGGTTGGTCCCAGCTCGTTGCCCTCCGCCGTGTGGTTATAGACCACGTCGAGGATCACCTCGATGCCCGCGTCATGATAGGCACGCACCATGTCGCGGAAACCCTGGATGCCCGCCGGGCCGTAATAGCGGGACGCTGGCGCAAAGAAACCGAGCGAGTTATAGCCCCAGAAGTTTTTCAGGCCGCGATCGAGCAGGTGCTGATCGTCAGGGAACCAGTGAACCGGTAGCAGCTCGACCGAGGTAATGCCGAGGCTTTTGATGTATTCCACCGAGGCTTTATGCCCCATCCCCTCAAACGTACCGCGCAGTTCAGGCGGAATAGCCGGGTTAAGCTGGGTAAAGCCTTTTACGTGGCTTTCATAGACCACGGTATGCGGCCACGGGATATCGGGCCGGCGTGAGTCCTGCCAGTCAACGGCATTGGGGTCGATGACCTTACATTTGGGCGTAAATGGCGCGCTGTCTCGCGTATCAAAACTGAGATCCAGCTCATCGTGTCCCAGCTCATAGCCGAAGTGGGCATCGTTCCACTCAATGTCACCCACCAGTTCACGGGCATAGGGGTCAATAAGCAGCTTATTGGGGTTAAAACGGTGACCGTTCTCCGGATCGTAGGGGCCATACACACGGTAGCCATACAGCGCCCCCGGTTTCAAATCCGGCACATAGCCGTGCCAGACCTCATGGGTATATTCCGGCAGTTCCAGGCGGGCGATTTCTGTTTTTCCCGAAGGATCAAACAGACACAGCTCCACCCGCTCCGCGTGGGCGGAAAACAGGGCGAAGTTTACCCCTTTCCCGTCATAATTTGCGCCCAACTGCTGGCCATGACCGGCCCGAATTTCAAACGTTGTATCCTTTGGCATTTTTGTTCTCCTCGATTAGTCGCAGGTAAGCAGAACCAACAAACATCCCTTTTCAGACGTTAAATCCAGCGTCTCTGGCAGAAGGCGACGCTCACCGGTAAACAGATCCCGGTAGTGCTTCCCGGCCAGCTCCTGGGGTATGGCCACGATAGTGTTGGCCCACAGCATCGCATTGTCGGTGACGTCAAACACCAGACGCGGCACGGCGACGATCAGCGCCTCGTCATCTTTTATGCGGGCATAAACGATCAGATTCTCCTCCCGCTCACCGGTTACCTTCAGCGGCAGCCAGTCGCCGTAGCGGAAAAGTGCGGGGTAATGTGGCCGAAGCCGTAACAGCGTGGCGGTAACGTACTGCTTCACGCTGCCGTCTCGCCAGCGTTGCGCATCGTTAAAAACGGTGCCATCCGCTACGCTGAGGTTTTCCGCCAGTGCGGCGAAATCCGGTTCGCGGCGGTTATCCGGGTCGACGAGGCTGAAGTTAAGCCCCTCGCTGCCCTGGTAGATGTCCGGTACGCCAGGCGCAGTCAGCTTGATCACCGTCTGGCTCAGGCTGTTCATTAACCCAGCCCGAATAAACGGCTGGAGTGCGGCACTGAAATCACGCAGGAACAGGGTGTTATCCGGGGAAAGCAGATGGCGCACGTAGTCCAGGACCACGCTCTCGTAACCTTCGTTGCTGTCGATCCAGTCGGTACGCTGCTTGGCCTCGCGCAGGGCTTTCTCGATAAAGCCGAGGAAACGCTCTTCCAGTGACTTAAGGCCATCACGATCCTCAGGCGACAGGGTTGCTGGCCAGACGCCCGCCAGCGCCTGGAAGATCATCCAGGTGTCGGCGGCGTTCGGCGCGGTGCCATCGTTGAGGAATCGGACCTGCGTCTGGTTCATCTGCCGCCAGCGCGCCAGATTTTCTCCCCACAGATCTGGCGCTTCCGTCAGCGTATACAGACGAGCTCGTGCATCCTCGCCGCGTTTGGTGTCGTGGGTGGAAGTTCCCAGCAGCGCATCGGGCTGGCGGGCAAGACGAATGCGCATTTCCTGATGAAAACGGGAAAGTGAAAACGCGCGCGGCGTCGGGTCGGCGCCGACTTCGTTCAGGGCCAGCTCCAGGTTATGGCGGAAGAACAGCGTATCCTCTACCGATTTTGCCATCAGCGGCCCGGTCAGTTGCTGAAAACGGGTGCGGAAAAGCGAGGCCAGCGCGTGGTCATGCTCCGGCAGATCGCCGGTAAGAATACGCACGATCAGGCTCAGAGCGGGTTCAGAGGCGTTGACGCTGGCGACCACACGGCTGAGCAGCGCCACATCCGGTGGCGTCAGTCCCTCAGCGGTGCCGTAGGTGCGATACACCGGAAACGCGATAAGCAGCTCACGCAGGGCATGGCGGATATCATCATGCTCCACTTCGGCGCCGTTATGCCCGGCCAGCTCGCTGGCTATTTTGAGCAACGTGGTAAATTCACCCTCAAAATTACGATCGGTCATCAGCCCTTTGGCGTTGCGAAGTTCCGCCTGCCTGTCCACGGTCGTACCCAGCGTCTCGTCGTAGAGCATCTCCAGCCGCGAGAGGTTGGTATCATCCACCAGCACTTCCGCCAGGGAGGCGATAAACTCATAACCCGTAGTACCTGAGAT
Organism: Enterobacter cloacae complex sp. 677-3DZ2D5B; assembly: GCF_004136695.1. Taxonomy (NCBI): domain Bacteria; kingdom Pseudomonadati; phylum Pseudomonadota; class Gammaproteobacteria; order Enterobacterales; family Enterobacteriaceae; genus Enterobacter; species Enterobacter cloacae complex sp. 677-3DZ2D5B. The sequence continues at coordinate 123,614 of NZ_QFLS01000007.1, read as the reverse complement.
GGGCCACTCCGGAGGAAGCTGTTCCCCTTTGGCGAGGATTTTTTCCACCGTGATGTAGCAATCCGGTCCGGTAGCCGCACGCAGTCGCTGCAAATAGCCCAGCGGATCGGCAAGCCCGTCCACATGGTCAATGCGCAGGCCGTCGACAACCCCGGCGTGGACAAGCTCAAGGATCAGGTGGTGCGTATCTGCGAATACCGCCTCATCCTCTACCCGCACGCCGACCAGCCCGGTGATTTCAAAAAAGCGCCGCCATGAAAGCTGTTTCGGCGCTTCCCGCCAGGACATCAGCCGCCAGCTTTGCGCCTCGTGGATCTCAGCGATGCTCTTGCCTTCGGCATACGTGCCGGGATTAAGCGGATAGGCGGTATCATAGTAAACCAGCGCTGCGCTGTTGGTGACACTGTCACGTTTTAAGGTGATAGTCCCCCGCTCCAGCTCGGCTTCAAAGGTGTCGCCAAGAAACGGCAACGTCAGCGGTCGGGACCAGTCGATATCAAAATACGCCGCATAGCGGCTCTGCCCGCCATGTTCGATAACATCGCGCCACCAGCGGTTTTCCAGCGAGGTCGACATATGGTTAGGAACGATATCCAGAATCAGCCCCATCCCCGCCTGTTTCAGCGCCGCCGCCATGCGGTCAAACCCTTCCCGCCCGCCAATCGCCGGGTCAATTTCGTTGGGGTCGGTCACGTCATAGCCGTGGGTGGAATTCGTGGTTGCGGTGAAAACAGGCGACGCGTAAAGATGGCTGATACCGAGGTCTTTCATATACGGAATCAGGTCTGCCACGCGGTCAAAGGTCATGCCGTTGCGAAACTGAATTCGGTAAGTAGAGGAAGGGATCATAGCGCTGCTTCTCCATCAGCAAAGCGAACAACAATGCTGTTCGACGGCAGGTTTTCGACTGCCTCCGGCCAGCTAAAGATCGTTTTTCCGGGCAGGTCCGGTAAGGCGAGCGGCTTTTTGCCGATATTCAGCGCCAGCGACAACGTGCCGGACGGAAAACGCCAGCTCACTGCAACCATGCCGAGCGCCGTTTGCAGGACGTTACCCTCCACGGTGCCCCGCTGTTTCAGTAACGGGACGATAAAGCGCTGACGCAGCACAATCAGCTCGCGCGTGACGTGCAGCCACGCCCTGCCTTCCTCCGTGTCTGCCTTGTTCCAGTCAAGCTTCGACCGCATAAAGGTATTTACGTCATTGGGGTCCGGTACGGTTTCATCGTGCCCGGCATGGCCGGTAAACTCTTTCGCGCGCCCTTCCCGCACCGCTTTCGCCAGGTCGCCGTGGAAGTCGGTGAAAAAGAGGAACGGATGCGTTTCGCCATACTCCTCGCCCATAAACAGCAGCGGAATATGGGGCGACAGGAGCAGCGCCGCGAACAGCACGCGCGTTTTATCCGCCCCAGCCAGAGAGATAAGCCTCTCCCCCTGGGCACGGTTGCCGACCTGGTCGTGATTTTGAATAAAATCGACAAAAAACTGTGGGGGTTGCTCGCGACACTCTACCCCGCGCGATTTTCCGGTCTGAAGCGAGATTTCCCCCTGGTAGACAAAGCCTTCTGCCAGCGCCCGCGCCAGTTTTTTCTCCGGCTCAAAGGCAAAATCCTGATAGTAGGCGTGTGATTCTCCCGTCGCGAAGACATGCGCGGCGTTGTGAAAATCATCATTCCATTCGGCGGTGAAAAGCGGCGTCTGACCATGCTCATCACGCGGATGCAGGAAAATCACGTTGCGACTGTCTTCGGTGGTCAGATGGATATGCCGATCCGGAAAGGCGTCGCGGATCCGTTGCGCTATCTCGGGAAGAATATGGGTCTCAGCGTCGTCATGGATCTGGTCGATGGCGTCGAAGCGCAGACCGTCAAGATGATACTCCGAGAGCCAGAATAACGGCGCCTCAGCGATGTATTGCCGGACAGCTTCAACCTCATAGGCAATACCGTTGCCCCACGGGGTCATACGATCCTGATGGAAAAACGCCGGCGAGAGCAACGGCAGGTAGTTCCCTTCCGGGCCAAAGTGGTTGAGTACGATATCCAGCACCACGGAAAGCCCGAGCGCGTGGGCGGCATCAATGAAGGCATGAAAATCATCCGGTGTACCATAAGCCGAGTGCGGGGCATACAGCAGTACACCGTCATACCCCCATCCGCGCGCGCCCCCGAACTGGGACACGGGCATCACTTCCAGTTGCGTAATACCCAGTTCGGCCAGATAAGGCAGTTTGTCTATGGCCGCCCTGAAGGTTCCTTCCCCGGTGAAGGTGCCGATATGCAGCTCGTAGATCACCGTCTCTTCCCACGGTCGTCCTTGCCATTCGCGCTGAGCGGGCAGGCTGCGACGCGGGTCGATCACCACCGACGGGCCATTGACGTCAGCCTGCTGCGCGCGCGAGGCCGGGTCCGGCACCGCCATTCCATCCTGTAAAACAAACTGATACGTCGTACCGTGCCTGATGCCGGGCACGTCAATCTGAAACCAGCCGTCGCCCACCGCCGCCATGTGAATGTCGGTATCGGTTAAACGCAACGTGAGATCTTTTTGCCCTTCTGCCCAGACGCGAAAACGTACAACGTCATCGGAAATAAACTCAGCACCCCAGTGCCTGCGACATGTTCTGAATTCCATTCATTGTCCTCGAATGACCACATTTTACGCGGAACGAAATACAAGCTTAGACCAGGATCTACAGAGTGTTATGCCAGCAGAGTATGCCGCTTCGTCTATTATCTATTTATAACTCCCACTTAAGGAATACTATGCATATTCGAAAAGGATTAAGCACCGACCTTGCCCGTCTTGAATGCTGTGATTTTTCTTTTACGGTCGATGAGATTGCCAGAGAGCCTTTTCTCAATGGTGATTTGCATATCGAGGCGCTGACCGAACCTTATCTTAAAACCTATGAACTGGATCTCCAGACGCTGGAAAATCATTGTGTTAATCCGGATTCAATATTTCTTATCGCCGAAACGGATGACGGTGAAATCGCCGGTTTTATTACCGCGTCCTGCAACTGGAATAAATTTATATCGGTGGATTACATTGCCGTGGAGCGTTCAAAGCGTCGTACGGGCGCGGCGCACAAGCTGATGTCCGCCACCCACGTCTGGGCGCGAAGCCTCAATGCGCCCGGGTTACGGCTGGAGACGCAGAACGTTAATGTTTCTGCCTGTCTTTTTTATCGTCACTATGGGTTTATTCTCGGCGGTTACGATCGCTACCTTTACAACGCCCTGCCGGAAAAAGATGAGGTCGCCCTTTTCTGGTATTACATGCTGGCTTGAGAAAATATTTTATATCCGCTACCGGAAGATAGATTTGTCTGAATTTGTCAATTTTGCCCGCTTACGTTTAATTAACGACTAATCTTGGAATTCACTATTAAGGAGGCCGGTATGTCTACAGGAAATAATCACACGCTGCATTACCCTCGTCCACCGTTTGCTGAACAACCGCAAAGGGCCCCCGGGCTGGCATCGGAAATGAAGCCAATACCGGATCATGGTGAAACAAGTTATATCGGGTCAGGAAAACTGGCAGGAAAAAAAGCGCTGATTACCGGCGGTGATTCCGGAATTGGTCGCGCGGTAGCGATCGCCTATGCCCGTGAAGGCGCAGATGTCGCTATTGGCTATCTGCCGGAAGAGGAGTCCGATGCGGCATCGGTCATTGCGCTGATTCAGGCTGAAGGCCGTAAAGCGGTCGCCATTCCGGGCGACATTCGCGTGGAGTCGTTCTGCGACACGCTGGTGGAAAAAGCCGTTGCCGAACTGGGCGGCCTGGATATTCTGGTGAATAACGCCGGACGCCAGCAGTACTGTGAATCTATCGACGATCTCACCACGGCAGATTTTGACGCGACGTTTAAGACCAACGTCTATGCCCCCTTCTGGATCACCAAAGCTGCGCTGCGCCATTTGCAGGAAGGCGCCGTGATCATTAACACCACTTCCGTTCAGGCGTTTAAACCGAGCGCGATCCTGGTGGACTATGCGCAGACCAAAGCCTGTAACGTAGCCTTTACCAAGTCTCTGGCCCAGCAGCTGGGACCGCGTGGCATTCGGGTGAATGCCGTCGCGCCAGGTCCATACTGGACGCCTCTTCAGTCCAGCGGCGGCCAGCCGCAGTCCAAAGTTCAGAAGTTCGGGGAAGATACGCCCCTGGGCAGACCGGGCCAGCCGGTTGAAATCGCACCGCTGTATGTATTGTTTGCCTCCGATACCTGCTCATACGCCTCCGGGCAAGTGTGGTGCTCTGACGGCGGTACCGGCGTGCTGTAAAGCATCCTCTCAGACCTATCCATTCCATGGATAGGTCACATTCACTTCCCGGCGGTTCTCAAAAATCGCAGTTGAACTATGATGAACTTACTATTGAGGAGCCCATCATGTTTACTGTGAAAAAACTTGCGATATCAACCCTGTTGGCCGGTTCGGTTTTATTCTTTCCCGCTATCCACGCGGTGGCCAGCGTTCCGCAGCATGTGGTGAAACAGCAGGCTGGCGGCTACAGCGTTCAGGTTGGCGATACGATTGTCACCGCCTTTACGGACGGGAGCGTGCCGCAGGATCTGCACGCCTTACTGCGCCGGACGACGGCGGAAAATACCGATGCGTTACTGGCTAAAAACTTCCAGGCCAATCCGGTGGAAGCGTCGATTAACGCGTTCTATATCGCCATCCCCGGCCACAAAATTCTGGTGGATACCGGTTCCGGTCAGCTGTTTGGCCCCGGCAAAGGCGGGCGGCTGATTGAGAGCCTGGCGACCCAGGGCATCAAACCCGAAGATATTACCGATATTCTGATCACCCATGCGCACTCCGATCACGCTGGCGGCCTGGTTAAAGACGGTCAGCGCGTGTTTACCCGCGCGCAGGTGTATGTCGGCAAACCGGATATCGATTTCTTCTTTAACGACGAGAACCAGAAAAAGTCTGGCTATGACCAGAACTACTTCGACGTCGCGCACAAGACCTTAAAGCCCTATCTGGATGCCGGAAAAGTGACGACCTTCTCCGGCACGGAACAGCTTCTGCCGGGCATCAGCGGTACGGTTCACCCGGGTCACACTCCAGGCTCCGCGTTCTACACGCTGGAGAGCAAAGGTGAAAAAATGACTTTTGTCGGCGACATCATTCACGTTGCCGCGGTTCAGTTCCCACAGCCCAACGTGACGATTGCTTACGATGAGGATCAGGACGGCGCCGCCCGGGTGCGCAACGCTGCTTTCGCTGAGTTTGTGAAAAATAAAGCGCTGATTGCGGCGCCACATCTGCCTTTCCCCGGGATCGGCTATGTGACGAAAGGTGAGCGGGACGGCTACGCGTGGGTTCCGGTGACCTATACCAACCGTGACGCAAAATAAGATGTCCCCCTCCGATATGGATATGGACCTGATCCTGACGCTGGATGCGTTACTCAGGGACCAGAATATCACCCATGCCGCCGCGCGGCTGGGCATCAGCCAGCCGGCGATGTCTGGCCGCCTTGCGCGCCTGCGCGTGTTGTTTGGTGAGCCGCTGTTTGTCCCTTCCCCACACGGACGTGGGGTGTTACCGACGCCGCGCGCCGAGGGGTTAAGGCCGCAGGTCGCGACGGTTTTGCAGGGTATATCGGCGATGCTTGAACCCACCACGTTTAACGCGCAGAACAGCAACCGCACCTTTGTGATTGCCCTGCACGAGAACCCGGCGCTGATGCTGGGGGCAGAGTTGCAGAATCAGATTAGCAGTGCGGCGCCAGGTATCCGCCTGCGTTTTGCGCTCCCGGAAACCCAACTGCTGCCAGCGCAGATGGAAAATGGCGATGTGGATATTTATGTCGGCGTTAACGCGGTGGCGCACGATGCATGGGTCAGACGCAAGCTGTTTGACGATGAATATGCCACAGCCCAGCGAAAAGGCCATCCGCGCGGTACGAGTCCGATGGATCTGGATAGCTATTGTAGCCTTTCCCACCTGGTGGTTTCATCCGAGGGCGACCCGTTCGCGGGCTTTGTCGATCAGCACCTGGCGGGGCTTGGCCACCAGCGTAACGTAGTGATGTCGACGCAAAGCTATGCGATGGCGCCTGCGATTGTTGCCGGTACCGATTTGCTCTGCACCTTACCCAGACGCATGTTGCTACGGTTTACGCAAACGCTTGATATTTTTCCGCCGCCGCTGGATCTCCCGCCGATCGTCATCGGTATGTACTGGCACCCGAAAAACAGCCAGGATCCGGCTAACCGCTGGCTGCGAGAACAGCTTCTTCAGGCCGCCGGACGTCAGGTATGATCGAGGATACTCATCAATTTTTTCAGCACCTCAGAGCGAATAATCCGGTGGCAAACCAGCGTCAGCTCGCTCTCCCGGAGTCGGTCAAGAATATCCACAAAGACGACGTTTTGTACGCATATCGCCTTCGCTGAAGCCGGCAGCATGGCGATGCCAAACCCTGCCGAGACGAGACTTATCACCGTGGGGACATCGGTGGCATTTTGCACAACGTCAGGCTGTATGCCCGCGCTGTGGCAGGCATCATAGAAATATTGCTCCAGCCCCATCCCCTCCGGGTCGCGCAGGGCGATCCACTTCTCCTCTTTCACCGACGCAAGCGTCAGCGCGGCGGAGCCCGCCAGGCTGTGTTGACGAGGTAAGGCCAGCACGGCTTTTTCCGTTGTGAAAGGACGGCTTTGCAGATCGTCAGGCAGCAGCGGTAACGGGGCACGAATAATGGCCACATCCAGCTGGTTGCTTTGCACGCCGGTATAAAGGGTTTGCACATTTCCCGTCATCATGGAAAGGCTGATGGCGGGCCATTTCTCATGTAAAAGCCGCAGCGCGGCGGGCAGCTTACTGTCGAATATCGCACTTGAAACACATCCGAGATTCAGCACGCCCTGTTCCCCTCTGGCCGTCTGTCTGGCATCCAGAATCGCCTGATCGGTCATTAAAATCGCGACTCTGGCTTTACTGAGAAACGCCTCACCGGCTGGCGTCAGCGTCAGGCGACGATTCGCCCGGCTAAAGAGCATTACCCCCAGACGATCTTCAAGCGTTTTTATCTGCTGACTCAGCGCGGGCTGCGCCATGTTAAGGCGCTCCGCCGCTCGATGCATGTGAAGCTCTTCCGCCACCACGATAAAATTGCGCATCAGTCGAAACTGCATACCATGCCTTTATTATTGATAATAAAATTCATATTAAAATAGCATAAATGATGCAATTGATAGCCCTCTTCGTCCGGTTAAGAATGGATGCATTCATCCGAGGGGGGAAAAATATGGAAAACCACATCAACGATCTCAGAAGTGCTATCGAACTGCTAAAACGCCATGAAGGTCAATACCTTGAAACCAGCCATCCGGTCGATCCTGACGCGGAGCTGGCGGGTGTGTACCGGCATATTGGTGCTGGCGGCACGGTAAAACGTCCGACGCGCATTGGCCCGGCGATGATGTTTAACGCTATTAAGGGATACCCCGACTCCCGTATTCTGGTCGGAATGCACGCCAGCCGCGAGCGGGCGGCGCTCCTGTTGGGCTGCGATCCCTCTGAACTGGCAAAACATGTCGGCCAGGCCGTGAAAAACCCGATTGCTCCCGTTGTGGTTCCGGCGGCACAGGCGCCGTGTCAGGAACAGGTGTTTTATGCCGACGATCCGGACTTCGATCTGCGTAAATTGCTTCCGGCACCGACCAACACGCCGATAGATGCCGGTCCGTTCTTCTGTCTGGGGCTGGTGCTGGCAAGCGATCCGGAAGATGCCTCACTGACCGATGTCACTATTCACCGTCTCTGCGTGCAGGAGCGCGATGAGCTCTCCATGTTTCTTGCCGCGGGCCGCCATATTGAAGTGTTCCGTAAGAAAGCCGAGGAGGCGGGCAAACCGTTGCCGGTCACGATCAATATGGGTCTCGATCCCGCTATCTATATTGGCGCCTGTTTCGAAGCCCCTACCACGCCCTTCGGCTACAACGAGCTGGGTGTCGCCGGCGCGTTACGTCAGACCCCCGTCGAGCTGGTGCAGGGTGTGGCCGTAAATGAAAAAGCGATTGCGCGTGCGGAAATTATCATCGAAGGCGAACTGCTGCCGGGCGTGCGCGTAGAAGAAGATCAGCATACCCACACCGGGCACGCGATGCCGGAATTTCCCGGCTACTGCGGGGAGGCTAACCCCTCCTTACCGGTAATCAAAGTGAAGGCCGTCACGATGCGTCATCAGGCGATCCTGCAAACCCTGGTAGGACCGGGCGAAGAGCACACCACGCTGGCCGGTTTGCCAACGGAGGCCAGCATCCGTAATGCGGTGGAAGAAGCCATCCCCGGTTTTCTGCAAAACGTCTATGCGCATACCGCTGGCGGCGGCAAGTTCCTTGGCGTATTGCAGGTGAAAAAACGCCAGCCCTCTGACGAAGGGCGTCAGGGTCAGGCGGCTCTCATCGCGTTAGCCACCTATTCCGAGCTTAAAAACATTATTCTCGTCGACGAAGATGTGGATATTTTCGACAGCGACGACATCTTGTGGGCGATGACGACCCGTATGCAGGGCGATGTCAGCATCACCCATCTGCCGGGGATCCGCGGACACCAGCTCGATCCGTCTCAGGCGCCGGACTACAGCCCCTCCATTCGTGGCAACGGGATCACCTGCAAAACGATTTTCGACTGTACGGTGCCCTGGGCGCTGAAGTCCCGCTTTGAGCGTGCGCCCTTTATGGAGGTAGACCCAACGCCGTGGGCACCTGAACTGTTTAAAAAATAGTATTAACCGGAAATCCTCTTCACCCTTCACGGGTGAAGAACCTCACGCTGAAATTGCCGCGTCCCCTGCTTTCTTGTAACCTTTGAGCGTTTATCACATCCCCATAAAAAATGAGACTACCGGACGCCTATGACAGCACATGTTTCCAACGATCCTTTGCATGGCGTAACCCTCGAAATGCAGGTTAACGCGCTGGTTGCGCGATATGGCTGGTATGAACTGGGCAACCGAATCAAAATCAACTGTTTTCGCAAGGACCCGAGCGTTAAATCGAGTCTGAAGTTTCTGCGCCGCACCCCATGGGCGCGGGCGGAAGTTGAAGCCCTCTACCTCGACTCCCTTCACGATGACGGTAACGGGGAACAGGACGAACCGGCGTTTAATCCCTGGACGGATAGCCGGACACCCAGGAGCTAACACGCAAATGATGCGACACGTAAAACGGACTGGCGCGCTGCTTGGCTGCGCGCTTTTACTGGTAAGTTGCACTTCCAAACCACCTAAATCACTCGTAACCCCGCTGCCGCAGGCGAAACCAGTACAGCAGACTAAAGAACCCATGCGCGGGATCTGGCTGGCGACCGTCTCCCGTCTCGACTGGCCTCCCGTTTCATCGGTGAATGGCCGTAGCGCGGACCAGCGCATCGCCCAGCAACAGCGGGCGCTGACGGACAAGCTCGATAAGCTGAAAAATCTTGGGATCAACACCGTCTTCTTTCAGGTAAAACCGGACAGTACGGCGCTGTGGGCTTCTAAAATACTGCCCTGGTCAGATACCCTGACGGGGACTATCGGGGAAGATCCCGGTTACGATCCGCTTCAGTTTATGCTGGATGAAGCGCACAAGCGTGGGATGAAGGTTCATGCCTGGTTTAACCCATACCGCGTTTCCACCAACACGAAGCCGTCGACCATCGCCGCGCTTAACCGCACCTCGTCGCTTCATCCTTCGAGCGTGTACGTCCTGCATCCGGAGTGGATCCGCACCTCGGGGGATCGTTTTGTTCTCGACCCGGGCATTCCCGAGGTGCGGGGCTGGATAACCCAGGTGGTGATGGAAGTGGTAAATCATTACCCTGTCGACGGCGTTCAGTTCGATGACTATTTTTACACCGAGACGCCGGGCTCCCCCCTGAATGATGCCTGGACCTTCAGGCGCTATGGCGAAGGATTTTCGTCAAAAGCGGACTGGCGTCGACACAATACGCAGCAGTTGATTGTGCAGGTCTCCAGGGCGATCAAGCAGGCTAAACCTGAGGTCGAATTTGGCGTCAGCCCGGCGGGGGTCTGGCGCAATCGCTCCTTCGACCCGGCAGGCTCGGACACGCGCGGCGCCGCAGCCTATGATGAATCCTACGCTGACACGCGCAAATGGGTACAGCAGGGATTACTGGATTACATTGCGCCGCAGATCTACTGGCCCTTCGCCCGCGACGCGGCACGTTACGATGTGCTGACAAAATGGTGGGCTGACGTGGTGAAACCGACCCACACCCGTCTGTATATCGGGATCGCGTTCTACAAAGTGGGCGCGCCTTCCAGAAACGAACCGGACTGGACGGTGAACGGCGGCGTACCGGAGCTGAAAAAACAGCTCGACCTCAATGATTCACTGCCAGACGTTAAGGGCACCATCCTGTTCCGTGAAGACTATCTTAACCAGCCGCAGACGCAGGAAGCAGTAAATTACCTCCGGAGACGCTGGGGTAGTTGACTGAAAAAAGGCAGAAACGTCCTGTTTCTGCCTTTCTTTTTACGGCTTCGGTCCGAACATTGCCTCAAGCTGTTTTGCGTCTGGCATACCCACGACCTGTTGCAGTTCGTTTTGCTCATTCAGGTAATAAATAGCCGGTGTGGCATTCGCGCCGAGACTGTCCATGAGCGTCTGGTGATTTTGCAGGATCTCAACGGTTTCCCGGGACGCCGCTCCTTCAGGTTTCGGCAGCTTTTTACCGCCGGACAGCTCGTACGCTTTCCAGGCCGACACCGGTTCTTTCGCATTCAGGATCGCGGAGGCGTTACGCCCGCTGTTCGGGTTAAGAAACGCAACCAGCAGCGTGTTGAGCTGGACCTTGCCAGCCTTCACCCACGGCTGCGCTTCAGCCCAGAACTGCTTGCAGTACGGGCAGAACGGGTCGGCAAAGACGAAGACTTTGCGCGGGGCACTCTCCGCGCCCTCCTTCAGGGGATGCGCCGCATTGAGCTTTTTCCACATCTCGCGGCCCATCGGGGCGTAGATCTCTTTCTGGAAAAAGGCCTCGCTGAGGTTGGTTCCCTTCTCATCATACAGATAGCCAGACACGACGTGCTTTCCGTCAGGGGTCAGAAAGAGCGTCACGCCCATGTCCTGATATTGCCCCAGCCACGCTGGCGCGCCGCCGGGGGCGTCAATTTTCTTAATGATCTTGATGTCCTGCTGTTCACTGAAGTGCTTCACCGCATCCGGAAGCGACTCCTCTGCCCTGACCAGCCCCGAAACCATCAGAGCAGAGAGTAACAGCACCTTTTTCTTTGCTAACCGTTGAAGCATAACGACCCCTCTAAAATATTGTTTTTCAGAGTGGTCGAAGTTTATTGCCCTGTCAACGCTTCATAAATATCCTTGAGGCGACTACGCAAAAATCGCACGGCTTTGTGTTTGCGGGATAATAACGCCTGCACACTGTCGCCTGTTTCCTCTGCCAGCACCTTCATGCTGTAGCCCTCAAATTCCGTTTTTTCAAACACCTCGCGCTGAGGTGGCGGCAGTTCCGACAGGGCTTGCCCCAACTCTTCCCATAGCAGCATGTTGAGATACTCCTCCTCCGGCGTTTGCGGTACGCCGAATAACGTTTCTGCAATCTCCTGCTCCGGAAAGTCGTCGTCATCTGCTGTCAGGTACCCCGGCAGTGAAACCTCGTGCTTTTTTCGCGCCCGGTCGATCATCTCATTTCGTGCGGTGCGAAACAGCCAGGCGGCGACGTTCTCGACCGGTTGTTCCACTTTCATCAACTGCCAGGTCACTTCCTGAAGAATATCATCGACATCATCACGAACCGCAGTCCTTCCGCGAATGAAGGCTTTTAGCCGCGTGCGGCAGGCATTGAGTGCCGAGATCAGTAATGATTCCCCCGCCTCACCGGCTTTCATATCGCTCACTCGGCTTCCGGCGCTTTCGCACCGTTATCATCTCGTTTTTCATCCCGGCCATCGTGCCATCGGCAATGACCATGGCGCCCAAATCCCGCCCGACGCTGCTGAATGAAGGCCTCATGTTGTTCGGGGCTCATATTCATCCATTGTTCGTGCATACGGCGGTGCGCACCGAACATACCGGGACGGAAACCCAGCCCACCGAAAAGAATGCGGCTCAGCAGCAGGATCCCCAGCGCCTGCCAGAAGCCAATGGCTTTAACCCCCAGGATGGCCGGGAGCAACGCGTTCCACAGGGACATGACCAGCAGGCCAAGCACCACGAACAGGACTGCGCCAATCACGATGCCCTTACCCATACGATGGCGGCCCAAGCCACGCCCGTGACCTTTTCCGTGCATATCAAAATTTCTCATGTGTGCCTCGTTTATGTTGAATGATTATGGTCTCTGATGAGGTAGACGGATGAGAAACAGAAATATTGCCGGGGAAAGAGAAAATTTATGTGATAGCGGCGTTGTACGGATAACAGTAATGGCTGAAGGAGATTGTGCAGCGGCTGAATACAAACATTAAAAAGGCTCCCTCGGGAGCCTCTCTGAACATCACGCCGTAGCAGGCAAACTAAAGCGCGAGATACTTTGGGACAGCTGCTGCGCCTGCTCCTCCAGCGAGGCCGCGGCGGCGGCGGATTGCTGCACCAGCGCCGCGTTCTGCTGGGTCACACCGTCCATCTCCGTTACGGCCTGCCCAACCTGACCAATCCCGCGGCTCTGCTCTTCTGAGGCAACCGAAATCTGTTCCATCAGCATATGCACTTTATTCACAGAGCTGATAATAGAATCAATCACCTCTCCCGAACGATTCACCAGTTCCGCACCGTTTTTCACGCTGGAAACAGACTGGGCGATGAGGCTTTCGATATCCTTCGCCGCCACCGCGCTTTTCTGGGCCAGTGTGCGCACTTCACTTGCTACCACGGCAAATCCTCGCCCCTGCGCGCCAGCACGCGCCGCTTCAACGGCCGCGTTTAGCGCCAGAATATTAGTCTGGAAAGCAATGCTGTTGATGACGCTGGTGATGTCCTCAATACGCTTCGAATTGGACGCGATAGTATTCATCGTTTCGATGACTTCACGGGTTACCGCTTCACCGGTATGGGCATTTTTCACGGCATCCTGCACCAGCTTACCGGCCTGGAAAACGTTGTCGGTGTTATTCGCCACCGTCGCGCTCAGCTCTTCCATGCTGGCGGCCGTCTGGGTCAGGGCCGAAGCCTGTTGCTCGGTACGGGAGGCCAGGTCGATATTGCCGGAGGCAATTTCCTGCGCCGCATGCGTCACGGTGTGGCTGGCATCGCGCACCTGAGAAATGGTGGAGAGCAGCGCCTGGCGCATCTGCTCCATCGAGGACATCAGGTGATCGATTTCATTCCCGGAATCACGCTTGATCGGTACCGGTACGTCCAGCTTCCCGGCCGCAATCTGGCGACAGTGCTCGCGCGCCAGGTTCACCGGCGCAAAGACCACGCGTTTCATCAGCAGGCTGACGGCGAAGATCACCACCACGAACAGCACCGCAATGCTGGCGATAATAACCAGACCCGACACAAAATTATGGCTCGCATCCTCGTTCAGCGTTTTGGCGTACTTCTGGTGAACGGAGAGAACCTGATCGAGCACAATTTCATATTGGCGATCGAGTTGAGACACCACGGGAATAAGAGCGTTGAACCGCGACACATCATGAGCGGCGGCAGCGGCAATCAGCGGTGCCAGTCCCTGGTTACGGTAATTTTGCCACGCTTGCTGGTAGGCAGTGACCAGCGGGGCTTCGTCCGGCAAACGCGGCGAGGCCATAAACGCCGAAAATGCACTATCGGCTTTGGTCAGCGCCTCTTTAACCGAGGCCAGTTTCGCAGACGGGTCGGTGGCGTCCCCCGCTTCCACCATTTTCACATACTCCATAACCCTGACGCGCAGGGTTCGGCTGTGGTTAATGGGATCAATAATGGACAGAACCACCTGAATTTCTTTGTTCACATTATCCAGCGAAGTATTACTTTTAATGATGAGCCCAACGCTGGTGGTAGTGCTGGCCACAAAGAAGAAAAGCAGGGAAAACAGGATAATCAGGGATGATTTTTTCAACGACATAACACACCTCAGGGATATAATTTCCCTTTGGTTATCGGCTGAATCCAATCTTTAATTAATTAAAGTTATAGATGTACCCCTCATACGTTACCCTGTCACTCCACGGCCTTGTATCGCCGTTGCAGGGTGGCATCCAGCTTACGCTGGATCGGCTCCGGCGTTTCCCCTTCAATCAGTTTGCCAATCAGATCAAAGCAGTGCCAGGCGAGCTGGCGGTTATCCTGACGAACGGTATCGACAGGAATGGTCAGAGAATCATAGAGATAGTGATCGTCAAAGCTGGCCAGACGCATATCGCTTTGCAGCAGATTATGTTGCCCCATATAGCGCAACACCCCTTCCAGCAGACCGCAGGCGGCGGTAAAAAGGGCTTTTGGCGGGCGGCCCAGGCGTGCGCAAAGCTCGGCAAACATTTCGTAGCCGGAGCTCGGATGGTAATTACCATGAATGATCCACTCCGGACGTAACTCGACGCCAGCGTCACGCAGCCCCTGCTTAAACCCTTCCAGACGGTCACGCGTCGGGGAAAGCCGCGGCTGGCCGCCGAGGAAGTAGAACTCATCCGGATGCTGGCGCGCGATGTCGGCCACCAGTGTGGCGGTTGGGATAATTGAATCGGTGAGGACCAGCGGCAGAGTACTTTCGTTCATATGACGGTCAAAAAGCACAACGGGCAACTGTTCGCTCAGCTTTTGATAGTCCGCGTCGTTGAGCATGCTGGAGGCGACAATCAGCCCGTCCACCTGGCGGGCCACCATGTTATTGACCACCACCGTCTCCTGGCCCGGATTTTCATCGCTACAGGAGATCAGCAGCTGAACACCCGCCTCGCGGCAGAGGGTCTCCAGCTCATGAGAAAAAACGGCAAACCCGTAGTTGGTGATTTCCGGCACCACCAGACCAATGGTGTGGCTGCGGTTGTCTCGCAGCGAACGGGCGTGAATACTGGGCTGATAATGATGTTCTTTGGCAATCGCCAGCACGCGCTCGCGTGTCTCCTCCGCCACCCGAAGCTCTTTGCTGCGGCCGTTCAGCACCAGGCTGGCGGTGGCTTTTGATACCCCCGCGAGCTCCGCGATATCTTTAATGGTGACGCGTTTTGTTTTTCTCACAACGACTTAGATCCGGCTGCCAAAACCTCTATTCTATCATGCAGCTGCGCAGCGACCAGTAGCGTAATGTGATGTCGGACGCACCTTCGAAGCGTACCTGGGCCGGATGGTCAGGAAAATAGCGGCTGCTCATGACGCCTTCACCGTGATTGATGAAAATTTCGACGCTGGAACGGTCACACAGCACGCGTAAATGATGAACAGTGCCCTGCCAGTAGCGGGTCAGCGTGTCTGCGGTTTTCAGACTGGCGCGTTCCAGACGGATCCCCGCATCATCCACAATCAGTCGCAACGCGCCGGCAAAATCCACGTTCACGCACGAGGCGCTCAGTTCGAACTCAAGACGCGCTCCCGCCAGCACCGGGGCATCGCTGGCGCGTCCCTGCCAGTGGTGTTCATCCTCGCGCAGCGTTTCCAGCTCACGGACCGGGGTCTGCCAGAGCTTACCGTCGCGGTAGCGCAGCTCGCGAGGACAGGTCATCTGGTGGATCCAGCCGTGCGCCCGCGTAGGCTGGAGCATCTCTTCGCCGTCCGGCACGCCCATCCAGCCGATGAGGATGCGGCGGCCATCTTCTGCCACCGTGGTTTGCGGCGCGTAAAATTCGAATCCGGCGTCAAGCTCATGCAGCTCGCCGTGCGTAAATGCAGGGGTTTGATAATCAAATGCCCCGCTCATCCAGACGGCCGGATAGGTGTTGAGATAGCGATGCGGTTCGCGCGCCAGCCCCTGCGGGCAGCAGATCAAGACGTGTGTGTCATCAAGCTCAAACAGATCCGGGCACTCCCACATATAGCCCGCGTCCGTGAGTCCGTTGACGCCGTGACCGGCGATTTCGCCGCAGGACGCCCAGGTGTGTAAATCGGCTGACGTAAACAGCAGCACCTTGCCGCGCTTATGCCGATCCTGCGCCCCGAGCACCATGTACCACTGCCCGTCATGGCGCCACACTTTCGGATCGCGGACGTGCCCGGTATACCCGTCCGGCAGAGGCAACACCGGTCCCAGTTTGGCAAACGTGCCGTCGTCATTTTGCACCGCCAGACACTGCCAGGCGGTGCGGCCGCCATCGTCAAACTTAACGTTGCCGGTATAGCACAGGGTCAGCACGCCGTTGTTATCCACGGCGCTGCCGGAGTAACAGCCGTTGCGGTCATACTCTTCGTCAGGCATCAGCGCCATTGGCTCGTGCTGCCAGTGCACCAGATCTGCTGAGCTCCAGTGTCCCCAGCACTTGTAGCGATGATCGCAGCCCAGCGGGTTCCACTGATAAAACAGATGATAGCGTCCGGCAAACCAGATAAAGCCGTTCGGATCGTTCATCAGCCCCGTCACCGGCGCGGGATGCCATTGCGGATAGTGGCTGTCCGCAAGCGCACGCGGCTGGCCTTGCATCACGGCCTGCAATACGGCAGGCCAGCGGGAAGTTAAAGTCATTATTCAGAGTCCGTCTTATATTTCAGCAGCAGAGAGACGGTGAACGCCACGCCAAATGCAATCACCATGCCGATAATATAGTTGAGCAGCGAGCTGGCCTGAACGATAGCCATACCGGGAATCGCCGTCAGCCCAACGGCGGTCATGTAGACATGCACCGACACCACCCAGGCACCGCCCGCCGCACCACCGATCAGCGCCGCAATAAACGGCTTCACAAAACGCAGGTTGATGCCAAAAATTGCCGCTTCGGTGATGCCCAGCATCGCGGAAAACGCCGACGGTAAGGTAATGGCTTTGATTTTAGCATCGCGGGTTTTGAACCACACCGCCAGACACGCCCCGCCCTGCGCCACGTTCGCCATCGCCCAGATCGGCAGCAGGAAGTTAACGCCAATCGACGGATTACCCAGTAGTCCGGCTTCAATAGCGTGGAAGCTGTGGTGAATGCCGGTAATGACAATCACCGAATAGAGCCCACCAAACAACAGCCCGGCCAGCCAGCCCGCGTGGGCAATCAGGGTGCTAAGAATGAAGGAGATCCCGTCGCCCAGCGCGCGTCCCGCCGGACCAATAATCAACAGCGCGATAAAGCCGGAGATAATGACGGTCAGGAACGGCGTCAGGATCAGATCTAACGCATCCGGTATTGCCCGGCGCAGCTGTTTTTCCACAATGCTCATAAACCACACCGCCAGCAGCACCGGGAAGACGGTTCCCTGATAGCCAATCATGGCGATTTCAAGACCGAAGAAGTTCATGGTGTGGAAGCCGGACGCTACGCCCCAGGCGTTGGTCAGCGCCGGATGAGTCAGGATGCCGCCGAGCGTTGCCCCCAGATACGGGTTGCCGCCAAACTCCCGCGCGGCGGTGAAGCCAATCAGGATCGGCAGAATAATAAACGCCGCCGAGCTGCACATATCCAGCATGATATAGAGCGCGTTATCCGGATTAACCCAGCCGTAGGTTTTAACCATCCCCAGCAGGCCCATCAGCAGACCCGAGGCCACGATCGCCGGGATAATCGGCACGAAGATGTTGGAGAGCAGACGCGCGATACGCTGGAACGGGTTCAGCTTGCGGGCCGCAATATCCGCCGCTTCCGATTTACTGGACTCGCTAATTCCTGCCGCCTGAATAAACGCGGCGTAAACCTTATTCACCACCCCGGTGCCGAAGATCACCTGCATCTGCCCGGCGTTGCGAAAACAGCCTTTCACGCCTTCAACCTTGCCGATAGCCTGCTGGTCGGCAAGCGCATCATCGACCAGCACCAGACGAAGGCGCGTGGCGCAATGTGCCGCGCTGGCAATGTTCTCTTTGCCACCGAGCAGCGGAATCAGCTCGCGCGCAATATGATTAAAATCCATAGATACCTCTTCCTGACCTCTTTTTATGGTGTTTGAAACGCCCCCGCGATGCGGGAGCGTGAAGGGTTAAAACCAGGTTTCCATCTGCACCCCAAAGTTCCATTCCCCGCCCGCGTTAAAGCCGCTGCTGCCAAAGGCGTCATCGCTGGCGTAGTTATCCAGCTTGCTGCTCCAGTCCATCCAGGTGGCGAACAGACGCAGCTCCGGACGGCTGAAGAAATCGCCAATCTTGCCCGCCTTTAACGTCGGGGCGAAGGTCAGCTTGTAGAAGCTACCGTTAACCGCATTGCGATCCTTGTAGCCTTCCGGGCTTAAATCCATGTACTGATAGCTGCCTTCGAACGCGAGGGCGAAATTCTGGGTCACCTCTTTGATCAGACGCGTGTTGAACGTGATCCACTCATAGCTGTCGCCCTTCACGTAGCGGTCCTTACTGCTTTGCGCCAGCACGGCGGGCGCAATGTGCCAGCCACCGCCCAGAGGCGTGACACCGTAACTAGCAAAACGCCAGGTATCGGCTTCTGACAGCAGCGCGCCGTCTGAACCAATGCTTTTCACCTCGGCGCCCAGACCGTGGCCGTAAAGGAGCGCCGTTTTGGCGGAACCTTCCCGCAGGCCGTAGAAGCTCTCGTTATGCAGACCAACCAGCGCATGTACTCCGTTATTGGCCGCGTCGGTTTTAATCGGATCGCCGTTGCTGTCCTTACGGTCGTCGTTATCTTTTGCTCGTAAGCCGCTGACCATCATCTGCACCGGCCCGGCGAAGTGATTCATGCTGAGGATGTAGTTCTGAACGTTGTTGTCGATCTCCTCTTCGCTGCCGAAGTTACGGCCATAAAGGGAGAAGTTACTGCGCAGCGTATCGTTCCACTTCACGTCGTAGACGCCGCCACCGGTCCCGGCGAGAAATACCACGTCGGAATCCAGCCAGTGAATGTCGAAGTTGTCGCGGTCAAAACGCTTACCCGCCCAGAAGGTGCTGCCCTTCAGCGCGCCGGTAAAGTCCGGCAAATTGCCCAGCTCGGCAAAGGCCTGACGAATGTTCAGGTCGCTGCTGTCTGCCGACCAGTCGTTATAGGTTTTCTGACCGTCGGCCAGCATCGCCTTAAAGCGCGTCGTCGCGCCATTCTCCAGCGTCTGTTTGTGCTCAACATTCAGCTCAACGTAGGTATCCGCTTCGTTCCCCAGACGCCCGATGGCCCCGCCCGTTTCCCCGGCGGGCGTCAGATAAGGGCCGCTTTTGCTGCTGGAGGCCGCGTCGTTCATCAGCAGGCCGGAACGGGCGTAACCGTGAAATTCAAAACCGCCTGTCCGGTCGGCTTTTTCTTCCAGCACCGTGGTGCGTTGCGCCACCGCCTGTGTGGAGGTTTGCGCTTCCTG
Source organism: Enterobacter cloacae complex sp. 677-3DZ2D5B (assembly GCF_004136695.1). Lineage (NCBI taxonomy): Bacteria > Pseudomonadati > Pseudomonadota > Gammaproteobacteria > Enterobacterales > Enterobacteriaceae > Enterobacter > Enterobacter cloacae complex sp. 677-3DZ2D5B. Next base: position 104,276 of record NZ_QFLS01000007.1, on the reverse strand, counting down.
CTGCGCAGCCACCAGCTGCTGCGTTTTCTGTTCCGCTGCCGTGGCGCGCTTTTCAGCAACCTGCGCGCGAGTTTCCGCCTCCTGCAAACGCTGCTCCAGCGCCGCCAGGCGCGCTTCGATACGGGTCATATCCGTCTGGGCAAAAACAGAGGTACTGCCGGCCAGCATGCCTATCATCACGGCAAGTCTGCGTTTTTTATACATTTTGTCGCATCCCTAATAACTATCGGTGAAAGTGCTAAATTGCTAAACCGGTTTAGGCTGGTGATACTAAACCGTTGAATTTTAGATCGGCAATGTTTTTTGCTAAACCGTTTTAGTAAGTGTGATCGAGGCGACAATTCAGGCCGCCGAATGGTGGCCTGGAGAGGTGAATTACAGTTCGTGATGATAAGGCAGCGCGGTCATTGCCCCTTTTGCGGTTGTCGCCAGCGCCCCACAGCGCTGCGCTAACGTGATGACCTCTGAGAGACGGGCCTGGCCATAACGTGCCAGACCGAACAGTAGCCCTGCGACGAAAGCATCCCCCGCGCCAGTGGTATCAATGCATTCCACGGGTGATGCAGCATAGTGTGTCAACGCGCCTTCCTGCCAGGCGGTGACGCCCTCTTTTCCCTGCGTTACCAGCACCAGCCTGGCCGGACAAGTGCGCATCAGCGCCGCCAGCCCCTCATGGACCTGCGCATTTCCGATTAAGAACGCCAGCTCTTCCACCGAGATTTTCACCACATCTGCACAGGCTAATGCCCGCTCAAGACACTGACGCAGCTCGACTTCATCGTGCCAGAGATCGGCGCGAATATTGGGGTCAAAGCTGACGAATCCCCCCGCCTGTCTGATCGCGGCCATCGCCTGAAACGTCGCGGAACGGCTGGGTTCGGCGCTGAGCGCGATAGAGCAGACGTGCAGCCACTCCCCGGCGCGGAATGACGGGAGGTCGGCGGCGTCGAGGAACAAGTCAGCGCTCGGGCGAACCATAAAGGTAAAGGAACGTTCACCGTCGTTATCGAGATCCACCACCACCGTGGAGGTGCGATGCTGCGGGTCCAGCCGCAGCCATTCTGTATTAACCTGCTCATCCGCAAGCGTTTTTTGCATAAAATGCCCGAAGGGGTCGTCGCCCACCCGGCCTATAAAGGCGCTTCTGCCGCCCAGACGCGCTACCCCTACCGCGACGTTGGCCGGTGCGCCGCCAGGACATTGCAGCAGTTTGCCCTCTCCGTCGGGCAACAGATCCACCACTGCATCGCCAAGTACCCAGATCGTCTCCATATCACCTTCTTAGCTAAATCATGTTAAACCGGTTTAGCTATTTAAGCACAGGCAGGGTGTCGGGGAAATATGGCGAGGGAAAATTTGCTTAACCCACCCGATGGGGCCAGTGGATATCACCCACGCCATTGAGCTGCGGGCGGGCGAACAAAAAGCCCTGGAAGCGGCGAATACCGGCGTATTCAAGCCAGCACCACTCTTCTATCTTCTCAATGCCTTCTGCGACCAGCGTAATCTCCAGATCGGTGCAGCAGCTGATTATCGACTTCACAATCGCCTGCTTGGGCCCGCTCAGGTGGATATCGCTGACGATCTCTCTGTCGATTTTGAGTTTATCCGGCTGGAACCGCGTGAGCAGCGAAAGACCAGCATAGCCGGAACCAAAATCATCTATCGCCAGCCCTACCCCTTCCGCCCGCAGCTGTTTAATCGCGCTGTTAAACTGGTTGAAGCCTGAAATCATCTCGTTCTCAGTGACTTCAATGATCACCTGCTCCGGCTGTAGATTGTGCTTTTTGATCTGCGTTACCAGGAACTCTACCGCGCCCGGCACGTTAACCAGCGACATTGTCAGCAGGTTCACCGCCAGTTTGTGGCTGCCGATGCCGAGCTTTTGCGCCAGCGCAAAGGTCCAGGCTTTGGTTTGCAGGTCGACTTCGTAAATCAGTTCACGATCGAGACTACGGAAGAAATGCTCCGGGCTGCCGCCGTCGTTTCCGCGTATAAGCGCTTCGAGAGAACTGATCTTGCCTTCGGACGGCTCGACAATGGGTTGCAGCGCAAACTGGCAGGGCTGTCCCGCCAGCAGACCTAACCCTTTACCAAACGGCGCGCGCTCTCGCGAAAGCGTCCATTTATCGGGCTCATAGTCCGAAGCGGGTGGGATAGCGGTTTTACCGGTGATAAAGGTCTGAATGAATTTGAAGACCCGATCCTCAGAAGTCAGATAACTTTCCAGCTTGCTGTAATGCAGAACCGACGCCAGAACCGCTTTCGGGTTCTGAACATCCAGGTCAAACAGCAGCATTCCCACGTCTTCGAAACGTCTGCGCGGGCCGTAATCGCGCATCAGCTCCACTACGCCGGTATGCCGGTCATCAGCACGGATGGAGTTAAAAAGCGCGACGACGCGCTGTTCCGTGCCTTCGAGAATTTGCAGAACGTCACGTCCACGGGAGAGAAGAATGCCTGAGATGCCCTGCTCCGTGTTACGGATCCTGGCCTGTTCAACCAGCGCGCTTAACGCTGCAGAGGTGCAGGTTAAGCTCAGCTGGCTTCGATAAATGAGAGTTGTCAGCACAGAAACGGGGTCCGGTATGGGGTATACGCCTGAACGGTACTGTTTAACACAGTTCCCCGGTGTGACCTAATCTATTCCACGTTGGGCTTAATTATCACCGATACGGCTGTCGATCCGCGTCTGCATATAGTCGTAGAACGGATTCGACGTCACGCGCATCAGCGCATCTTTGCCGACGCTCAGAACCGATGTTTCTCCCCACAGGGCTATCGTCCCGAGGCTGATACCGTAGCGGTTTTTCACCGCAGGATGGCGGCCATAAAGATCGTCATCAGGCGGGAACGGAATAGCAACATGCGACAGGGAATAAACCTCCTGCGGATACGCGACCGACAGCGGCATCACCGTTTCCCGGGTGCTGCCCGCTGGCGTTGTCTTTGCCACCATATCAAACCTGTCGGGGCTGGCATTGGTCACAATTGTGACACTGTAACGTCTTTTTGCCTCCGGTAGCAGGTCAGCCACCGCCGTCCAGGATGATGGCCTGAACAGTGGACGGAAACTCCCGGCCTGGTTGATATCAAAAACCACCAGTTCGCTGCCGTTTGCCGGAAGCTGGTCAAACAGCCCGCTGACCACGGCGCGGGTACTGACCGTTGAATCCATGACCGACTGGAAAGCAAGTATCGGCGGAAGCTGCGCCAGTTTGTGATCATGAACACCGCGATTTATCTGCTCATGCAGCGCCTGGGTAAGCAGCCAGGACTGACGTGCCGCATTCACCGGGAACGAATTGTATTTATAAGGATTATATTCTGGCGAAATGTTGAGCCACGCGGCTTTGGCAAACGCCGGTAACATAGCCGGTAGCCCGGCGAATCCGGCAAAGCGCGCAAACGCCGTGACGCCAATCATCGGTGAGAGCAAAACGATCTGCTCAGGTTGACGCAGTGCAGGCGCATCAAGGGCGTCGAGGGCATATTTCATCGCCAGCGCCCCGCCGTTGGAGTAGCCCACCAGATGTAGGGGGAGATCGTTCCCCGTCAGGCGTGTCGCTTCACGAACCGCGAGGCGCGTTGCCGCCAGCCACGCCTCCCAGTCAACGTCTGTCAGCGCGCCCGGTGCCGTGCCGTGTCCGGGCAAACGAGGCACTACGGCCACAAAGCCGTGCTGTTGATAATTCTCTGCCAGATGCCTGACGCTGTAGGGCGAATCCGTCAGACCGTGCAGCAATACCACCCCCCCGCGCGGCTTTCCGGCAGGCATCAGCACGAACGACCGGTTTGCATCCGGGGAAAAGTTTCCTGGCCACACCAGGCTCTGGCGGTAATAACGGTTCAGCGGCGTGCGCTCTGCGGGTGTGACATTCGCCGTCACCTCAGCGTCGAGAGCGGTGAAGATGGCGTTTTCCCGCGCGACATACGCTGCGAAGGTCGCGTTATCCATCTCCTGCACGGACATTTCGTCAGCCCGCCAGGTGTGCCAGTGATGCAGGGCCGGCCCCTGCTGCGAAAGATAAACCCGCACCGCCAGCAGCACGAGCACAATGATCCCGATGACCATCGCTATTTTTTTTGCGAGAGCCATCAGGCGCACGCTGACCCGCCAGGGCAAATTCGCCATGTAAGGCTCCCTCTTTTTTCCCAGAGCTTTCATCTTACCAAAAAATGTGAAGAGGCTGACGTATTCAGCAAATAGATACCCTTCAGCCTGCACACTGCACCAAAAGTGAACTACGCTGCACAAATGTTGATCACCTGTTAAACAAATATTGCATTAACTTTGCTGCACAGCGCGTTTTCGCCGCAATGTGAACATGGCACGCGTCCTGCATTGTTAATCCGGTAACAGAAACCCGGCCTTTGACAGCCAGTTAACAGCGAGGCGGTATGACGACCAAACCTGAGGTGTTGAGCCGTATCGAAGCGACCTTTAGCCAGCTCACCCCAAGCGAAAAGCGGGTGGCAAGCTGGATGCTGGCGCACGTCGGGCAGATCCCCTTTGAAACGGCAGAGAGCGTGGCGCTGGCCACGGCCACCAGCGGGATCACCGTCGGACGCTTTCTGCGCAAGCTGGGCTACCGCAACTTGGACGACGCCAAAAAAAGCCTGCGCGATCCCCACCAGCCCTGGGGCATTAACGAGCGTCTCGACTCCTGGAAGCAGCAACAGCCGCTGTCGGATCGCCTTCAGAACTCCCTGTCGCTGGAGGTGGACGCCATTGCCCATGTCTACCAGCTGGCGCAAAGCGAAACGTTCAGGCAGGTGGTCCAGCAACTTACCCATGCCGACGCCGTTTTCGTGCTGGGGATCCAGTCCACGCGCGGGATCGCCAATGCGTTCTTCAGCCATCTGGAGTATCTGCGCCCGCGGGTGAGCTATTCAGAAGGGCTCTCCGGTAGCTGGGTGGAGTCGCTTAACTCCGGCTTTGCGAACCCGTATATCGTGCTGACGGATACCCGCGCCTACTCCGCCATTGCCCGCCAGTACTGCCGCGTGGCGAGCGAAAAAGGCCTGGCGATGGCGCTGATCACCGATATCTGGTGCCCGTGGGCGCGGGATTACCCGATTGATTTACTCCAGGTGAAGACCGATACCGGCCATTTCTGGGATTCGCTGGCGCCGGTGAGCTGTCTGTTCAACCTGCTGCTGTCGGGCGTTGTGGAGGCGCTGGGGGATGCGCTGCCGGAACGTCTGGCAATCAACCGACAACTACAACAAGAGTTTGGTCAATTTGAACGCTAAAGGAGCGGAGCTATGCCTGAAGAGAGTCAACTGATTGATGTGGCGAAAACCTTTCCCACGCTGCATATCGATCTGAAATACGCGACCGCCGATAACATCACTGGCCGCCCGATCTACCAGCACGCCGCGTGCCTGTTGCATACGGATGCCGCCACCGCGCTGGCGAAAGCGATCGGCATCGCCGCGCTGGCCGGTCTGAAGCTGGTGGTTTACGACGCCTACCGCCCCCAGCAGGCGCAGTCGCAACTCTGGGATGCCTGCCCCAATCCGGAATACGTGGTGGATGTCGCAATTGGCTCTAACCACAGCCGGGGCACCGCCATTGACGTCACGCTGATGGATGAACACGACAACGTGCTGGATATGGGCGCCGGGTTTGACGAAATGCACGACCGTTCTCATGCCTGGCACCCTTCCGTTCCGCCTGAGGCGCAGCGAAATCGTCTGCTCCTGAACGCCGTTATGTACGGCGGCGGTTTTGTGGGCATCAGCAGCGAATGGTGGCATTTCGAACTGCCGAATGCCGCCAGCTACCCGCTGTTAGATGACCAGTTCGCCTGTTATCCGACCACACACTCACTGTAATTCTGGAGCCCCGCCATGAAAACAACGCTGCTTACAACCCTGATTGCCGCTACGCTCGCCCTGAGCGCCCCTCTCGCGCTGGCGGCGGTGCCAAAAGATATGCTGGTGATTGGGAAAGCTGCCGATCCGCAAACGCTGGATCCGGCGGTCACTATCGATAACAACGACTGGACGGTGACCTACCCCTCGTACCAGCGTCTGGTGAAATACAAGCCTGGCACCACGGAGGTGGAAGGCGATCTGTCGACGGGCTGGAAGGCGTCTGACGACCAGAAAGAGTGGACGTTCACCCTGGCAGATAATGCAAAATTCTCCGACGGCACGCCGGTGACCGCCGAAGCGGTCAAGCTGTCGTTTGAACGTCTGCTGAAAATTAACCAGGGACCTTCCGAAGCGTTCCCGAAAGATTTGAAAGTGGACGCGGTGGATGAGCATACGGTGAAATTCACCCTCAGCCAGCCGTTCGCCCCGTTCCTCTACACGCTGGCCAATGACGGCGCGTCGATCGTCAACCCGGCGGTGCTGAAAGCCAATGCCGCCGACGACGCTCGCGGTTTCCTGGCGCAAAACACCGCGGGTTCCGGACCGTTTATGCTGAAAAGCTGGCGGAAAGGTCAGCAGCTGGTGATGGTGCCCAACCCACACTGGCCGGGTGAAAAGCCGCACTTCAAGCGCGTCTCGGTCAAGATTATCGGTGAAAGCGCCTCGCGTCGCCTGCAACTTTCCCGTGGCGATCTGGATATCGCCGACGCCCTGCCGGTGGATCAGCTTGCCGCTCTGAAGCAGGAAGGCAAAGTGGCCGTGGCGGAATACCCGTCCCTGCGGGTGACCTACCTCTATCTGAACAACAGTAAGCCTCCGATGAATCAGGTGGATTTGCGCCGCGCGGTCTCCTGGGCGACCGATTATCAGGGGATGGTGAAAGGCATTCTCAGCGGGAACGGCAAGCAGATGCGCGGCCCGATCCCGGAGGGCATGTGGGGCTTTGATGCGAACGCCATGCAGTACAGCTTTGACGAGGCCAAAGCCAAAGCGGCGCTGGAAAAAGTCAACGATAAACCCGCCAGCCTGACGTTCCTCTACTCCGATAACGACCCGAGCTGGGAGCCTATCGCCCTCTCCACGCAGGCGAGCCTGGGCAAGCTGGGGATTAACGTCAAGCTCGAGAAACTGGCGAACGCCACCATGCGCGACCGCGTCGGCAAAGGTGATTATGACATTGCGATTGGTAACTGGAGCCCGGACTTCGCTGACCCGTACATGTTCATGAACTACTGGTTCGAATCGGACAAAAAAGGGCTGCCGGGTAACCGCTCATTCTATGAGAACAAAGAGGTCGATGCGCTGTTGCAGGCGGCACTGAAAACCACCGATCAGGCGGAGCGCACCAAAGATTACCAGCAGGCGCAGAAAGTGGTGATTGACGAGGCGGCTTACGTTTATCTGTTCCAGAAGAACTATCAGCTGGCGATGAACAAAGAGGTCAAAGGCTTCACCTTTAATCCGATGCTTGAGCAGGTCTTTAACATCGCCACCATGAGTAAGTAACGGCCCACGCCGGGGGGAAGTGTATGACGTTCTGGAGCATTGTGCGCCAGCGCTGCTGGGGGTTAATCCTGGTGGTGGCCGGTGTCTGTATTATTACTTTTATTATTTCACACCTGATCCCCGGCGATCCGGCCCGCCTGCTGGCCGGTGACCGCGCCAGCGATGAAATCGTGCAGGGCATCCGCCAGCAGCTGGGGCTGGATCAACCGCTCTATATTCAGTTTGGCCGCTATGTAGAGGCGCTGGCGCATGGCGATCTGGGCACATCCATTCGCACCGGTCGCCCCGTTGCGGAAGATTTGAAAGCCTTTTTCCCCGCCACGCTGGAACTGGCCTTCTGCTCTTTGCTGCTGGCCCTGGTGATTGGCGTGCCGCTGGGCATTTTATCGGCGGTGTACCGTAACCGCTGGCTGGATCACCTGGTGCGACTGATGGCGATGACCGGCATCTCGACGCCTGCCTTCTGGCTGGGACTGGGAGTTATCGTTCTGTTCTACGGGCAACTGCAAATTCTGCCCGGCGGCGGCAGGCTGGACGACTGGCTCGATCCGCCCGCCCACGTTACCGGTTTTTATCTGCTGGACGCTCTGCTGGAAGGCAACGGCGAGGTGTTTTTCAACGCCCTACAGCACCTGATTCTCCCCTCCCTGACCCTGGCCTTTGTGCATCTGGGTATTGTGGCGCGTCAGGTACGTTCCGCGATGCTGGAGCAACTGAGCGAGGATTATATTCGTACCGCCCGCGCGAGCGGGTTGCCGGGGTGGTACATCGTGCTGCGCTACGCCTTACCCAACGCCATGATCCCCTCCATTACCGTGCTCGGGCTGGCGCTGGGCGATCTGCTGTACGGGGCAGTCCTTACCGAAACCGTGTTTGCCTGGCCGGGAATGGGAGCCTGGGTGGTGACCTCCATTCAGGCGCTGGACTTCCCTGCCGTCATGGGCTTCGCGGTCGTGGTATCGCTGGCCTATGTCTTCGTCAATCTGGTGGTGGATCTGCTGTATCTGTGGATCGACCCGCGAATCGGGCGCGGAGGTGCCGAATGATGTTAACTCAGGAAACGCCCGTCCCTGTCAGCACCGCTAAACAGCGCATTAACTGGGCAAAGCTATTCTGGATGTTACGCAAAAGCCCGCTCACGCTGATCGGCGGGGTGATTATGATCGTGATGCTGCTGATGATGATGGTCTCGCCGTGGATAGTCCCGCACGATCCGAACGCGCTGGATCTGACCGCGCGATTGCAGGCGCCTTCAGCCCAGCACTGGTTTGGCACCGATGAGGTGGGCCGGGATCTGTTCAGCCGCGTGCTGGTGGGCAGCCAGCAGTCCATCACGGCGGGGCTGGCGGTGGTGGTGATTGCGGGCGGCATCGGTTCTCTGCTCGGCTGTTTGTCCGGCGTACTCGGCGGACGAGGCGACGCCATCATTATGCGTATCATGGACATTATGCTCTCCATCCCCTCGCTGGTGTTGACGATGGCGCTGGCCGCCGCGCTCGGCCCAAGCCTGTTTAACGCGATGCTGGCGATTGCGATTGTACGCATTCCGTTTTACGTGCGGCTGGCACGCGGGCAAACGCTGTTGGTGCGCCAGTTAACCTACGTTCAGGCCGCCCGCACCTTTGGCGCATCGCGCTGGCACCTGATCAGCTGGCATATTCTGCGTAACGCCCTTCCGCCGCTGATCGTACAGGCGTCGCTGGATATCGGCAGCGCCATCCTGATGGCCGCCACGCTGGGCTTTATTGGATTAGGCGCGCAGCAGCCGACCGCCGAATGGGGCGCGATGGTGGCCGTGGGGCGTAACTACGTGCTTGACCAGTGGTGGTACTGCGCGTTTCCGGGGGCGGCAATTCTGATCACGGCGGTTGGGTTTAATCTGTTTGGCGATGGTCTTCGCGACCTGCTGGATCCCAAATCAGGAGGGAAGCAGTCATGAGTGATTCCGTATTATCGATTGAAGATTTGCATCTGAGCTTCCCCATTTTTCGCGGTGACGTCCACGCGCTCAACCACGTCTCGCTGGAGATTGGCCGGGGTGAAATTGTCGGCGTGGTGGGCGAATCCGGCTCGGGAAAATCGGTCACCGCGATGCTGGCGATGCGCCTGCTGCCGGAAGGCAGTTACCATGTTCACCATGGCCGGGTCACCCTGCTCGGGGAAGATGTCCTGAACGCGTCGGAAAAACAGCTTCGTCAGTGGCGCGGCGCCAGGGTGGCGATGATTTTTCAGGAGCCGATGACGGCGCTTAACCCTACGCGCCGGATTGGCAGGCAAATGGTGGAGGTGATCCGCCAGCATCAGTCGCTTTCCCGCCGCGACGCGCAGCAGAAGGCGATCGCCCTGCTGGGCGAGATGCAAATCCCGGATGCGGCACAGGTGATGGAACGCTATCCGTTTGAGCTTTCCGGCGGCATGCGCCAGCGGGTGATGATCGCCCTTGCCTTCTCCTGCGAGCCGGAGCTGATCATTGCCGATGAGCCGACCACCGCGCTGGACGTGACCGTTCAGCGTCAGGTGCTGCGGCTACTGAAACACAAAGCGCGCGCCAGCGGGACGTCGGTGCTGTTTATCAGTCACGATATGGCGGTGGTGTCGCAGCTTTGTGACCGGATGTACGTTATGTACGCGGGCAGCGTGATCGAAAGCGGCAGCACGCAGACTTTGATCCACCATCCTGTACACCCCTATTCGATTGGCCTGCTGCGGTGTGCCCCGGAAAATGGTGAACCGCGCGAGATCCTCCCGGCCATTCCCGGCACGGTACCTAACCTCAGCCACCTCCCGCGCGGATGTGCCTTTCGCGAACGCTGTTTTGCTGCCGGGGCGAAATGCAGCGAAACGCCGCGCTTAATTTCCACGGGCGCAGAAGGCCAACAGGCTGCCTGCTGGTACCCACAACAGGAGAGACGCCATGTCTGAGGTACTGCTGGAACTGGATAGCGTGCATGTGAATTTTCCTGCGCGCAAAAACTGGCTGGGGCGCGTGACGGAGCAGGTACACGCCCTCAACGGCATGGATCTCCGGATCCATCGCGGCGAAACGCTGGGCGTTGTGGGGGAATCCGGCTGTGGAAAGAGCACGCTGGCGCAACTGCTGATGGGCATGCTCAAACCGAGTACAGGTGCCTGTCAGCGCGCAAATGCGGCAGGCGGTATGCAGATGGTATTTCAGGACCCGCTCTCGTCCCTCGATCCGCGTTTACCCGTCTGGCGCATCATCACCGAGCCGGTGTGGATACAGCAACGCCGCAGCGAACGGGAGCGTCGTCAGCTGGCTGAGACGCTGGCGCAGCAGGTGGGCATTCGAGCAGAATATCTTGACCGCCTGCCGCATGCGTTTTCGGGCGGACAGCGCCAGCGCATCGCTATCGCCCGGGCGCTCTCTTCAGATCCTGACATCATCGTGCTGGATGAACCCACCAGCGCGCTGGATATTTCTGTCCAGGCGCAGATCCTCAATTTGCTGGTTGCCCTGCAACAGCAGCGAAATCTGACCTACGTACTGATCTCGCACAACGTCTCGGTGGTCCGGCACATGAGCGATCGTGTGGCAGTGATGTATCTGGGGCAGATCGTGGAGCTGGGTCCGGCGGACCAGGTGCTGAGTCAGCCGCGGCATCCGTATACGCAGCTGCTGCTTGACTCCGTTCCCCGTACCGGAGAACCGCTGGACGAAGATCTGGCATTACGCAAAACCGATCTTCCCGGTAATCGCCACCTGCCCGTTGGCTGCTACTTCCGCGACCGCTGCCCGCTGGCGATGCAGGGATGTGAACGGCCGCAGCCGCTTCAGCCCGCAGCCGAAGGCCGAAGCGTACGCTGCTGGCGTAACCGCTAGATTTGCGCCATCCCGCCATCGACAAACAGCTCCGTGGCGTTAATAAAGCTGGCGGCATCGGACGCCAGAAACGCCACGGCTTTCCCGACTTCGCCCGGCGCGCCCAGGCGACCCAGCGGTACCTGGGCCGCCAGCGCATCGTATAATCCCTGACGCTGTTCTTCGGGAACCAGATCGCCAAGACCGGGCGTTTTCACGGGGCCAGGGCTGACGACGTTGACGCGTATCCCGCGGCCCTGTAAGTCCAGCGCCCAGGAGCGGGCAAAGTTACGCACGGCGGCTTTACTGGCGCTGTAGACGCTAAAATTCGCCGTCCCCTTAATCGAAACCGTCGATCCGGTGAGGATAATGGATGAACCAGATGAGAGCAGCGGCAGCGCTTTCTGGACGGTGAACAGCACGCCGCGCACGTTGGTGGCAAAAATCCGGTCAAACTGCTCTTCGGTGATAGCGCCCAGCGGCAGCATGTCGCCGCCCCCGGCGTTGGCGAACAGAATATCGAGTCGTCCTTCTTCTTTAGCAATCTGCGCGTAAACCGCATCCAGATCGGCCATTCTGGAGACGTCCGCGCGGATAGCTACCGCCGCGGCGCCAATGTCTGCCCGGGCAGCATCCAGTTCGGCCTGACGACGTCCGGTGATATAGACCTTCGCTCCCTGCGCCGCCAGCTCCTGTGCCGTTGCGAGACCAATACCGGTGCTGCCACCGGTCACCAGAGCGATTTTTCCTGCAAGCGTTGTATTCATACTCATAACCTTTGTTGTGATGTAAAAGAGGAGCGTTTGCCCGCGTCAGGCAGACTTTAGACCTTGCGGGATTAGCGATAAACGGGCAAAAATGAAAATGAATTTTCACAGCAGGAAATAATCAGAGGAGATCTATGTGGATCAGCTAATGGCAATGCGTGCCTTTACGCGGGTGGTTGAATCCGGAAGCTTTACCCGAGCGGCAGACTCCCTGAACATGCCGATAGCCACGCTGAGCAAGCTGGTAAAATCACTTGAAGCGCACCTGGAAACACGGCTGCTGCATCGCACGACGCGCCGGGTGGTCACGACGGCAGAAGGCATGGAATACTACGAGAAAGCGCTACGGGTATTAATTGATATAGAGGACATTGATACCGCCTTTCGCGCATCGTGCTGCACGCCCAAAGGCCATTTGCGTATTGACGTGGGGGGCTCAACCGCCCGGGACGTGCTGATCCCCCTGCTGCCGGATTTTTTTCAGCGCTACCCGGATCTGCGCATTAACCTGGGGGTAGCCGATCGTCCGGTAGATTTAATCAGCGGAAACGTGGACTGCGTGATCCGCGGCGGCCCGCTGGATGACTCTTCGCTTATCGCGCGGCATATCGGTGATGCCGGGATGATCGCCTGCGCGGCGCCGGGCTATCTTAAAGCTCACGGCATCCCTGCCTATCCGCAGGAGCTGCGCAACGGCCATAAGCTGATTAGCTACCTTTCCCCGGTTACCGGACGCGCATTTCCGTTCCGCTTCCTTGACCGGGGTGAGCCCCTGGAGATCAGCGTTCCGCACCACCTTGGGGTCAATGAAAGCAACGCACATCTGGCCGCGGCGCTGGCGGGTTTAGGGATTATTCAGACGTTTGGCTATGCTGCGAGAGCGCATCTGGAAACGGGCGCGCTGGTAGAGATCCTGAGCGACTGGCGTCCTAAGGCGTATCCTTTTCACGTGGTCTATCCCCAGAGTCGGCATTTAACGCATCGCCTGAGAGTGTTTATTGCGTGGCTTGCCGAGGTTTTCCCTGCGGCAGTGAAAGGTTAGCCGGGCATTTGCCCGGCCTGATATCAGTTCAGTTTGTAATCCAGCGTGATTTCGGCTTTCAACAGCTGCGATACCGGACAACCCGCCTTCGCTTTCTGAATAATGCCGTCGAACTGCTGCGGATCGATACCCGGTACCGTCACCTTGCTTTGTAGCGCCACTTTGCTGATGGCAAAACCGCTGTCGGTTTTATCCAGCGAGACATCCGCCGTGGTATCGATGGAATCGGCAGTATAACCCGCTTCGCCCAGCATTAGAGACAGGGCCATAGAGAAACAGGCCGCGTGCGCTGCGCCAATCAGCTCTTCCGGGTTAGTCCCTTTTTCGCCCTCGAAGCGGGTGTTAAAGCCGTAAGGTTGCTGGTTAAGGACGCCACTCTCTGTTGAGACCGTCCCTTTGCCGCGTTTGATGTCGCCAGACCAGTGTGCTGAACCGTGCTTATGAATCGTCATTCTTGCTCTCCTTTTGGCTTACAAAGGGATAAGTATAGGACGCATAATCCATTTTGCAGGGAAGACAGACTAGTCCGAGCGCGTGGCAAGGTGGTTTGCAAGTGCATCCAGGAACACACGCTGCGCCGCAGGCTGATAGTCTCGCGACTGATAAATACCAAAAATACCGATCGGTTTTGGCGTAAAGGCGCCGAGCACCGGCACCAGGCTGCCCTGCCGTAGCGCCGCGTCGGCCTCGCGCTCGGGCAGCATGGCAATACCACAGTGGTTTATCGCCGCCTCCATCAGCAATGACGAGATACTGGCGCTGAGATTGCCGCTGACCGCCGTCGTGACCGACTCCCCTTCTGGCGTCAAAAAACGCCACGACTGACCGGCAAAAAAGCTGTAATGCAGGCAGTTGTGCCGGGATAAATCCTCCAGCTGCACTGGAACGCCCCGACTGGCAAGGTAGTGCGGCGAGGCGCAAAGTACGGACCGACACTCTCCCAGTCGGCGGGCGATCATGCCCGGTTCAGGGTTATCGGTGATGCGGATCGCCACGTCAATTCGCTCGCCCACCAGACTTACCGGATGATTGTTAACATCCAGCTCAATGCGCAGCTGAGGGTAACGCTGCAACAGATCGGGCAGCACCGGAACGATAATATGCATCGCCGTAAAGTGCGCGCAGGCGACACGAAGCGTGCCTGAGGGTAAATCCTTCACTGACTGATCTTCAATTTCCTGAGAAATTTGCGAGAGCGTGCGGGTCTTTTGCAGGACCTTCTCCCCCGCCGCCGTCAGCGTCAGCTTGCGGGTGGAGCGGTTCACCAGCCGCGCCCCGGCCCACTTCTCCATCTGCTCCAGATAACGGCTCACCATCGGACGGGAGATCCCCAGCGCCCGCGCCGCCGCGCTTAAACTCCCCAGCTCACAGATGCGGTTGTACACCTGGGCGGCAATAACGCGATCCATTTTGACCTCCATTTGCTCGATTTATGAAACTAAGCATCTCCTGTTTCAGGAATTCTGGCAAATGAAGAGATCCGTACAATAGAGACTTTCCTGAAGAACAGAGACATGACCATGACTATCGCCCGCCTTGCTTTGCTGACAACCCTTTTCACTCCGGCCGTCTTTGCCGCGCCGTTGACCGTTGATACGTACAACCCGCAGGAAAAAGGCATTTTTGCCGTTTCTTCCACGCTGGTGTCTGGCCCGAAAGAGGCGGTACTGTTTGACGCCCAGTTCAGCGTGAAAGATGGCGAAGCGCTGGTGGAAAAAATTCGCCACAGCGGTAAAACGCTGAACAAAATCGTGATCACCTCCGGCGATCCGGATTTCTATTTCGGCCTGCAACCGCTGGTGAAAGCCTTCCCTAATGCCAAAGTTGTCGCCACGCAACAGGTGGTGGACCATATCAGGGCCACAAAAGACGCGAAGCTCGCCTTCTGGGGGCCACAGATGAAAGACGGCGCGCCGACGCAGCTCTACGTGCCGCAGGTGCTTGCCTCAACCACCTTTATGATTGATGGTGAAAGAGTGAATATTGAAGAGCCTGAGAGCTATGCGGCGTACGTCTGGATCCCATCCGCAAAAACCATCCTCGGCGGCACGGGCGTCTCGTGGGGTATTCACGTCTGGACGGCGGATACCCAAACGCCGGAAAGCCGCAAACAGTGGCAGCAGACGCTGGATAGCATGGCAGCCCTTAAGCCCGAACACGTTATTCCGGGCCACTACCTTGGGACACCGCCAGCGGGTACCGGCGCTATCGACTTTACCCGTCGCTATCTACATCAGTTTGAACAGGCCCTCATGACACATAAAGCGTCAACCGGCGTCATTAGCACGATGAAAAAACAGTGGCCGAATCTGGCGGAAGCCAGTTCGCTGGAATTGAGTGCCAAAGTGAATACCGGCGAAATGAAGTGGTAATATCCTGATTATCTCCTGCTATATTTAAATTTTTTATAGCAGGAGTTTACTATGCCATCGTCAGTAAGGGGCATCGACCATATCGGTATTACGGTGCCCGACATTGAAAAAGCCACCCTATTTTTTGAACGCGCTTTCGGCGCACAGGTTTTATATCATTCTGTCGATGCGGAAACCGATAATATTGATCAGGCCGCCCAGCAGCACACCTTAAAATTATTTCCCGGCACAAAAATTCACGCCATTCGCATGCTTGTTATGCCCCATGGACCCGGCATTGAACTTTTCGAAATGCATGGCCCTGAACAGGGAATGCCCGCCCGCGCCAGCGACTTTGGCCTCCAGCATTTTGCTGTTTATGTTGATGATTTTGATAAGGCGATAGCCGCTTTCACCGCTGCCGGCGGGGAGATGTTTACCGCGCCAAAGCCGCTCACGTTTCCGGATGAGCAAGGTGAAGGGAATGCTTTCTGCTATGGGCAGACCCCCTGGGGCAGCATTGTGGAATTGATCTCCTGGCCGACGCCCATGCCTTATGAAAAAACGACAAATTTACGCCGCTGGAAACCCTAAATTTTATTTGTGTGCCAGGAGAGATGATATTTTTATTTCCAGGACGAATCTGAACCACAACGGCGAAAATATTTGCCAATCTGAATGTGAATTACGATTTTGCACGCCGTAACATTAAACAGACAACGACACGGAGGCAGCATGTTTACTTATTACCCGGCACATACCACAGCAGCACAACCCGAACTCGTTAACGCGATTGCGCAGGGTCTTCAGGCAGAGCACGGCGTTGTTACCGAAGATGACATTTTGATGGAACTGACCAAGTGGGTGGAAGCCACAGACAATGACATCCTCAGTGACATCTACCAGCAAACCATCAACTATGTGGTCAGCGGGCAAAATGCACCTTTGTAAAAACCTGCTAAGCTGGATCTGCAACCTAAGGGGTTACATTTCGTTTGCGTGAGCAAACTTGTCCTTAAAACTATCAACGGGATTGAGGAGTTAAAATGAAATCGAACCGTCAGGCACGCCACATTCTGGGACTGAACTACAAGCTCTCTAACAAGCGTAAAGTGGTTATTGAGGAGGGTAACGAAACGCAGGTTACCCACGCTACCGGCAGAAAACGCCCTTCCGGCAAGTAAGTTCCGGCACGATATTCACAACACCATCGGTAATCCCGATGGTGTTTTTGTTTATGTGTTGCGGTAATTAATATTCAGCTCCTTTATAATACCAACCGACCGCACCCCGTAGCACAGGCCAGAAAGATGACAAACAGCAGTGTCAGGGACGGATCTTCTTAAAAAGAGTGAGTGACATGGACAACAAACTGAAAAAACATCGTTCCCTTTATATTCCTTACGCCGGTCCGGTTTTACTGGAGTTTCCCCTTCTGAACAAAGGCAGCGCCTTTAGCATGGAAGAGCGCAGCAGCTTTAACCTGCTGGGCCTGCTGCCTGAAGTGGTTGAAACCATTGAAGAACAGGCGGAACGCGCCTGGATCCAGTATCAGGGTTTTAAAACCGAAATCGATAAGCACATCTACCTGCGTAATATCCAGGACACCAACGAAACCCTCTTCTACCGCCTGGTGCAGAACCATCTCGAAGAGATGATGCCCGTCATTTACACCCCAACCGTCGGCGCGGCATGTGAACGCTTCTCAGAGATCTACCGTCGTTCCCGCGGCGTGTTCATCTCTTATCAGAACCGTCACAACATGGATGACATTCTGCAAAACGTGCCGAACCACAACATCAAGGTGATCGTGGTAACCGATGGCGAACGTATTCTGGGCCTTGGCGACCAGGGCATTGGCGGGATGGGTATTCCCATCGGTAAGCTCTCGCTGTATACCGCCTGCGGCGGGATCAGCCCGGCCTACACCCTGCCGGTGGTGCTGGACGTGGGGACCAACAACCAGCAACTGCTGAACGATCCGCTGTACATGGGCTGGCGTCACCCGCGCATTACCGACGACGAGTACTATCAGTTTGTGGATGATTTCATCCAGGCCGTGAAGCACCGCTGGCCGGACGTGCTGTTGCAGTTCGAAGACTTCGCACAGAAAAACGCCATGCCGCTGCTGAACCGCTACCGCGATGAGATTTGCTCGTTCAACGATGACATTCAGGGCACTGCGGCAGTGACCGTCGGTACGCTGATTGCTGCGAGCCGTGCGGCAGGCAGCCAGCTTAGCTATCAGAAAATTGTCTTCCTGGGTGCAGGCTCCGCGGGCTGCGGCATCGCCGAGCAAATTATTGCCCAGACCCAGCGCGAAGGCTTAAGCGAAGAGCTCGCCCGCTCCCGCGTCTTTATGGTGGACCGTTTTGGCCTGCTGACCGACGGTATGCCAAACCTGCTCCCGTTCCAGACCAAACTGGTGCAGAAGCGCGAGAACCTGAAAAACTGGGATACGGATAACGAAGTGCTCTCGCTTCTTGACGTGGTGCGCAACGTGAAGCCGGATATTCTGATCGGCGTATCCGGGCAGATCGGCCTCTTCACGGAGGAGATCATTCGCGAGATGCATAAGCACTGCGAACGCCCTATCGTGATGCCGCTATCGAACCCGACCTCACGCGTGGAGGCGACGCCGCAGGATATCATCGCCTGGACCGAAGGCAATGCGCTGGTCGCGACCGGCAGTCCGTTCGATCCGGTGGTGTGGAAGGACAAGCTCTACCCCATTGCGCAGTGCAATAACTCCTATATCTTCCCGGGTATTGGTCTGGGAGTGATCGCTTCCGGCGCGTCCCGCATCACCGACGAAATGCTGATGTCCGCGAGCGAAACGCTGGCAGGTCACTCACCACTGGTGAATAACGGTGAAGGCCTGGTACTGCCGGAGCTGAAAGACATTCATAAAGTGTCCCGCGCAATTGCCTTCGCGGTAGGCAAAATGGCGCAGCAGCAAGGCGTCGCGGTGAAAACCTCTGCCGATGCGTTGCAGCAAGCGATTGATGATAATTTCTGGATGCCGGAATACCGTAGCTATCGTCGTACTTCGATTTAAGCATCGCCCCTCACCCAGCCCTCTCCCCAAAGGGGAGAGGGTGAAAACCGCACCGGACAGTTCCCACGCCCCTTTGGGGAGAGGGTTAGGGTGAGGGGAATATACGGCACTTCCCACTAGCCAAACCCATTTTCCCCCGCTACACTCCCTTCATCCATTAACCTACTGAATATATAAGGAGGCCAAGTATGCTGTACTGTGAAATTTTCAATGTTTCACATACATTTGGTGATCGCACCAGCTCAAGCGTTATCGGTATCGTGCTGCGATAACTACCGCTTGAGCGAAGACACTAACCCCTGAAATCCCTTCTCTCGGGCTTACTGAGTTATCGTCAGCGATGTTTGACGAGGCATAAACATGCCTGTAACTCCTGGGTAAGCAACAATGAGCACTCTACTCACTGCACATTCTTTACGTGTTGATACCGCGTTTGGCACGCTCTTCGACTCTCTCTCCTTTACGTTGAAAAAAGGCGACCGCATTGGCCTGCTGGGTGATAACGGCTGCGGAAAAAGTACGCTGCTGAAAATCCTCGACGGAACGCAGTCCCCTGCTGCCGGAACCGTTTCACTGGCGGGACATTGCCTGCTGGCGCGCGTGGAACAACATCTGCCGGAGACCCTTTATCCCCTGACCATGCTGGATGCGGTGCTGGCGCAGCTGCCGACCGGTGAGCGCGACAGTCTTCGCTGGAAGGCCGAGACGCTGCTGGCCGGAATGGGCTTTACGACGCAGGAAACGGCGCTGCAATCCGCCACGCTGAGCGGCGGTCAGCATACGCGGTTGCTGCTGGCGCGGGCGTTGATAAGCGATCCGGATCTGCTGCTTCTGGACGAACCGAGCAACCACCTCGACCTGCCGACCCTGCTGTGGCTGGAGCAGTTTTTACAGAGCTGGTCCGGCAGCTTTGTGCTGGTTTCACACGACAGGCAACTGCTGGACGCGGTAACCAACGGCAGCTGGATCCTGCGCGATAAAACACTGCACTACTTCGCCCTTCCCTGCACTGCCGCCCGTCAGGCGCTGGAGGCGAAAGACGAAAGCGATGCGCAGCGCCACAAGGCAGAGCAAAAAGAGATCGACCGCGTCACGGCCAGCGCCAAACGCCTCGCGACCTGGGGCAAGGTCTACGACAACGAAGATCTCTCCCGTAAGGCTAAGCAGATGGAAAAACAGGTCGAACGCCTGAAAGAGAACCAGACGGAACTGACGGCGGGAAGCCCGTGGACCTTAACCCTGCGCGGGGACGCGCTTCGAGCCGATCGCCTGCTGGAAATGACCCACCTCGGCGTGCCCCCGGAGCCGGGTCTGCCAGACCTGTTTACCCTCGTCAGCGCGCGGCTGAAGAGCGGCGATCGCGTGGCGATTGTGGGTCGTAACGGCTGCGGAAAATCGTCGCTGCTGAAGCTTATCTGGCGACATTTTCGCGACGAGATCTCGGACGAGCGGCTTAAGCGTCATCCGCGCGTCTCACCCGGCTACTACGACCAGACGCTGCATCAGTTGCCAGACGATACGGCGCTGCTGGATGCGCTTGAACCTTTCGCGCCAGATCCGCAGACCCGTAAAATGGCGCTCATCAGTGCCGGGTTCCCTTGGGCGCGTCACGGGCAAAAAGTCAGTACGCTCAGCGGCGGGGAACGTTCGCGCCTGCTGTTCGTCGGCCTGACCCTTGCCCGTTATAGCCTGCTGATGCTGGATGAACCGACCAACCACCTGGATATGGAGGGCAAAGAGGCGCTGGCGGAAACGCTACAACAGTTTGAAGGCGGAGTGCTGCTGGTGAGCCACGATCGTCAGTTAATTAGCCAGTGCTGTAACCGCTTCTGGCTGATTGAGGACGGCAGGCTGAGCGAATGGCACGATGCGGAGGCGGTCTTTGAGCGCCTGCGTGAGGACGCCGGTCCGGCTGTACCTGAGGCATCGAACGCCGCATTGAAGGCACCCTCTTCAGCGTCAGACGATCTGCTCGAACGCCTTGTCGCTCTGGAAACGTTGCTGGAAGAAGATTTGGCGCGTAAGCCCAAACATCAAAAACCGCAGTTGCAGGCGCAATGGCGAAAAGAGATTGAGGAGATAGAAGCCCAACTGTAAGCCTGTACCCGGCGGTCATTACGCCGGGTCTTTTTTACGTCAGTGTTTTTCCCTACTGATTATTAGAGGATCGCCGTATTCTTAATCTGAAACTGAGCTAAATGATGACATTATGTTGCGGTTGCCTTGCATTACAGCGTCAAAGTATTAATCCTTAATGGGTATTACACCTGCTATGCAGATACTCATCATGAAAGGAGAAACACATGAAGGCTGCTGTTGTCACTCAGGATCATCAGGTTAATGTTACAGAGAAAACCTTACGCGCGCTTAAACATGGTGAAGCGCTGCTGAAGATGGAGTGCTGTGGCGTGTGCCATACCGATCTCCATGTTAAGAATGGTGATTTTGGCGACAAAACCGGGGTGATCCTCGGCCACGAAGGGATTGGTATCGTCAAAGAGATTGGTCCTGGCGTCACGTCGCTAAAAGTAGGCGACCGTGCAAGCGTGGCGTGGTTCTTTGAAGGCTGTGGCCACTGTGAATATTGTAATACCGGCAACGAAACGCTGTGCCGTGACGTGAAAAACGCGGGTTACTCCGTTGACGGCGGCATGGCGGAAGAGTGCATCGTAACCGCGGATTACGCGGTTAAAGTCCCGGACGGGCTGGACTCCGCGGCGGCCAGCAGTATCACCTGCGCCGGGGTCACCACCTACAAAGCGGTAAAAGTCTCTGACATCAAACCCGGCCAGTGGATTGCGATCTATGGCCTGGGCGGTCTGGGCAACCTCGCGCTGCAATACGCCAAAAATGTCTTCAATGCGAAGGTTATCGCCATTGACGTGAATGACGAGCAGCTGAAGCTCGCTGCCAGCATGGGCGCAGACTTAACCGTGAACTCCCGCAGTGAAGATGCGGCAAAAGTGATTCAGGAGAAAACCGGCGGTGCGCATGCGGCGGTGGTGACGGCAGTAGCGAAAGCGGCCTTCAACTCTGCCGTTGACGCAGTTCGCGCCGGAGGCCGCGTGGTGGCTGTTGGCCTGCCGCCGGAAGCGATGAGCCTGGATATTCCACGTCTGGTCCTGGATGGGATTCAGGTGGTGGGCTCTCTGGTGGGTACCCGTCAGGATCTGCTCGAAGCCTTCCAGTTTGCGGCTGAAGGTAAGGTGGTTCCGAAAGTCACGATGCGCCCATTGGAAGATATCAACGCCATCTTTAAAGAGATGGAACAGGGCCAGATCCGTGGCCGTATGGTGATTGATTTACGTTCTTAACCGCGGCGGCCGGGTAGCGGCTTTGCCCTGCCCGGCTTTTCACGTGGACGAACGGCGATCGGAAATCCACTCCTGAACCTCGATCTGGAACGTGTCAGGCGCTTTTCGATACATCTTCCGCGCCAGATCCAGGATGGTATGGCGCCCTAACTCCTCTTCCATCCGCTGCTGCGCGCTGTCCATGACCGAGCGCACCCCACACGGGCCGTCACAGACCCAGGCAGGTGGCGTTTCATCAAACACCGCCAGGCGCTGACGCACTTCCCGACACTCAAACATATTCTTCTCGCCGTCGATGGCGTGCGCCACGTCCAGCACGCTGATCAGCTCGGCCGGACGCGCCAGCCGGAAGCCTCCCCCTTTGCCTTCGGTGCTGATAACCAGCCCCGCGCGTGATAAACGGGTGAAGATTTTTCCAAGATAGTCGTACGGCACGCCCTGCAAGGCCGCCATCTCCCGGACGCTCATCTCACGTTCATTGCCTTTTGCATCCACCATACACATCAGGCTATGAATGCCATATTCCACACCAGAACTGTAAAACGCCATGGCTCACTCCGGGTCATTGTTCGCTGCATTATAACGATTTTTAACTCAGAAAGAAGTTGTCGCAGTTAACTCCGACAAGTATAGTGGCAGTTATGTCAGACATACAGCCTGACGCACTAAAGGATCGAGTATGAAAAAGCAGATTTTAATTGTGGGTAGTGGGTTTTCCGGTATGTGGGCTGCGGTCAGCGCCGCGCGCCTTTCTGCTCTGGAGGGTAACAATAGCCTCGGCATTGCCGTGCTGGCCCCTGTTGCGGAGCTACGCGTTCGCCCACGCTTTTATGAAGAGAACGTGTCGATGATGGTCGCACCTCTGACCGAACTGTTTGCTGAGTTGGGCATTACCTTTATTGCGGGCGAAGCACAACTTATTGATACCTCGTCTAAAACCGTTTTATATCGCGATTCAAACGGCGCGATTGCTGAAGTCGCCTGGGAACGTCTGATCCTCGCAACCGGTAGCCAGACTAAACGCCCCCCAATTGCCGGTCTGGCTGAATACGCCTTTGATATCGACCAACTCGACTCCGCCAGGTTATTCGAGCAACATCTTGATTCGCTGGTTTCGCGCCCCTCCACCCCGGAGCGTAATACCGTGGTCGTGTGTGGCGGCGGCTTTACCGGCATCGAGCTGGCAACGGAACTCCCTGCCCGGCTCCGCACTCGCTTCGGCGCCAATACAAAGACTAAAGTAATCGTAGTTGAAAGGGGTGCAACCATTGGCGGGCGTTACAGCGAGGCGCTGAGAAACACCATTGAAGAAGCAAGCAGCGCGCTGGGCGTTGAATGGCTTTTAAACAGTGAAGTTGAAGCCATCGATGCCAGCGGCGTAACGCTGAAAAACGGAGAACGCATTGCCAGCGCCACTGTAGTGTGGACGGCAGGGGTAGAAGCTAACCCCCTCAGCCTGCAAATTGACGGGGAACGCGACACTCAGGGACGCCTTATCGTCACCGACACATTGCAGGTTCCTGCGCATCCGGAGGTTTACGTGACGGGTGATATGGCGCATGCCAAAACGGACGATGTGGGCAACACGGCGCTGATGACCTGCCAGCACGCGATCCAGTTGGGGAAATTCGCCGGACACAACGCGGCGGCCAGCCTGTTAAATGTGGAGCCGTACCCTTACCGTCAGGTGAACTACGTTACCTGTCTGGATTTGGGTAGCTGGGGCGCGGTATACACCGAGGGCTGGGACCAGCGCATTAAATCCGTGCGCGAGGAAGGCAAAAAGATCAAAGTCGCCATCACCAACGAACTGATTTACCCGCCAGCAGCAGACAAAGCGGTTGCTTTTGCCGCCGCTGACCCGCTGGCGAAATTCGTGTAGTCCACTCCAGCACCGCGACCAGCGGGCAACATGTGGAATCAGGCCAGCGCTCCTGCGTTGGCCTGACGCTTTTTGGCACATAAATAACCATACATCAACAGAGAGGTCATCGCTGAGAAGGATAAGATCGCTGCCGGCAGCGTGACATAACTCCAGCTAAAGCCGAGCGTAATCATCATTCCACCGAAATACGCGCCAATTGCGCTGCCGAGGTTAAACGCCATTTGTCCGCCTGCGGCCCCCAGCATCTCGCCGCCTTTCGCATTTTGCAGCAGCAGAATTTGCAGCGGCGCAGAGAGCGCAAACAGCCCGGCGCAGCACACGAATCCCATTACCAGTGAAGCTGTTTTAAGCTCGCCAAAGGCGAACAACGCCAGCAGCGAAGCCACAATCACCAGGTCGGTGGTGGCAGCAATGCGCAGCGGGCTAAAGCGCGACGACAGCTTGCCGCTGAAGACATTTCCCAGCACCATGCCCAGCCCCATCAGCATCATGATCGCGGTCATCACGCCCTCGGAAAAGCCTGACACGTTGACCATAAACGGCTTCACGAAGCTAAACCAGGCAAACACCCCGGCATTGCCAAACATCGTAGCGGCAAAAATCAACCACGGTTCCGGTTTCTTCAGGAAATGGAATTGTTCTGTCAGCCGGGTGGTTGTCGTGTCGTGAATGTCTGGCACCCACAGCAGAACAGACAGGATCACCAGCGCGTCAAAGACCGCAATCAAAAAGAAGGTGTAACGCCAGTTAAATTCATGTCCCAGCCACGTCCCGAGTGGCACGCCAAGCAGGTTGGCAACGGTCATCCCGGCAATCATCCCGGCCACAGCGACCGTCACTTTACCCGGCGGTGCGATTTTTGACAGGATTATCGCCCCCACACCGAAAATCGCGCCATGCGGAAAACCAGAGATTAAGCGCCCCGCCGCCAGCCCCACGTAGGAGTCAGAGAAGGTAAAGAGTGTGTTACCAACGACGCACATCGCCACCAGAAACAGCAGCGTTGTTTTCAGCGAAAATTTGCTGGAGAACAGCGCCACAATCGGCGCGCCGATCACCACGCCAAAAGCGTAAAACGAAATCATATTTCCGGCAGAGGGAATTGAAATGCCCGTATCATGGGCCAGTTCTGTCAGCACGCCCATGATGCCAAATTCAGCCATCCCCAGGCCAAAGGTAGCCAGTGCTAACGAAAAAATTGTCTTTTTCATACCGCGACCACTGTTAAAAAATACGCAGCGTGCATTATTGATTAAACTTGTATGGTGAACCAGTTCAAATCAGCTTTCTGACACATTAATCCATTCATTCAGGCCGATGACACGCTTAGTACGGCCTCGATCCCGCGACCGGACCCATAGGGAGACCCGCCATGGTCAGTAAGAAGAAAACCCGTGTTGTTGATGATGTCGTTAAAAACGCGCCGCTCAAAACCAAAACGTACGAGCAAGAGCTGCGCCGCCTCCATGTTGAACTGGTTAAGCTCCAGCAATGGGTGGTCGCCAAAGGGTTAAAAGTCTGTATTGTTTTTGAAGGGCGAGACGGCGCCGGTAAAGGCGGCGTCATCAAAGCCATCACCGAACGCGTCAGCCCCCGGGTGTTTCGCGTTGTTGCGTTACCGGCCCCCACCGATAAAGAGAAAAGTCAGCTCTATTTTCAGCGTTACGTTCCTCATCTGCCCTCTGCCGGGGAAATCGTTATTTTTGACCGCAGCTGGTACAACCGCGCGGGGGTGGAAAAAGTAATGGGTTTCTGTACTGAAGAGCAGGCCGAAAAATTTCTTGATGGAACGCCGGTAATGGAAAAAGCGATGGTCGATGCCGGGATCATATTGTTGAAATACTGGCTTGAAGTAACGCCAAAAGAGCAGGAACGCCGCCTGCGCGATCGCATTAATGATGGTCGCAAGATCTGGAAGCTTTCTCCAATGGACATAAAATCTTTTAATCTGTGGGATGAATATACCCTCGCCCGTGACGCGATGTTTAAAGCGACCGACACCGCCTGGGCGCCGTGGTTTGTGGCGCGCTCAGAAGATAAAAAACGGGTGCGGCTGAATATTATTTCGCATCTGCTTTCACAGATCCCCTATAAAGAAATTCACGTAGACAAAGTGGATTTACCGAAACGCAAGATCGGCAAAGTGAAGCCTACAAAATATCCCTTCCGGTATATTGCAGAGCGATTTTGATACGGGGAAGCAGGCCAGCACAAGCGCAGCGCCGCCGGACAATGCCGACGGCGCAAGGTTTACTTCAACCCTTCCGAACTCTCTTTTTGCGCTTCAAGACGCTCAACGTCGCGGTACCAGCGCGGATGGTGCTTCTGCGCCCAGCGGCGGCTCACCTTCCCTTCAATCATGCCTTTAATCGATCCTTTCACCCAGAAGGCCATATACATATGGATCAGAATGGCGTGGATCAGAATAATGGCCGAGGTCGCGTGGATCAGCAGCGCATAACGCACTACCTGAATCGGGAAATAGTGCGCAAAATACGGACGCCAGATGATGACCCCGGTCACCAGCAGCACAAAAATCATGCTCATGATGGTCCAGAACATCATCTTCTGCCCGGCGTTGTATTTCCCCACCTTCGCGACTTTATGCTCGTTGCCTTTCAGAACCTCAACAATCCCTTTTAGCCACGGAATATCCTGCTTGTCAGGGATATTGTGATGAACAAAACGCACGAACATAAACATCAGCACCACGAAAATCAGCACGCCGAAGAACGGATGCAGAATGCGCCCCATCTGCGGTGTCCCGAAGGTTTCCGTGAGCCACTGTAGCGTCGGGAAGAAGAACGATATGCCGGATACCGCCACCAGGAAGAAGCAGATGACTACCGTCCAGTGACAGGCGCGATCGACAAATTTTGTGCGCACTATCATTTTCGACTTACTCATGATGCTCCTCCTCGTCGTCATCCACCTCTTTATTCGGCCCGATACCGATGTAGTGATAAATCAGCCCGGCAAAGGTGGCGATAAAGCCCGCCGCTGAAAGCGGTTTAAGCGCCCCTTTCCACAGGTTGATTGATGTATCGATCGCCGGATCTTTCGGCAGATTATGATACAGCTCCGGCAGGTCATTGTGGTGCAGAACATACATGACGTGCGTACCGCCCACGCCCTGCGGGTTATAAATCCCGGCCTTGTCATAGCCGCGCGCTTTGAGCTTATCCACCCGCTGCTGCGCCACTTCCAGCATCTCTTTTTTGGTGCCGAAGTGGATCGCCCCGGTAGGACAGGTCTTCACGCAGGCAGGCTCCTGGCCGACGCTGACGCGATCGACGCACAGCGTGCATTTATAGACCCGGTTATCCTCTTTATTGAGTCGCGGGATATTAAACGGACAACCCGCAATACAGTAACCGCAGCCGATGCAGTTATCCTGCTGGAAGTCGACGATCCCGTTGGCGTACTGAATGATTGCCCCGGCAGACGGGCATGCCTTCAGGCAGCCCGGATCTTCACAGTGCATACAGCCGTCTTTACGGATCAGCCACTCCAGCTTGCCGTTCTGGTCGGTTTCGCTAAAGCGCATCACCGTCCAGGACTTGGCGCTCAGATCAGCAGGATTGTCATAGACCCCAACGCAATGCCCCACCTCGTCGCGGATATCGTTCCACTCCGAGCAGGCCACCTGGCAGGCCTTACAGCCCACGCAGGAAGAGACATCGATCAGCTTGGCGACTTCTGCCTTGTAGTCCCGCGCACGAGGCGCGGGCGTTATCGGGTTGGTCGCGGAGCGTTTAATAATGTCTTGTGTTTCCATCGCCATTTAATCGCTCCTTACGCTTTCTCGATGTTGACCAGAAACGCTTTATACTCCGGCGTTTGCGAGTTGGAATCGCCGACGTTTGGCGTCAGGGTATTGGCGATGTAGCCTTTCTGCGCTACCCCTTCAAAGCCCCAGTGCAGCGGTATACCGACCGTTTCCACCTGCTGGCCGTGCACGTTCAGCGTTTGCAGACGACGGGTGACCACCGCCACCGCGCGAATAAAGCCGCGCTTGCTGCTGACCTTCACGCGATCGCCATTGGCAATGCCTTTCGCCTTCGCCAGGGTTTCGCTTATCTCCACAAACTGTTCCGGCTGCGCGATGGCGTTAAGCCGCGCGTGCTTGGTCCAGGTATGGAAATGCTCGGTCAGGCGGTAGGTGGTGCCGACATACGGGAACTTGTCCTTTTTACCTAAACGCAGCACGTCGTCTTCATAGATGCGTACCACCGGACTGGAGACCACATTCGGGTGCAGCGGGTTAGTGCCGAGCGGCGTTTCCATCGGCTCGTAGTGTTCAGGGAACGGCCCTTCCGCCAGTTTGTCGATAGCAAACAGACGTCCCAGCCCTTCCGGCTGCATGATAAACGGCCCGGTGTTGCTACCCGGCGCGGCGGTGTTGAAGTCCGGGATATCGTTCCCCGTCCACTTCGTGCCGTTCCACTCGATCAGCATGCGTTTCGGATCCCACGGCTTACCGTTCACGTCTGCGGAGGCACGGTTGTACAGTACGCGGCGGTTTAACGGCCACGCCCATGCCCAGCCCAGGGTGTTACCCAGGCCTGACGGATCGGCGTTATCGCGGTTGGCCATCTGGTTACCCTGCTCAGTCCAGCTGCCGGTGTAGATCCAGCAGGACGAGGCGGTGGTACCGTCGTCACGCAACAGCGCGAAGCTATTGAGCAACTGGCCTTTCTTCGCCACCAGATTGCCGTTGGCATCGTACAGGTCGGCCAGCGCCACGCCGTTGTTCTCTTTTGCCACCTCTTCGGACTCAGGATGATCCGGCTGCTTGTAGTTCCAGCTCATCTTCAGAAGCGGCTCAGCGCCTTTGCCGCCTTCTGTGCGGTACATCTCGCGCAGACGATGGTAAATCCCGGCCAGAATTTCGCCGTCATTACGCGCTTCACCTGGCGCATCCTGACCTTTCCAGTGCCACTGTAGCCAGCGGCCAGAGTTGGCAATAGAACCGTCCTCTTCCGCAAAACAGGTCGATGGCAGGCGGAACACCTCGGTCTGAATGGATGCCGGATCGACATCGTTTGATTCACCGTGGTTCTGCCAGAACGTAGACGTTTCGGTGACCAGCGGATCGATAACCACCATGTACTTCAGCTTGCTCAGGCTGCGAACGACTTTGTTTTTATCCGGGAATGACGCCACCGGGTTAAAGCCCTGGCAGATATACCCCGTGACGTCGCCCTTATCCATCATATTGAAATACTTGATGACATCGTAAGCCTGGTCCCATTTCGGCAACCACTCAAAGCCCCAGTCATTCTCTTTCTGCGCCGCGTCGCCGTAGAACGATTTCATCAGACTGACGGCAAACTTCGGATAGTTACTCCAGTAGTTCACCTGGTCCGGACGCGTCGCTTTTGGCGTGTTGGCGTCAAGCCAGCTTTGCCAGTCGGTCTGCTTCTCGGACGGCAGGGTCAGGTAACCCGGCAGGCTGGTCGACAGCAGGCCTAGGTCGGTTAAGCCCTGAATGTTAGAGTGCCCGCGCAGGGCGTTCACGCCGCCACCGGCCATCCCCATGTTGCCGAGCAGCAGCTGGATCATCGCCATGGTGCGAATGTTCTGCGCGCCCACGGTATGCTGCGTCCAGCCCAGCGCGTACAGGAAAGTAGTGGTTCTGTCGGCGGCACTGGTGGAGGCCAGCACTTCACACACTTTCAGGAAGTCCGCTTTCGGCGTACCGCAGATGTTTTCCACCACGTCCGGCGTATAGCGGGAAACGTGCTGTTTCAGCAAGTTCCACACGCAGCGCGGATCGCTCAGGGTCTCATCGCGTTTCGCGTAGCCGTTTTCGTCGAACTGATAGTTCCAGGATGATTTATCGTACTGACGTTTCTCGGCGTCATAGCCGCTGAACAGACCATCTTCGAAAGCGAAATCTTCCCGCACCAGCAGGCTGGCATTGGTGTAATGCTTAACGTATTCCGCGTTAATCTTATTGTTTTCGATCAGGTACAACAGTACGCCGGAAAGGAACGTAATATCCGTACCGGAGCGGATCGGCGCATAGATATCAGCCACCGATGCCGTACGCGTAAAGCGTGGATCGACGACAATCAGCGTCGCATCGTTGTTGTTTTTCGCTTCCATCGCCCAGCGGAACCCCACCGGATGGGCTTCAGCGGCGTTACCGCCCATAACCACCACGACGTTTGCGTTTTTGATATCAACCCAGTGGTTGGTCATCGCACCGCGACCAAATGTTGGAGCAAGACTTGCTACCGTTGGTCCGTGTCAGACGCGCGCCTGGTTATCAACCGCCAGCATGCCGAGGGAGCGCACAAATTTTTGCGTCAGCATGCCGGTCTCATTACTTGCCGCAGAGGCACACAGCATCCCGGTGGAGGTCCAGCGGTTTACCGTGATGCCCTGCTCGTTCTTCTCAATAAAATTGGCGTCGCGATCCGCTTTCATCAGTTTTGCAATTCGGGAGAAAGCGTCGTCCCAGGAGATACGCTGCCATTTGTCAGACCCCGGCGCACGATATTCCGGGTAGCGCAGACGGTTTTCACTGTGGACGTAGTCCAGCAGCCCCGCCCCTTTCGGGCAAAGCGCCCCGCGGCTCACCGGATGGTCCGGGTCCCCTTCAATATGATAAATCGCTTCTTTGGCGTTCTTCGCGCCATCACCCAGGCTATACATTAATAGCCCACAACCCACGGAGCAGTATGTGCAGGTGTTACGGATCTCTTTCGCGCGCAGCAGTTTATAGTTGCGTGCCTGAGCCAGCGCCATTTTGGGAGCGAATCCCAGCATCGCGGCTGTTGTTCCGGCCATACCGCCCGCGCAGATTTTAAAAAATTGTCTGCGGCTGACGTCCATTGTTGTCCTCGTTATCTGATAAGACTTCGCGCGGCAAACTAACAGCAAAGCCCCTTTTTTTATTGCGTCAAATCAAGGTCGCTATACTTAGCCCCCCAAATAGTCACCGCTGGTACGATTTGCTACTCTTTTCGGGGTATCTCCCCCGTAGAAAATTCGCCAGGTGTAGCGGATAGATGCTATAAGTTTTCCCTTTGATTTTTTGAAGACTGGCAGGGTAATGGACAGAAAAAGAGCAACGCTGACAGGCCTGGCGGCCATATTGCTGTGGAGCACCATGGTGGGTCTCATCCGCAGCGTCAGTGAAGGACTGGGCCCGGTGGGCGGCGCGGCGATGATTTACACCGTCAGCGGGCTGCTGTGTTTGGTAACGGCGGGTTTTCCCGATCTTCGGCGTTTTTCCAGGCGCTATCTTCTTGCGGGCAGCATCCTGTTTGTCAGCTATGAGATGTGCCTGGCCCTGTCGCTGGGATATGCCGCGACGCGCTCACAGGCGATTGAAGTCGGTATGGTCAATTATCTGTGGCCAAGCCTGACGATTGCCTTCGCGATTTTGTTCAACGGGCAAAAATCCACCCTGTGGGTCATCCCTGGGCTTCTCATCTCGCTGTTGGGGGTGTGCTGGGTTTTAGGTGGCGAAAACGGTCTGCAACTGAATGACATCATGCAGAACGTCGTTTCAAGTCCGCTGAGTTATGGGCTGGCGTTTGCTGGCGCTTTTATCTGGGCCGCCTACTGCACCGTCACCAGCAAGTATGCCAAAGGGCAAAATGGCATTACCCTTTTCGTCCTGCTGACCGCCCTGAGCCTGTGGGTCAAATATGCCGTCAGCGATCAGCCCGAAATGGTGTTCAGCGTCCCGGTTGTGGTGAAGCTATTGATGTGTGGGGTTGCGCTTGGCTTTGGCTACGCCGCCTGGAATATCGGTATTCTTCACGGTAACGTCACGGTGCTTGCGGCTGTCTCTTATTTCACGCCCGTTCTTTCCGCCGCGCTGGCGGCTATTGTGCTGAGCTCTCCACTTTCATTCTCATTCTGGCAAGGGGCATTAATGGTGTGCGCCGGATCGTTACTGTGCTGGTATGCCACCCGCAAATAGTATTTTTATTTTTTGCCGGGTACCCAATATGCCCGGCACAAAATTAACAATTTTTTAATATGTGATCACACCCTCGAATATAATTAGTAACATTCGAGACAACTAAAATTTCTGTATAGAATGCCCACAGATAGCCAGAGCCGTTGTGGAAGTTGACATAAACTGACAACGCAGGTAATTAGTTCAGCGCCAATATTACCCCGCTATATAGCACAAAGTGCAATAGTTTATTTCTGAACATTTCACTCAGAAAACAGACATTGGCTCACCGAAAAAATTCATAATCCGCTGTTTTACAAGATGTTATCGCGCCCCACACGTTGATACTCTCTGTCAAATTCCTTTAATTCCCCCGAAAAACTAAAACGTCCGACAATTATTTACAGCCATATTATCGTGCTTTGTTAATAATCAATTTATGTCTATATATTAACCTGATTGAGCGATTTAAGGGTAATTTACCCGATCAGGATCACACTAATTGAAATTATCTTTAATATTTTGAAACTTATTATTGAAAGCAGTCTACGGAATTTTAAAAATAGTCTGCCATTGACGATAAGCCTCGTTTAAAAATCGCTCAGATGGCTTAGGAAATACCTAAATAAAATTATAAGGATTATTTAAGATGAAACTTAAATTAGTTGCAGTGGCAGTGACTTCCATGTTGGCAGCTGGCGTTGTTAACGCGGCTGAAGTTTTTAACAAAGACGGTAACAAACTGGATCTGTACGGCAAAGTTACTGGTCTGCACTATTTTTCTGATGATGCTGGTAGCGACGGCGACAAAACGTATGTTCGTCTGGGCTTCAAAGGTGAAACTCAGATCAACGATCAGCTGACCGGATACGGCCAGTGGGAATATGAGTTCAAGGGCAATCGCTCCGAAGCTCAGGGTTCCGACGGCAACAAAACCCGTCTGGCCTACGCTGGTCTGAAATTCGATGAATTCGGTTCCTTCGACTACGGTCGTAACTACGGTGTGGCTTATGACATCGGCGCGTGGACTGACGTTCTGCCAGAGTTCGGTGGCGATACCTGGACGCAGACTGATGGCTTCATGACCGGCCGTACCACTGGCGTTGCAACCTACCGTAACACCGACTTCTTTGGTCTGGTTGACGGCCTGAACGTGGCTGCTCAGTACCAGGGTAAAAACGACCGTTCAGAGATCACCGAATCCAACGGTGACGGCTGGGGTCTGTCTTCTACCTATGAATTCGACGGCTTCGGTGTGGGTGCGACCTACGCGAAATCTGACCGTACTGACCGTCAGGTTCGTGCTGCAAGCAACCTGAACGCCGGTGGCGAAAACGCAGAAGTCTGGGCTGCTGGCCTGAAGTACGATGCGAACAACATCTACCTGGCAACCACCTACTCTGAAACCCGCAACATGACGGCGTTCGGTAACGGTCACGTTGCCAACAAAGCGCAGAACTTCGAAGTTGTGGCGCAGTACCAGTTCGACTTCGGTCTGCGTCCATCCATCGCTTACCTGAAATCCAAAGGTAAAGACATCGGTTCTTATGGCGACCAGGATCTGGTTGAATACGTTGACGTTGGCGCGAGCTACTACTTCAACAAAAACATGTCCACCTACGTTGATTACAAAATCAACCTCGTGGATGACAGCCAGTTCACCAAAGATGCCAAAGTGGCTACCGACAACATCGTGGCTGTAGGTCTGACCTACCAGTTCTAAGATCTGTTAGTTCAAAAGGCCAGCCCTCGCGGCTGGCCTTTTTTATTACTGCTGCCCTCCGACCTTCGCCAGACTAAACCAGATCCCGACCGCCAGAATCAGCAGCATACCTCCCGCACTGCCCAGGGCCACGCTGTGCGAGGTGATGAACGCAGTTTTCGCCGCCGTCATCACCGGCTCGGCCAGTGACGGCGTCAGCTCCTGCGCCACCTTCATCGCTTCACCGATGGACGACGAGGCTTTATCGGTCAGCGACGCGCTCAGCCCCTGCGGCAGTACAATAGACGCCGAAAAGCTGCGGGTTAACAGCAAACCGAAAATGGCGATCCCCAGACCAGCGCCCAGCTCGTAGGACATGGTTTCGATCGCGCCTGCGGCGGCCGCTTTCTCTTTCGGCGCGGCAGCCATGATCGCTGACGTCGATGCCAGCAGTGCGCTGGCGGCACTGAAGCCCAACAGCACCATTAGGCTCCACGCCTGCCACTGTTGGGTGCTGAAATCAAGCATCGACAGGCCGATAAAACTGACTGCGCTTAGCCCCATGCCTCCGGCCGCGACAATGCGCAGCCCCAGACGCCCGACCAGCACACCCGCGATCGGCCCGCTAAATCCGCTCGCCACCATCACCGGCAGCATAAATATCCCTGCTTCAAACGGCGTAAAACCATGCACAAACTGCAACTCCTGCGCCATCAGCAGTTCAAAGCCCACCAGCGCAATCATGGCGGTCATCGCCATGACCACGCCGCTTAAAATAATGCGATGGCAAAACAGACGCATGTCGATCATCGGTACGCGCGCGCGCAGCTGGATACGGACGAAGATAAACAGCATCACCGCCCCGGTAAGCAGCGTAATGGTCACCATCCACGGCGACAGCACCCCTTTCAGGGCGGTTTTGGCGCTATAGACCAGCAGTAAAATCGCCACAATTAGCATAATGGCATGGCTGATATTGAGCGGCTGCTCGGGCCGGCCCTGCTGAGCAGGCACAAAGCGCGCAGCAAGCGAAACCACCATCAGCACGATCGGCACGTTAATCAGGAACACCGACCCCCAGTAAAAGTGCTCCAGCAGCATGCCGCCAATCAGCGGGCCAAACGCCGCGCCGCCCGACCCAACGGCAGCCCAGACGCCGAGGGCGATATTACGGTGCCGCGCATCAATAAACAGCGTGCGGATCCCTGCAAGCGTAGCCGGAATAATCATCGCCGCGCCAATCGCCAGCGACGCGCGGGCGGCAATCAGCCAGCCCGCGGACGGCGCAAAAGCCGCCGCTAACGATGACAGGCCAAACAGCACGCTGCCGATCATCAGCAGGCGCTTAAAACCTATGCGATCGCCCAGCGCGCCCATCGGCAGCACCATCCCCGCCATCACCAGCGAGTAAATATCAATAATCCACAACAATTCGTTGCCGCTGGCACCCAGCGTCATGCTCAATGTTGGCGCCGCCACGTGCAGCACCGTCGCGTCAATCGCCACCGGGATATATACCAGCACGATAATCACTAACGCTAACCACTGACGAAACATAAATTTCCTTTTCAGTTAAAAATTGGACACATGTCCAGATTGCGATCCTACGTAAAGTTGAACACTTGTCCAGCTCTTTGTTACACTCGTTTCGTTGCCATTGAGAGTGAGAAATTATGCGTTATCTGAGCAAGGACGAGCGGCGGGAAGAGATCCTCCAGGCCGCGATGCGCGTGGCGCTGACCGAAGGATTCGCTGCAATGACCGTGCGCCGCATCGCCACCGAAGCGGGCGTCGCCACCGGGCAGTTGCATCACCACTTTGCGTCGGCGGGCGAGCTTAAGTCGCTGGCGTTTGTCCGGCTAATCCGCGATTTGCTGGATGCTGAAATCGTTGGCGAAAACGCTGGCTGGCGCGAGCGCCTGCATGCCATGCTCGGCAGCGATGACGGCGGGTTTGAGCCCTACATTCGGCTGTGGCGAGAGGCGCAAATTCTCGCCAGCCGGGATAGCGATATTACAGGCGCCTACGTTTTGACTATGGAGATGTGGCACCAGGAAACGGTTGCGATTATCAGGGCCGGGGCGGAGGCCAACGCCTTTACGCTTGCTGACCAGCCGGAAAATATCGCCTGGCGTTTAATTGGTCTGGTATGTGGCCTGGATGGCATATACGTATTAAATATGCCTGAAATGGACGACGCGGCCTTTAATAAGCATCTGGATAAACTTATCTCCCTCGAATTGTTTTAATACTCCCATCGGGGTATTAATTTCCGCAAAAAGTTACAATTAGTAACACATAAAGCGAACCCAGATTCCCATTCCAAACTCAGGGATTCGCTTTTTTATCTATCCTTTCAGATGTATCCCATAACATCCAATAATTCCTACAAGCTACCGACAGGTATCTTTCTGTTTTTATTTAATTTTTTCTCTCCACTTGGGTAAGCAAGAGGGTGATATGTCACATCAAAGCGAGAAGAGTAACCAGCATCTGTTGAGTAACTGGAAACCGGAAAATGCGCAATTTTGGGAGAATAAAGGGAAACATATCGCACGAAGAAACCTATGGATTTCCGTGGCGTGTTTGCTTCTCGCGTTTTGTGTCTGGATGTTGTTTAGCGCTATTGCGGTAAACCTTAATAAGGTCGGATTTAATTTCAGCACCGATCAGCTTTTTATGCTAACGGCATTACCTTCTCTCTCCGGCGCGATATTGCGTGTCCCCTACTCTTTTATGGTGCCGATATTTGGCGGGCGTTACTGGACCGTGTTAAGCACCGTTATCCTGGTCGTACCCTGTGTCTGGCTTGGGATCGCCATCCAGAATACCGCCACGCCTTACTGGGTCTTTATCATCATTGCACTGCTGTGCGGTTTTGCCGGCGCCAACTTCGCTTCCAGCATGGGAAACATCAGTTTCTTCTTCCCGAAAGCCAGACAGGGCAGCGCGCTGGGCATTAACGGCGGGCTGGGTAACCTGGGTGTGAGCGTGATGCAGCTGGTTGCGCCGCTGGTGATTTTCCTGCCGATGTTTACCTTTCTCGGCGTTCACGGCGTCCCCCAGGAGGATGGCTCGACGATGTGGCTGGCGAACGCGGCGTGGATCTGGGCGCCGCTGCTGATTCTGGCCACCCTTGCGGCGTTTTTTGGCATGAACGACATCGCCAGCTCGAAAGCATCCATTGCCAGCCAGCTTCCGGTACTTAAGCGCTTTCACCTCTGGCTGCTGAGCCTGCTTTATCTGGCAACCTTCGGCTCGTTTATCGGTTTCTCGGCAGGCTTTGCCATGCTGTCGAAAACCCAGTTTCCGGACGTAAATATCCTCCACCTCGCCTTCTTTGGTCCGCTGATTGGCGCCCTGGCGCGTTCGGCTGGCGGGATGATTTCAGACAGGCTGGGCGGCGTACGGGTGACGCTGATCAACTTCGTCTTTATGGCCATCTTTAGCGCCCTGATTTTCCTGACACTCCCCGGGTCTGGTTCAGGCAGTTTTATCGCCTTCTATCTGGTCTTTATGGGCCTGTTTCTGACCGCAGGCCTGGGCAGCGGCTCGACCTTCCAGATGATCGCGATTATCTTTCGCCAAATCACCCTCGACCGCGTAAAAAAACAGGGCGGGAGCGACGAACAGGCACAGCATGAAGCGGTGACCGAAACGGCTGCCGCGCTGGGCTTTATCTCTGCCATCGGTGCGGTAGGCGGGTTCTTTATTCCCAAAGCCTTTGGCACATCCCTGGCGATGACCGGATCCCCGGTGGGCGCCATGAAAGTCTTCCTCGTGTTTTACATCGTCTGCGTACTCGTCACCTGGCTGGTGTACGGCCGCAAATCCTCACAAAAATAATAACTACATCTTCGCCGGAGCGTGATGCCTCACCCTCCGGCCATGCTATCGAAGCAGGAGAAATGTCATGAGCAAACTGTTGGACCGCTTCCGTTACTTCAAAACAAAAGGCGACAGTTTCGCCGATGGGCACGGGCAGGTGTACCACACCAACCGCGACTGGGAGGACAGCTACCGTCAACGCTGGCAGTTCGATAAAATTGTGCGATCCACCCACGGCGTTAACTGCACCGGCTCCTGTAGCTGGAAGATTTATGTCAAAAATGGCCTGGTGACCTGGGAAACCCAGCAGACCGACTACCCGCGTACCCGCCCTGACCTGCCTAACCACGAACCACGCGGCTGCCCGCGCGGCGCAAGCTACTCCTGGTATCTCTACAGCGCCAACCGCCTGAAATACCCGCTGGTGCGCCGTCGGCTGATCGAACTCTGGCGCGAGGCGCTGGCGCAGCATACCGATCCGGTGCTGGCCTGGGACGCCATTCAGAACGATCCGCAGAAAGCGCAGAGCTACAGGAAGGCGCGCGGTAAAGGCGGTTTTATCCGCTCAAACTGGAAAGAGCTTAACCAGCTGATTGCTGCCGCCAACGTCTGGACCATCAAAAACTACGGCCCGGATCGGGTAGCCGGTTTTTCCCCCATCCCGGCCATGTCGATGGTCTCTTATGCCGCCGGTACGCGCTATCTCTCCCTGCTCGGCGGCACCTGCCTGAGCTTCTATGACTGGTATTGCGATCTGCCTCCGGCGTCGCCGATGACCTGGGGCGAACAGACCGACGTGCCGGAATCGGCGGACTGGTACAACTCCAGCTATATCATTGCCTGGGGCTCGAACGTGCCGCAGACGCGTACCCCCGACGCCCACTTCTTTACCGAAGTGCGTTACAAAGGCACCAAGACCGTCGCCATTACGCCGGACTTCTCGGAGGTGGCAAAGCTCAGCGACCAATGGCTGGCCCCCAAACAGGGTACCGACAGCGCCCTTGCCATGGCGATGGGGCATGTGATCCTCAAAGAGTTCCATCTTGATAACCCGAGCGATTACTTCCTCAACTATTGCCGCCGCTACACCGACATGCCGATGCTGGTTCTGCTGGATGAACAGGCTGACGGTCGCGTGGTGCCGGGCCGCATGCTGCGTGCATCGGATCTGGCCGACGGGCTGGGTGAAACCAATAATCCGGAGTGGAAAACCATCGCCTTTGACGTGGCCGGAAATCTGGTGGCGCCGAATGGTTCCATCGGCTTCCGCTGGGGTGAAAAAGGCAAATGGAACCTGGAGTCGCTGGCCGCGGGACAGGAAACCGAGCTGACGCTTTCCCTGCTCATCACC
The DNA here is from genome assembly GCF_004136695.1 of Enterobacter cloacae complex sp. 677-3DZ2D5B. Taxonomy (NCBI): domain Bacteria; kingdom Pseudomonadati; phylum Pseudomonadota; class Gammaproteobacteria; order Enterobacterales; family Enterobacteriaceae; genus Enterobacter; species Enterobacter cloacae complex sp. 677-3DZ2D5B. The sequence continues at coordinate 65,848 of NZ_QFLS01000007.1, read as the reverse complement.
CACGACAGCGTGGCAGACGTGGCCTTCCCTTACTTCGGGGGCAACGAGAACCCGCATTTCCGCAGCGTGAAGCAGGAGCCGGTGCTGACGCGCCGAGTACCGAGTAAAACCCTGACGCTGGCCGACGGCAGCCAGAGACGCGTGGTTAGCGTGTACGATCTGGTGCTCGCAAACTACGGCCTCGATCGCGGTCTGGAAGACAGTAACGCGGCGACAAACTACGCCGAGATAAAAGCCTACACCCCGGCCTGGGGCGAACAAATTACCGGCGTCCCCGCTTATCTGATAGAAAAAATCGCCCGTGAATTTGCCGACACGGCGCATAAGACCCACGGACGGTCGATGATCATTCTCGGGGCCGGTGTGAACCACTGGTACCACATGGACATGAACTACCGCGGGATGATCAACATGCTGGTCTTCTGCGGCTGCGTCGGGCAGAGCGGCGGCGGCTGGTCGCACTATGTCGGCCAGGAAAAGCTGCGCCCGCAAACCGGCTGGCTGCCGCTGGCCTTCGCGCTGGACTGGAACCGTCCGCCGCGCCAGATGAACAGCACATCGTACTTTTACAACCACGCCAGCCAGTGGCGCTATGAGAAGCTCACCGCAAGGGAATTGCTTTCTCCCCTTGCAGACGCATCGAAGTTTACCGGTCATCTGATTGATTTCAACGTCCGCGCCGAGCGTATGGGCTGGCTCCCTTCCGCGCCGCAGCTCAACCTCAACCCGCTGCACGTGAAAGCTCGCGCCGACGCCGCCGGGATGTCGCCGCAGGATTACACAGTACAGGCGTTAAAATCGGGTGATATTCGCTTCGCCTGCGAACAGCCGGACAACGGCAAGAACCACCCGCGCAACCTGTTCGTCTGGCGTTCTAACCTGCTCGGTTCGTCCGGGAAAGGCCATGAATACATGCTGAAATACCTGCTTGGCACCGAGAGCGGTATTCAGGGTGAGGATTTAGGCTCAACGGACGATGTGAAGCCTGAGGAAGTGGAATGGCAAACCGCCGCCATTGAGGGCAAGCTGGATCTGCTGGTGACGCTTGATTTCCGTATGTCCAGCACCTGCCTGTTCTCGGATATCGTCCTGCCCACCGCCACCTGGTATGAAAAAGACGATATGAATACCTCGGACATGCATCCGTTTATTCACCCGCTCTCCGCCGCCGTTGACCCGGCGTGGGAGTCCCGCAGCGACTGGGAGATTTACAAGGGCATCGCCAAAGTCTTCTCTGAAGTGTGCGTCGGACATCTCGGCACCGAAACTGACGTGGTGCTACAGCCGCTACAGCATGACTCCCCGGGGGAGCTGTCGCAGCCTTTTGATATTCTGGACTGGCGCAAAGGCGAGTGCGATCTGATCCCCGGCAAAACCGCGCCAAACATTGCAGTCGTCGAGCGCAACTATCCGGAAACCTACGAGCGCTTTACGGCGCTTGGCCCGCTGCTGGACACGCTCGGCAACGGCGGAAAAGGCATATCGTGGAACACCCAGAATGAGGTCGATTTCCTCGGCAAGCTCAACTACGTCAAGCCCGACGGCCCGGCGAAAGGCCGTCCGCGCATCGAGACCGCCATTGATGCTTCAGAGGTGATCCTCGCCCTTGCCCCGGAAACTAACGGTCAGGTCGCGGTCAAAGCCTGGGAAGCCCTCGGCGAACTGACCGGGCGCGATCACACCCATCTGGCGCTGAACAAAGAAGACGAGAAAATCCGCTTCCGCGATATTCAGGCGCAGCCGCGCAAAATTATCTCCAGCCCAACGTGGTCCGGCCTTGAGAGCGAGCACGTGTCGTATAACGCAGGCTATACCAACGTTCACGAGCTGATCCCGTGGCGCACGATTTCCGGCCGCCAGCAGCTGTATCAGGATCATGCCTGGATGCGCGCCTTCGGTGAAAGTCTGGTGGCCTATCGTCCACCGATTGATACACGCAGCGTCACCCATATGCGCGAGATCCCGCCGAACGGCTACCCTGAAAAAGCGCTTAACTTTCTGACGCCGCACCAGAAATGGGGCATTCACTCCACCTACAGCGAAAACCTGCTGATGCAGACCCTGTCGCGCGGCGGGCCCATCGTCTGGATCAGCGAAACCGACGCGCGCGAGCTGGGCATTGAGGACAATGACTGGATTGAAGCCTTCAACGCCAACGGCGCCCTCACCGCCCGCGCGGTGGTCAGCCAGCGCGTGCCACCGGGCATGACCATGATGTACCACGCTCAGGAGCGAATCCTGAACATTCCGGGTTCAGAAGTAACCGGACGGCGCGGCGGGATCCACAACTCGGTTACCCGCGTCTGCCCGAAACCGACCCACATGATCGGCGGCTACGCGCAGCTGGCGTACAGCTTCAACTATTACGGCACCGTCGGCTCGAACCGCGACGAGTTCATCATGATCCGCAAAATGAAAAACATTAACTGGCTGGACGGCGAAGGTCGGGATCAGGTACAGGAGGCGAAAAAATGAAAATACGCTCACAGGTTGGCATGGTACTGAATCTCGATAAATGCATTGGCTGCCACACCTGCTCGGTCACCTGTAAGAACGTCTGGACCGGGCGCGAAGGGATGGAGTACGCGTGGTTTAATAACGTCGAAACCAAACCCGGCATCGGCTATCCGAAAAACTGGGAAGATCAGGATGAGTGGCAAGGCGGCTGGATCCGCGGAATTCACGGCAAGCTGACCCCACGCCTCGGCGGAAAAATGGGCGTCCTGTCGAAGATTTTCGCTAACCCCGCCCTGCCGCAGATTGACGATTACTATGAACCTTTCACCTTCGATTACCAGGATCTGCACCGCGCCCCGGAGGGAGACCACCTCCCCACCGCCCGCCCACGTTCGCTGATCGACGGCAAGCGAATGGATAAAATCAAATGGGGGCCCAACTGGGAGGAGCTGCTGGGCGGCGAGTTCGAAAAACGCGCCCGCGATCGAAACTTTCAGAAGATCCAGAAAGAGATGTACGGCCAGTTCGAAAACACCTTCATGATGTACCTGCCGCGCCTGTGCGAGCACTGCCTGAACCCGAGCTGCGTCGCCACCTGCCCGAGCGGTGCGATTTACAAACGCGAAGAGGACGGCATTGTGCTGATCGACCAGGACAAATGCCGCGGCTGGCGTCTGTGCATTAGCGGCTGTCCGTACAAAAAAATCTACTTCAACTGGAAAAGCGGCAAGTCAGAGAAGTGCATCTTCTGCTATCCGCGCATCGAGTCCGGCCAGCCGACTGTCTGCTCGGAAACCTGCGTCGGACGCATCCGCTATCTCGGGGTGCTGCTGTATGACGCAGACCGCATTGAAGAGGCGGCCAGCACCGAGCATGAAACCGATCTGTATGAGCGCCAGTGCGACGTGTTCCTTAACCCGAACGATCCGGCGGTGATAGAAGAAGCGCTGAAACAGGGTATTCCGCAGAACGTCATCGACGCAGCGCAGCGTTCCCCGGTTTACAAAATGGCGATGGACTGGAAGCTCGCCCTGCCGCTACACCCGGAATACCGCACCCTGCCGATGGTCTGGTATGTGCCGCCGCTGTCACCGATTCAGTCCTACGCGGACGCGGGTGGTCTGCCGCAGAGCGACGGCGTACTGCCTGCGGTAGAAAGCCTGCGCATCCCGGTGCAATACCTGGCAAACATGCTCAGCGCGGGCGATACCGGCCCGGTGCTGCGCGCCCTGAAGCGCATGATGGCGATGCGCCACTACAAACGCTCCCAGACCGTGGAAGGCGTGACCGATACCCGCGCCATTGAGGAAGTGGGCCTGACCGAAGCGCAGGTTGAGGAGATGTACCGCTATCTGGCGATTGCCAACTACGAAGACCGCTTCGTGATCCCCACCAGCCACCGCGAAATGGCACGCGACGCTTTCCCGGAGAAAAACGGCTGCGGCTTCACCTTCGGCGACGGCTGTCACGGCTCCGACACAAAATTCAACCTCTTCAACAGCAGCCGCATCGACGCGATCAACATCACCGAAGTGCGCGATCACGGGGAGGGAGAGTAATGCAAATCCTCAAAATCATCGCGCTGCTCATTGAGTATCCCGATGAGCTGCTGTGGGAAAACCGTGACGAAGCGCTTTCCCTGGTGGAACAGGATGCGCCCATGCTGCTGCCGTTTGCGCAGCAGCACCTGAGCGCCCCGCTGCTGGATAAGCAGGCCGAATGGTGTGAAGTCTTCGAGCGGGGACGCGCAACGTCGCTGCTGCTGTTCGAGCACGTTCACGCCGAGTCACGCGATCGCGGTCAGGCGATGGTCGACCTGATGAGCCAGTATGAGAAAGCCGGGCTGGAGCTGGATTGCCGCGAGCTGCCGGACTATCTGCCGCTCTATCTGGAATATCTCAGTATCGTCAGCGACGACGAGGCACGTGAAGGGCTGCAAAACGTCGCGCCTATACTGGCGCTGATTGGAGGCCGCCTGAAACAGCGCGAGGTCGCGCATTACCAGCTGTTTGACGCCCTGCTGTCGCTGGCGGAAACACGGCTTTCCAGCGACAGCGTGGCGAAACAGGTGTCCGGTGAAATACGGGATGATACCCGTCAGGCGCTGGACGCCGTGTGGGAAGAGGAACAGGTCAAGTTTATCGAAGACAACGCCACATCGTGCGACAGTTCGCCGATGCAGCAATATCAACGACGCTTTAGCCAGGACGTCGCGCCGCAGTACGTGGACGTCAGCGCCGGAGGCCCAAAATGACTCATTACCTGAACGTGTTTTTCTATGACATTTATCCGTACATCTGCGCCACCGTCTTTTTCCTTGGCAGCTGGCTGCGCTACGACTACGGGCAGTACACCTGGCGCGCCTCGTCGAGCCAGATGCTCAGCAAGCGCGGGATGAACTGGGCTTCGAACCTGTTTCATATCGGCATTCTGGGGATCTTCTTCGGGCACCTGTTCGGCATGTTAACCCCGCACTGGATGTACGCCTGGTTTTTACCCATCGCGGTTAAACAGCAGTTAGCCATGATTGCGGGGGGTATTTGCGGGGTGCTAACGCTGATTGGCGGCTCTATGCTGCTGATCCGCCGCCTGTTCAACCAGCGGGTGCGCGCCACGTCCACCACGCCGGATATTATCATCATGAGTATCCTGCTGCTTCAGTGCATCCTTGGGCTGTCGACCATTCCTTTCTCCGCCCAGTATCCTGACGGAAGCGAGATGATGAAGCTGGTCGGCTGGGCGCAGGGGATCGTGACGTTTAAGGGAGGCTCGTCGGAAATGCTGAGCGGCGTCGCGCCGATCTTCCGCGTGCATCTGGTGCTGGGGATGACGATCTTCCTTATCTTCCCGTTCACCCGCCTGGTGCACGTGTGGAGCGCGCCGTTTGAGTATTTTACCCGTCGCTATCAGGTTGTGAGATCGCGCCGTTGATTTTGTCGGGTGGCGGCTACGCCTTATTCCACCTACGTTCACACTCCCGTAGGCCCGGTAAGGCGTAGCCGCCACCGGGCTATTTCCCCGCCTGCGGATGCGTATCAAACCCCGCCATCACGGCCGTCAGCTCTGCCAGGGTAAAGCCGTGCTTCGGGTCATCAACGCCCAGGCCAAACCGCGCCTGCATCAGCTGATACAGCGCCTCCGCATCCGGCAAATGGATCTGCTCTTCCACATGACCGTTCTGCCAGTGGGTAAAATTAAAGTTGGTCAGCGTTAGCTTGCCCCCGTCCGGCAGGTGGCGACACATCAGCAGGTGATGACGGAAATGGGACTGCGGCCAGTGCGCCGACCAGAAGTTTCCCATCACGTAATCGTTGAAGTACTGGGTCGCCAGGTCAAAATGGTACATCGACTGCCAGTGGTCGTGATGGCGGAATTGCAGTATCCAGTCGTTACCCTCGCTCAGCAAACGATAACGCCCGTGCGGGGTTTCCTGTTCCTCGTTGGCGATCAAACGAATCGGCGCCGTCAGCGTTTGTCCGCCAAATCCCACATCGGCGATCCAGCGCTCGCCGTTCAGCTCAACCAGCAGCAACCGGTGCGTACGCGGCGGCATCTGCGACGGATTGGCCAGCACAACCCGCCCCAGCACGCTGCGCACCGTAAACCCGACTTCGCGCAATACCCGCTCAAACAAGCCGTTTTGCTCGAAGCAATACCCCCCTCGACGTGCGGTGACCAGTTTATCCACCAGACACCCGTCGTCCAGATGGATTTCCCGCGGCAAAACGACGTCGATATTTTCGAAGGGGATCGCGCAGTTATGGTGTAAATGCAGCCCCCGCAGGGTATCGATATTAACCTGTACGGGCTGCTGCCAGCCCGTGCGGGCAAAATAAGCACTCAGAAATGGGGACATGATTTGCTCCAGGAGGTGATATCCCCTGTTTATAAACTATTTTCCCTTTTGCATATGCGTAAAAGTGCTTTTTCGTCATACTCATCGTGTACACGAGGAGATCCTATGAGCCACTTTCGCCCTGTTGAATTACGTCACGCCAGCCGCCTTCTGAATCACGGTCCAACCGTGCTCATCACCAGCCGGGATGAGACCATCGATCGTCGCAATGTCATGGCCGCCGCATGGTCTATGCCGGTGGAATTTGAACCCCCGCGTATCGCGATTGTGGTAGACAAAAGCGCGTGGTCACGGGAGTTGATCGAACGCAGCGGGAAATTCGGCATTGTGATCCCCGGCGTGGCGGCAGCCAACTGGACCTGGGCGGTCGGCAGCGTCAGCGGGCGCGACGAGGATAAATTTAACTGCTACGGGATCCCGGTTATTTATGGCCCTGAGCTTGACCTGCCGGTTATAGAAGAGAAATGTCTGGCTTGGATGGAGTGCCGGTTATTACCTGTCACCTCTGCGGCAGAGAAATATGACACTCTGTTTGGCGAAGTGGTTTCCGCCGCGGCGGATGAACGCGCATTTGTCGCCGGACGCTGGCAGTTTGACGGGGATAAGCTGAATACGCTGCATCATCTGGGAGCGGGTACGTTTGTCGCGAGCGGGAAAATGGTGAAGGCGCTGGAATGATTTTTTAATTATACCCATATGAATTATATAAAATTTCTATGGCATTTTATGTTTATCATGACGATGTTAAACGGAGGATATTTCAGAAGCTGTTGTATAAACAATCTTTCGTAAAGGAAATATCCATGTCATGGAACAAAGATGGCGCAATATCATATGCGAAATCACACGCGCAGCCCAGCAGCACGGGTAATTGTGCTCGTTACGTAACAGAAGCGATCAGAGCGGGTGGTCGATTAAAACTCCCCAACACGCGTCTGGCAAAAGATATGGGGCGCACATTAGTCAATGCAGGCTTTCACCTGGTATATGATCAACCCCATGCTGGTGACGTCGCAGTTATCCAAAATATAGTTGGTCATGATAGCGGTCACGTTTGTATATACGATGGTCAACAGTGGATCAGCGATTTTGTGCAACGCACCATGTATCCTGGGCAGGCTTACCGCAACATACAACCTCATTACGAACTGTTCAGGCATGATTAATGAAACCACTCTACTTTTTACTTTTCGCCCTGTCTCCGCTCGCGGCCGCAGAAAATATTTATGCACCGGGTCAGGCGGCACTTAAATTCAATCAATGGTATATAGCGCAGTTAGATCAGAACAAACCACCCGTACTCAATCCAGACATTATGAACGAGTACGTAGCCTCAGGGACCATTGCAGCAATTAAAGAAATGTACTCTGGCGACAGTAACGATAAAGATATGCCCGATGCGGATATGTTTATCAAAGCGCAGGACTGGGATGATGACTGGAATCAGATAACCGTCTTACATTCTGATTTTGACGCCGTATGCACAAACGTCTATGTCGCATTTGGTAAGAAGCAAGATCATGTTATTGCAGATTGTCTCGTTGAAGAGCAAGGAAAATGGAAAGTGCGATCGGCGACGCTAATTAAGTAACAGGCATAAACTCCCTGTCGCGATAATAAAGACACATGGTAGCCAAATGACTACCATGTGCAATTAATTAACTCTTCACACGCTTCGCAATAATCTCATCCGCCACATTCCGCGGAGCTTCCGCAAAATGATGGAATTCCATCGTATACGTCGCGCGCCCCTGGGACATCGAGCGCAGCGTGGTGGCATAACCAAACATCTCAGCCAGCGGGACGTCAGCGCGAATAATCTGGCTGCCGTACTGCTCTGCCATCCCCTGCACCAGGCCGCGACGGGAGGAGAGATCGCCCATAATGTTCCCGGCATACTCTTCCGGCGTTTCCACCTCAACGTGCATGACCGGCTCAAGAATAACCGGGTCCGCCCGCCGTGCGCCCTCTTTGAAGCCGAGGATCGCCGCCATGCGGAAGGCCATCTCCGAGGAGTCAACGTCATGGTAAGAACCAAACGTCAGGGTCGCTTTCACATCCACCACCGGATAGCCCGCCAGCACACCCGTATTCATGGCTTCTCGCAACCCTTTTTCCACCGACGGGATGTACTCCCGCGGCACCACCCCGCCTTTGGTGGCATCTTCAAACACAAAACCACTCCCGGCTGCTAACGGCTCAAGGCTCAGGACCACATGACCGTACTGCCCTTTCCCGCCGGACTGTCGGACAAATTTACCTTCAATATCCTTCACCGCTTTACGCAGGGTTTCACGGTAGGTGACCTGCGGACGACCAATGTTCGCCTCAACGCCAAACTCGCGCTTCATGCGGTCGACGATGATCTCCAGATGCAGCTCGCCCATCCCGGAGATAATCGTCTGACCGGACTCTTCGTCCGTGTGCAGGCGGAACGACGGATCTTCCGCCGCCAGGCGCTGTAGGGCGATCCCCATTTTCTCCTGATCGGCCTTGGTTTTCGGCTCAATCGCCAACGAAATAACCGGATCCGGGAACTCCATCCGTTCAAGGGTGATCACCGCATTCGGGTCGGTCAGCGTGTCACCGGTGGTGACGTCTTTCAGCCCGACACAGGCTGCGATATCCCCTGCGCGCAGCTCGTCCACCTCATGGCGATCGTTGGCATGCATCAGCACGATGCGCCCGATACGCTCTTTCTTGCCCTTCACCGGGTTGTACACCGCGTCGCCTTTACGCAGTATGCCGGAATAGACGCGGATGAAGGTCAACTGGCCGACGTACGGATCGCTCATCAGCTTGAAGGCCAGCGCCGAGAACGGTTCATCATCGCTTGGGTGGCGCTCGGCGTGCTGTCCGTCTTCGTCTACCCCATCAATAGCGGGCACGTCCAGTGGAGACGGCATCAATTCAATCACCGCGTCGAGCATGCGCTGCACGCCCTTGTTCTTGAAAGCGCTGCCGCACAGCATGGGCTGTATTTCACCGGAGATAGTCCGGATCCGCAGTCCTTTGATGATTTCCGCTTCATCCAGTTCGCCCGTCTCAAGATACTTATCCATAAGCTCATCGCTGGCTTCTGCCGCAGACGAGACCATTTTTTCTCGCCACGTCTGGGCGGTACTCAGCAGATCGTCAGGCACCGGCGCGTAGCTAAATGCCATGCCCTGCGTCGCATCGTCCCACAGAATGGTGCGCATCTTGATGAGATCCACCACGCCGGTGAAGTGTTCTTCTGCCCCCACGGGGATCACAATCGGGACAGGATTGGCTTTCAGCCGCTCCTGCATCATCCGCACCACGCGGAAGAAATCTGCGCCCGGGCGGTCCATTTTGTTGACGAATGCCAGACGCGGAACATGATATTTATTCGCCTGACGCCAGACGGTTTCCGACTGCGGCTGCACGCCACCGACGGAGTCATAGACCATTACCGCGCCGTCGAGCACACGCATGGAACGTTCCACCTCAATGGTGAAATCCACGTGCCCGGGGGTGTCGATAATATTGATGCGGTGCGGTTCAAAGCCTCTGTCCATACCAGGCCAGAAACAGCTTACCGCCGCCGACGTAATGGTGATCCCGCGCTCCTGCTCCTGCGCCATCCAGTCGGTGGTTGCCGCGCCATCGTGTACTTCACCCAGCTTGTGGCTCATCCCGGTGTAAAACAGGATGCGCTCAGTGGTGGTTGTTTTGCCGGCATCGATATGCGCGGAGATACCGATGTTGCGATAACGTTCGAGTGGAATGGGTCGGGGCATGATATTTCCTTAAGTCTTCAAGACTGGTTTGTGACGACCGGGATGGTCGCGTATTCGTTCGTTTGTTATAATAGTCCCATTGTACGAGTATTATCGAACTATTTTTTAACGGTTGACCTATTGTTGATATAGCTCAATCTCACGCGAGACGCAGGAAAACGATGATCCCAAACCACCCGGAACCTGAACAAATAGTGTTGGAAAATGTGCTGTTCGCCCTCGGCAACCCGCTGCGATTAGCGATTATTCGCAGGCTGGCCGACGGCAGCGAACTGAGCTGTAACGCGCTGCGCCCGGAAGAGGTGGTGAAATCCACTATGACTCACCACTGGCGCGTGCTGCGCGACAGCGGCGTGATCTGGCAGCGCCCGCAGGGGCGCGAGAATATGATTTCACTGAGAAGAGAGGATCTGGACGCCCGCTTTCCGGGACTGCTGGCGATCCTGCTCCAGGCTAAGTAGCGGCAGCGTCCTCAAGACGATAAACCGGAATGCGCCGTGTTGTTCCGGTAAGGGTGTCGAACACCTCCGTATCGGACGTCACTATTCTCATCCCCGTCTTCCTTAACCGCTGCACGTCGGCGGCTATGCGCTGGAGGCCAAACCAGAAAAGCCCGTCAAGCGCGGTGACCGCAAGCCCCTGTTCCAGCGCCAGCTGGAGGCGCTCGCGGGGGGCTTTCACCTGCTGAGCGATTTGCCGGTAAGGCACTTCCGAACCGCCGGAGGCATCGATCCGCTGAATACGGGTCTTCAGGTGGTAGGTAAATTCATCTGGAATGCCGTTCAAATCCTGTTTAAGGCTGTAAACGCAGCCAAACCGCTTGCCGTTGAACAGGACATTTTTTTGACTGAGCTGGAACTCATTTCTGATGCCATCAATCAGCTGCGGTGCACGGGTAAGAAGTAACCGGAAGGGAAGCTCAAAGCTGGTCACATAATCCACGTTCAGCAGCGCGAGACGCAGCCGCTCTTCTGCCCCGGATTTCTGGTCATGACACTCGCGCATCACCTCGGCCCACTGGCGCGTCAGCCGTTCCGGCTCGCCGGCTTCGGTGAGGAGGTATTTTTCTAGATGATAATCGACTCTTCCGGTCATGTGGGGCATCCCGTCAATGTGGATGCGGTAATTCTATCCAGCGCGGCAGGATTTATAAAGGGCGGAGCGCACCAGCATCCGCCCTGACCGACTACTGCTGGATACTCGACCGGTCCGAAATATCGCTGGCAGATAAGGTTCTTGCAGTAGACGCGACCTGTTTTTTGCGTTTATACCGGTCCGGCTGGCCTTCAGGGCGGGTTTTGAACCGGCGATGCAGCCACATATATTGCTCAGGCGCCATCATCACGGCGCGCTCAATCGCTCTGTTCATTTGCGTGGCCACCGACGCTTTATCGCCTCCCTGCAAGGTATCGCTGATATCTTCCAGAATAAGCAGTTCATATCCTGTGCCATCTGCTTTTCGGCGCGGTACAAACGGGATCACGGCCGGTCTGGCACTTTTCACCAGCATGTAGCTCCCGGCAGTTGTCGCGGCGTCCGGGACGGCAAAAAACGGCACAAACACGCTATTCGTTTTGCCATAGTCGTGGTCCGGGGCATACCACAGGATCTCGTTTTGCTTCAGTGCGCGGATCATGCCCTTCAGGTCATAGCGGTCAAGCATGGTTTTATTGGAACGCAGACGACCGCGCGTTTGCAGCCAGTCGAGCAACGCATTATTGTTGGGACGATACACACCAATACCCGCGTTGAGCATGCCAAAGATGCGTGCGCCTAATTCCAGCGTGAGAAAATGCATGCCAATGAGCACCACGCCCCTACCTTGCGCCCGCGCCTGTTCCATATGTTCGTAGCCGGTCACGCTGAAGTGTTTCCGCACGCGCCAGTCAGGCCAGAACCACGCTATCCCGGTTTCGATGACGCCCATTCCAACCGATTCAAAATTACGCTCAAGTAAACGCTCGCGCTCGTCCTCTTTCATATCAGGAAAGCAAAGCTCAAGATTTCGTCTGGCGATCTCCACGCGGCGTGGAAGCAGGCGCATAGCCAGACGCCCAAGCCTGTGACCTGTTTTCAACAGCAGCGGGTACGGAAGCTGAACCGTGCACCAGAGCGCGGCAATGCCTGCCCAGCTGAGCCAGTAACGAGGATGAATAAAGGCGAGTGAAAACTGAGGTAATTTTGTCATGGAAAAATTATCCTTTTACTAATTTGTACTTAATCTGGTGCAGTTGCAGTGCTTACCTGCTGATTTAACGAATATTGTTCGGAAGGATGAATTGTAGCGGAATCGTTATGGTTTTTATTATCGATTTTTGCGAAAGGGAATAAAAGTGGGGATCGCCGGGTGATATTGCACCACCCGGCAGGCAAGTTACATCGAATAGCCGGGCTTCTTAATCAGTTCATCCAGTTTCGGGCCGATCTCGGTATCCCAGACCTGCGCCTTCCAGTCAGCTTCCTGAATCTCCTGAAGCGCCACGGAGATTGAGCGATCTTTGCTGTTCAGATGACGGGCGATCGCTTCGGCGATATCCGCCGCCAGGGCCGTTTTTTGTTCGTCAGTCAGATCGCGTGGAAAACATTTGATATCAACGTGTGGCATGGGCAGGGCTCCTTTTATAGGTGAGCGTTCCACGTTATCAGATTATATCGTTAGCTTTTAGCACCTTGTGCAGTTCCGGCAGCGCGCAGACGGCATCCGCGACGGCGGTAATATTAGGCGTGTTGGTGGCAAACCACTCATGGCGTGGACCCCAGGTACGCGCAACGGCAATATAGACGTCAAGCAGCGTCAGCTGTTTGCCAAACGCAAACGGCGAGGCGCTGAGCTGGCTGTCGAACCACAGATAAAGCGATTTTCGGTACTCAATGCAGTTTTTCTTCAACTGTTCCGGGGCATCAGGCACCCAGCGTTCCGGGTAATCTGCATACGTAAAGGTGGGATAGACGTTCGCCACAAACCAGATGAGCAGGCGCTGAAACTGCTGGCGCTCGGCCTGCCCAACGGGCGGCGCGAGGTCGGGACGTCTGTCGAGCACCATCAGGGCGATCGCCGCGGTTTCCGTCACGATCGCCCCGTTTTCCAGCTCCAGCGTCGGCACCTGGCACAGCGGGTTCAGTTTCAACAGCAATTCGCGCTGCGGGCCGGGCTGGTCAAACCCGTCCACGTTGACGAACTGATACGGGATGTCTGCCAGAGTCAGCATCACTTCACTGATTGCCGATCCCCAGCCAGGTACGCCATAGAGTTTGATCATGTTGCCCCCTCAGGGATGAAAACCCTAAGTGTATACCCGTCATACTTCAAGTTGCAGGTGCGTTGGCTGCATTCACTCACCCCAGTCACGTACTTATGTACGCTCCCGGGGATTCGTTCCCTTGCCGCCTTCCTGTAACTCGAATTATTTAGGGTATAGAGCACCATTAGTAGGTTATCCCGGGCGGATTAACGTCTGAAGACGTCACCGCTTCGCCCGCTTCCCCCCAGCGCGCCAGCACCTTTTGATACTCCCCGCGCTTAATCGCACCGTCCAGCGCAGCCTGCAACGCATACACCAGCCCATTACCTTTTTTGGTTGTGGTGGCGACATAGGCTTTCTTCGGGCCTAAACCCACGACGCGGGTTTTGCCGGTTAACGCGGCTTTGTAGGCCGAAACGGACTGCGGTCCAAAGAACACATCCGCCCTGCCGGACTGAATATAAAGATTGCCTGAGGCGTCGTCGGTCAGGTAAACCGGCAACGCAGGCTCGCGCCCGGCCTTTTTATTCTCTTCGTTCCAGCCCAGCAGAATACGCTCCTGATTGGTGCCAGACCCGACAATCACCTTTTTCCCGGCCAGATCTTTCGCACTGGTGATCGACTGTACGTTGCTGGTGGATTTCACCGAGAAGGCCAGGGAATCGACGCGATAGGTCGCAAAATCGAACTTCTCCTTACGTTGCTCGGTGACGGCGATATTCACCAACGCCACGTCATAGCGCCCGGAAGTGATCCCCAGCGGCCAGTCTTCCCACGCCGTTGGCACCAGCTTCAGCTTCAGCCCCAGACTGCCCGCCAGCAACCGGGCGATATCCGGGTCGCTGCCAATACGGGTGCGGTTATCACTGGCCAGCAGCGCCAGCGGCGGAGAATTCAGGGCTGAAATCGCCACCGTGAGGGTACCCGGCTCAACAAATTTATAGTTCGCCGGGATTTTCGCCACTGCCTGTTGATCAACCGTCACCGGCAGCGGCTGTTCGTTGGCCTTTAAATCAATGCTGGCGTGGCTCGCCGTCGTGAAGACCAGCCCCGCCAGGAGTCCATATTTCATCTGCGCTCCTTACAGCACTTTTGAGAGGAACTGGCGCGTTCGCGGATGAGACGGTCGGTTTAAAACGTCATCGCTGCTGCCCTGCTCCACAATTTTACCGTCGACCATAAATACCACCTGGTCCGCCACTTCCCGGGCAAAGCCGATCTCATGGGTGACCACCACCAGCGTAGTGCCGGAACGGGCGAGTTTTTTAATTACGTCCAGCACTTCGCCAACCAGTTCCGGATCCAGCGCCGAGGTTGGTTCATCAAACAGCATCACGCGCGGGCGCAGCGCCAGCGCGCGGGCAATGGCGATACGCTGCTGCTGGCCGCCGGAGAGGTGACGCGACCAGGCATCGGCTTTATCGCGCAGTCCTACCACATCCAGCAGGCTGTAGGCGTTTTCAACAGCCTCTTTTTTACTGAACTTTTTATGCGCGATGGGTGCTTCAATCAGGTTTTCCAGCACCGTGAGATGCGGAAAAAGATTGAAGTTCTGAAACACGTACCCAACGTTGACGCGCTGTTTGAGGATCTCTCTCTCTTTTAGTTCGTAGAGTTTGTCACCCTGACGGCGATAGCCGATGTAATCCCCGTCAATCTGAATAAAGCCTTCGTCTACGCGCTCCAGATGGTTAATGGCGCGCAGCAGCGTCGATTTTCCCGATCCAGAGGGGCCGAGGATCACCGTCACGGAGCCCGGCGGGATCTCAAGCGTGACGTTATCGAGCGCTTTATGTCGGCCAAAAAACTTACTGACGCCGGTAATGGAAATGTGTCCTTCAGGAGAGGCTTGCATGAACAGGCTCCTGTGCTGGCGAAGTGGTGACCGAACGCGAGCGACTCGCCGCCCGGTTCTGGTTTACGGCGGAGCGGCGCTCGCTGCGGGCGAGTCCACGCTCAATAACATGCTGGATGGCAGACAGTACGGTGGTGATCACCAGATACCAGACGGCCCCCACCATCAACAGCGGGATCACCTCCTGGGTGCGGTTGTAGATCATCTGGATCGTGTAGAACAGTTCCGGCATCGCCAGCACGTACACCATCGCCGTCCCTTTTGCGAGGCTGATAATTTCGTTAAACCCGGACGGCAGGATGGTGCGCAGCGCCTGCGGGAGAATTATGCGCACGGTGCGACGCCACGCCGGCAGACCTAGCGCAGCGGCCGCCTCATACTGACCGTGGTCGACCCCAAGGAAGCCCCCGCGAATGATCTCCGCAGTATAGGCGCTCTGCACCAGCGTCAGCCCCACGATGGCGGTAGAAAACTGCCCGAGAACGTTGATGGTTTCAAAGCTGCCCCAGGTAATGCCGGTAAAAGGCACGCCTAGAGAGAGCGTGTCGTAGAGATAGGAGAAGTTATAGAGGATAATCAGCACCACGATCAGCGGCAGCGATCGGAACAGCCAGATGTAACCCCACGCCAGGCTGCTCAACAGCCATGATGACGAGAGCCGCGCCAGCGCCAGCATGCCGCCAATCACCACGCTCAGTACGGTGCTTATCAACGTCAGCAGCAGCGTCTGGCCGACGCCTTCGAGGATCACCGGGTCGAAGAACCAGCGGGCAAATACCGCCCACTCCCAGCGCGGATTAAAGGCCACGGACTGGATCACGACCGCCAGCACAAACAGCGCCACCACGGCGCCAGCAGCGCGCAGCGGATAACGTGCCGGGACCACTTTTATGGTTTCAACGTTGCTCATCGTCGCTCCTTATGCGGTTTTGCTGAGCGCTTCGCGGATCAGCGTCTTGGTGAAACGCAGCCGACCGTCGAACGGCGGCTGGCTGTACTCTTCCGGGTCGCGGTTGAGATCGAACTGCGGCTGATACCCCTGGCTGAGATAGAGCCGCACCGCCTCCGGTTGACGAAACCCCGTGGTCAGGTAGATGTGGCTGTAGCCCGCCAGCACCGCCCGGCGCTCCAGCTCCTGTACCACGCGAGCGGCCAGCCCCTGCTGGCGCAGCGTTTTATTCGTCCAGATACGTTTGATCTCTGCGGTATGTTCGTCGAAGGGCTTATACGCCCCGGTGGCGATGATCTCGCCATCGCGCTCCAGAACGATAAACAGCCCCTGCGGCGCCAGGTACCACTCTGTCAGCTCGACTTCCGCATCCTTTGAAAAGTAGTCGCCGTAACGAGCAGCGTATTCACCAAAAAGCCCCTCGATAATGGGCTGAAGATCGGCATCTTCCGGCGAAACGTCACGAAATTGTTCGCGCATAGCGCCTCCTTAATCGCCCAGACCCGCCGGGTTAACTTCGGAACTGGGGATACGCTCCACGCCTTCCCCCCAGCGGTTCAGCACCTTGTCGTAATCTCCGTTCTTGATCGCGCCGTTCAGCGCGGTTTGAACCGGTTCGACCAGGCCGCTGCCTTTTTTCAGCGTCACCGCGATATGCGCCGCCTTCGGCCAGCCGCCGTCGACGCTGCCGACCAGTTTGGTTTTACCGTTAAGCGCCGCTTTCCAGGCACCGATCACGTTCGGGCCAAAGTAGGCGTCCGCGCGTCCGGACTGAAGCGCCAGCGTTTGGGCCGCGTCGTCTTTGGTGTATATCGGCGTAAAGGGTTTAAGCCCTTTTTTGAGGTTCTCTTCGTTCCATGCCAGCAGGATGGCCTCCTGGTTGGTGCCGGAACCTACGATGATGCGCAGCCCGGCGATATCCTCTGCCTTCACAAGCGAGTTGATCGGACTGGTGGATTTCACGTAGAAGCCAAGTGAATCCTTGCGGTAGGTGGCGAAGTCGAACTTCTCTTTGCGCGCTTTAGTGACGGTGATGTTGCTAATAGCCGCGTCGTATTTCCCGGAGGCAACCCCCAGCGGCCAGTCCTCCCAGGAGGTGGGCACCACGTTCAGCTCCAGTCCGAGGCTGTCCGATACCAGACGCGCAATGTCGACCTCACTTCCCAGCAGAGTTTTGTTGTCGTCGGAAAAGACCGTCAGCGGCGGTTGATTCAGTCCCGCCACCGCCACGGTAAATTTCCCCGGCACGGCAAAGCGATAGTCTTTCGGCAGTTGCGCGATCGCATCGCTGTTTTTGGCGGTATTGATCGGCGTTTTATTGGTCTCAATGCTCACGCCGGTGCCGTTAATATTGACGTTCTCTGCCCAGACGGCAGGGGTAAAGGCCAGCGCAAGCGCCAGAATAAGCGATGATTTCTGCATAGCGTTTTTCTCTTTTATTGTTGTGTGAACTGATTTTTGGGCTCGTCTAAGCCCAGACTTTCGCGCAGCGTGGTGCCGGGATAGTCGGTGCGGAACAGGCCGCGCGCCTGTAAAACAGGCACCACCTGGTCGACAAAGCGCGGGAAGGTGTCCGGCGTGCCGCCCTGAATGATGAAGCCATCCGCCGCCTTCTCTTCGAACCAGGCCTGTAAACCATCGGCCACCTGCTCCGGTGTGCCGGAAAAACGCGGGCGCGGCGATGCGGCTTCCAGCGCGACCTGACGCAGAGTTAAGTTGCGCTCACGGGCGTTACGCTTGATTTCATCGGTGGTGCTGCGAAAGCTGTTTTTGCCCAAATCGCCAATATCCGGGAACGGCGCGTCGAGGGGATACTGGCTGAAGTCGTGATGCTCGAAATATCGTCCGAGGTAATTCAGCGCATCATTAATGGAGACCAGTGCCGCCGTAGTTTGATACTGGTTTTCTACGTCATCGGCGTCGTTTCCAACAATCACGCTGACGCCCTGGAATATATGTAAATCCCCTGCGCGACGGCCGTGACTTTCCAGCTGCTGTTTAACATCGCGGTAAAAAGCCTGGGCTTCTTCCCGCGTGTCATGGTGGGTAAAGATGGCGTCAGCGTGTTTTGCCGCCAGCTTTTTACCGTCGTCGGACGCGCCAGCCTGAAAGACAATCGGACGTCCCTGCGGCGTGCGGCCAATATTCAGCGGGCCGGAAACCTGGAAGAAATCACCGTGGTGATCCAGAGTATGCAGTTTCGACGCATCAAAGAACTGTCCGCTCTCTTTATTGCGGATAAAGGCATCCCCTTCCCAGGAATCCCACAGTCCTTTCACCACGTCGAGATACTCATCGGCAATGCGGTAGCGCAGCGCATGCTCCGGGTGTTTTTCACGTGAGAAGTTCTTCGCTGACCCTTCCAGCGGTGAGGTCACCACGTTCCAGCCCGCGCGTCCGTTGCTCAGGTGATCGAGGCTGGCGAACTGGCGTGCAACGGTGAAGGGCTCGCTGTAGGAGGTGGACAACGTGCCGACCAGTCCCAGGCGCGAGGTGATACTCGCCAGCGCGGACAACACCGTCAGCGGCTCAAAGCGGTTTAAAAAATGCGGAATGGATTTCTCGTTAATATAAAGGCCGTCGGCCACAAATATAAAGTCGAGCTTGCCCTCTTCTGCTTTTAAAGCCGTTTCTTTAACGAAATCAAAATTAATGCTGGCATCCGCGACCGCCGCGGGATGGCGCCAGGCAGACATATTACCGGATGCACCATGCAAAATGGTCCCCAGCCGCAATTGACGATGTGCAGTCATATTCACCTCAAATTAATTAAACGTGTTGCAGGGCTTTTTCCGCGAGCTGAGCAAAATAGCGGGCAGCGGGTTCGATTAATGCTTCGTCCGGGTTAAATGCCGGGTGATGTAACCCAAACGGACTGTTGCTGCCAATGCTGACAAACGCGCCGGGTATGTTTTGCAGATAGACCGCGAAATCCTCCCCGCCCATGTGCAGTTCCGCATGCCGGGTTTCATATCCCGCTTCGCGCGCGACCGAGGTGGCAAACACGGCCCAGTGCTCATCGTTCACCAGCGCGGTGGGCCCGGCGTACCAGGTGATGTTGATCTGCGCGCTAAAGGCGCTGGCAAATCCGGCGGCGATTTCACCGACGCGCGCTTTCACGTTCTGCTGCACTTCCGTGCGGTGCGTGCGCAGCGTGCCCTCCAGCTCAACGCTTTCCGGCAGCACATTCCAGGTATTCCCCCCGGCGATGCGCGTCACGCTCAGAACAACCGAATCCAGCGTATTGACGTTACGGCTGGCTACGCTTTGCAGCGCGGTTACCAGCTGGCTTGCCAGCACGATGGCGTCGTTGCCTTCATGGGGACGTGCGGCATGCGCGCCTTTGCCGGTCACGTGAATAACGAAGCGATCGACGTTGGCATAGAACGGGCCGCCGCGCGTGGCAAACTCGCCGACCGGCAGTGACGGCTCGTTATGCATCCCGAAAATCGCGCGTACGTCGCGTAACGCCCCGGCCCGCACCATGCTTTTCGCTCCGCCGAAATTTTCTTCCGCAGGCTGGAACAGGATCCGCACGCGACCGTTAAGCGAGGCTTCCCGCTCTTTCAGCTTTAGCGCGGCGCCTAGGATCACGCTGGTGTGAATGTCGTGTCCGCAGGCATGCATCACCCCGGCACGCCGGGAGCTAAACGGCACCCCGCTGCGCTCGTCGATGGGTAACGCGTCGATATCGGCGCGCAGCGCAACCAGTGCGTTGCCCGTGCCGATCTCCGCAACCAGCCCGGTCTGGAGATCGTAAGGCAGCGGCGCAATCCCGGCTGCCGTCAGCCACTCGCGCAGGCGGGCCGTTGTTTCGACCTCCTGACCGGAGAGTTCAGGGTTCTGGTGCAGCTCACGGCGCCAGGCAATCAGTTGTTCGCTAAAGCTCATACGGTAACCTCCCTGTTAAGACGCGCCTCGGCCAGCAGTCGCAGGGACTGCACGCGCGTTGCGCCATCAGCGACCGGCGTGTCGATGATAAATTCGTCAATCCCCCACTGCTGATGCAGCGCGTTGAGCTGTTCAAGCACCGACGCCGCCGTTCCGGCCAGCAGAGACTGCGCCCGACGCGCAATGCGCACCGGTTCACTCCCCGCCTGCCGCGCAAAGGCGTAGGCCTGTTCTTCGCTGGCGACGGTGACGCGCTGTCCGTTTGCCAGCTCCACACCCCACACTTCAACCTTCTGCGCCAGCGCATCGGCCTCAGCCTGGGTTGGGGCAACAATGACCTGCACGGCCACAATCACCTCCCGGACGCTGTGTTGACGCCAGGCTGTGACGACCTCGCGCAGCAGCTCAGGATCACCATTCAGATGGGCGGCAAAGACAAAATGCCAGTCGAGGGAGGCCGCCAGCAGCACGCTTTCGGTACTGGCGCCCAGCAGGAATCCCCGGGCAGGCGCCGGCGGCAGCGGCGTGGCGCGAACGTCCTCCTCCGCTGACTGATTTTCAGGGCGGATCCAGCGATCAAGCTGCGTCAGTTGGTCCGCAAAGCTGCCTTTCTCCTGCGGATTTAGGCCGTACTGCAAGGCGCGGGTAGAGAGCGGCAGACCGCCGGGCGCTTTGCCAACGCCCAGATCAACCCGGCCCGGCGCAATGGCGGCCAGTACGTTAAAATTTTCGGCGACTTTGTAGGGGCTGTAATGTTGCAGCATGACGCCGCCTGAGCCCACGCGAATACGCTTTGTTTGCCCGAGGATCCAGGCAATCAGCAGCTCCGGCGAGGGGCTGGCAAGCTGCGGGGTATTGTGGTGTTCGGCAATCCAGAAGCGGTGATAACCCAGCGTTTCTGCCTGCTGCGCCAGTGCTAAGGTTCGCGCCAGCGCATCGGCGGCTGTTTCGTGTTCTGCGACGGGGCTTTTATCCAGAATGCTGATTCGCCATGACATGTTGCGTTCTCGTTTGACTTAACATGTCGTCATTATTAAAGGCGGATTTCACCTCTGAGAAACAATTAATTTACATTTGGATTGCCGGAAAACGGCAATAGAGAGTCTGTCATCGGCGTGATTTAAGCGAGGCAATGAGTCTTTCGGCATCCTGCCGTCGGGTAATGCGGAGAAAGCGAATGTGTTTGTACTGCGGGTTTTGCATATCCGCTTGATAGCGTTTGCGGTTGCTGCGCCAGGTTTTGATCGTCCAGATGATAATAGAGTCCTTGCTAAGGAACGACCGACGAAAGCTTTCGCGGTTCCCCGTGCCGGGCCAGAGCTCCTGTTTGTGCCAGGCGCGTCTGGAGGCCCGCGTCACCGCTTGCCAGAGCGTGCGGATAAACCCACGATCTATCCACACCACCAGATCGAC
This sequence comes from Enterobacter cloacae complex sp. 677-3DZ2D5B, assembly GCF_004136695.1. NCBI lineage: Bacteria > Pseudomonadati > Pseudomonadota > Gammaproteobacteria > Enterobacterales > Enterobacteriaceae > Enterobacter > Enterobacter cloacae complex sp. 677-3DZ2D5B. The sequence goes on along the minus strand of NZ_QFLS01000007.1, from coordinate 44,424 downwards.
GTCGCGCCACTTAACGTCGCGTGTGCGGTTGTAATTCCCGTCCAGGACCCAGTCAGGCGAGGCGGCGAGCGCTTTTTCCAGGGTTGCAAGAAACTCATCGTCCGGTGTTCCCTGCCAGTTCGCTCGCCAGTAAAGCCTGTCCATCTCAATGTAAGGGATAGCCAGCGCCTCCGCGATTCGCCTGCCAAACGTGCTTTTCCCACTTCCGCTGGTACCTATGATATTGATTTTCACCGTTCCGCCTGCAAATGCTGAAGAAAACGGATCGAATCATAACGTTAATAATTTGTTTACGAAACGCCAGACTACTCGTTCGGATACTGCTCGTCGGTGACCTTCTCCAGCCACGCCACCGGACTCCCTTCGACCGCTTCTGCGATGGCGATATGGGTCATCGCCGTCTGCGCGCTTGCGCCGTGCCAGTGCTTCACGCCGGGTGGGATCCAGGCGATATCCCCCTGATTCAGCGGTTCCGCCTCTTTCCCCCACTCCTGTAACCAGCCGCGCCCCTGCGTCACGATCAACGTTTGTCCAAGAGGATGCGTATGCCAGGCGGTACGTGCGCCGGGTTCAAAGGTGACGGTCGCGCCACCGACTTTTGCCGGTTCAGTCGCCTGGAAAGGCGCGTCAATGCGCACGCTGCCGGTAAACCAGGCCTCTGGACCCTGAACGGAAGGTAACGAACCGCTACGGATAATTTTCATGATTTACTCCTCGTTTGCTGTTGCGTTAACAGTAGCGTAAAGCCATGGGGAGCATTAGAGTGCATAATCAGAAAGGAACCATGAGTTCAATTCATAAATCGAGTAAGCCGCCATGTTAAAAGACCGGTACGTATTGCGCCGGACATGCGCATGGCGGTTGTCGGGTCAGCAGAGTATTTGCAACGTTTCGGCATACCGAAAACGCCGGAGCAGCTCGATCAGCACCGCTGCATTAATATGCGCCTGCCCACACGCGGCGGATTATATGCCTGGGAATTTGAACGGGACGGACGTGAGCTGCGCGTGCGGGTTGACGGCCAGCTGATCCTCAACAGCCTGCCGCAGCGCATCGATGCCGCCGAAAACGGTCTGGGGCTGGCGTATGTTCCGCAAGATGCGGTTCAGGACGCCCTTGCTAAGGGCCGGTTAGTGGGTGTGCTTGAAGCCTGGTGTCCGGCTTTTACGGGATACCATCTGTATTATCCGAGCCGCCGCCAGCACACTACCGCCTTTGCATTACTCATTGCAGCCCTGCGGCATACATAGTCTCTACCTATAAGTAACTATTAAGTAAACCTGATGATTAAATCAGCATTCGCAGACCTTTTTGCCTAAAAAAACGCCACGATTCAGCGCGTTGTGATCCCCGTCTGCTCTGACCACACGATTTCCTTCGACGTGCATCACTTTCGGCACGGTTATATTTTGCGTCGCTTATCAATTGCGGGTAGGATGCCTCGCCATGTTTTGCCTTATCCATACACAGAATGACTGGAAAGGCAGCATGTGTCTGCGCAGAAGCAATCGTTTGTTTCGGCATCTGCCAGGCAGGACTATCACGTTAATGGTTCAGACAGGCAAACAGGTAACTCAATGAAAACAAGCAATAAAAGCGCAGCCGATCATCATGCTGCGAAACGTCGCTGGTTGAACTCTCATGAAGAGGGCTATCACAAGGCGATGGGCAACCGTCAGGTGCAGATGATCGCCATCGGCGGCGCTATCGGTACAGGTCTGTTTTTAGGTGCAGGCGCACGTCTGCAAATGGCTGGCCCCGCTCTCGCCCTGGTCTATCTGGTGTGCGGGATCTTCTCTTTCTTCATCCTTCGTGCGCTCGGCGAACTGGTACTCCACCGCCCTTCCAGCGGCAGCTTTGTCTCTTACGCCCGCGAGTTTCTTGGTGAAAAAGCCGCGTATGTCGCGGGCTGGATGTACTTCGTTAACTGGGCAATGACCGGTATTGTCGATATCACCGCCGTTGCGCTGTATATGCACTACTGGGGCGCGTTTGGCGATGTGCCGCAGTGGGTGTTCGCCCTCGGAGCGCTGGCAATTGTCGGGACCATGAACATGATCGGCGTGAAATGGTTCGCCGAAATGGAGTTCTGGTTCGCGCTGGTTAAGGTGCTGGCCATTGTGATCTTCCTGGTGGTCGGGACCGTATTCCTCGGCACCGGTAAACCGCTGGACGGTAACGCAACCGGCTTCCACCTGATTACCGATAACGGTGGTTTCTTCCCGCACGGCCTGCTGCCAGCGCTGGTTCTGGTGCAGGGGGTGGTGTTCGCCTTTGCCTCCATTGAACTGGTCGGTACGGCGGCAGGTGAATGCAAAGATCCGCAGACGATGGTGCCAAAAGCCATCAACAGCGTGATCTGGCGTATCGGCCTGTTCTATGTGGGCTCCGTGGTGCTACTGGTTCTGCTGCTGCCGTGGAACGCATACCAGGCGGGCCAAAGCCCGTTTGTAACCTTCTTCTCTAAGCTGGGCGTGCCGTACGTGGGCAGCATCATGAACATCGTGGTACTGACCGCCGCGCTCTCCAGCCTGAACTCCGGACTCTATTCGACGGGCCGTATCCTGCGCTCCATGTCGATGGGGGGCTCTGCGCCGAAGTTTATGTCGAAGATGAGCAAGCAGCAGGTGCCTTACGCGGGTATTCTGGCCACTCTGGTGGTGTATATCTTTGGCGTGTTCCTGAACTATCTGGTGCCGTCTCAGGTGTTTGAGATTGTGCTGAACGTCGCTGCACTGGGCATTATTGCCTCCTGGGCCTTTATTGTGGTGTGTCAGATGCGTCTGCGCAAAGCGATCAAAGAAGGAAAAGCGGCTGACGTCAGCTTCAAGCTGCCGGGCGCACCGGTGACCTCCTGGCTTACCCTGCTGTTCCTGCTGAGCGTGCTGGTGCTGATGGCCTTCGACTACCCGAACGGTACCTACACCATCGCCACAATCCCGCTGCTGGCGGTGCTGTTGATTGCTGGCTGGTTTGGCGTTCGTAAACGCGTGAATGAAATCCACAGTACCGCACCGGTTCATCCTGGAGATGACAAACAGGACGGTCCACTGGTGGAAGAGACGTCGCGTTAATAAAAAAGCCGGGTGGCGGCTTCGCCTTACCCGGCCTGCATTTCATGGTTTTTTTATGCCCGGTAAGCGCACCACCACCGGGCAAATCCCACATCAGAGCGCGATACGAATCACATCGTCAGGCTGGGTCGCTTCCTGCTGACGGGTTGATTTCTGTTTCACCGTTACGTACAGCGTTTTACCGTCCGCGGACAGCGCCAGGCTGTTCGGGTAAACCGGGGTATCGTAGGTCTTGGTCACTTTGTAAGTTTTGGCGTCGATCACGCTCACCTTGCCCGCCTCGCGGTGCGTCACATAGGCTTCGTTACGCGCCGGGTTAAACAGTACGGCCAGCGATTCTGGCGCGGCGATTTTCTGCATCACGCTGCCATCTTTCAGATTCACCACCAGCACTTCTGGCTGTTTTGAATCCGTCACGAACGCACGGTGGCCGGCAGTGTCCAGGCTCAGGTTCAGGTAGAAGTGCTCTTTTCCGTCATCCTGCACTTTTTTACGGCTGAGGATTTTGTTGGTTGCCGTATCAATGGTCACCAGCTCGCCGTCCGCATTGGTGGTATACAGGCGTTTTGCCTTCGCATCCAGCGCCAGTCCGGTGCTGAACGTGCCGGTGTTCGTGATAGTGTCCTTCAGCTTCAGCGTTGCGCCATCAACAACCCAGATCACACTCTCCTTGCCGATGCCGGTAATGTACACCGTATTGGTCGTGTCATCGGCCACCAGCTGGCGCGGCTGAAGCGGCTTCACCGTGTCGCTACGCTTGCGATCGTCCAGCACCAGGCGCCCTTTCACCTCGCTCGTTTTGGCGTCAATCGCCGTCACGGCGCTGTTGACGGTGTTACCGAACCACAGCGTCTGGGTGGCGTTATCGATCGTGGCGCCAAACGGCTTGAGATCGTTATGAATCGCCTGCGTCACTTCCAGCGTGACCGGATCCAGACGATAAACCACGCCGCCCTTATCGGTTTTGCGGCTTTGTGACGTCGCAACCCACAGCGCGTTTTCCTGCTGGCTGACGGCCATTTCATACGCGCCCTTGCCGACCGCTTTGCGCAACATCTCTTCAGCGGCATGAACCTGGAACGTACCGGCAAACAGTAAAGAGCCCAACAGCAGAGACCCACGCAGGCGCGGCGAGCACAGATGACGTAAAGACATAACAATTCCTTTTTAAATGAGGAGATTTACCGCTGACATCACTTCCGGTGGGCAAAGTCATCGCTTTGCCGTTATTTTAATGAGAATAGTAATCATTAATCAGTTGAATGTGGAGTATTTCTTTCCTTCAAAGCCTTACATTCACGAAATGTGCGGTTATAGTTTTCATAACATTTACAAAGGATTTAACATATATACACAGGTTCCAGTTGATTTGGTTCGAATTTTTCTTAACCGGTTTACTCCATGAAAATTATTACTGCCCGCAAGGCATCACTACCCCTGCTGTTCGCTCCCGTCATTTTTGGCCCGCTGAGTGCGATGGCCGCGGATGAACAGACCCTGATCGTCAGCGCCACGCCGCAAACTGTCTCCGAACTGGACACCCCGGCCGCAGTCAGCGTGGTGAGCGGCGAGGATATGCGACATGCCACACCGCGCATCAACCTTTCTGAATCCCTTGGGAGCGTGCCTGGCCTGCAAATCCAGAACCGCCAGAACTATGCTCAGGATCTGCAACTTTCCGTTCGCGGATTCGGCGCGCGTTCAACCTTCGGCGTACGCGGGATCCGCATGTACGTGGACGGCATTCCGGCAACCATGCCCGACGGCCAGGGGCAGACGTCAAACATAGACCTCAACAGCATTGAGAGCGTCGACGTGCTGCGCGGCCCCTTCTCTGCCCTGTACGGCAATGCCTCCGGCGGCGTAATCAACATCAACACCCAGACCGGACAACAGCCAGCCACAATTGAAGCCAGCAGCTATTACGGCAGTTACGGCACCTGGCGTTACGGCATGAAGGCCACCGGTGCGGTGGGCGACGGGACTCAGGCGGGGGATGTGGACTATGCGGTATCCACAACCCGCTTCACCACCCATGGCTATCGCGACCACAGCGGCGCACGGAAAAACCTCGCCAATGCGAAACTGGGCGTACGCATTGATGATGTCAGCAAGCTAACGCTGATTTTTAACAGCGTCGACATGAAAGCCAACGATCCGGGCGGACTGAGTTATCAGGAGTGGCAGAACAACCCACGCCAGTCACCCCGTGGCGATCAGTACAACACGCGTAAAACCATTAAGCAGACCCAGGCCGGGATCCGCTACGACCGTCAGTTAAGCGAACAGGACGACCTCAGCGTGATGATGTACGCCGGTGAGCGTGAAATGACCCAGTACCAGTCCATTCCGGATACCGCGCAGACTGAAAATCCTGCGCATTCGGGTGGCGTAATTGATATGCAGCGCCACTATCAGGGTATTGATACCCGCTGGACCCACCGCGGTGAGCTTCTGGTGCCGGTAACGTTTACCACCGGCCTGAACTACGAAAATATGAGTGAAAATCGCCGCGGGTATGAAAACTTCGTGATGAACAACGGCGTGCCGGATTTTGGCGTGAAGGGTAACAAACGCCGTGACGAACGTAACCTGATGTGGAACCTTGATCCCTACCTGCAAACCCAATGGCAGCTCACGCAAAAGCTGTCCGTTGAGGCGGGCGTGCGTTACAGCTCCGTCTGGTTTGACTCCAACGATCATTACATTACCCCTCAAAACGGCGATGACAGCGGTGACGCCAGCTACCATAAATGGCTCCCGGCTGGTGCGGTGAAATACGCCGTGACCGACGCCTGGAACCTGTATGCCGCGGCGGGACGGGGATTTGAGACCCCTACCATCAACGAACTCTCATACCGTTCTGATGGCAAAGGCGGCCTCAATATCAACCTGCAACCGTCAACCAACAACACCTATGAGATTGGCAGCAAAACCCGCATCGGCAATGGCATCCTGACGGCGGCGCTGTTCCGCACGGATACCGACAACGAGATCGTAGTGGACGAAAACAAAGATGGTCGCACTACCTACAAAAATGCGGGGAAAACGCGCCGTCAGGGTGTGGAAATTGCGCTTGACCAGCAGTTTGCCGAAAACTGGAAGCTGAAAATGGCGTGGACCTATCTCGATGCGACCTACCGTACCAACGTCTGCGATAAAGCAGATTGTAGCGGCAACCGAATGCCGGGGATTGCCCGTAATATGGGGTATGCGTCGTTTGGCTGGGAGCCTGAGGAAGGCTGGTACGCGGGGGCAGATGCCCGCTACATGAGCGACGTGATGGCAAACGACACCAATACCGCCAAAGCGCCCTCTTATACCGTGGTCGGTCTGAATACCGGGTATAAACTCAATTACGGCAAATGGGGAATGGACATCTTTGGTCGCGTCGATAACCTGTTCGATAAAGAGTACGTCGGTTCAGAGATTGTAAACGCCGGCTACAATCGCTATTACGAACCCGCCCCTGGCCGTAACTATGGCGTGGGCCTGTCGGTCTCTTATCGCTTTGAGTAAAACATTTTCCGGCAGCGCACGTTGCCGGTAAAAAAATAACATCATTCCCGGTAGCCTTAAGCGCCGGGAATATACTCAGGGAAGTTTAAAACGAATAAAAAAATAAGTGCGCCAGTGCGATCCTTAACTGTAGTATTGCCGTTGCAGGAGGATATTGGCTTCATCAATGGCTCGGTCGATCGCTTCCCGACTGGCCGTCACGTCCCTTTGCTCAAGCGCAGAAAGCAGATCGGCATAATGGTAAGTCGTGGCAGGGATATCTTTCATCTCTTCGTGCAGGTAGTTGATACACGGACCAATCCGTACCCATAGCTGCTCAATCAGCGAGTTCAGGGTCGGCATTTCGGCATACTGATAGAGCGTAAACCGGAACACGCGGTTGGCATGGATCGCCTTCTGCACGTCGCCCTGATGCATGGCGGTGCTGAAGTTATCTGACAGCGCGCGTAATGCATCCAGTTTGGTCTCGGTCATATTCTGACACGCCGCCGCAACGGCCATCGGCTCAAGCTGTTTTCGGATGGCGTTAATTTCGTTATAACGCTCCAGCGTAACCTCTGGCACCAAAAACGCCTGAGCAGGCGTGGCCTGTAATGCGCCTGCCGACACCAGGCGCAGCAGGGCTTCGCGCACTGGTGTGATGCTGGTGCCTAATTTATCCGCAATCTCTTTCGTGATGAGTCGAGCCCCAGGTTTTAATGAGCCCGTAATTAACGCTCCCTTTAAACTGTTCTCAACTTGCATCGTCAGACTGATTCTTTGTGCTTTTTCCAGGTTTTCCAAATCAAGCATGTTTAATTCCCGTAGCCAAAACAAAATGCCATTTTCAGCGACTGTTTAAAAAAATATCGCCGGTTTGATATATCCTGTATCGTCATGCCTGGTATGAAGGGCGCGCGTTAAAATAAAAATTGTTTAATTACTATTACGTTTACCACTTCTGGCTCAGCTGGGCCGATGGCGCGCAATGCTTATGGATTAATTAAAGACAATATATCGTATCTTCACAAATAATTATGGCGGACTTTGCCCGCCATAACCGATGCTCTGTTTAGTCCGCCGCCACGCGGATCACGACCTTGCCGAAGTTTTTCCCTTCCAGCAGCCCAATCAACGCCTCCGGCGCCGCGTTCAGCCCTTCGGTGACCTGCTCGCGATAGTGTATTTTGCCTTCCTTCACCCAGCGTCCCATTTCCTGCTGGAACTCGCCGATACGATGACCATAGTCCTGAGCGATGATAAAGCCCTGCATGCGGATGCGTTTTTTCAGGATGGTCCCCATCAGCAGCGGCAAGCGATCCGGCCCCTCCGGCAGGTTGGTCGCGTTGTAGCCGCTGACCAGTCCGCAAACCGGCACGCGCGCGGAGGTATTCAGGAGCGGCAGTACGGCGTCAAAGACTTTACCGCCGACGTTTTCATAATACACGTCAATGCCCTGCGGGCAGGCTTTCGCCAGCTGTTCGGCAAAATCATCCGCATGGTGATCCAGACAGGCGTCGAAACCGAGCACGTCGACCGCATGACGGCATTTCTCCTCCCCGCCAGCCACGCCGATGACCCGGCACCCTTTGATTTTTCCGATCTGCCCCACCGTTGCGCCAACCGGCCCCGTGGCCGCCGCCACGACGAGGGTTTCCCCTGCCTGAGGCTGGCCGATATCAAGCAGCCCCATATACGCGGTGAAGCCCGGCATCCCGAGCACGCCGAGTGCCCATGAAGGGTGCGACGGGTTTTCGCCCAGCCTGACCAGCCCTTTCCCGTCGGAAAGTTCATACTCCTGCCAGCCGCTGTAGCCCAGAACCCACTCGCCCTCTTTATAATCCGGATGGCGGGAGGTCTCGACGCGGCTTACCGTGCCGCCCACCATCACCGCGCCAATCTCGACAGGAGGTGAATAGGATGGGGCATCGCTCATACGGCCACGCATGTACGGATCAAGCGAGAGCCATACGGTGCGTAATAACACCTGTCCCTCTGCGGGCGTGGGGATCGGCTGCTCTTCCAGGCGGAAATTTTCGGCAACCGGCGCGCCGTGTGGACGGGAAGCCAGTACCCAGCGTCGGTTTTGCGTAGTTGATTGATTCATTCTTCGCTCCTTACTGCTGAAAATGTCATTCAAGTCTGGCACGTTATCCTGCGGATCGCCTTTGCATTATGAGCCGGACTGATTAAGCCGCACGACCAGATAGAGGCACGATTCATCCGTTTCGTTGATAAACCGGCAGTCGTTCGGCGGCCCGAGTTCCAGACAATCTCCGGCCTTCATTTCATGGCGGGTATCCCCCTCCAGAAAGACCAGTTCACCTGCCTGCAACCAAATCAGCTGTCGCGCCAGCGCGTAAGAGGAAGCGGGCATCGGCACATCGCTGCCTGCGGGTAGCTCCACCTGGACGAGGTCGATAGGCATATCGGTGCGCGGCGACACATGGCGACGCAAATAGTGGGTTTGCGGATCGCGCCAGACGGGCTGGTTCGCCAGACGTAACAGTTTGCCCTCCTGCATTTCCGCGCGCGCAATGAGCGTAGACATGCTAATACCGAAGGCACCGGATAACCGCGCAAGCAGCGTCGCCGTTGGGCTACTGTCACCCCGTTCAATCTTATGGATCATGGCGCGTGAGATACCTGCCCGTTCGGCCAGTTCGCTTAATGACCAGCCACGCGACTCGCGTTCAAGGCGTATGCGGGCGCTAATGCGTTGATTCATATTGTCTGTCATTGTATTCATGACGTCATACTATAGTGTACGGATGGTTTTTCGGGGGAGTTTTGTGACAAAAAAACAGGGATTTTGTCGTAGCGATGGAATACATGAACTGTGTAATATTGTGACAAAACCATACTACTATAGTGAACAACACAGCCAGAGGTTAACCATGATTGTTCGTCATGCCTGCAAAGAAGATTGTGCCGCTATCGGTGAAATTTATAACCATGCGGTGCTGCACACCGCCGCAATATGGAACGATACAACTGTCGATACCGATAACCGTATTGCATGGTTTGAGGCGCGCACGCTGTTGGGTTATCCGGTGCTGGTCAGTGAAGAAGAAGGTGTAGTGACGGGATACGCCTCATTTGGCGACTGGCGAGCATTCGACGGTTTTCGCCATACGGTGGAGCACTCGGTTTACGTTCATCCCGATCATCAGGGCAAAGGCATTGGTCGACTGCTAATGACGGAATTAATTAAGGAAGCCCGCCAGATAGGTAAACATGTGATGGTTGCCGGTATTGAGGCGCAGAACCAGGCGTCGATTCATCTGCATGAAACCCTGGGCTTTATTACCACCGGAAATATGCAGCAGGTAGGAACCAAATTCGGTCGCTGGCTGGATTTAACCTTTATGCAACTCCAGCTCGATGAGCGCAGCGATCCGGATGCTCTGCCATGAATCAATCGTTGACGTTAGCATTTCTGGTGGCCGCCGGGATTGGGCTGGTGGTACAAAACACCCTTATGGTGCGCATTACGCAATCCTCTTCCACCATTCTTATCGCCATGCTGCTGAACTCGCTGGTGGGGATTGTGTTGTTTGTCAGCATGTTGCTGGTGAAAAATGGCATGGCGGGGTTTAACGAACTGGCGTCAACGGTGCGCTGGTGGACGCTGATCCCCGGCCTGCTGGGGTCATTTTTTGTCTTTGCCAGTATTAGCGGATATCAGAATGTGGGCGCGGCAACGACCATTGCCGTACTGGTGGCAAGCCAGCTGATTGGCGGTCTGGTGATGGACATCCTCAAGAGCAACGGCATTCCCCTGCGCGCGCTGGTTGGCCCGGTCTGCGGCGCAGTGATGCTGGTGGTTGGCGCCTGGCTGGTGGCACGGCGCCAGTTTTAACCCTTACAGGATAGTCCCACCCTGCGTGAGGTGGGCATGGCGTGCCTCCGCCTCTTCTTTATGTTGCTTGCCATGATGCGCAATCGCGGTACGCAGGCGCTGCTGCTGGGTATAACGATCTTCACGGCTGAGCTCTGCATCATCGCTTAATTCGATCAGCAGTTCGTTCATGTGGGTAATCACGCTCTCTTCGATGGTGGCATCGACGCGGGCGATAACTTTGTTTAAATGTGACATTGTCACTCCTTATCACGTGCCGGGTGCTAACTGTAGGCCGGGTAAGGCATAGCCGCTACCCGGCAAGAATACGATCAGTTCAGCTTCGCTTTCGAGAAGTCACTGCCCATCAGACTCACGCTGTACCCGGTCACGTTGCTGCGGGTCGCGTAGAACGTTTTGCCGTTAGCTAACGCAATCCACGGTGCCTGCTGATAGAAAATCTCCTGTGCCTGTCCATACAGCTTCGCACGTTCGTCCGGGTTGCTGGTCAGTTTGGCCTTTTGCACCAGTTCATCATACCCCTTATCACACCAGCGCGCGGCGTTAGATCCGGTTTTGATGCTGTTACAACCCAGCAGCACATCGGCGAAGTTGTCCGGATCGCCGTTATCAGACATCCAGCCGAACAGCGCGGAATCATGCTCGCCTTTACGCATGCCGGAGAGGTACTCACCCCACTCGTAAGAGACGATTTTCGCCTTCACACCCACTTTCGCCCAGTCAGCCTGGATCATCTCCGCAATGCGTCGCGAGTTCGGGTTGTACGGACGCTGAACCGGCATGGACCAGAGGGTCACTTCCGCGCCCTTCTCCAGACCCGCCTGCTTCAGCAGCGCTTTCGCTTTTTCCGGATCGTAGCCGTAATCCTTCAGGTCTTTATTAAAGCCGAGCATGTTCGGCGGGATCGGCGATTTAGCGACCGTACCAGACCCCATAAAGACCGCGTTCACAATGGCCTTTTTGTCCGTCGCGTAATTCAGAGCCTGGCGCACCAGCACGTTATCAAACGGTTTTTTCTCCGTGTTGAACGCCAGGTACCCCACGTTCAGCGCATCCACCGAGTGCAGGGTCAGGTCTTTGTTTTTCTTGATCGCTTCAAACTGCACCGGCGACGGCGCAGGAATGATCTGACACTCGTTCGTTTGCAGCTTCGCCAGACGCGTCTCAACGTTTGGCGTGATGGAGAAGATCAGGTGTTTGGTCGGCACCTCACCGTCCCAGTAGTTCGGATTAGCGACGTAGCGGATCAGCGAATCCACCTTGTACTGCTGAAGCACATACGGGCCGGTGCCGATTGGCCAGGTGTCCACATTTTCAGGTGTCCCCTTTTTCAGCATCGCGTCCGCGTACTCGGCAGAGAGGATCGAGGCGAAGTCCATTCCCCAGTCGGCCAGGAACGCCGCGTTGGGTTCGCTCAGCGTGAACTGGACGTGATAATCGTCGATCTTTTTCACATCCTGAATGAGCTTGTCGAGGCCCACGTCATTAAAGTATTCGTAATTACCCTGGGAAACATTGTGATAGGGATGCTTAGGGTCTTTCTGACGCATAACGGAGAAAATAACGTCATCAGCGTTAAAATCACGGGTAGGTTTGAAGTATTTATTGCTGTTGAATTTTACCCCTTTACGCAGGGTAAACGTGTATGTTTTGCCGTCTGGCGAAATGGTCCACGACTCGGCCAGAGAAGGCACCGGCGTGTTTTTTACCGGGTCGAAGTTAATCAGACGGTTATACAGCGTTTGCGAGCTGGCGACAAACGAAGGTCCAGAGCTGGCGATCTGCGGGTTAAACGACTCCGGCGACGCCTCGGAGCAGTAGATAATGGTGTCTTTATTTGCCGCCCATGCGGCGCTTGCCGGTAGCAGCGCGCTCAGCGCGAGGGCGAGCACGGTTTTCCCTGTAGACATGGTTATTACCCTTTCGGTTTTATTATAGTGAACAGTAATAACAGCACAGACGTATTGGCCTGACAAATAACGAATCACTATCAGGTTATTCTAAAGCCGTACATTTCGCTGGTTTTAGCATCACCCCGCAGAAACCGATTTGCCTTAAGGTTCATTATTCGTCAAGCACAACCATCACGATCAATGCCGCAAGAAATCGTCCCTTTTATCGTCTCCTCCGCCGTTTGCTTGCTTAGCTGTTTCGTTAAAGTAATGGCGTGAAGAAGTCTACAGGACCAAATCGTGGCAAAAACACTTTTACGCAGCGGTAATCTGGATGATTTTCAGGCCGTTGGTGGCGGCGGACAGGCCGTTTTTGAATCAGCGCTGCAAATCCGCGAAGCGCTTCGGTTGCGCAAACAACAGGCTATCGTCGATTGTCTGGCCATCCCCCAGGTCTACGACGGCGGCGATCGCGTTGACTGGTACTCCCCGGTTGAGGGAACCGTCTCCAGCTGGAAGGCGGCGGATGAAGATGATCGTTATCGCGCCCTACGCTATCTGGAAAACACGCTCGCCAGCGTGGAGTCTCTGAGTAAAAAATGCCTTCAGTCACCGAAAACGGCGCAGCAACTGTTTGGCTCTCTGCTCTCAAAAGCCTTTCAGTTTCCCGGTGAAAACTTTGTTTTCCTGGTGGATGGCAAACCGGTGATCTGCTTCTGGGGTTTCGTCAATCTTAACGAGAACGCGCGCGACGACGTGCTGGACTGCCTGCGCGAATCGTTGGTCCCTGAACCTGAGCCAGTGGTGATTAACGAGCCTGAACCTGAACAGGAGCCAGAACCGGCCCCGGTAGTGACCTTTGAGCAGGCCGACGCGCCGCTTATCACGCCTGTGGCTTCCGTCCGTATCACCGAAGATGAACTGTATACGCCAGAGCCGGTGCGCATGAACGCCGCGCCGCCAGAGCCCGCACCGGCGGCCATGCAGAAAAAACGTCGCTCCCCCCTGTGGTTGCTGCCGGTTGCCGCCGTCATTATTGCGGCCATTGCCACCCCGCTGCTTTGGCCAAAACAGGCCCCGACCGCAGCGCCTGTTGCCACACCAGCGCCAGTGCCTGTCGCCATTGCTCCGGCCCCCGTAAAGACGGTCGAGCCGCTTGAGCTGAAACTCCCGCTGCACCAGGCCGAAGTGGTAGAGCCGAAGGTGAAAACGCCTGCACCGGCAGCCGAACCAGTGGTCATTACCGCGATACCGAAAGATGCGATGGTGATGGAGGCAAACCAGGTCAAAGCGGGGTTAACGCGCTTCCTGAATGGCACCTGGCGCGCGTTTCTCGATGTGCAGGATCCGCTCACCGGCAAACCGCCGTCGCTGCGCTATCAGATCCAGAACAATAAAGGTTTCGCCCGGGTTGTGCATGGCGACAACATTGTCTGCCGGGTAGACGTCTTTTCCGGATTACACAGCAACGGCGAGCTGTTGATCAAAACGCGCGGAAACGCTCGTTGCACCGACGGTTCACGCTATCCGATGCCGGAAGTGACCTGTAAGGCTGGTGCCAGCGACGTGGCGGAATGCACCGCACGTTACGATGCCAACACCATCGTTCCTCTGACGTTCAAGAAAGCAGGTGTCTGATCCTATGCTGGTTAATCTTTGCGACTATAAACAGAGCGTGACGCTGATTGCTAACAGCGGCGTGCAGTTTCTCGATTTTGGCTTGACTCCGCAGGACACTGCCAGCAACGGGCGTTTCGTGCGTAAAACGGCAAATGGCCCGCTGTTGCGCCTGGATTTTGATCTGGTTAACGGCCGGTACACGCTGCCTGCCACCGATGGCGGGCAGCCGGAAGTGGTCAAGCCTGAAAGCACCATTCCACTGCATAACTCCCTGAACGTGCTGGACGGCGTCTGGCTGCCGCTCCCTTTCCTGCGCTTTAACCCGCCGCGGACGTTTGTTGATGGTCCGGATAACTGGGCGCGCGTCCAGGTACGAAAGCTTTCCACGCCCGACGCGGCTGGCAATACGCACCGGGTCACCGTCGCGCTCGACAGCCAGATTGCAGAGCATGCGACGTCTGCGCTGTCGCCGGTTGAAAACGATATCCTTAACGGCACGCGTTTCGCGCTCGCCTGGCGCGACAGTGAGGTTGAGAGTTTCCTTGACCAGACCTGGATTGACGGCTGGCTGCGCGAAGCCTTTACGCAGTTTGCCGACGGGGTTGAAAAACGCTCCGAGCGGGAGCTGCATCAGGCCATGCGCAGCTTTGAATATCAGGCACACTGGCTCAACCTGCTCTCCATGCTCGGGGAACAACTCACCGTGCCGGAAGTGAAGTTTGTCACCCATACCCTGAGCACCCCTGCTATTCCTGTCGATCTGATCCTTGACGTAGGCAACACCCACACCTGCGGCGTGATTATTGAAGATCATGGTGATGCCAACGACGGCCTGCGCCAGACGGCTGAACTTCAGGTACGATCTCTGAGTGAGCCACAGTTCCTGAATGAGCCGCTGTTTACCAGCCGTCTTGAATTTTCCGAAGCGCGTTTTGGCAAGCAGCACTTCTCTGTGGAAAGCGGCCGGGAGGATGCATTCGTCTGGCCGTCCATTGTCCGCGTGGGTGATGAAGCGCGTAAGCTGGCAATGCAGCGTCTGGGCACGGAAGGCAACAGTGGAATTTCCAGCCCGCGTCGCTATCTGTGGGACGAGACGCCGGTGGTGCAGGACTGGCGCTTTAGCCAGATGAACAGCAAAACCCAGCGCGAACCGCTGGCAACTGCGTTTCCGCTGATGAACCTGATGAACGACGACGGGGAACCACTCTTTACGCTGCCGCAGGATGAGCGTCTGCCGGTGTTCTCTCCGCAGTACAGCCGCAGCACCCTGATGACGCACATGCTCTGCGAGCTGCTGGCTCAGGCGCTTGGCCAGATTAACAGCGTGGCCACCCGCTTGCGGCTCGGCTTCCCGGCCTCTCCCCGCCAGCTGCGGACGCTGATCCTCACCCTGCCTTCGGCAATGCCGAAACAGGAGCGCGAGATTTTCCGTCGCCGCATGTTCGAAGCCATCGCCATCGTCTGGAAAGCGATGGGCTGGCACCCGCAGGATGAAGATTTTGCCAGCCGCAAGCAGCAGGAAAAAAGCGTGGTGCCGGTCCCTGAGATCCAGATGGAGTGGGACGAGGCCAGCTGCGGCCAGCTGGTGTGGCTGTATAACGAAGCCATTTCCCATTTCGGTGGTCAGACCGAGGCCTTTTTCGCCTCCCTCGCCCGTCCGGATCGCGCGCCTGAGCCTGGCGTCCAGCCGGGGCGTGCGCTGCGCGTGGCCTCGATTGATATCGGCGGCGGCACGACGGATATGGCTATCACGCACTATCAGTTAGATGATGGTTCCGGAAATAACGTCAAAATCACCCCGCAGCTGCTGTTCCGCGAAGGGTTCAAGGTCGCTGGCGATGATACGCTGCTGGACGTGATCCAGCGCTACGTTCTGCCCGCGCTGCAAACCCAGCTTCAGAAATCCGGCATAGCCGATGCCTCCCAACTGATGGCATCCCTGTTCGGTGATTCCGGGCGGATCGATACCCAGGCGGTCCTGCGCCAGCAGACGGCGCTTCAGCTTTTTATGTCGATAGGTCACGCGATCCTGGCGGCGTGGGAATCGAGCGATGTTGACGATCCGCTGGCCGGGCTGCATGCCACCTTTGGCGACCTGCTTACGCAAAAACCGACGCGCAACGTGATGAATTATCTCCAGCAGGCGATTGACCATGCGTTGCCTGCCGGCTCAGAACACTTCGATCTGTTCAGCGTACCGCTGCACGTCAGCTTTCGGGAGATGCGGGACGCCATGCTGGCGGGTCAGTTCACGCTTGCCGCCCCGCTTCATGCGGTATGTGAGGCGATCTCTCACTACAGCTGCGATATCCTGCTGATCACGGGACGGCCGGGCTGTCTGCCGGGCGTTCAGGCCCTCATTCGCCACCTGCAACCGGTGCCCGTCAACCGCATCGTCTGGCTGGATAAATATCAGGTTCATGAATGGTATCCGTTCAGCCAGCAGGGACGGATCGGCAACCCGAAATCCACCGCTGCGGTGGGAGCGATGCTCTGTAGCCTGGCGCTGGATCTTCGTCTGCCGCGCTTTAACTTTAAAGCAGCGGATATCGGCGCGTACTCTACGGTGCGCTATCTGGGCGTGCTGGATAACACGATCAATACCCTGCGGGACGAGAACGTCTGGTATCACGATATCGACCTCGATAAACCCGGCGCGAAACTGGACGCCCGTCTGCACTTCCCGCTGCGCGGCAACGTTACGCTCGGCTTCCGGCAGCTGGCCAATGCCCGCTGGCCCGCGACACCGCTCTATACCCTGAGCATCAATTCTGCCGAGCTGGCGAAAGCCATTGCGGGCGACGGCGTACTGAACGTGCGCCTGAAGCTGCGTGGCGGCACTAAACAGGAAGGTCCGGAATCTTTCGAGCTGAGTGATGCCTGGCTACAGGACGGCACGCCAGTGCCGCCGGATGCCCTGACCTTTAAACTGAATACTCTGGCCGATCGCCGACACAGCGGCAGCCACTACTGGATCGACAGCGGGAGCGTATACCTCAAATGACTGCGACGACTGCCACCACTCAGGCCTTAATCGGGTGGATCAACGAGACGCGACAGCACGCCCCGATGCTGGATAACGAAGCCGACGCCCTGCTTGCCCGCCTTAACGGAGTAAGCGCGCGTGAAGAGGCGCTCGATCGCGCCCTTGTCAGCCAGGGCAGTATCGGCCTATATGGCCACTCGCAGGCCGCGAAAGCGCACCTGCTGGCTGCCCTGTGCGACAGCGGGGACGAACGGCTGAACGTTACGCCGGGTCAACGCACGTTTGATTACTTCTCGCATATTAACCCCGGGCATGCACCGACCAACATGGCCGTGCGTTTCAGCAGAGCGTCCCGCGAGGTCGCAGACGACGCGTTTCCCCTGCGCCTGCGCCTGGTAACGGAGGCCGAGCTGGTGCAGCTGTTTATCGCGCGCACCACGCTGGATCCGCAGATCCGCGCGGTGGATAAATCGGTGATTGAAGCCCGGCTTGAGAAGTGGCGAGCGCTGCGACAACCGCAGAGCGTGCCGGGAATGACGGCGCGGGAAGTCGCGACCATTGCCCGGTTCTGGCAAAGCGTAGTACCCGGCGCTAAGCAGCATATTGATGATGCCCTGTGGCACCAGTTTGCTCTGCTGGTTCCGTCGCTTGATCTCAGCACCCGCGCCAGCGTCTGGTCTCTGCTGTGGGGTGAGCAGCAGGAGTTAACCCAGCAGTGGCTTAAATTCGCCCAGGTGCTGCATCAAACCAGCCATGCCAGCGCACTTGCGGCGCCGTTGAGTCTGCTGGTGGACAGCTTTGGTCTACCCTGCGAAGGCTTTCTTACTCACGGGGCGTTTACCGTGCCGGAAGCACAGGAAACACTGCTTCATCCGGTAAAAAACGGCGAGCTGCTTAACGCCATTAGCCTGCCCGTTGATGTACTGGCATCTCTGACCCGCGAAGTGGTGCTGCCCGTTGAGAACTGCGTGCTGGATAACGTTGACGTCATTGATATTCCGGCCATTCCTGAGGAAAACACGCCGCTGATGATGCAGGCAAAATGCCTGTGGTTGCTGGAGCATTATCGTCAGCACATTCAGCCGGATGTCCTGGTTATCTGCAATGCAACGGCGCACCACCAGCAGACCGCGAAAACGGCAAGGCTCCTGCAAAACTGGGTCAAAGAGACGCAGCCGGTTGAAGAATCCGCGTTGCCGGGGCTGGTCTGGGCCATTACCCCTCATGATGCGCGGTTTACCACAAAGCAGAATCTGGACGAAGCGGTGCAGCAATTGCTGGGCCAGCCGGGTCTGCGCTGGGGCACGCTTCAGGCGCTCGATAGCCACAGCATGCAGCGAGTGATTGAGTGGCTGTCGCAGGCTACCCTGCCGGCACAGCGCCAGAAGCGTCTCCGCGCGCTGAAAAGGCTGTTACTAGAGTCGCTGTCAACGCTGATGCGCCCATATGTCGCGCCTCTCACTCAGGAGCCAGGCGCAGGGCGGGCAATGGCCGAAAAAATGGTCCGAACGCTGCAAGGCAGTGCCGCTCGTCATGGTGAACTGCTTGAGGGGCTTCTGCCGCCGTTAAACGCGTTTGAGACGCTGCTGACCGTCCACCAGCCTCGTGAGGAACAGGTCAACGGCCTGTTTAACGATGTTATCGATCTGTTTGCGGAAGAGACGCAGGAAAATCCAGGCGCGTTGCAGACCAAAGACAAAGCGCGGCTGGCCCATAACGTGTGGGTTAACCATCTTCGTCAGTGGAGTCGCAACGACGCGGCGGCTGCCCGTCTGGGCCTGGACGCAGAGGTATTACAGCAGATTGCGGATGTGCTGATCGTTACCAGCTATCGGCTGGATCTGCCGCTGCAACTGCAACGCATTGCAGAAAAAGATAAAAGCAGCGCCGCGCAGCTGCATGCCGCGACAGGCAATTTCATTAGCTGGCTTGGCTATGAACTGACACCCGTCTCTGAACGGCCTGCAAGCCGGATCCGCAAAGGTGAGCCAATTTTTGTGACGCCCGTTGTGAGCAGCGCCTCACCCCGTCTTACCCGACTTGGCGAGCAGCCTGTCCATGCGGCGACAGCCTATGTTTATGACTGGTTGGTTGCGCTCTACACCCGCGCGATTGAGAACGTGGATTATCAGTGTCCGTATGACGTTCAGCCTGCGGCACGGAAAGCCTTGTCTGCCTTGCTGTCTTAATCATTCCAGCCCGCAACAATGCGGGCTGCCCATTCATGAGCCGTTTATGAAGCCAGACAAAGCCTGAGCCAACGCTGACGGGTTTTCCCAGGACATTGAATGGCCCGCATCAGGGATAATTTTTACAGCAACGCCGTTTTGTTGCAGACGATTAAAATCGTCATCAGGTAGGGATCGCTCACCAAAAACTAACATTACCGGGCAGCGCAATGACAAGAACAGGTGTTCCCAGTCAGGTTTAACGCCCTCGACCAGGCTTGTTGCGCAGCGCCAGACGGCCCAGGGGGCATTACTTTGAAGGCTTCCAGTCCACGGCGACGTTTCCGCCCGCAGCATGTCATCATAGCCCTGAGCCAGAAAATGTTGTTCCGTTTGGGCCGCAATTGCCCGGCTGAACATCCCGCCACCCGCATGAAAATTGGGTTCAGACACTATCAGGCCCTTAACGCGCGACGTTAACAGCGTTGCCGTTTCGATCGCGATACTCCCCCCCATGCTATGACCATAGAGCCATAGACTATCCAGGCCGAGATGGTTTAACAGTTCAACCACCACCTGCGCCTGTTCGCTCGTGCGATAACGGTAGATGTCAGGTTTGTCACTGTAACCGCTACCGGGAAGATCGATCAGAATGGCTCTGCGCCCCCCGAAACGGGTATCACAGACAATACGAGGATATTCATACGACGATGCACAGCCCAACCCGTGGATAAACACAACCGGGTCACCGAAACCGGGAAGATCCTGCCAGCGCACAGTGCAGCCTGCTTGCTGCGAATAGAAACTGTTCATAAGCACTCCATGTATGACAAACTGTATATTTATACAGCCTCAATGTATGGAATGCTATGTCTGGATGCCGATTCTGGAAGCGTGCTTCAGAAAAGAGAGATCAACAGGGCAACAGGAAAGCTCATCGGCCAGGTGGAACCCACCAGGAATGCGCTCAACAGGCGAATACGTTTACGATCTTTAGACAGGAACCAGGTGATTAATGCGCAGATGGAGGCCATGATTGCGTAGAACACCAACATCTTTTGATACAACGTCATTCTGTTTACCTGAGCCGAAAAATAACCGCACGCAATATGCGTCATATGTTGACACAGATCAAGTTTTTTCGTTACATCATAACCACTTAAATACTATGGATAATAACAACTGAGTACCTTGTGTAACAACGCCGGGTAAAGCAAAACGGTTATTATTGATAACATGCAAATTAAATGCACTTTTTGATAAATCCATCCCCTCAGAAAGCAGTTTAATAACAGCAGGCTTTTAAGGGAGGAAACATGCTACGCATTCCGCAGAGTTGCATTCACACCCGTTCCACGCCTTTCTGGAACAAAGAAACGGCCCCCGCCGGCATTTTTAAACGTCACCTTGATACGGGCACGCGTCCGGGCGTTTACCCTCGCCTGTCGGTGATGCGTGGCGCAGTGCGTTATCTGGGCTATGCTGATGAATTTACCTCTGAGCCTGACAGCGAGCTCGTCATTGAAGCGGGTCGTTTCGGCGTTTTCCCGCCAGAGAGATGGCACCACATTGAGGTGATGACCGACGACACCCTGTTCAATATTGAATTCTTTGTTGAACCTGAGGTGCTTAAGTCCCTTTAAGCACCCGCCAACATGAAGGAAACTATGATGTTACGTATTCCTGAAAACTTTGTTCATACCCGCTCGACGCCGTTCTGGAATAAAGAGACCGCCCCAAAAGCGCTTTTTACCCATCACAACACCAAAGCCGGCGTGTACGGTCGGTTGTCCGTCATGCAGGGTGCGGTGCGTTACTTTGGCTTTGCCGATGGCGACGCCACCGAGCCCGATTTGGAAGTGGTCATTGAGGCCGGTTCTTTTGGCATCTCCCCACCGCAAAAATGGCACCGCATTGAGCTTCTGACCGACGACACCTATTTTAATATCGACTTTTTCGCGGATCCTGCCGTCACGCTCAGCGGTGCGGGCATCGGTAAAGTGGTCAACACGCATAAGGAGTAAATAATGGGTAAGGCTACCTATACCGTGACCGTCACCAACAACAGCAACGGCGTGTCAGTGGATTATGAAACAGAAGCGCCAATGGAGCTGTTGATCCCGGACGTCGCGGCAGATGTCGTGAAGGATCTGGTGAACACCGTTCGCGCCTACGATACGGAAAATGAACACGAGGTATGTGGCTGGTAAGCTGAATCGCCCGGCACTGCGCCGGGCATGAGGGTTTAGTGTTTAAACATGACATGTCGGACTACCGTGTAATCCTCAAGTCCGTAGACCGACATATCTTTTCCGTAACCGGATAACTTCATCCCGCCGTGCGGCATTTCGCTCACCAGCATAAAATGGGTATTGACCCAGGTGCAGCCATACTGCAACCGTGCGCTGAGGCGATGGGCGCGTCCGACGTCTTTTGTCCAGACGGACGAGGCCAGGCCGTATTGCGAATCGTTAGCCCAGTTCAGCACCTGCGCTTCATCCTCAAATTCTGTCACGCTGACCACCGGGCCAAACACTTCTCGCTGGACGATCGCATCTTCCTGCTTCGCCCCGGCCAGCAGCGTTGGCTGGAAGTAATATCCTGCCCCCTCTTTTTTACTGCCACCGGTGACGACGCGGATATGTCCAAGGGTTTTGGCTTCGTCCACGGCAGCACAAACGCGGGAAAGATGCGCTGCGGAGCTGAGCGGGCCCAGCTCGGTTGAAGCATCGTCCGGCGCGCCCATTTTCAGGCTGGCAACGGCTGCGCCCAGCTTTTCGACCAGCGCGGGGTAAATCCCCTTCTGGGCATAGATACGACAGGCTGCGGTACAATCCTGACCAGCATTGTAGAAACCAAACGTACGCACGCCTTCAACCACGGCATCCAAATCTGCATCGTCAAAGACAATGACCGGCGCTTTTCCGCCCAATTCCATATGGGTACGTTTAACTGAAGATGCGGTATGCCCGATAATATGTTCTCCGGTAGCAATAGAGCCGGTGAGAGAAACCATACGGACTTTTTCGTGACCGGTCAGCGGATCTCCTACGGTTTTGCCGCGACCAAACAGCACGTTCAACACGCCTGGCGGGAAGATATCTTTCGCCAGTTCCGCCAGCTTCAGCGCCGTCAACGGGGTGATTTCAGACGGCTTGATGACGACACAGTTTCCCGCCGCCAGCGCGGGCGCCAGCTTCCATGCGGCCATCATCAGAGGATAGTTCCAGGGCGCAATAGAGGCGACAACGCCAACCGGGTCGCGGCGGATCATCGAAGTATGTCCTTCGAGGTATTCTCCGGCAGCCAGCCCGTTCAGGCAGCGGGCGGCCCCGGCAAAGAAGCGAAACACATCGACCACGGCCGGGATCTCGTCCCCCTGGACACAGTGCAGCGGTTTCCCGCAGTTAAGGGATTCCAGATTTGCGAACGCGTCAGCGTTGGCTTCTATCACATCAGCCAGTTTCAACAGACATTCGGCGCGCGTTTTCGGCGTCGTTTGTCCCCACTCTGTGAACGCGCGATCGGCAGCCTGGACGGCAGCGTCCACCTGTGCTTCCGACGCTTCAGCAATCTCCAGCAGCACTTCACCCGTGGCAGGATTATAAACCGCCTGCTTCTCACCTTCGCCGGCCACCAGTTCACCATTAATCAGCAATTGATTTTGCATAGCATCGTCCTGTTGAAATCGACATTGTTTTCGCTGTCAGTACACGTTCTGGCGGACATGTACGTGACAACGTCACGTCACCAATCCGCACTCCCTTACTAAAGGTAGACCGCACGTCATGTCGCTTCAGGAATTTTCATCAAGGTGTGACTGGGTGCAGCATCATTTCGCGGATTACCCCCGCCAGCTGGACGACCGCCTGCTCCTCCCGCTCGCCCCATCCCCATGAGGTATTGAAACGGAAAAACGGTGTCCAGATATTGGAGGTGGAAAACATCTTGCCGGGCGCAATGCTGATTTGATGGGTTAACGCCTTCTCACTCAACCGCCCCGCATCCAGCTGTTCAGGCAGTTCCAGCCATAAAAAGTAGCCGCTGTCGTTATGATGGATTTTGACGCCGGCAGGCATATGGCGCAAAAGCGATTGCCAGGCCTGCTGTTTGCGTTCAGCAAGCGTGCGTCGCAGGCGGCGAAGGTGGGCGTCATAACGTTTGGTCGCCAGGTAATCCACCAGCGCCAGCTGCATGGGAGAACTGGTGGATAACGTACTCATCAGCTGCAACTGCTGAATACGGCGCGCATGTTTTCCCGCCGCCACCCAGCCAATACGAAAACCAGCCACCAGACACTTGGAGAATGAGGAGCAGTGCAACGTCATATCCTGCTTATCCCAGGCCTTTGCCGGAAGCGGCTTTTCGCGGCCAAAGTAGAGTTCGCTGTAAACATCGTCTTCAATCAGCGTGACGTTATGCCGGGTTAATAACGCCACCAGCTGAGCTTTCTTCTCTGCACTCAGCGTGAAGCCGAGCGGGTTCTGACTGTTGGTCATCAGCCAGCAGGCTTTCACCGGATAATCATTTAATGCCTGCTCAAGGGCACTGAGATCGATGCCCTCACGCACGTCAGTGGCAACCGACAGCGCTTTCAGTTTCAGACGTTCAAGCGCCTGGAGTGCGCCATAAAAACAGGGATTTTCAACGATAACCCAGTCCCCTGGTTCAGTCACAGCCTGCAAACTGAGGTTGAGCGCCTCAAGCGCACCCGCGGTGATCACAATTTCATCCGGGGAGATATTCATTCCCTGCTGAGCGTAGCGACGGGCAATGGCATGACGTAAGTCGACGTTACCCGGCGGCAGGTTTTCAATCACGCTCATGGCGGTAGCCGTTTTGCTGACGTTAGCCAGCGATCGGTTGAGTTGCTGAAGCGGGAAAAGGCGCGGATCGGGAAACGCCGAGGCAAAAGGGACAACGGAGGGGTCGCGGCTGGCCTGTAGCACGTCGAAGATATAGGTGTTGATGTCGACCACTTCATCGCGCATCACCTGCGCGGGCGGTGCAGGCTGGTGTGTGGTCGGGCGCGCGGCAACGTAATAGCCTGACTGCGGTCTGGCAACAATGCGCCCCTGACTTTCCAGCATCTGATACGCGTGGCCCACGGTCATAAAACTCATGCCGCTGCTTGCCACCTGCTCTCGCAGAGAAGGTAACTTATCGCCCGGCAACCATACGCCAAGCTCAATCTGCGAGATAATTTGTTGCGCCAGACGCTGGTATTTTTTCATCAGATTCTCCTTATTGCTGACAGTGTATATCAGCAGGAGAAAAAGAGAAGATTTTGCTAACTGTTATGGGAAACGCGGCAGATTACTTGCGGTACTCAGTAATGTGATTCTGAGCCGAACGCGCTGCGGCCAGGTGGTCGAGCGTGATCATTGGCGATTTGCAGAAAATGCATTTCGCGCCGAACGGATTTTTGTCAGACACATCAAAAGCTGAGGTGCGGTACTGCGAGCCATGACAGCATGGGCAGCGGAAATGGATATAAGAAGTCATAGGATTCTCCTGTAAACGTAAAAACGTAAATTACTCATGAGCCGATCAGGCAAAAAATGGTTCGATACAAAACTAATCGGAATGTAGATAAAGACCCAAGAGAGGCTGCGGAGAGGCACAACGTGATGAGAACTGCTTTATAAAACTACGTCAGATATTTATTTGGATTCAAAACCAGAAATCCATTAACGCATGTTGCTGGCGACAAAGCAAGCTGTTTAATGCGTAATAATCATAAAAAGAAATTTTTTATTCTTACTTGTTAGCTATATCAGCCAGATAAAGTTCACCTTTTCACACAACTGTTATAGGTAAATTATCAATTTCTGCTTCTGATATCTCATTCCCCCCCTCTTTATCATAACAGTACACCGTTTAACATTGAGGCAATGCATGTTTGGTCCAGATGCGTTTCATCTTGCGCGAATACAGTTCGCCTTTACCGTATCCTTTCATATTATTTTTCCGGCGATAACCATTGGCCTGGCGAGCTATCTCGCCGTGCTGGAAGGGCTGTGGCTGAGAACAAAAAATCCCGTCTGGCGATCGCTGTACCATTTCTGGTCAAAGATCTTCGCCGTCAACTTTGGGATGGGCGTGGTCTCCGGCCTGGTGATGGCTTATCAGTTTGGCACCAACTGGAGCGGGTTTTCGCAGTTCGCGGGCAGTATTACCGGCCCCCTGCTGACCTATGAAGTGCTTACCGCGTTCTTCCTTGAGGCGGGGTTCCTCGGGGTGATGTTGTTTGGCTGGAATAAGGTCGGGCCGGGGCTGCACTTCTTTTCGACCTGCATGGTCGCCCTGGGGACCCTCATGTCTACGTTCTGGATCCTCTCGTCAAACAGCTGGATGCAGACACCGCAAGGGTATGAAATCATCAACGGTCAGGTCGTTCCGGTGGACTGGTTTGCCGTGGTGTTTAACCCCTCCTTCCCTTACCGCCTGCTGCACATGTCGATAGCGGCATTTCTCAGCAGCGCACTGTTTGTTGGTGCCTCCGCGGCCTGGCATTTGCTGCGCGGAAACAATACCCCCGCTATTCGCACTATGTTCTCCATGGCGTTGTGGATGACGTTAATCGTGGCCCCAGTCCAGGCGCTGGTGGGGGATATGCACGGGCTTAATACCTTAAAACACCAGCCAGCGAAAATAGCCGCCATCGAAGGTCACTGGGAGAATCCGCCGGGTGAGCCTACTCCACTGCTGCTGTTTGGCTGGCCGGATATGGAGCAGGAACGGACCCGTTTTGGCCTGGAAATTCCCGCTCTCGGCAGCCTGATCCTGACCCACAGTCTCGATAAACAGGTTCCGGCATTGAAGGAGTTCCCAAAAGAAGATCGCCCGAACGCCACCATTGTCTTCTGGTCTTTCCGCATCATGGCCGGCCTGGGGATGTTGATGCTGCTCCTGGGCGTGACGGCAATCTGGCTGCGTTACAAACAGCGCCTTTATACATCACGTTCCTTCCTGTGGTTTGCCCTGCTGATGGGACCGTCCGGGCTGATCGCGATCCTCGCCGGATGGGTAACAACGGAGGTCGGCCGCCAGCCGTGGGTCGTCTATGGACTACAGCGTACGAAGGATGCGGTTTCCGCGCATGGCGATCTGCACATGAGCATCAGTTTGCTGGCCTTCTTCGTGGTTTATACCGCGGTATTCGGCGTGGGTTACAGCTATATGGTGCGTCTGATTAAAAAAGGGCCGCAGCCCCATGAATCCTTCGCGACTGAATCCGATGGCCGCCCTGCTCGTCCGCTTTCTGCCGTCACCACTGAATTTAAGGAGTAACCGTAATGGGTATCGATCTTTCCATTATCTGGTTCGTGATTATCGTTTTCGCCACGTTGATGTATATCGTGATGGACGGTTTTGATCTGGGGATAGGCATCCTGTTTCCGGCAACGCCGAATGCGGACGACCGCGACGTGATGGTCAACAGCGTGGCTCCCGTCTGGGATGGCAACGAAACCTGGCTGGTGCTTGGCGGTGCGGCCCTGTTTGGCGCCTTTCCTCTCGCCTATGCGGTTATCATCGACGCGCTAACCATTCCACTGACAATAATGCTGATCGGGCTTATATTTCGTGGGGTCGCCTTCGAATTTCGCTTCAAGGCCACTCCGGCGCACCGCCCGTTCTGGGATAAGGCCTTTATTGGCGGGTCAATTGTGGCGACCTTCAGCCAGGGCATCACCGTCGGTGCGGTCATCCAGGGGTTCAGCGTCACCGGTCGAGCTTACAGCGGTGGTCCGTTTGACTGGTTTACCGCGTTCAATTTTTTCTGCGGAGCGGGTCTTGTGGTGGCTTACGCGCTGTTAGGATCAACGTGGCTGGTAATGAAAAGCGAAAATGCCCTGCAAAAGCGGATGCGTCAGCTATCGAAAGTGCTTCTGCCCCTGCTTCTGGTATTCATTGCGATAATCAGTATCTGGACCCCTCTCGCCCAACCAGCTATTGCTGCGCGCTGGTTTACGCTGCCGAATCTGTTTTATCTGCTGCCTGTTCCTGCGCTGGTTGCGATCCTGAGTCTGTGCCAGTGGCGCTGCCTGCACGATCCTGCGAGCCATACCCTGCCGTTTATCATGACGTTAGGGCTGGTTTTTCTTGGCTTTAGCGGGCTTGGGATCAGCATCTGGCCGCATATCATCCCGCCGGACATTACCCTCTGGCAGGCCGCTGCGCCAGCCCAAAGCCAGGGCTTTATGTTAGTGGGTGCACTGTTGATCATTCCCGTGATTCTGGTCTACACCTTCTGGAGTTATTACGTTTTTCGCGGAAAAGTACAGCATGGGGAGGGTTATCACTGATGCAACAACCTGTATGGAAACGTTTGATGTGGCTTGCCATCATCTGGGGCGGCAGCGTCCTGGCGCTGGCCTGCGTAAGTATGCTCTTTAAAATGCTGATGGCCGCAGCTGGATTTAAATCGCACTAACTCGCTGACCGGGCGCGCCGCCGCCCGGTCCCTTCCCGCACTTTCAGATAAACCCCATTAACACCCAGGAGGGTATGGTTACACTGAAAAAATATTTACAGCATTGATAGTTTGAGAAGAAAAATGAAAAAGCTCGCGGCAGTAAGTTTAATCAGCCTTGTACTGGCTGGATGCGTTAATCCTGGTAAAGCCTCCGTTCAGACCGATCAGTTAGAGAATCACCGTTTCGTTCTTGAAAATGTGGATGGCAAAGCAGTCAAAGGCGGGAAAACGCAGCCTGAAATTCGCTTCAGTGCGCAACCCAATATCAGCCTGATTAACAACATTGTCGTCTCCGGCACAATGTGCAACGGCTTCAACGGCCAGGGTAAACTGTCCGAAGGAGAGTTGACGGTCAAAACGCTGGCAATGACGCGGAAACTCTGCACCGAGCCGCAGCTAAATGAACTGGATCAGACCATCGCCGATATGCTACGCACAGGCGCACAGGTAGACCTGACCGAAGACCAGTTAACGCTGGCGACAGCCAATAAGACATTGATGTTTAAGCGAGTTGAATAACTCAGTAGCTTCCGCACGAACCAACGGCAAGCGACTGCTCACTACAGCGTTTGCCATTTGGCAACGCGCACATGCCGATGGCTGAGCCGTCGAGCTGACGGGCAACGGAGAGTGAACCGCCGATCATTGCGCAGTTGGCCTGACCTGAACTGGACATAGCCGCTCGCATACCCGGCGTAACGTGTGCCGCTGTCGCCTGCTGTACTGGTTCATTGCTGCATGCCGACAACAGTAACGCGGCACATCCGACCCAAAATGCTGAACGCATACCTTCCTCCCCATAATTAACGCGAAACCTATGCATAATAGGCATCACGCGCAGCATCGTCGAGAGCGGATGTGCGTATTTATGCGCCCTGGTAACAATTTCTCGCAATTTTTTAACGCGAATAGCCTTCGAGTCATTGATACAGCGCATACCAAGGACACAAAAGCGAAAATCGTAAAACCTGAGCTTTGCTAAAATACACAGATAATATTCAGGGTCTGTCGTCGTTTTACAGACCCCTCTTTTTGCGCAATGTAAGGGTGTTGTCCTATGCAAACTATTGACGGCAATGGTGCAGTCGCGTCTGTTGCGTTTCGTACCAGCGAAGTGATCGCCATCTACCCCATCACTCCCAGCTCCACGATGGCTGAACAGGCTGACGCCTGGGCTGGTAATGGGATAAAAAACGTCTGGGGCGATGTCCCGCGGGTTGTTGAGATGCAGTCCGAAGCCGGGGCCATTGCCACCGTGCATGGTGCGTTGCAGACCGGTGCCCTGTCGACCTCGTTTACGTCGTCTCAGGGGCTGCTGTTGATGATCCCCACGCTTTACAAGCTGGCAGGGCAATTAACGCCGTTTGTGTTGCACGTTGCCGCACGCACCGTAGCCACTCACGCTCTCTCTATTTTTGGCGACCACTCAGACGTGATGGCCGTGCGTCAGACCGGCTGCGCTATGCTCTGCGCCAGCAGCGTACAGGAAGCACAGGACTTCGCGCTGATATCGCATATCGCTACGCTGAAAAGCCGAGTGCCATTTATTCATTTCTTCGATGGTTTTCGCACGTCCCACGAGATCAACAAAATCGTTCCACTGCCGGACGACACCATTCTGAATCTGCTGCCGCAGGCTGACATCAATGCGCATCGCGCTCGCGCCCTCAATCCGGAACATCCGGTGATCCGGGGTACCTCTGCGAACCCGGATACCTATTTCCAGTCCCGCGAGGCGACAAACCCATGGTACAACGCGGTGTATGAGCACGTTGAACAGGCGATGGACGATTTTGCCGCTGCGACGGGCCGCGAATATAAGCCGTTTGAATATTATGGTCATCCACAGGCCGAGCGCGTGATCGTCCTGATGGGCTCTGCCATCGGCACCTGCGAAGAGGTGGTCGATGAGCTGCTGACGCGTGGTGAAAAAGTTGGCGTGCTCAAAGTTCGCCTCTACCGTCCCTTCTCAGCGAAACACCTGCTCGCAGCCCTGCCGGACAGCGCGCGTGCCGTGGCAGTACTGGACCGCACCAAAGAACCTGGCGCACAGGCTGAGCCACTTTATCTGGATGTGATGACCGCACTGGCTGAGGCGTTTAACCGCGGTGAGCGCGAAACGCTGCCGCGCGTCATTGGCGGGCGTTATGGATTGTCTTCAAAAGAGTTCGGGCCGGAGTGCGTCCTTGCGGTATTTGCTGAACTGCGCGAGGCAAAACCGAAACCGCGCTTTACGGTCGGCATTTATGATGACGTGACTAACCTTTCTCTCCCTTTGCCGGAAAACACCCTGCCCTCGAATGCGAAACTGGAAGCGCTGTTCTACGGTCTGGGCAGCGACGGCAGCGTCTCGGCGACCAAGAACAACATCAAAATTATCGGCAACTCTACGCCGTGGTATGCGCAAGGATATTTCGTCTACGACTCCAAAAAAGCGGGCGGACTGACCGTCTCCCACCTGCGCGTCAGCGAACACCCGATCCGCTCGGCATACCTGATTTCTCAGGCGGATTTTGTTGGCTGTCACCAGCTCCAGTTCATTGATAAATATCAGATGGCCGAGCGCCTGAAGCCCGGTGGTATTTTCCTGATCAACACCCCTTACAGCGCCGACGAGGTCTGGACACGCCTGCCCCAGGAAGTGCAGGCAGTGCTTAACCAGAAACAGGCGCGCCTGTATGTCATTAACGCCGCGAAGATCGCCCGCGAATGCGGCCTGGCGGCGCGCATCAATACGGTTATGCAGATGGCGTTCTTCCACCTGACCAATATTCTGCCGGGCGACAGCGCGCTGATGGAACTCCAGGGGGCGATCGCCAAAAGCTACAGCAGCAAAGGTCAGGAACTGGTTGAGCGCAACTGGCAGGCGCTGGCGCTGGCCCGCGAATCGCTGTTCGAGGTGCCGTTGCAGCCGGTCAATGCCAGCAGTCCGAACCGGCCGCCAGTGGTGTCTGACGCCGCCCCGGATTTCGTCAAAACCGTCACGGCGGCGATGCTTGCCGGACTGGGAGACACCCTTCCCGTCTCTGCGCTTCCGCCTGACGGCACCTGGCCGATGGGCACGACCCGCTGGGAAAAACGCAACATTGCCGAAGCGATTCCTATCTGGAAAGAAGAGCTGTGCACCCAGTGCAACCACTGCGTGGCGGCCTGCCCGCACTCGGCTATTCGCGCCAAAGTGGTGTCACCAGAAGCGTTAGATGGCGCACCGGAAAGTTTGCACTCGCTGGATGTAAAATCCCGCGATATGCGTGGTCAGAAATATGTTCTTCAGGTGGCGCCGGAAGACTGTACCGGCTGTAACCTGTGCGTCGAGGTGTGCCCGGCGAAAGATCGTCAGGACCCGTCAATCAAAGCCATCAATATGATGTCGCGTCTTGAACATGTTGAAGAAGAGAAAGTGAATTATGATTTCTTCCTCGACCTGCCCGAAATCGATCGCAACAAGCTGGAACGCATTGACATTCGTACCTCGCAGCTCATCACCCCGCTCTTCGAGTACTCCGGGGCGTGCTCCGGCTGCGGCGAAACACCGTATATCAAACTGCTTACCCAGCTTTACGGCGACCGGATGCTGATTGCCAACGCGACGGGCTGCTCGTCGATCTACGGAGGTAACCTGCCGTCCACGCCGTACACTACCGACGCAAACGGTCGCGGCCCGGCGTGGGCAAACTCGCTTTTCGAGGACAACGCAGAATTTGGTCTGGGATTCCGTCTGACGGTCGATCAGCACCGCGCCCGCGTAATGCGTCTGCTGGCACAGTTTGCCGATAAGATCCCGGCAGAACTGAATGATGCCCTGCATGCGGAGGCCACACCTGACGTTCGTCGCGCGCAGGTTGCTGAACTGCGCCACGCGCTTCAGGGTGTTGAAGGGGCTGAACAACTCCTGACTGATGCTGACGCGTTGGTTGAAAAATCTATCTGGCTGATCGGCGGCGACGGGTGGGCCTACGATATTGGTTTCGGTGGTCTTGATCATGTCCTGAGCCTGACCGAAAACGTCAATATTCTGGTGCTCGATACTCAGTGTTATTCCAACACCGGCGGACAGGCCTCGAAAGCAACGCCATTGGGAGCGGTCACGAAATTTGGTGAGCACGGCAAGCGCAAGGCGCGTAAAGATTTGGGCGTCAGCATGATGATGTATGGGCACGTCTACGTCGCGCAAATTTCGCTTGGGGCGCAGCTCAACCAGACGGTGAAAGCCATTCAGGAAGCGGAAGCGTATCCAGGCCCGTCGCTGATCATCGCCTACAGTCCGTGTGAGGAGCATGGCTACGATCTGGCACTCAGCCACGACCAGATGCGTCAGCTCACCGCAACCGGCTTCTGGCCACTGTACCGCTTTGACCCGCGCCGTGCCGATGAAGGGAAATTGCCGCTGGCGCTGGATTCGCGTCCGCCGTCAGACGCCCTTGCCGAAACCTTACTTCAGGAGCAGCGTTTCCGCAGGCTGAACGCCCAGCAGCCTGAAGTAGCAGAGCAGCTATGGAAGGATGCGGCAGCGGATCTTCAGAAGCGTTATGACTTTCTGGCGCAACTGGCAGGAAAAGCCGAAAAATCGACCAGTGAATAACCTGTATGCCCGGCTTGTCCGGGCATTTTTTTGCTATAAAAAAGCCCGATGCACGTGCACCGGGCGAATCCAGAAGATCGGTGAAAATTGCCTCAATGTTCTGAACAATATTCACGTGAATTATGGATGAAATAATCTTAAAGGCATATAACGGCGTGGAGATTACCTTGTTTTCCTCGTAATTAATAATTTTTATTTTGTATTGATTATAATAATCCATTCATGACGTTTATCATTATTTCAACCGCATCATTTAGTTTAGATTTTACTTAACCCGTAACAATTATATTTTATTCATCCGCCGCCAGAGTGATTTAGCATGGGACACCTTTCCAGCCCGGAAAGTTCACTAAGCAATAAAAAAATAACTGCAAAGGAATAATCAAAATGCAAAGAAAAGTACTGGCACTGATGATCCCCGCTTTGTTAATGGCTGGAGCCGCTCACGCAGCTGAAATTTATAATAAAGACGGCAATAAACTGGATCTGTATGGCAAAGTAGATGGTCTGCATTATTTCTCTGACGACGCGTCTAAAGATGGCGATCAAACCTATATGCGTCTGGGTTTTAAAGGTGAAACCCAAATCAACGACATGATGACCGGCTTCGCCCAATGGGAATATAACATTCAGGCAAACAACACCGAAGGTTCTGACAATCAGTCCTGGACGCGTCTGGCCTTCGCGGGCGTGAAGGTGGGCGATTACGGCTCCTTCGATTACGGCCGCAACTATGGCGTCCTGTACGACGTTGAAGGCTGGACCGATATGCTGCCAGAATTTGGTGGCGACTCTTATACTTATGCCGATAACTTTATGACCGGTCGTGCAAACGGCGTGGCGACCTACCGTAACACCGACTTCTTTGGTCTGGTGCAGGGTCTGAACTTCGCGGTGCAGTATCAGGGTAATAATGAAGGTAATAACTGCGACGAGAATTTCTGCTCTACCAATGAAGGGACCAACAACGGTCGTGATACACGTCATGAAAATGGTGACGGTTACGGTATATCCGCAACCTACGATTTCGGCATGGGCTTCAGCGCAGGTGCAGCATATACTTCATCTGACCGTACCAACGATCAGGTAAATTACACTACTGCGGGCGGCGATACTGCGGATGCATGGACCGCAGGTCTGAAATACGATGCCAACAACATTTATCTGGCGGCAATGTATTCCGAAACCCGCAATATGACGCCGTACGGCGACAATGCAGATGCGGTGGCAAACAAAACCCAGAACTTCGAAGTCACCGCACAATATCAGTTCGATTTCGGTCTGCGTCCGGCCATTTCCTATTTACAGTCTAAAGGTAAAGACCTGGGCAATGGCCAGGACGATAAAGACCTGGTGAAATATGCTGACGTCGGTGCTACCTATTATTTCAACAAAAATATGTCCACCTATGTTGATTATAAAATCAACCTGCTGGATGAAGATGATTCATTCTACAAAAACAATGGCATCGGTACGGATGACATTGTAGCGTTAGGTCTGGTTTACCAGTTCTAATCCCGTTTGCCCGCAGCGATCTGCGGGCTAGTTTTCATCGCTGTTTCGTCTGTTCTTTACGGAAAGAGAGATAGCCAAATACCCCGCTGTCGCCATCCATAGGGTGATTTACTCCATCCATTACCGCCACTTCCGGGAAGTCGAATGGCGTGACATTTTCCAGACAGGCGACATTCACACCATATTCATTGGGATTGGAACGTCGTTGGTGGAACGTGTAAATACCGCAAATCGAACAGAAGAAATGGCGCGCCGTGCCGGTGTTGAAACGGTACTCTGTGAGCGTGTCCGCGCCCTGCGTCACCTTAATGCCCGTCAAAGGCGCTGAAACCACGACCGCCCCACGCATCCTGCAAAACGAGCAGCTACATCGACGTGCGGTATTCAGGCCGTCCGTCAGCTCAACCGTAAATTTCACCGCCCCACAATGACACTGTGCATGACGAATGTCAGCCATCGCTTATACCCCTTTTCTCACTAACTCAGCCGCTTTTAAAAAGACCTCATCTTCGACACCATCCCCCTTCTGCCTGCCGAGCCTTACCAGTTCATCGACAATACTTTCACGGTTGATGATCTTCTGGGATGAAACCAGCCCGATAACGGCGGCACCAATCGCCAGCCCAACTAATCCTGTCTGCTCGTCTTTATTTTTCATAGAAGCGCTCCCTTGTCCCCCACAAAAGCGTAGCAGGAGAACTGTAAAA
The DNA here is from genome assembly GCF_004136695.1 of Enterobacter cloacae complex sp. 677-3DZ2D5B. Taxonomy (NCBI): domain Bacteria; kingdom Pseudomonadati; phylum Pseudomonadota; class Gammaproteobacteria; order Enterobacterales; family Enterobacteriaceae; genus Enterobacter; species Enterobacter cloacae complex sp. 677-3DZ2D5B. The sequence goes on along the minus strand of NZ_QFLS01000007.1, from coordinate 10,041 downwards.
CGCGCTGGTACGCGGGAATGAGATCCGTGCTTTATCTCACCCGATCATCCGGCAAAAAAGGGATGGATTCTGAGCGGTTATCAGACGACGTTGATGAGGATAACGTGAATAGCGGTGCGCGTAGAGAGGCCGTAATGGGTGTTAAAACCGCCTTCGTAAAGGCGGTTGGTCATTACTCTGGATCTTTATCGCCTGATTCAGGCGCTGAGCCAGGATCATCTTTCGGTTTTCTTCCATCCTTTTCCGGGTTATCCGGGCTGGGATTATAATCAGGATGGTCACCATGAACGGGACGGTCAGTCATTTTCACCTCCGTTTTTACTGCGTAAGCTGTAAGTGTAGACAACCCTTCAGTCTTAACCAAACTTCTCCTGTGGGGCTCATTTGTAAATCGTGCTGGCATTCGGCGCTGCAATCCGTACCATACACGACACACTTTCGCATGCTGGTTTTTACCGGTAGCCGCAAACCCGTCTTTTATCGCTAACCAGATGGGGCACGTAAATGCGCAGATGGTGTATGAAATCTATGCTACATGGATAGAAGAGATGAACACGAAGCTGACGCTTTGAAATCGTTTTCCTCACCCTGTGCCCCATTTGAGATCTGAGTAACGAATAGATGCAACAAAATCAAGAGATTAACCTGAATAAGCTACGCTGATTTTCCCAACTCATTGATATCATTTATTTTCTCCGCTTATTCAATTAGTTATAGCATAATAACTTCTCCCTAAAGCTACCCAGATCTACATTTTCAGTGCCCTTTTTTTGCCTCTATTCCGCATTTTTGCCCCTAAATTTGCCCCTAACTTTACTCAGTACGTACCTCTTTTTCTCCCTGCCCTATACTTTCAGTCTGACTGACTGGAGGTTTCTATGTGTGGACGTTTTGTACAAGCACAAACCCGTGAAGAATATCTGGCTTACCTGGCCGACGAAGCCGATCGTGACATTGCCTATGACCCGGAACCTATTGGCCGGTACAACGTTGCACCAGGAACCAAAGTTCTGCTGCTGAGCGAACGAGACGAGCAACTGCATCTCGATCCGGTGTTCTGGGGCTACGCGCCCGGGTGGTGGGATAAGCAGCCACTGATTAACGCGCGCGTAGAGACGGCGGACACAAGCAGAATGTTTAAACCGCTATGGCAGCATGGCCGGGCGATCTGCTTTGCAGATGGCTGGTTTGAATGGAAGAATGAAGGCGACAAGAAACAGCCCTACTTCATTCACCGGGTAGACGGGCAGCCCGTATTCATGGCGGCGATCGGAAGCACGCCATTCGAACGCGGTGATGAAGCAGAAGGTTTTCTCATCGTGACATCGGCAGCGGACAAAGGTCTGGTCGACATTCACGACCGCCGGCCACTAGTTTTGTCGCCGGAAGCTGCAAGAGAGTGGATGCGGCTGGACGCTGGAGGGAATAAAGCGTTAGAGATAGCTTCAGACGGTGCAGTGCCCACCGATAAGTTCAACTGGCATGCGGTAACGCGTACAGTTGGAAATGTAAAAAACCAAGGGAGGAATTTGATAGAGCATATAACAATCAAATCTAATATCAGTTAGACCTGCACTTTTTAGCTAGTCTCACAATAGCATATTTTTAAGAAAGAAATATGTTTGCCGCCATTGGACCACTGAGTCCATTTATACGATAGAACTCAACACGAACACCAGGACTTAACGTTTGGCTTTCGCTATTGTTTAATGCAGAGATGTGTAAGAAAACATCTTTACGCCTATCCGATGGTATAATGAACCCCTTCCCACTCTTGCAGTCAAAACTTTTGACAACGCCTGTCATTTTACGAGTCAAATAATTTCCTTTCGTGAAATCCAATTTGACTATACAGGAAAAATTTGGATTAGCTAATCTAATTTTCATAGCCTCCCAGATGGCTAAAATAAAATTTGCTAAATAGTTTAACACGTGCCTTAATGATCTGGTTAGTTCGATGCAATGTGAATCTGACTTTTTCTAAGTAATCCTCATAACCAGGTGCTATCTCTGATACCCCTCATCTTGAGTCCATACGTATGCCATTATGCGTTTCTTTTCATGAAGTTGTAACTTCTTAAGTGTTCAAGGGGAGTTTTTATGTCTTCAAAAATGATAGGTCTTGTTAAGTGGTTTAACGAAGATAAAGGTTTTGGTTTTATCTCCCCACTCGATGGAAGTAAAGATATTCTTGTTCACTCTTCTTCACTACAGGGAGAGACATTCAAAACTCTTTTTGAAGGACAAAAAGTGAAATTTGTTATCATTGCCGGTACTAAAGGTCCGACAGCTGCAAATGTTACGCTCTGCGATAAATAACCCCCTCAAGGGCCGTTTAAGCTTATACGAATTAAAAAACAAGAAGAGTCATTTATCGTTTGCGAGTATCATTACAACAGGCCAGCATATTTTCAGAACCGTCAAGTTTGCTGACCGATGTGATGAAATGCAGGACTGCTGCATGAATAGTCTCAAAGCAGAAGCTAACTGCTTATAAAATATTAAAGTGCGTAAGAGGTTAGGCAGCCTCCAAAAGCATCACTTCTTATTTATTGTATGAGTTTTTTTAGTAACGTTCAGGGGCTTTGAACAAAGCATTACAGTAAGGGCATACTAATTGAGATCCCTTTTGTACACGATTGTAACTATGCTCCGAATATTTTGAGCAGTTTGGACAAAGGCATTTGACTAAATAATTTCGGCGGAATTGATTGTTTTTACGTGCAGACACAGGCTTCTCCAGTTCAAATGGGCTACTACAGTACACGCTAAGGCAGAATATTGCTTGTTTTAATTTCGAAAAACAAACAATACATAGAAAAAAGCAACACTTACCGAACAGCCACGACCGCTAAAAATTGTTTCAATACATGGTGATATATGAAAAAAGTAATCATTTTCTTTAATGGTAAACCAAGTAAGGTTGTCACTGTGCTTAAAGGCGTAACATCAATACTCGAACAGTACCCTGGTGGAGAAGAGATCAATCTTCAGATAATGTCAGCCGGTTTCCCCTCTTTAACAGGGGACCATGAAGTTGTCTATGTTGCATCAGATCGAGAGCTAACCTCTCAGGAAATTTTTGATGCGGCACGAAAGTATCTATAAGCTTCGGTGTTTTTTACCAACATCGCGGAAGATATTGAACAAGAAGCATTATAAAAATAATTAGAAATCATCAGCATTGCCTACCTGGTGTAGGCTTTTTTTTATATAGCAGACGATACATTTCTTTAATGTTAAACAATACACATTGTCGCTTTTTTAACTAACATACCGTTCACATGGTCTGAACCTACCCATGAGATTTCTATGAAAATCATAAGTTATACGGTGTTGCTAATGTTCGAAAGCAAGCCCTTCAATCAAATGGATAACTCCTTGATTGTAGATTTCTTACATAGTCGTCAGTATATGGAAAAATCTGGTAGTGGAGTGAGATTTCCTCAAAACACCTACATCGGAATTGAAAAACAAATGGTTTTAGATTGGGAGTCTGAAAAAGACGGCGCAGCCAAGTTAAAACAGCGACTTTATGGCATTCTTCGTAGGATTAAAAATTTAGAGCCTACGCCTATGGTCATTTTTTTGATGATATCACCAGAAGAAAAAACCCTTACATTTGTGCCCAGACTCAAAGGTAAAAAATGAAATAAATGGTGAGGTAGCTTCAAGGATATGGCCAGACTTTTGCGAATTCGCTGATATTTAAGGACTCTCAATTTTGTATGTATGTTTTCATCCCTCGGGTAATTGCTCATTATGAATTTTGTCCAGCCGATCATACTAACCTAAGTAAGCTAGTTTGATGCGGGATAGCCAGCCGCCGCACTCATTACATTCTATGTAGTACGGCATTCAATAGCATCCTAACTTAAGTCACATATTTTTAACTGTTTGGAACATTTTTTGATTCACACAGTCTAAAAAATAAAATCATATAAAGGTCATTTATGATAACGCTCATAATCTCTACTATCGTCGTAATAGTTCTGGCATTGATGATATTCTGTCTGGTTAAAGTTGGGATCTGCACATCTAATAATCCTGATGATCTATAATCATTTACGTTTCGCTGATTCCCTTGAGGGCTGGGAATTTCTTATACAAAGTACATACGGCCACATCATAGATAATCGCTACCTGCTTCCTGTCCACGCCGTTTACAATCAGACGCCCCGCCTGCGCCCATTGCTCTGGGGTTAACTTCGAGCGCCTACCACCTACGCGCCCTTTCTCACGCGCTGCCGCCAGTCCTGCCCGGGTACGCTCTACGATTAACTCCCTCTCCATCTCGGCCAGGGCTGACATGATATGGAATATGAAACGCCCCATTGGGCTGGAAGTGTCGATGCTGTCCGTAAGGCTTTTGAAGTGGATGCCGCGCTGCCGGAGTTCGTCCACCAGCAGTACCAGGTTCCGCATGCTTCGCCCGAGGCGATCCAGCTTCCACACTACCAGCGTATCGCCCTCATTCAGCGTTCGCAGAAGCTTTTTAAGCGCTGGCCGGTTCGCTACCGTCCCGCTCATTTTTTCCTCAAAAACCTGTTCACATCCTGCTCGTTCGAGAGCTTGTCGCTGAAGATCTGTGTTTTGGTCATTTGTTGACACCCTTACGTAGCCAATTAGCATGTTTTTCACCCAATATTTTCTGCAAAAAAAATCAGGTGAAGTTATCGGCATGGATGCCGCAGGGCAATCTATAAAACGTCGGTTTGGTAGACAGCAATGGTGTCATCCCATTAGAACTGGGAGGAACAGGTGCAAAGACTGCCAGTTCTGCACTCTCAAACCTTGGCGCTCTGGGCTTGAGCGGAGGTACATTAACGAATGCTCTGAATATCGCAGGTATCGCTGGCAACCCTTACGCTTTTACCGTTGAAGGACTTTCAACGGTGGGTAGTGTATGGGCTCATACGGTGATGGTTAACGGTACTCCTCGCTTCAGGGCAGGTGTTGCAGGCATTGGTGGTGCCGTCTCTTACCAAATCGCAGGAAGAAATAATGGCACCGATGCATTCTCAACAATGCTGTCTGTGAAGCCAGGCTCAGTTGTTTACACTTCTGAAAATACCACGAAAGCCAGCGACGGAACGCTCAGGGCAGCATCCCCTGTAGCCCGTATAGTGAAAAGTCAGGAGGAATGTCAGCGGACTGATATCGATGAACCAGGCTTTTTCTGGAGCGGCTGTGGTACGGCGAACACCGAGGCTGAAGGAATCAAAATCTCCCGCCTGGATGTTGGTGTATATGCCCTGTTCGGTTCCGCAGGCTTGGCATCAGAAGGCTGGCAGTTACTGCCGCCAATGGACCCTGGCGGCATGGGAGAACTGGGTGTGGCTGAAGCTGAACAAACCGCTGACGGCGAGCTGACTATCCGCCTGTTTAAGCGAAAATACATGCTGAGCGATGAAGGGGAGATCGTCAAAACAAAAGGGGAACCGATGGACGTGCCGGTGAACAGCTGGATCGATGTTCGCCTGGATATGCCTGATGATTCTGTCTTTAATCAGCGGATGAGACAGGAACCACAGCTTGAGCCTCTTTCTCCAGCTCTCTGACACGGATTGTCAGGGCTTTGATGGCAGCAAGCGCATCGAGCACAAGAGGGTTGAGGTCAAGTGTCATTTTCCCCGATTCCTCAGCTGAATGAACATACTGGGGATCTATCTTTTCCAGTTCCTGAGCAATAACGCCGCGGCGAATGACTTTATCTTCATCAGCAAGGTAGTAGAAGGTCTTAAAATCCATTGCCGCGATGTTTGACAGCGATTCGTTTAGATCCAGATCCCCGGTCACTTTCTTAAAGTTAATGTCCGATGTTCCTGCTGACTGAAATACCGTCCACGGAGCATCTGTTTTTGCAGTTTGAGGATTTGTGTTTAACAGAAAACGCCAATAGCCAGCTCCGCCAGTGGTAACCCACATTTGCGCTATGCGCTGAGTGTTATAAGAGCTTTGGTAGCCACAGCCATTGGCAGGAGCCCAACTGGTGTTACCGTCAGCATCACTGATAAACGATGAGTTTGCATCATTTGGCCTTGGAGCCTGGTATGTACCAACCCCAAAAGCCCCCACTTGCATGACATTACCGGAGTCCGTTCCGACGTCCTTAGTCGCGCTACTTCCTAAACCGAGGTTTGCGCGAGCGTCAGCGGCATTCGTTGCCCCGGTCCCGCCGTCCGAAACTCTAACCGCCGCATTGCTCCCTTTCTGGACCAGTTTGCCGATCGCAGGAATGGTCACGCGTACGCCGTTGATGGTGACGGTGATGTTCTGGTTTGCTGAGGTGGTGGCGAACGTCTCCCAGGCGCCGATGTTCTCGTCGTACTCGTTAATGAGCTGAGACATGCTCTGCGCCAGGCCGTCGACTGAGAGACTATCAGTAACAAGAATGCCGTACTTCTGGCCGCTCAGCGCCGGAGACGCGGCAGGCGTAACCGTCAGTGACGTCGCACTGTTGATGGCGGTGATCTGAAACATCTGTACCGGGTTAGAAAGAACAAACAACGTCTGGCCAACCCGAATCTGGCTGGCCGGTGCCGTCCAGTTCGTGCCGGTGCCGGTGGCTGTATTTCCGTTAATGGCGATGGTGCCAGTGTTATAAAGCATATTTTCTCCAGGCAATAAAAAACCCCGCCGGAGCGGGGTTTGTTCAAAACTGAATGGGTTAGTGGCAGGTGGTGCTGGTGAACGTGTTGGCGCTCACCCATGACCAGTTAAAGGGATAACCGCTCCGGCCACCAGCCCAAGGATCGCATCAGCGTCCATGGTGTCGGTAACCAGGACAGGTTTACCCAGGGTGCCCGGCTGCCCGCCGTAAACCACCACCCCCGCTTCTTCATAGATTTTGTTGGCGATCGCCTCATCCACGATGTCGAAGTAAGTGGCGGAGTGCATAACGAAGAGCACCACACGGTTGAACTTGTCGCCGTACTTACGCAGGCCGCGCGTCAGGGTCTTCTTGCCGTCTGTTTCGATATCGGCGGTAACCACCATGTCCGTGTTGGCGCCAATAGCAGCCGTCAGCGCCTTCAAGCCGTATTTCACGTAGCCTTCCAGCGTCGCGTCAGCCACATCAGTGCCGATCACTTCGGAGAACTCGTCAACCGAGCGGCCGCGGCGTTTGAACGCTTCTTCAGTCGTTTCGTATGGACCGTATTTCCACGGCGCTTTGACGGAAACTGCTTCGCCGGCGCCAATCTTCTTACCCGTCACTTTTTCGGTGGAGTTCACGTCACGCGATTCGATAGAACCGCCCACCTTGTAGAAGGCTCGCTTGCGGAAATCACCTTCAATCAGCTCGTTATCCAGCAGAATCGCCCCGTTGGAAGAGGCGTTAAAGATTGCCAGGTTATCCTGTCGGCGTTCAAGGAAAGCGGTCTGCGCCAGGTCGTCATAAATAACCAGGTCAGTATTAACAGTCGTTGCCATGGTTTAAATCCCTTATTTCGGAAGTTTGAGGAAGGCCTGCTGGCCGTGTTTGCGGATGTAGTCCGCTTTGTCGCTGGCGCTCATTTCGGAACGTTTCAGGCTGCCACCGCTGTTTGATTTGTGTCCGCCTGCGCCGGTGCCTTCGGCGCGCGGGAACAGGTGCGGAGCCGTCTCCTTAAGAGACTCCGCCCATTCAAGCGGGCTTAGTGGGGTTTTGCCGTCTTTACCGAACAGAACATCGCCATTTGCATCAACTGCCACGGCCTCGCCTTCGTCGTTGAGCTGGAATGTGCCTTTGGCACGCAGGATCAGATCGTCTGATGCTTCCGGCAGCGCGCCAGCTTTTGACGCTGCTGCACGGATTGCATCGCCCAGAACTCGATCCCGGAATTTGTTGGAGAACGCTTCGGCTTTGTCCGCGCGTTCATTTGCGGCTTTAATCTGCTTATCAACGTCAGCACGCAGACGCTCGGTGCGCCTATTGAGCACCTCATCGATTTTTCCGGCGGCAATCAGCTTTGCCTCTTCGTCGTCGGAAAAACGCTGGAGAATGCCGCGCACAGCGTCTGGATCGATACCTTCAAAGCGGGACAGGTTTTCTTTCTGCTGTTTAATGGTGCCCAGCAGTTCACTATTTTTCGTTTTGAGGCCAGTGACTTCACTGGTCACGCGCTCATCAATCAGCTTCTGGATTTCAGGAGTGATTTCGATACCACCGCCACCGCCGCCCTCACCGCCGCTTTCAGGTGCGTAATATTTCAGAAGCATGTTTCGAATTAACATAATTTCCCCTCGGGATTTTGCCGGGCCTCGCCCATAAAAAAGCCCCGGCGGATGCCAGGGCGTGGAGTAAGATGGATTGTTAGTTGTCTGTGCCTGAGAGCTGCTTCAGACGTTCCAGGCTGATCCATTCGCCTTTGTCAGTGAACATATCAGCCAGGTCGATTTCACCCGCGCGGAACAAACGGCCACGCTCGGCGCCCAAAACCTGATCCTGGCGTTGTGCCGGCTGGCGCGCGAGCCATTCCAGATATGATGTTTTTCCCGGTACCTGTCCATCCATGCTGGCACGAGTCCCCTCGTCCATCTCGTCGATATCGATGCCGAGTTCGCGCCACGACTTGAGAATCAGGGTTTCAGTAGAACGACAGCAGAAATGAATCCTCCCGGGTCCCTGCAGGTAAGGCACCTTATGCCCGACCGGTTTGTTATCCAGGGTGTAACGCAACAGGTCACGAATAATGCAGTCGTGGCTGGTTTTATTGTCCAGCGTAGATAACCAGTTCGTCGGCCTGTTCGGTGCTGCATTCGGTATGATGGAACCATGAATGTTGCATGCCCATCACCCCGCAAAGCCAAGCAGCTGCGCGGCGACATTTTCGGCCTCATCGCGACTGCGGAATGAACGAGACAGGACCCAGCGCCAAAGAACATCGAGCACAGCTTTATAGAGTTGTTGAAACTCGAGCTCGTCCATGTTGGCGAATGAAATGCTGCGAGGATGCTTTTTGAGTGTGCCGTCAGGTAGCTGAATAGCATCGAAGTGCCCTGCTTCGACGATCACCCAGGAGCGGTAAGCGTCAAAGGATTTGCACAGGCTAATGCCATTTGTGACCCGGCGGTATGCAACCTGCTCAAGATAATGCTCAGCAGCATCGATCAGCGCGCCCTCATTGCCGGCATACGAAGCCAGGAACTTGGCGTAGCCAGTAATCAGCTTCCTCTCGTTACTCGAGATAGCCCCGCCGGTTGGTTCCCAGTATTCAAAACCGAGATTGAGAAGCGCGAAAAAGCGCCGGTGAAATGCCGGGTTTCGTACCCGCCTGAACTCGGCAACAAGAATATCGCCGAGCCGGGTTTTTGATTGCAGGATATCCCTGGTCTCGGGCGTAGCCGGGATCAGTATTCCTGAATGGTGTTTGATAAGTTGTAATTCTAGCGCCATGGTTCTCTCCGTGGCGCATCAGGTATAGGTTGTTCAGGCCTATGAAAGAATAATATCAGACGGTGGTGTAACTCGGTACCCCAGTCGTTTTGCAAATTGCATAAACCCGTTGAGAGTGAATATTTCTTCCTCTTCGAGCAACGGTCGCAATGAAACTATTCCATTTACTCGATAAACCAGATATCTGCCCTCAGCCGGGAAGCTATAGATAACTGCTTTATCGGCCCTTCTGACCACGTCGTACCATTGATCATCTGCATTAAAGGCATCTGCACTACACACTATTTCCCCCAGAGCGACTTATTGACGCGGTAAACAGTAATCGGGAACAGCCAGGGGAACGCAAACAGCGATACTCTTTGAAACTGCTCCAGTGAAATTCACGCGATTAATAAAACCACTCGTCGGCGCTTTCCCAGGTCTCCTGCACGATTTGCTCAACCTCTTTCTTGTCGCCCCCGAAAACAGTCAAACCATCATTACTGGCACGCTTAATCGTAATCTGGCAACCATCAAACTGCTTGCTAAGTCTTTTGAGCAGTTCTGACTCGAGCGCAGGTATAGCTCCAACAGGAAGTTTCTTCATGCGATCAATGGTTAACTCGATTTTCATTTTTCCCTCCGCAATGAACAACTGTATGCATATGGGTCTTCCCCGATCA
>NZ_QFLS01000006.1:0-295748 GCF_004136695.1 Enterobacter cloacae complex sp. 677-3DZ2D5B | reverse complement strand
GGTAATGCGACTGGTCGGCGGTGGTGGAAAGCCACTCCAGACGGGTGATGATGCCGTGCACTGCCTTCCCGCTGCGCATGCGCAGGGTGGCGTACTTCATCAGTACCTCTTCGGGGGTGAGGTTATCCTGCGGTGTGGTGAAGTCGATGGTCCATCGGAAGGGCTCGCTGAGCGCCTCGCGGCCCTTAAACCGCAGCACGTCGGGCGTGACGCGGGAGTCCGTAATGTCCAGGGTGTAACGGGTCTGTCCGTCGAAGAGCGCCAGCCAGTTATCCATAACAAAGACCTTTATCTTACTGTGGATAATAAACGACGCGATAGTTACATAACGCAAATTTGTTGTAAATAACGTAATTTTTTAAAAGGGGGACCTTTTTGCTGCGCAAATAAGAAGGAACAATTCACCATATGAATATTTGAAGTTGAGAATATTCAAACTGGCATCTCTCTATCCGCGCTTGATTGGATATATGGATGTACTGACTAAGTTGACAATATAAGCAAAGCAGTAACTATATGGTTAATGCGAATGTAGAGCGATTTTCTTCAGGATCAGATGCGAGATATTTGTAGGTTGATCGCCGTCACTTTTAGAAAAATGATGCCCAAATAACTCCGACATAAGAAAACTTTCCTCCAAACGCAGAAAAGCCTCATTAAACTTGTGACTTTTTTCTCCCGCTCTCCGGATATGATCTCCCCATACCAATAACTCACACCTGCACCTTCTGACTCGCAATCGCTGGCGATCGGAACCTTATAAAAACAACTAGTTACCCTACAAAATAAGCGAGTGCCCCATGATGAATATGGCAACAAACAGCAGTGTGATTGTGAGTGATTCCCCTGCGGCAAGGCGGGCGGGAATGAGCGAAAGCGAATGGCGAGAGGCGATTAAATTCGACAGCACCGATACGGGCTGGGTCATCATGAGTATCGGGATGGCTATCGGCGCGGGCATCGTTTTTCTTCCGGTGCAGGTCGGGTTAATGGGGCTGTGGGTGTTTTTACTCTCGTCGATAATTGGTTATCCGGCTATGTACCTGTTCCAGCGCCTGTTTATTAATACGCTGGCGGAATCACCGGAATGCAAAGATTACCCGAGCGTCATTAGCGGTTATTTAGGTAAAAACTGGGGCATCTTATTGGGTGCGCTTTATTTCGTGATGCTGGTGATCTGGATGTTTGTCTATTCCACGGCTATCACCAACGACAGCGCCTCCTATTTGCACACCTTCGGCGTAACCGACGGTTTGCTGTCGGAAAATCCGTTCTACGGCTTATTCCTGATCTGCATTCTGGTCGCTATCTCGTCGCGCGGTGAAAAACTGCTGTTTAAAGTCTCCAGCCTGATGGTGCTGACCAAATTATTTGTAGTGGCGGCGCTGGGTCTTTCGATGATTGGCCTCTGGCATTTAGCCAACGTCGGTATGCTGCCGCCGATGGGGCTGCTGATTAAAAACGCCATTATTACGCTGCCTTTCACCTTAACCTCCATTCTGTTTATTCAGACTTTAAGCCCGATGGTGATTTCCTATCGTTCACGGGAAAAATCCGTAGAGGTGGCGCGTCATAAAGCGCTGCGGGCAATGAATATCGCCTTTGGCGTGCTGTTTGTGACGGTCTTTTTCTACGCGGTTTCCTTCACGCTGGCGATGGGGCACGACGAGGCGGTAAAAGCCTACGAGCAGAATATTTCCGCCCTGGCAATCGCAGCACAGTTCATCAGCGGTGACGGTGCGGGCTGGGTCAAAATCGTCAGCGTGATCCTCAACATTTTCGCCGTGATGACCGCGTTCTTTGGCGTCTATCTCGGCTTTCGTGAGGCGACGCAGGGCATCGTAATGAACATCCTGCGCCGCAAAATGCCGGCGGAAAAAATCAATGAAAATGCCGTCCAGCGCGGGATTATGCTGTTCGCCATCCTGCTGGCCTGGAGCGCGATTGTATTAAACGCGCCGGTGCTGAGCTTCACCTCCATCTGTAGCCCTATTTTCGGGATGGTGGGCTGCTTAATTCCGGCGTGGCTGGTCTACAAAGTGCCCGCACTTCATAAATATAAAGGCGTATCGCTGGTAATTATCGTAATTACCGGGCTGCTGCTTTGTGTTTCTCCTTTCCTCGCCTTCTCATGAGGTTAAATAAGGTCGTAACGATGTCTGAGCAAATTAATCCTTTATGGAACCATTTTATTCGCGCTGTGCAGGAAGAGGTAAAGCCTGCGCTGGGCTGTACCGAACCCGTCTCGCTGGCGCTGGCGTGTGCGATGGCTGCCGGACAGCTTTCCGGTGAGGTAACGCGTATCGAGGCGTGGGTATCGCCGAACCTGATGAAAAACGGGCTTGGCGTAACGGTGCCCGGCACCGGTATGGTCGGTTTACCCATCGCGGCCGCGCTGGGGGCGACAGGCGGTAATGCGCACGCCGGGCTGGAAGTGTTGAAAGACGCGTCGGCCGAGGCGCTAACGCGCGCCAAAGCATTGCTGAACGCGGGTCTGGTGCAGGTAAAATTGCAGGAGCCGTGCGATGAGATCCTTTATTCACGCGCCTGCGTTTACGCCGGTGAATCCTCGGCGATGGTGACCATCGCTGGCGGGCACACTCGCGTGGTGGAGGTAGTTTGTCAGGGCGAAACGTGCTTCAGGCTTGACGATCGTCAGAGCCAGAACAACGACGATCCGCTGGCGGTACTCTCGACCACCACGCTGTCACAGATCCTTGAGTTTGTGGAGCAGGTGCCGTTCGACGCGATCCGCTTTATCCTTGATGCGGGGCGGCTGAACGATGCGCTCTCCCGCGAAGGTTTGCGTGGCAACTGGGGGCTGCATATTGGCGCGACGCTCAATAAACAGCGCGCACGCGGCTGGATGGCGCAGGATCTGGGTTCAGACATTATTATCCGCACCAGCGCAGCCTCGGATGCCCGCATGGGAGGCGCGACGCTGCCAGCGATGAGCAACTCGGGTTCCGGGAATCAGGGCATCACCGCCACCATGCCGGTAGTGGTGGTGGCTGAGCACGTTCAGGCTGATGACGAACGGCTGGCGCGGGCGCTGATGCTCTCGCATCTGTCGGCTATCTATATCCATTACCAGCTTCCGCGCTTGTCCGCGTTGTGCGCGGCGACAACCGCCGGAATGGGGGCAGCGGCGGGGATGGCGTGGCTGATGGGCGGATCTTACCAGACCATTGCCATGGCGATCGGCAGTATGATCGGCGACGTGAGCGGGATGATCTGCGATGGGGCTTCTAACAGCTGTGCAATGAAGGTCTCGACCAGCGTCACCAGCGCCTGGAAAGCCGTGATGATGGCGCTGGATGATACTGCGGTGACGGGTAACGAGGGGATTGTGGCGCACGACGTTGAACAGTCTATCTCTAACCTGTGCGCTCTGGCGTGCCGCTCAATGCAGGCGACGGACCGGCAGATCATTGAGATTATGGCGAGTAAGGTGTTGTGATCTAATCCAATCCGTTACCCCTCACCCTAACCCTCTCCCATAGGGAGAGGGAACCGATCGAGCGAGGGGCGTGTTGATCTTAAACCGGCAAATCAATCAACAGCGCGCGCAGCGGCGTATCGGCAACCAGAGTGATATTCGCTTCGTCACGAATAAACGCCCCGTCACCGCAGGTGAGCGCTTCTTTCTCTTCCGTATGCGTGACCGCATGCACCGTTCCGTGAATGGACTGCAAATAGGCTCGCGGGCCATGAAGCTGGAAGCTCGCCTGTTCACCTTTTTTCAGTTCGATATGGTGCAGCCACACCTGCTGGCGTAACTGCAAGCTGCCTTTGCTGCCGTCTGGCGAGGCAATCAGCTGCTGTTGATCGCCCTTCAGATCGATCTTTTGCACCAGCGGATTTTCCCGCTCCGGACAGGCATCCAGCCACAGCTGCATGCGGGTCAGCGTTTTATCTTTGCTGAGGTTATGCTCGCTGTAGCTAATACCTGGCTGCGTGGAAATTAACAGCGCCTCGCCAGCCTTCGCCTGGACATGATTGCCCTCGCTATCGCGGTATTCTGCCTCGCCTTCCAGGATCAGGTTCAGGATATCGACTTTCGGGTACGTGCGCGGCTGGAAGGACGCGCCCGGGGCGAGCACTTCCTGATTCAATACACGCAGTGAAGCGTAACCGAGGAGTTTAGGGTCAAAGTAGTGTCCAAAGGAAAAGGTGTAGCGGGCCTGCAACCAACCGAAATCGGCTTGTCCGCACTGTTTCGCTGTTCTTGTCGTAATCATAAACTTGACCTCTCTTTACACTAAATCAATGGTAAAGGTATGGACGCTGCATTGTTAGCCAGATATTCTGCCTGGTATGTTCAAATTTCCTGAATGAGAACGAGATGGCTAAAGAGAGAGCATTGACGCTTGAGGCGCTTCGCGTCATGGACGCGATTGACAGGCGCGGCAGTTTTGCCGCGGCGGCAGATGAACTGGGGCGCGTTCCGTCTGCGCTGAGCTACACCATGCAAAAGCTGGAAGAGGAGCTGGATGTTGTGCTCTTCGATCGCTCCGGTCATCGAACAAAATTCACCAACGTTGGGCGGATGCTGCTGGAGCGCGGCCGCGTATTGCTGGAAGCGGCGGATAAGCTGACGACCGATGCCGAAGCGCTGGCCCGCGGCTGGGAAACCCATCTGACGTTAGTGACCGAAGCGCTGGTGCCCACCGAAGCGCTGTTTCCGCTGGTGGACAGACTGGCCGCGAAAGCCAATACCCAGCTGTCGATCATCACCGAGGTGCTGGCCGGGGCATGGGAGCGTCTTGAGACGGGCAGGGCGGATATCGTGATTGCGCCAGACATGCATTTCCGCTCATCGTCAGAAATCAATTCGCGCAAGCTCTACAGCGTGATGAACGTCTACGTCGCCGCGCCGGATCACCCTATCCATCAGGAGCCGGAGCCGCTCTCTGAGGTCACGCGCGTGAAATACCGCGGCGTGGCGGTCGCGGATACCGCCCGAGAGCGCCCGGTGTTAACGGTACAGTTGCTGGATAAACAGCCGCGACTGACGGTAACGTCGCTGGAAGATAAGCGTCAGGCGCTCCTGGCGGGGCTGGGCGTGGCGACTATGCCGTACCCGTTTGTCGAAAAGGACATTGCAGAAGGGCGGCTGCGCGTCGTCAGCCCGGAATACACCAGCGAAGTGGATATTATTATGGCGTGGCGTCGCGATAGCATGGGCGAAGCCAAATCGTGGTGTTTGCGTGAAATTCCCAAGCTCTTTGCCCACCACAACAAATAAGCGTAGGCCCGGTAAGCGTAAGCGCCACCGGGCAGAATTTACGCGCTTGCCTTAGGATCCGGACCAAAGCGGTTTTCGCCCGGCGTTCCGCTCTGACAGTTGAAAATCAAAATCACGATCCAGCCGATAAGCGGGATCAACAGCAACAGCAGCCACCACGCCGAACGATCGGTGTCGTGGAGACGACGAAACAGTACGGCCCATGAAGGCAGCAGAACTAACACACCATAAATGGTGGTGAGAATGCCTTCACCCCCCTCGCGTTCCCAGCCGAGGATCTTGTCCACAATGCCCAGCACCATAATCAGGACGAAGTTCACCAGAACGAACATCCAGTACTCTTTACGGCGGGCACGGCCACCAAAACCAAAATAGTTGCGCAGTACCTTTAAATACCAGTCCATTTTTCCTTGCCTCTTAATCAGTCAATCACTTGTTTTCTAAGCGATCGAGGTAAGGATAGATGTATGCTGTGAATTAAAAAAGGGAATCAATTGATTCCCTAAATAATTATCCGAAACGCACGTCGCGCCCGTGCGCTTCATCCAGGTCCTGCCACGGGCCAATGGAGATAATGCCCGTTGGGTTGATGGTCTTATGACTGCGGAAATAATGGGTGCGAATATGGTCAAAATTGACCGTCTCCGCAATCCCCGGCATCTGATAGATGTCGCGCAGGAAACCGTGCAGGTTCAGATAATCGCTGATGCGATGCTTGTCGCACTTGAAGTGGGTGACATACACCGGATCGAAGCGGATCAGCGTCGTCCACAGGCGGATGTCTGCTTCGGTGAGGCGATCGCCCGTTAAATAACGATGCTGGCCGAGGATCTGCTCCAGGCGCTCCAGGGATCCAAACACGTTGCCGACCGCTTCGTCGTACGCTTCCTGACTGGTGGCAAAGCCCGCTTTATAGACGCCGTTGTTGACGTTGTCGTAGATCCAGCCGTTCAGCTCGTCAATTTTCTCGCGCAGCTCAACCGGGTAGTAATCCCCGGCGCGGGCGCCGTGCGCGTCAAACGCGGTATTGAACATGCGAATGATTTCAGCGGATTCATTGCTGACGATCGTCTGGTTTTTCTTGTCCCACAGCACCGGCACCGTTACGCGTCCGGTGTAGTGCGGATCGGCGCGCAGATAGAGCTGATACAGGAAATCGTGATGATAAAGCTCATCACCCGTCGCGGCAGGGAAGTCACTGTCGAACGTCCAGCCGTTTTCCAGCATCAGCGGGTTGACCACCGAAACCGGAATTAACGATTCGAGGCCTTTAAGCTTGCGCACAATCAGCGTGCGGTGCGCCCACGGACAGGCGAGAGAAACGTACAGATGATAACGATCTTTCTCCGCCGCGAAGCCGCCTTCGCCGCTCGGGCCGGGTGCGCCGTCGGCGGTCAGCCAGTTACGGAAGGCCGAAACAGAGCGCTTAAAGCGTCCACCGGTGGATTTGGTGTCATACCAGACATCCTGCCAGACGCCGTCTACGAGTTGTCCCATTTTTTTCTCCTCCGTCAGATAGCAAAAGCGAGGAGATGTCTCCTCGCTTTGAATGTAATCAGTATAGCGTGCTTACCACTTCTTATTCAGAAGACGGTCGATGCTGTAGGCGCCCGGGCCCGTGATAGCCAGCAGCAGGAAGCCACCCGCGATGGTCAGGTTTTTCATGAACATCAGGGAGTTCACGCCTTCCGCAAAGTTGCTGTGGAAGATGAACGCGGTCAGCAGGGTAAAGCCTGCGGTGAACAGCGCCGTGGTGCGTGTCAGGAAACCGAACAGCACTGCCAGGCCGCCGCCGAACTCAAGCAGAATGGTCAGTGGCAGCAGGAACCCCGGCACGCCCATCGCTTCCATATACTGCTGAGTGCCCGCATAGCCGGTAATTTTGCCCCAGCCTGCGGTGATGAACAGAATTGGCATCAGAATACGCGCTACCAGTACACCAACATCTTCTAATTTTTTCATTTTACTCTCCAGGAAACCACATCAGCGGCTAAACGTTATTTGCGTGCAAATTCGGGTAGATACCGCGTCTTTGCTGTCGATGGAGAGGAGTGTAAACGGGGCGGATGGCAATTGTTAGCAAGGAAAACTGTTAATCTTCTTCAAAGATATTGAGTAAGGGAGCGTGCGGGCTGGTGCCCTCACCCCATCCCTCTCCCACAGGGAGAGGGGGCAAAAACAAAAAACGGTAACCAGGGTTACCGTTTTGCTTTTTTCACCGCAACTGCTGCTGTCGCAGCGTGGTTTTCACCAGACGCCAGGCGCTCCAGGCGCCAAAGCCGCGACGTGCCCAGCGGATCAGCATGTTAGGATGCCGAACCGACCAGATCGCCATCACGCTGCTGCCGACCAGCGCCCATGAACGCAGGCTCAGGACCGTGTTCCAGCCGCGGTCAAACCGATGCGTGGCTTCAACCCAGTCGCGACGGCTGGCAGACAGATCCAGTCGCTGCTGCTGGATTTGGCTCAACAGATACGCTTTCCGCTTTTGACGTTCGGCTTTGTCGCTCACGACTTATCATCCTCCAGCAGGGCGCGGTCGTTGGCCAGCTCCTGGCGCGTATGACGCAGGAAGGTCGACGTGCGCGCTTTATGCAGGGTCCAGATACCGCCTATCAGCGCCGCCACCAGCAGAACCACGGTAGTCGCAATCATCGCGTTCAGACGATACTGTGGATCGATAGCCCAGATGATTAACACCATCAGGCTCATCAGACCAAACGCGGCAAAGAGCATCGTAAGCCCAAGCATGAGCAGCATCTGGAAGAGGTTGGCTTTCTCCTCTTCCAGCTCCACTACCGCAAGCCGGACGCGCGTTTCGGCAATCCCGACCAGCGTCGTAAGAATACGCTGGCCAATGCCGAGGACGTTTTTAGCAGGCCCTTGTGCGTGACGTGGATCTTCCATAATCAACGACGCGTCAGCAGGACACCCAGCACCACACCCACTGCGGCGCCAATACCCACACCCGTCCATGGATTATCACGTACATATTCGTCTGCGCGCGCAGCCGCTTCGCGGGTCTGTTTCGCCAGCGCATCACCGGTTTCACCCAGACGGTAACGGCTCTCTTTCAGTGCCTGCTCCGCTTTGCTGCGCAGTTTGCTGACTTCTTCTTTCGATTTATCGGCAGAAGAGTTCAGCACCTCTTCCAGGGTGTCCGCCAGGGATTTCAGTTCAGCGCGCAGATTTTCTGAAGTTGTATCTTTTGACATGATTCTCTCCTGTTGAGATTTCCGTTAACTCAATAATCGCGAGCTTCCAGCGCTTTCAGTTCGTCCTGCGCCTCTTGCAACTTCCTCTCGCGCTTGGCAATTTTTTCCGCATCACCTTTCTCTTTCGCTTCTTGCAGGTCTTGACGGCGCTCGGCTATCTCGTCCTTCTGTTCAGCGATTTTTTCCTGATGATCGGCACGCAGCTTGCTGTCCGTACAGTTGTCTTTCACTTCGCGCAACGCTTTTTTCAGTCCGTCGATCCGGTGCTGATTGTTATGCTTTTCGGCATAACTGATTTCGCGTTGGATATCCTGTTCTTTCTCCTGACAAAGAGACATAGCGAAGGAAGCTGTGCTTAAAGAAAAAAGGGCCAGAGCCAGGGTGATGCGGTATTTCATTATAGAAACCTTCCATTGTGTTACGGCGTAAGCCGTGTTCCAGAACTAAGCGGAGAACATCTGAGGGGTGCTCCGCGTACTTAAGCATAGTAAGTAAACGGGAGTTTCACCAAAGTAGGTGAAAATATTCGGAATATTAGTCGTTAACCAAATCGATGCGACGTGTCGCGTAACCGTGACATCCAGGAGGCGACGTGGCTGTCATCATCCTGTTGCGCAATGATGTAACCCTGCGGCAGCGTGCGGTCCAGCACGGCTTTCGCCGCGGCGCTTTGCGCACTGGAGTCAAATTTTATCAGCAGCACATCGTCTTGCGGCGTGATGCTCTTAAAGCGAATCCCGTTTGCGTCGAGATGATGCCAGATGGAAAAACCATCCGGCACGCTGGTTCCCTGGCTCACAGGACGGATAGCCAGCGTCGACTCCTGATGCTGTAGCGCAGACCACAGCAGGATAAGAGCGCTGAACATCATCAGCGCGACGATGGCGTAAGAGAAGCGGCGCAGCGCGAGCGGGGAGATAACCATCGTTAACCCCTGGCCCCGTATTTCTTCTTCCACAGTACGACCAGGGACCCGACCAGGCCAAACACCAGCAGAACGACGGGCAGCAGCATCAGGCAAGACATCAGTTGGTCTTCGTATTTCATAAAGACCGGCGTTTTACCCAGCGCGTAGCCGAGCGTGGTCAGGATCAGCACCCACAGCAAGCCGCTCATCCAGTTAAAGAACTGGAAGCGCGTGCTGCTCAGGCCGGACAGGCCCGCAATGGTGGGCAGTAGGGTGCGTACGAATGCGATAAAGCGGCCAATCAGCAAGGCGGAAAGCCCATGCTTATGGAAAAGGTGGTGCGCTCGCTGGTGGTAATGGGCCGGAAGGTGCGAAAGCCAGTTCTGAACGATTCGCGTGTTACCCAGCCATCGCCCCTGAATGTAACTCACCCAGCAGCCCAGGCTGGCGGCAATGGTTAAAAGCAGGACCGTTTGCGGGAAAGCCATCGCCCCTTTTGCACAAAGCACCCCGACCAGCACCAGCAGGCTGTCGCCCGGTAAAAAGGCAGCAGGCAGCAGACCGTTCTCAAGGAACAGGATCATAAATAATACAAAGTAGAGCATGCCAATCATGGACGGGTTGGCCAGCGTTTCGAAATCCTGAGCCCAGAGGGCGTTCAGTAGTTGGGTCAAAAGTTCCATTCAGTGTTCCTGGAAATCGGTTAACGTCACGCCTGTAATTCGGGAAATACAGCACGGCGACATTGTTATGATTTCATTATGGTCGCTCGCGGACACATTGATGTGTGGCCAACACTGTTCCCTGTTAATTGGCTGGTTAGCAAGCACTAACTTACAAAATAACGAAGTGAATCCAATTGTAACAAAGCCCGACGTTCTGCGTCACAGAATTTGAGGGGAAACACGATTTTGGCGTAAGCCACGGAGGGGAGCGAGAAATTTTACAAAGGCTGACACTATAGAGGTTTTCTTACCCTGTCTGGCCGGAAGGCGCGGCGGTGCGCCTGCCAGCAGTTCGGGGCGTTATTTTGCGAGATTGGTCGCGGTATCGAGGTGAACGACCGGATTATCGGCAAAAAGATAGCGGTCAGCGTTAAATTCAAAGTCATCACTTGTTTCATTAAACAGCATCTGTTTGGTGTTCTCCAGATGCTGCCACATTGCCAGTTTCGCCGCATGCGGATCTTTACGAATCAGGGCCTTAAGAATCTGGTCGTGATCGTCACACCAGTTATCTACCGTGCGGGAATCAATATGATCGTGCAATTTCTTCCAGTACGGGTTGTGAACGCGCTGAGTCCACATTTTTTCAACGATTGCCGCCAGCGCCGTGTTCTGAGTCGCAAGGGCGACCTGGACGTGGAATTGCAGGTCCCATTCAGAATCGCGGAAACATTTTTCTTTACGCGCGTGATCCTGGATTTCCATCAGCTTCATGATGTCCTGCTTGGTCACCTGCGTCGCAGCAAATTCCGCAATGTTGCTTTCAATCAGCTGGCGAGCCTGGAGAAGCTCAAACGGACCGTAGCTGGCAAACTCCAGACTTTCGTCCGGGGTGGGGGAGTGTTTCGCCTGGCTGGAAATCACATGAATGCCGGAACCTTTGCGTACCTCAACATACCCTTCCACTTCCAGCATGATGATGGCTTCGCGGACCACCGTGCGGCTGACGCTTTTTTCATCCGCAATGAAACGCTCAGCGGGAAGTTTATCACCGACAAGATAGACCCCTTGCTCGATGCGATCTTTCAGCTCGGCGGCAAGTTGTTGATATAAACGACGTGATTCGGTGATTTCCATATGCGCTCCAGGCAGGGTACGGCGAATGATTTGTTATACCACTTTTGCGTGCCAGTCTCCAGATTTCGCCATCAAAAAAGCCGCCCGGAGGCGGCTTTTGCGTCGTTCTTGCCGGGTGGCGCTACGCTTACCCGACCTACTATTTTATTGGATTTTGTAGGCCGGGTAAGGCGGAGCCGCCACCCGGCACAACAACGCTAACTCTGCGTCGCCGGTCCCCCGAGGGACTCTTTCGCAAGTTCATCTGCGGATTTGCTTTTCAGCACCGTCCAGATAACCACCGCACCCAACAGGTCGAAGACAGCCAGTACCGCGAACAGTGGGCTGAAACCAATCGTATCCGCCAGCGCGCCGACCACCAGCGCAAACAGGGTACTTGCGGTCCAGGCGGCCATCCCGGTCAGGCCGTTGGCGGTGGCGACTTCGTTACGACCAAACACGTCGGACGAGAGCGTAATCAGCGCACCGGACAGAGACTGGTGAGCAAAGCCCCCGATACACAGCAGGGCGATAGCCACGTAAGGGCTGGTGAACAGGCCGATCATACCCGGGCCGATCATCAGCAGGGCGCCCATGGTGACCACCATCTTACGGGACACAATCAGGTTCACGCCAAACCAGCGCTGGAACAGCGGTGGCAGGTAGCCGCCGACGATACAGCCCAGGTCTGCAAACAGCATTGGCATCCAGGCGAACATCGCGATCTCTTTCAGGTTAAAGCCGTAAACTTTAAACATGAACAGTGGGATCCAGGCGTTAAACGTACCCCAGGCCGGTTCTGCCAGGAAGCGTGGCAGGGCGATACCCCAGAACTGACGGGTGCCCAGGATCTGCCAGACGGACATCTTTTTGCCGTTGTCGGTCTGATGCTGGGATTCCTGACCATTAATAATGTAGTCACGTTCTTCGTCAGACAGCTTTTTCTGGTCGCGCGGGTGTTTATAGAAAATCAGCCACGCCATGGCCCAGGCAAAGCTCAGCACACCGGAGATGATGAACGCCATCTGCCAGCTGTGCATCACAATCGCCCACACCACCAGTGGCGGAGCAATCATCGCCCCGATGGAGGAGCCCACGTTGAAGTAACCGACAGCGATAGAACGCTCTTTTGCCGGGAACCATTCAGAGCTGGCTTTCAGACCCGCGGGGATCATCGCCGCTTCGGCAGCACCTACCGCACCACGCGCCAGCGCCAGTCCGCCCCAGCTGCCGGCCAGCGCGGTCGCCCCACAGAAGACGGCCCAGGCTACAGCGAAGAAGGCATAACCAATTTTTGTACCCAGAATATCAAGAACATAACCTGCAACAGGCTGCATTACGGTGTAAGCGGCAGAGTAAGCCGCAATGATGTAAGAGTATTGCTGCGTGGAGATATGTAACTCTTCCATCAACGTTGGCGCCGCTGCTGCCACGGTGTTACGTGTCAGGTAGCCCAGCACGGTGCCGAGCGTCACCAGTGCGATCATGTACCAACGTAACCCTTTAATTTTACGCATGTAAAACCTCATCGTTATGTTATTTCCGTGTCGGGACACGGCAACAACTCAACCGTTGCCGGGAGCTGTTCTGTAACGGGAGGGGCGTAACCGGGAACCTGTCCCGGAACGGCCCGAACCTTGCCATTAGTAATCGTGCTAAGTCGGCTTCCGTACCGTTAAATCCGATGTATCAAACACCGGTAATGCATTCCGTCGGCTTATAGTTTGCGACGGCGAAAAGATAACTTGTCATACAACTTTAAAAGGTGAGTGACATCACAAAAGTGTGAATCTTTGTAGGGACATTATGCGGCACGCGCAAAGCCAGAACTGGCGCGGCCTGAGAGAGGGTTTACCCCTTTGAGGGTAATTTATTTGTCGACGTTTATTGATCTAACTCACGAAAAAAACGTCGGACTCTGGAAATTGGTGTGATAACTTTGCAGCATCTGAACATAAGCTTTCTGACGCTCCCGTAATGAGGAAGACGATAATGACACCGTTTATGACCGACGATTTTCTGTTAGATACCGAATTTGCTCGCCGCCTGTACCACGACTACGCAAAAGACCAGCCGATTTTCGACTACCACTGCCATTTACCGCCGCAGCAGGTTGCCGAAAATTACCGTTTCAAAAACCTGTATGATATCTGGCTGAAGGGTGACCACTATAAGTGGCGCGCAATGCGCACCAACGGCGTGGCCGAGCGCCTGTGTACCGGCGACGCGACCGATCGCGAGAAGTTTGACGCCTGGGCCGCTACTGTTCCCCACACCATCGGTAACCCGTTATACCACTGGACTCACCTTGAACTGCGTCGTCCGTTTGGTATCACCGGCAAGCTGCTCTCTCCCGCCACGGCGGATGAAATCTGGGATCAGTGCAACGACCTGCTGGCGCAGGATAGCTTCTCGGCGCGCGGCATCATGAAGCAGATGAACGTGAAGATGGTGGGCACCACCGACGATCCGGTCGACACTCTGGAGCACCACGCGGTTGTCGCGAAGGACAGCACGTTTGACATCAAAGTGCTGCCAAGCTGGCGCCCGGATAAAGCCTTCAACATCGAGCTGCCGACCTTTAACGACTACATGGCGAAGCTGGCGGAAGTGTCTGACACCGATATCCGTCGCTTTGGCGATCTGCAAACCGCGCTGACCAAACGTCTGGATCACTTTGCCGCACACGGCTGTAAAGTGTCTGACCACGCGCTGGACGTAGTGCTGTTCGCGGAATCCAGCGAAGCTGAGCTGGACAGCATTCTGGCGCGTCGTCTCTCCGGCGAAGCCCTGAGTGAGCACGAAGTGGCGCAGTTTAAAACGGCGGTACTGGTATTCCTCGGTGCGGAATATGCCCGCCGCGGCTGGGTTCAGCAGTATCACATCGGCGCGCTGCGTAATAACAACCAGCGTCAGTTCAAACTGCTGGGCGCGGACGTGGGCTTTGACTCCATCAACGACCGTCCGATGGCGGAAGAGCTGTCAAAACTGCTGAGCAAACAGAACGAGCAAAACCTGCTGCCAAAAACCATCCTTTACTGCCTGAACCCACGCGATAACGAAGTGCTGGGCACCATGATCGGCAACTTCCAGGGCGAAGGGATGCCGGGCAAGATGCAGTTCGGTTCCGGCTGGTGGTTTAACGATCAGAAAGACGGCATGGAGCGTCAGATGACGCAGCTGGCGCAGCTCGGCCTGTTGAGCCGCTTCGTTGGCATGCTGACCGACAGCCGCAGTTTCCTCTCCTATACCCGCCATGAATATTTCCGCCGCATTCTGTGCCAGATGATTGGCCGCTGGGTGCACGCGGGCGAAGCGCCAGCGGATATCCAGCTGCTGGGCGAAATGGTGAGAAACATCTGCTTTAACAATGCGCGTGACTACTTCGCCATTGAACTGAACTAAGGCCGTTTGAGGTTGATATGCAATACATCAAAATCCATTCGCTGGATAACGTTGCCGTCGCGCTGGCCGATTTAGCCGAAGGGACGGAAGTGACCTTCGACAACCAGTCGGTGACGTTACGCCAGGCCATTGGACGTGGACATAAGTTTGCCCTGATCCCCATCGCGAAAGGGGAGAACGTGGTGAAGTACGGTTTGCCCATCGGTCATGCGCTGGCGGATATTGCGCCGGGTGAATACATTCATTCCCACAATACCCGCACCAATCTCAGCGATCTGGACGAGTACAGCTATCAACCTGACTTCCAGGCAGAAGAAGGACAGGCGGCCGATCGTGAGGTGCAGATCTACCGCCGCGCCAGCGGCGAGGTGGGGATCCGCAATGAACTGTGGATCCTCCCGACCGTCGGCTGCGTGAACGGGATCGCGCGTCAAATTCAGACGCGTTTCCTGAAAGAGACTAACAATGCTGAAGGCACCGACGGCGTGCATCTGTTCAGCCACACCTATGGTTGTTCCCAGCTGGGCGACGACCACATCAATACCCGCACCATGCTGCAAAATATGGTGCGCCACCCGAACGCGGGGGCGGTGCTGGTGATTGGCCTCGGCTGTGAAAACAATCAGGTTGACGCCTTCCGCGATACGCTGGGCGAGTTCGATCCTGAGCGCGTGCACTTTATGGTGTGTCAGCACCAGGACGACGAAGTGGAAGCGGGCGTTGAACAACTGCACCAGCTGTACGAGGTGATGCGTCACGACAAGCGCGAGCCGGGCAAGCTGAGCGAACTGAAGTTTGGCCTGGAGTGCGGCGGGTCTGACGGGCTTTCCGGCATTACCGCTAACCCGATGCTGGGCCGCTTCTCGGATTACGTGATTGCCAACGGCGGCACCACGGTGCTGACCGAAGTGCCGGAGATGTTCGGCGCAGAGCGCATTCTGATGAGCCACTGTCGCGACGAAGAGACGTTTGAGAAGACCGTCACCATGGTGAACGACTTCAAACAGTACTTCATTGCCCACAATCAGCCGATTTACGAGAACCCGTCGCCGGGGAACAAGGCGGGCGGAATCACCACGCTGGAGGAGAAATCCCTCGGCTGCACCCAGAAAGCGGGGGCCAGCCAGGTGGTGGACGTTCTGCGCTACGGCGAACGCCTGAAAACCCACGGCCTGAACCTGCTGAGCGCACCGGGTAACGATGCGGTCGCCACCAGCGCGCTGGCGGGGGCGGGCTGCCATATGGTGCTGTTCAGTACCGGCCGCGGTACGCCGTACGGCGGGTTTGTGCCGACGGTTAAAATTGCCACCAACAGCGAGCTGGCGGCAAAGAAAAAGCACTGGATCGATTTCGACGCAGGGCAGCTGATCCACGGCAAAGCGATGCCGCAGCTGCTGAGCGAGTTCGTGGACGCTATCGCAGAGTTCGCCAGCGGCAGGCAGACCTGTAACGAGAAGAACGACTTCCGCGAGCTGGCGATTTTTAAGAGTGGTGTGACGCTGTAAGCTGGGTGCGGGCTGGTGCCCTCACCCCAACCCTCCCCACAGGGAGAGGGTGCAAACACTAAAAACGGCAACACATGTTGCCGTTTTGCATTTACCTTGTAGGCCCGGTAAGGCGTAGCCGCCACCGGGCTTTTCTTTTTAACTGCGCAGGGCGTTCTTCGCTAAACGCGCATCTTCCGCCTGACAGGCTGCGGCGGTAAACAGCACGTCGGTAGAGGAGTTCAGCGCAGTCTCGCAGGAATCCTGCAATACGCCGATAATGAAGCCGACCGCGACAACCTGCATGGCAATCTCGTTCGGGATACCGAACATGTTACAGGCCAGCGGGATCAGCAGCAGCGATCCGCCCGCCACGCCGGATGCGCCACAGGCACACAGTGATGCAACGACGCTCAGCAGCAGCGCGGTTGGCAGATCCACCGGAATACCCAGCGTATGCACCGCCGCCAGCGTCAGCACGGTGATGGTGATCGCCGCACCCGCCATGTTCACGGTCGCACCCAGCGGGATCGACACGGAATAGGTATCGCGATCCAGGTTCAGCTTCTCCGCCAGCGCCATGTTGACCGGAATGTTCGCCGCCGAGCTGCGGGTAAAGAAGGCATACACGCCGCTCTCGCGCAGGCAAGTCAGCACCAGCGGATACGGGTTGCGGCGGATCTGCCAGAACACCAGCAGCGGGTTGATCACCAGCGCCACCAGCAGCATACAGCCGACCAGGACGACCAGCAGCTGCGCGTAGCCCCACAGTGCGTCGAAACCGGTAGTGGCCAGCGTCGAAGAAACCAGACCAAAGATACCGACTGGTGCAAAGCGAATCACCAGCTTCACCATGAAAGTCACGGCATTGGACAAATCGTTGACCAGGTTTTTCGTGGTCTCGTTGCCATGACGCAGCGCGAAGCCCAGACCAATCGCCCAGACCAGGATGCCAATGTAGTTTCCGCTCATCAGTGCGGTGATGGGGTTAGAGACCATGCTCATCAGCAGGCCGCGAAGGACTTCCACAATCCCGGACGGCGGGGTGATATCACCGGCCGCGCTGGTCAGGTGCAGCGTAGACGGGAACAGGAAGCTAAACACAACGGCCGTTAAGGCAGCAGAGAAGGTTCCCAGCAGATACAGGAACAGAATAGGGCGAATGTTGGTTTTTTGTCCGTGCTGGTGGTTGGCAATCGACGCCATCACCAGCATCAGCACCAGTACCGGGGCGACGGCCTTCAGGGCGCCCACAAACAGCGTCCCGAGCAGTCCCGTGGCCTCCGCGGCAGGTTTCGACACCATGGCCAGCAGAATACCCAGTACCAACCCGACCAGAATTTGTTTTACAAGACTGCCCTGCGCCAGGCGCGCGAACAGACCGCGTGATTGTGTGCTCATACGTTATTCCTGAGTGAAATTGCGTTCCATCCTGGATGTGCTCTAAGTCACATTTATTTCCGGATGTAAGTAAATGTTTGCCTGGTCGAGTATAGGGAATACGTGAAAGGAGGGAAGCGTAAAATGCTGGATTTTACGTGTTGCGTCATGTTTTTTAACTATTGGTTAACGAAAGCGCCGGGTAGCGCTACGCTTACCCGGCCTGCATTGCATTTCCCCCTCTCCCTGTGGGAGAGGGTTGGGGTGAGGGCATCAGCCCGCACCGAACGTTGCACTAAACCTGCTGCTTCTTATCGTGCTGGCGGTTAACCCAGGTATTGATAATCAGCGTCACCAGCAGAATGCCAAACACCACGCCGAGCGAAATGGCGATCGGGATATGGTAGAAATCGACGATCAGCATCTTGATACCGATAAACACCAGAATCACCGACAGGCCGTACTTCAGCATTGAGAAGCGCTCTGCCGCGCCTGCCAGCAGGAAGTACATCGCACGCAGGCCGAGGATGGCGAACAGATTCGAGGTCAGAACGATGAACGGGTCGGTGGTAACTGCGAAGATAGCCGGGATACTGTCCACCGCGAAAATCACGTCGCTCAGCTCGACCAGAATCAGCACCAGCAGCAGCGGGGTGGCGAACAGCAGGCCGTTCTTACGCACGAAGAAATGCTCGCTCTCGATCTTGTCCGTCATGCGCAGATGACCCCGGAACCACTTCACCAACGGCTTATCACCGATACCGGTATCGTCTTCTTTCGCCAGCGCCATTTTGACCCCGGTGAACAGCAGGAACGCACCAAATACATACAACAGCCATTCGAACTGGGTAATCAGCCAGCTACCGGCGAAGATCATGATGGTACGCAGGACAATAGCGCCCAGAACGCCGTACACCAGCACGCGGCGTTGCAGAGCCGCAGGCACGGCGAAGTAACTGAACAGCATCAGCCAGACGAAGACGTTATCAACCGCCAGTGCTTTTTCAATCAGATAGCCGGTGAGGAAGGCGAGTGCCTGAGGATCGGCCACCGCGCGGCCTTCGGTTGAGGCCAGATACCACCAGAAGGCGGCGCAGAAAAGAAGTGAGAGGGTAACCCATACCAGCGACCAGACGGCGGCTTGCTTGACGCTCATGCCGTGTTCGCCGCGACGACCCTGCAAAAAGAGGTCGATCGCCAGCATGATGAGCACGACAACCGCGAATCCGCCCCACAGCATTGGAGTGCCGACAGAATGCATACTATTTTCCTTACACATAAAAAACAAAAACGGCTATGGTCAGAAGACGATAGCCGTTAGCTTTTTATGCATAGACCTCGCCTTCCGGCAAGGTCTCACTTACAACCTCGAAGGTTGCCCGGCGACCGGATGCGGTTTTGCACGCATCGTAATGACGATCCACCGGCGAAGAAGTTACTCCCCTTTGCAGGTAACAAATTATGTCAGACCATCGGTTTCGTCAATGGTCTGCACGATTTCATTACACAGCTTTACGCGACGGCTTCCACATTCACGCCGTCTGCGGGGAAAATCACGCCAGTCTGTCGGCGGATCTCCGTTTGCAGCTTCGCCGTGGTGCGGCTGATTGCCAGCCCCGGGTGGTTCACTTCGTTGTCTTCTACCAGACGGGCGAAGACCTCTGCCTCATAGAGCATAGTGTTAATATGCTGAGGCTGCGTCAGCTCCTGCGCTTTGCCGCCGCGGGGAACGATGCTTAGCTTCTGGCATTCGGAGATTTTTTCGATCACCAGCGAGCCGTCTTCGCCCTGAATTTCGCTTGGCAGTACGGAGTCACTGACCTTCGAGTGCTGCAACGTCACGCTGAAATCACCGTAGTCCAGCACCACAACGCCATGTGCATCCACGCCGCTCTCCAGCAGGCTGGCGGTGGCCGTTACGCCGTGCGGTTCACCCCACAGGGCGACCGCAGAGGCCAGGCAGTAAAAACCGATATCCATAATCGAGCCATTCGAGAAGGCCGGGTTAAAGGTGTTCGGGTTTTCGCCGTCCAGGTAGCGCTGGTAGCGCGAGGAATACTGGCAGTAGTTGATAAAGGCTTTACGCACTTTGCCAATTTTCGGCAGGGACTGCTGCAACAGCAGGAAGTTCGGCAGGCTGGCGGTTTTGAACGCTTCAAACAGCACCACCTGGTTTTCCCGGGCAAGCGCAATGGCGGCTTCCACTTCCTCAATATTCGAGGCCAGCGGCTTCTCGCAAATCACGTGTTTTTTGTGGCTGAGGAACAGCTTCGTTTGCGGGAAATGCAGAGAATTCGGGCTGGCAATATAGACCGCGTCAATGACGTCGCTTTGCGCCATCTCATCGAGCGAGGTGAACAGATGTTCAACCAGGTAGTCATTCGCAAAACTCTGCGCCTGCTCAAGGCTGCGGGAATAGACTGCGGTGAGCTTATATTTGCCGGTTTCGTGGGCGGCGTCGACGAACTGGCGCGTGATCCAGTTCGTACCGATGACTGCGAAACGTATCATAAACGTTTACGTACTCCGTAGCAGGGAACTTAAAACCACTGTAGCACGTCATCATGACATTTCGCGTGCGCTACTGCGCATTACTCTTTAACGATAAATGCGTCAGCCACAAACGGGTATCAAACTCCCGCTGGTGGTACTGTGGCTCCATGTGGCAGCACAGGGAATAGAAGGCTTTGTCGTGCTCTTTCTCTTTCAGGTGCGCCAGCTCGTGCACCACGATCATCCGCAGAAAGGCTTCCGGCGCGTTGCGAAAGACGGTCGCGACGCGGATCTCCGCTTTAGCCTTCAGCTTGCCGCCCTGCACGCGGGAGATGGCGGTATGCAGGCCGAGCGCGTTTTTCAGCACATGGATCTTATTGTCGTACATCACCTTGTTGATCGGCGGGGCGCTCTTAAGATACTGGTTTTTCAGATCCTGCGTATACTGCCAGAGGGCTTTGTCAGTCGCGAAATCATGCGTGCCCGGGTAGCGTTTTTCCAGCACCGCACCGAGCTTTCCCGCGGCAATCAGGTCACGAACCTGGGAAAGTAAATGCTCCGGATAGCCCTGGAGATAAGTCAGCTGGTTCATCAAAACCCCAAAATAGTGTGAAAACGGGTATACTCACGCACCCTTTTCAGGGATACGCCAAATTTTACCATTCAGGAGGGCCGATGAGCCACTTAGACAACGGTTTCCGTTCACTCAACCTTAAACGTTTCCCGGAAACGGACGACGTGAACCCGCTTCAGGCGTGGGAAGCGGCGGATGAATATCTGCTGCAACAGTTGGATGAGACTGAAATCAGCGGCCCGGTTCTGATCCTGAATGACGCGTTTGGCGCGCTGGCCTGCGCGCTGGCGGAACATGCGCCTTACAGTATCGGCGATTCTTACTTAAGCGAACTGGCGACGCGTGAAAACCTGCGCCATAACGACATCGAAGAGTCCAGCGTGAAGTTCCTCGACAGCACCGCGGACTACCCGCAGGCGCCGGGCGTGGTGCTGATTAAGGTGCCAAAAACCATGGCGCTGCTGGAGCAGCAACTGCGCGCGCTGCGTAAAGTCGTCACGCCAGAAACCCGCATTATCGCGGGTGCCAAAGCGCGTGATATTCACACCTCGACGCTGGAGCTGTTCGAGAAGGTCCTCGGCCCGACCACCACGACGCTTGCCTGGAAAAAAGCACGCCTGATCAACTGCACCTTCAGCGCACCGGCGCTGGCCGACGCGCCAGAAACGCTGAGCTGGAAACTGGAAGGTACCGACTGGACCATCCACAACCACGCGAACGTCTTTTCCCGTACCGGTCTGGATATCGGGGCGCGTTTCTTTATGGAACATCTGCCGGAAAATCTGGAAGGGGAAATTGTCGACCTGGGCTGCGGCAATGGCGTGATTGGCCTGACGCTGCTGGCGAAGAACCCGGAGGCCAGCGTGGTGTTCAGCGACGAATCGCCAATGGCGGTGGCCTCCAGCCGTCTGAACGTGGAAACTAACCTGCCTGAAGCGCTGGATCGCTGCGAGTTTATGATCAATAACGCGCTGTCGGGCGTAGAGCCTTTCCGCTTCAACGCGGTATTCTGTAACCCGCCGTTCCACCAGAAGCACGCCCTGACGGATAACGTCGCGTGGGAGATGTTCCACCACGCGCGCCGCTGCCTGAAAATCAACGGCGAGCTGTATATCGTGGCGAACCGCCACCTGGACTACTTCCACAAGCTGAAGAAGATTTTCGGCAACTGCGTCACCATTGCCACCAATAACAAATTCGTGGTGCTGAAAGCGGTGAAGCTGGGGCGTCGTCGCTAAATAACCAGTGCAAGCTGGGTGCCCTGCGCAATCGCCCGCCGCGCATCCAGCTCCATCGCCACGTCGCACCCGCCGATCAAATGCACCGTTTTACCCGCTTCGCGCAGCGGATCGGCCAGATCGCGCTTTGGCTCCTGTCCGGCGCACAAAATCACATGATCCACGCGCAGCAGCTGCGGTTCACTACCGATCAGCACATGCAGCCCGTCGTCGTCGATCTTCTGGTAGCTCACCGCCGGGATCATCTTCACCCCGCGCGAGAGCAGGGTGGCGCGGTGGATCCAGCCAGTGGTTTTGCCCAGCCCTTCACCCGGCTTGCTGGCCTTACGCTGGAGCATCACGATCTGACGCGGGCTTTTCGGCAGCTGCGGCCCTTCCGGGCGTAAACCGCCGGACTGACTGAGACTGGTATCAATGCCCCATTCCACGCAGAACTCAGCGATGTTCTGGCTGGTGGCTTCGCCCGGCTGGCTTAAATACATCGCGGTATCAAAACCGATCCCGCCGCAGCCGATAATCGCCACCTTCTCGCCAACCGGTGCTTTGTCGCGCAGCACGTCCAGATAGCTCAATACCTTCGGATGATCGATACCTTCGATCGCAGGGGTGCGCGGGGCGATCCCACTCGCGAGGATCACCTCGTCGAAACCGATCAGATCCGCCGCGCTGACAAACTGGTTAAGCCGCAGCTCGACGCCCGTCAGCTCGATCATCCGGCGGTAGTAGCGCAGCGTTTCGTAGAACTCCTCTTTGCCGGGGATCTGTCTGGCGATAGTAAATTGCCCGCCGATCTCCGCCAGCGCATCAAACAGCGTCACGCTGTGCCCGCGCGAGGCGGCATTGACCGCAAACGCCAGGCCCGCCGGGCCTGCGCCCACCACGGCCAGGCGTTTTTTATTGACCGTCGTAACCACCGGCATTTTGGTTTCATGGCAGGCGCGGGGGTTAACGAGGCAGGAGGTGACTTTGCCAGCGAAGATTTGATCCAGACAGGCCTGGTTACAGCCGATGCAGGTATTGATCTCATCCGCACGGCCGCTTTGCGCTTTGGAGAGCAGTTCGGCATCCGCGAGGAACGGACGCGCCATCGAGACCATATCGGCGTCGCCGCGGGAGATCACATCGTCCGCCACCTGCGGGTCGTTAATGCGGTTCGTTGTTACCAGCGGAACGGAGACTTTGCCTTTCAGCTTGCGCGTTACCCAGCTGAACGCCGCACGCGGCACCGGCGTGGCGATGGTGGGGATGCGCGCTTCGTGCCAGCCAATCCCGGTGTTGATAATGGTGGCACCGGCGGCTTCAATTGCCTGCGCCAGCTGCACGGTTTCGTCGAAGGTGCCGCCGCCTTCCACCAGGTCGAGCATCGACAGGCGGAAGATGATAATAAAATCCGCACCCGCACGTTCACGCACCGCGCGCACCACCTCCACGGCAAAACGCATGCGGCGGGCATAGTCGCCACCCCATTCGTCGTCGCGCTGGTTGGTGCGTGCGGCGAGAAATTCGTTAATCAGATAGCCTTCAGAGCCCATCACCTCCACGCCGTCGTAGCCTGCTTCCCTTGCCAGCGCGGCGCAGCGGGCAAAATCGTCGATCAGCGCCAGGATCTCGTCGTGGCTAAGGGCGTGAGGAGTAAAGCGGTTAATCGGCGCCTGAATAGCCGAGGGGGCAACCAGGTTCGGTTGATAGCTGTAGCGCCCGGTATGCAGAATTTGCAGGGCGATTTTGCCGCCCTCGCGGTGGACCGCGTCGGTCACAATGCGGTGGTGCGACAGTTGTGACGCATCATTCAACACCGCGCCGCCCTCCATCGTCACCCCGGAAGGGGCAGGGGCTACGCCGCCGGTGACAATCAGCGCCACCCCGTGGCGCGCGCGTTCGGCATAGAAGGCTGCCAGACGTTCAGCCCCGTCCGGACGCTCCTCCAGCCCGGTGTGCATTGAGCCCATCAGCACGCGGTTTTTGAGGGTGGTGAACCCCAGATCGAGAGGGGCGAATAACGACGGGTAGCGGCTCATAGTCTCTTCCAGTGTAAAATTATTGTTATGTGGTCGGATGAGTTACTAATTTAGCCAGCGGGGAGTAAAAGGGAAAAGGGGAATGCGGTGAATGTGATGGGATTCAAATATTAGTGTGGCCTGATGCCCTCTCCCTAAGGGAGAGGGGACTTAATCTCCCTCTCCCTTAGGGAGAGGGCCGGGTTGAGGGGGATGCCCGCACCAGCCCCGGTGCCTGCCACATCGACGTGGTCAGCCCGCTGTCCACCAGCCCGAGCTGGTCGGCGTACACCGCCTGCCATTTCTGCATCATGCCGTCGTACAGTTCCCGGTGCTGCGGGTTTGGCGTGAACTCGCGGCTCCACTTCACCAGCCGCTCGCCCGTCGAAGCCATATCCGCAAACAGCCCCGCGCCAGCTCCTGCGGCAATGGCACAGCCGAGCGCCGTTGCCTCTTTAACTTCCGGCACGCGCACCGGCAGGCCGGTAACGTCGCTTAAAATCTGACTCCACAGGGCGCCTTTGGCCCCGCCGCCCGCAAACACCAGACTCTCAAACGTCACGCCGGAGAAGCGCGAAATCTGCGCCAGGTTGCAGGCCGAGACGATCGCCGCGTTCTCCTCCAGAGCGCGGAACAGCGTCGCTTTGTTGCACTTTTCCGGGTCGATGGAGAGGTTAATAAACGACGGCGCGGCGTGATACCACTGCTTAAAATGCATCGCGTCGGAGAAGATTGGCATCACGCCGTGGGAGCCCGCCGGGACGCGGCTCGCCATCTCTTCCAGCAGGGAATAGGTGTCCATCCCCATCCGCTCTGCAATCAGCTTTTCCTCGGCGCAAAAGGCGTCGCGGAACCAGCGCATGGTCAGCCCGGTAAAGAAGCTGATCGACTCCGCCTGCACCATGCCGGGGATGACGTGCGGGTTCACGCGGATGTTCATGTCGGGGTCGGTGCGTACCTGCGGCAGATTGACCACCTGCTGCCAGAAGGTGCCGCCCAGCACCGCCGTTTGTCCGGCGCGGACCACGCCCAGCCCCAGACAGCCCAGCTGCACGTCGCCGCCGCCCATCACCACCGGCGTGCCTTCACGCAGGCCGCACTGCTGCGCGGCTTCTTTCGTGACGGCCCCCAGCACGGTGCCGGTCTCTTTCACCGGGGAAAGGATATCGGCGCGCAGCCCGGCCATGTCGAGCAGCGCCGGACGCCAGTCGCGGGAGAAGAGATCCAGCATACCGGTGGTGCCCGCATTGGACGGGTCCACCGCCAGCTCGCCGGAGAGCTTCGCCGCCAGCCAGTCGCTGATCATGGTGATAGTCGCAGCCTTGCGGTAAATATCCGGACGGTGGTGCGCCAGCCACAGCAGGCGCGGCATGGCGCTCAGCGCCAGCGTCTGGCCGGAGACCTCATACACTTCGGATTCAAACCGGTAGTCGTGGATCTCTTTGAGTTCAGCCACCTCGCGGCTGGCGCGGGCGTCGACGTTGGCGCAGGCCCAGATAGCCTCGCCGTTGCGGTCGTACAGCACAATCCCTTCGCGCATCGAGCAGCAGGCGACGGACTGAATATCCGCCGCGCTAAGCCGTGCGCGCTCCAGCGCCTGCTGAATACACCGGCAGGCCAGCCGCCAGTTGGTGTCGAGGTCGAACTCCATCGAGCCCGGCACGTTCTCCACGCTCAGGTGCTTCCACTCGGCCTGGCCAACGGCAATCTGGTTGCCCTGTAAATCGAAAATCACGGCGCGAACGCTGCCTGTCCCTGCATCTAACGCTAAAAGGTAACTCATGAGCTTGCCTCGCTGTTAGCGCAGGGCTGCTCTTATCCGGCCAGAGCCAGCACCGCGCGGGCTGTCGTCTCTTCCGTCACCAGGCCATTAATACGGCGACCTTTCAGTGCGGCATAAATCGCATCGGCTTTCTCTTCCCCTCCGGCCACGCCGACAATGGTGGGCAGCTGCGCCAGTTCATCGAGCGTGACGCCCAGTAATTCTTTGTGGATCTCCAGCTCCTCGACGCATTCCCCTTCGGCATTGAGGAAATAGCCGAGGATATCGCCCACCGCGCCTTTACGGGCGTACATCAGCTGTTCACCTTCGCTGATATAGCCGGAGCGCAGGATCGTTGCGTCGCGGCGCTGGTTTACCGAGCCAATCCCGACCACCGCCACGTCAGCCGCGGTGGCGGCGAGGATCACGTCCCGCACGCTGGTTTCGCGCTTTAAGATCCCGGCGACTTCAGCGGATGACACGCGAAGCGGGGCGGGGATCATGCTGACGCTACAAGCCGCATCCAGCTGGCCGATACCGGTCATATACGGCCCGACGCCGCCGGAAAGCGTCACCAGGCGGATCTGCTGCGAGCTGATAAAGCCGCTTAAGTGTTGCAGACTGCTCATGGTGGTTTCACCGAACCCCACCGCTAACAGCTGGCCGGGCTCCAGCACGCCCATCAGCGACTGCGCCGCGCCAATGCCCAGCCGCACGTTCATCGGCGGGGTATTCAGGGCAGGCATCACGCGCACCAGCTTCAGGCCAAAGCGCTGCTGTAGCTCGGTTTCCAGCGCCAGGCAGCCCTCGTAGCGGGAGTTGATCTGCACGCGGATCACCCCGGACTGACGGCCCTTCTCCAGCAGGCGGGAGATCTTCAGGCGCGGCAGCCCGAGCCGTTCGCCGATGTCGTTCTGGGTCAGCCCGTCGTGGTAGTAGCACCAGGCCACGCGCGCCACCAGCTCCTCTTCCGCCAGTGCCAGCCCGGCAAACCGTCCTTCTTCCGCAGTGCGTTTATCGCTCATAATTGAACTCTTATAAAAATTTAGATCATATGTTCGTGATGGCGCGACGTGAAAATGTGAGCCACGCGACAAAACGGATCATTTCGATCGATTCCGGTTTATCTAAATCTCAATCGATAAAATTGTGATCCCTGCACGGTTGTAAATATAGTTCACCGTCTACGCTTTTGAACATTATTAAATCTAAAAATCATTTGTTCAATAGCGGAGCGATGATGACACCACTTCTCGACGCGCGTGATATCAGCAAGCAGTTTTCAGGCGTACCGGTCTTAAAAGGCATTGATTTCACGCTGCTTGCGGGGCAGGTGCATGCGCTGATGGGCGGTAACGGCGCGGGAAAATCGACGCTGATGAAGATCATCGCCGGGGTAGAAACCCCGGATAGCGGTGAACTTTCGGTGGCGGGTGAGTCTTTTACACGGCTTACCCCGGCTCAGGCGCACAGGTTAGGCATTTATCTGGTGCCGCAGGAGCCGCTGCTGTTTCCCAACCTGACGGTGCGGGAAAACATCCTGTTTCGTCTGCCGCGAGAGCGCGATCGGGAAAATCGTCTGGCGGAAAAACTCCGGCAATTGCAGTGCCAGCTTAACCTCGACGCCACCGCCAGCACCCTCGAGGTGGCTGACCAGCAGATGGTGGAGATCCTGCGCGGGCTGATGCGCAACGCCAGAATTCTGATCCTCGATGAACCCACGGCCTCGCTGACGCCAGGTGAAACCGAACGGCTGTTTCGCCAGATCCGCGCCTTGCAGGATCTTGGCGTCGGGATTGTTTTTATCTCGCATAAGCTGCCGGAGATTCGGCAGCTGGCGAGTCACGTCTCGGTGATGCGCGACGGCGCCGTGGTGCTCAGCGGCGAAACCGCGCAGTTTGACGATAACGCCCTGATCGCCGCCATGACGCCAGTAAGCCGGGAGACCTCCCTGAGCGATACGCAAAAGCTGTGGCTGGCGCTGCCGGGCAACCGCCGCACCCAGGCGCAGGATTTTCCGGTGCTGCGGGTGGAGGATCTTACCGGGGAAGGGTTTATCGATCTCAGCCTTGAGATTTACGCCGGGGAGATCGTCGGCCTGGCCGGGCTGGTAGGCTCCGGGCGCACCGAGTTTGCCGAAACGCTCTACGGCCTGCGTCCCGTACGCGGCGGGCGGGTGTGGCTGGAGAACCAGGAGATCACCACCGATCCGGTCAGTTCACGCCTGCAAAAAGGGCTGGTCTATCTGCCGGAAGACAGGCAGGTGTCCGGACTGTTTCTCGACGCGCCGATCCGCTGGAACACCGTGGCGCTGAACGAGCCGTCGCTCTGGCAGCAGCGAAAGCGGGAGTCTGCGGTAGTGGAACGCTATCACCGGGCGCTGGGGATCAAGCTCAACCATGCGGATCAAACCGTGCGCACGCTCTCCGGTGGTAATCAGCAGAAGGTGCTGCTGGCGCGCTGTCTGGAGGCCAACCCGCTGCTGCTGATCGTCGATGAACCGACGCGCGGCGTGGACGTCTCGGCGCGCGCCGATATTTATCAGCTGCTGAAAAGCGTGGCGGCGCAGAACGTGGCGGTGCTGATGATCTCAAGCGATCTCGATGAGTTTCCCGGCCTCGCGGATCGGGTGCTGGTAATGCATCAGGGCGTGCTCAGCGGCGAGCTGCCGCGCCACGCCGTCAGCCTCGACCGGATGATGGCGCTGGCGTTTGGAGGGCAATCATGAAGATCTTACTGAAAAACCGCGAGCTGAGCGCGTTTCTCGCCATTCTGGCGCTGTTCGCCGTGCTGGTGGCGCTGAACCCGTCGTACCTGAGCTTACAGACGCTGGGGATGATCTTCGCCAGCTCGCAGATCCTGATCCTGCTGGCTATCGGCGCGGCGCTGGTGATGCTGACCCGCAATATTGACGTCTCCGTCGGCTCCACGGTCGGGTTGTCCGCCATTGCCGTCGGCGTGGCGCTTAACAGCGGCTACAGCCTGCCCGTTTCCATTCTCTTCGCGCTGTCGATCGGCGCGCTGGCCGGGGCGTTCAACGGTTTTCTGGTGGTGGGCCTGCGCATTCCGGCGATTGTCGCCACCCTCGGCACGCTGGGGCTTTATCGCGGGGCGATGCTGCTCTGGACCGGCGGGAAGTGGATAGAAGGGCTGCCGCCGGGGCTGAAATCCCTCTCTGAGCCTGCCGCCGTCGGCATTTCGCCGCTCGGCATGCTGGTGTTGATTATCGCGGCCACCGGCGCGTGGACGCTGTCGCGCACCGCCTTTGGGCGGGATTTTTACGCCGTGGGGGATAACCTCGCCGCCGCGCGCCAGCTGGGCGTGGCGGTGAACCGCACCCGCATGATCGCCTTTACCCTCAACGGCATGCTGGCGGCCTGCGCCGGGATTGTGTTTGCCGCGCAGATAGGCTTTGTGCCCAACCAGACCGGCAGCGGGCTGGAGATGAAAGCCATCGCTGCCTGCGTGCTGGGGGGCATCTCGCTGCTGGGCGGCACCGGCACGCTGGTCGGTGCGTTCCTCGGCGCGTTCTTCCTCACCCAAATCGATACCGTGCTGGTGCTGTTCAGGCTCCCGGCGTGGTGGAACGACTTTATCGCCGGGCTGGTGCTGCTGGGCGTGCTGGTGCTCGACGGGCGTCTGCGTCAGGCACTGGCGCGGCATCAGCGGGCGCTGAAATACAGCCGTTTCCAGCCCGGTAACAAAGGGGGAAAGCACGTTACCCCGTTTCCCAAACGCAAAAAAGAGGTGGCGTAAATGAGGCTTAACTGGGAAAGCGCGCTGCTGATTTTACTGGTGCTGGAGATCCTGCTCTTCGGCGCCATCAACCCGCGCATGCTTGATATCAACATGCTGCTGTTCAGCACCAGCGATTTCATCTGTATTGGCATCGTGGCGCTGCCGCTTACGCTGGTGATCATCAGCGGCGGGATCGACATCTCCCTCGGCTCGACCATCGGCCTGTGCGCGATTGCGCTGGGGGTGATGATGCAGGCCGGGTGGCCGATGGCGGTCGCCGTTCCGCTTACGCTGCTGCTGGGTCTGCTGTGCGGGCTGGTGAATGCGGCGCTGATCCACTACACCGGCATCAGCCCGTTGGTCATTACCCTCGGCACGCTCTACCTCTACGGCGGCGGCGCGCTGCTGCTCTCCGGCATGGCGGGGGCGACGGGCTACGAGGGCATCGGCGGCTTCCCGGACAGCTTTACCGCCTTCGCTAACCTCACGGTGCTGGGGCTGCCGATCCCGCTGGTGCTGTTCGCGGTGATTACCGCCTTCTTCTGGCTGATTACCCACCGTGGGCGCTTTGGTCGGCACCTGTTTTTGATTGGGCAGAACCCGCGCGCGGCGCGCTATGCGGCGCTGCCGGTGAACGGCATGCCCTACGCGCTGTACGGCCTGGTGGGCGTGGCCTCGGCGATTGCCGCGCTGGTGATGGTCTCCTATTTCGGCTCTGCGCGTTCGGATCTGGGGCGCGATTTGCTGATGCCCGCGCTCACCGCCGCCGTGCTCGGCGGAGCCAATATCTACGGCGGGTCAGGTTCTGTTGTCGGTACGGCGCTGGCGGCGCTGCTGGTGGGGTATCTGCAACAGGGTTTACAGATGGTCGGCATCCCCAACCAGGTGTCGAGCGCGCTGTCGGGGGCGCTGCTGGTTGTGGTGGTGATGGGGCGTTCGCTGAGTCTGCACCGCGAATGGGTGCGATCTCTCTTCAGAAAACTATCCGGAGCGTAAGATGAAAACAAAACTGCTCGTCCTGGCAATGGCCCTCAGCTTCGCTTCGGCGCAGGCGGCGGACCGCATTGCCTTTATCCCGAAACTGGTAGGCGTGGGATTCTTCACCAGCGGCGGCAACGGCGCGAAAGAGGCGGGGAAAGATCTTGGCGTGGACGTGACCTACGACGGCCCGACCGAGCCGAGCGTCTCCGGTCAGGTGCAGCTCATCAATAACTTCGTTAACCAGGGCTATAACGCCATCATCGTCTCTGCCGTGTCACCGGACGGTCTCTGCCCGGCGCTGAAGCGCGCGATGCAGCGCGGCGTCAAGGTCCTGACCTGGGATTCCGACACCAAACCGGAGTGCCGCAGCATCTACATCAATCAGGGGACGCCGGAACAGCTGGGCGGCCTGCTGGTGGAGATGGCGGGCAAGCAGGTCACCAAACCGAATGCGAAAGTGGCGTTCTTCTACTCCAGCCCGACCGTCACCGACCAGAACCAGTGGGTGAAAGAGGCGAAGGCCAAAATCGAGAAAGATCATCCTCAGTGGCAGGTCGTCACCACCCAGTTTGGCTATAACGACGCCACCAAATCGTTGCAAACCGCCGAAGGGATCTTAAAGGCTTATCCGGATCTGGATGCGATCATCGCCCCGGACGCCAACGCCCTGCCGGCGGCGGCACAGGCGGCAGAAAACCTGAAGCGGGAAGGGGTGGCGATTGTCGGCTTCAGCACGCCGAATGTGATGCGCCCGTACGTTGAGCGCGGCACGGTGAAGGCCTTCGGCCTGTGGGACGTGGTGCAACAGGGCAAAATTGCGGTCAATGTCGCCGATCGTTTGCTGAAAAAAGGCGATCTTAACGTCGGCGACAGCGTAGACGTGAAAAATATCGGGACGCTGAAGGTCGAGCCGAACAGCGTGCAGGGCTACCAGTATGAGGCGAAGGGCAACGGCATCGTGCTGCTGCCGGAGCGCGTGGTGTTCACCAAAGAGAACATCAGCAAATACGATTTCTGACGGGGGAGCAAATGGCTGATTTAGACGACATCAAAGACGGCAAGGATTTTGGCATCGGTACGCCGCAGCAGAATGTGCCGTACACCCTGAAGGGCTGCGGCTCGCTGGACTGGGGCATGCAGTCGAGGCTTTCGCGCATTTTCAACCCGCAGAGCAACCGCACGGT
The DNA here is from genome assembly GCF_004136695.1 of Enterobacter cloacae complex sp. 677-3DZ2D5B. Classification (NCBI taxonomy): domain Bacteria; kingdom Pseudomonadati; phylum Pseudomonadota; class Gammaproteobacteria; order Enterobacterales; family Enterobacteriaceae; genus Enterobacter; species Enterobacter cloacae complex sp. 677-3DZ2D5B. The sequence continues at coordinate 264,361 of NZ_QFLS01000006.1, read as the reverse complement.
GATGCTGGCCTTTGACCACGGCTACTTTCAGGGACCGACCACCGGCCTTGAGCGTATCGATCTCACCATCGCGCCGCTGTTTGGCGAAACCGACGTGCTGATGTGCACCCGCGGCATCCTCAGGAGCCAGGTACCTGCCGCGACGAACAAACCGGTGGTGCTGCGCGCCTCCGGCGGTAACTCGATTCTGGGCGAGCTGTCTAACGAGTGCGTGGCGGTGGCGATGGAAGACGCGCTGCGCCTGAACGTCTGCGCGGTGGCGGCGCAGGTGTACATCGGAAGCGAGTTTGAGCATCAGTCGATCAACAATATCATCAAGCTGGTCGATGCAGGGGCGCGCTACGGCATGCCGACGCTGGCGGTGACGGGCGTGGGGAAAGAGATGGCGCGTGACGCTCGGTATTTTTCGCTGGCAAGCCGCATCGCCGCCGAAATGGGGGCGCAGTTCGTCAAAACCTACTATGTGGACGAGGGCTTTGAAAAAGTGACCGCCAGCTGCCCGGTGCCGATCGTTATCGCGGGGGGCAAAAAGCTGCCGGAGCACGAGGCGCTGGAGATGTGCTGGCGCGCGATAGACCAGGGCGCGTCCGGCGTGGACATGGGGCGCAACATCTTCCAGTCCAGCGCGCCGCTCGCCATGCTGAAGGCGGTGAAGAAAGTGGTTCACGAGAACATGAGCGCCCGGGAGGCGTTCCAGTTTTGGCAGGAAGAGAAACAGGGAGAAGCAAAATGAACGTGACGCTGGTGGAGATCAACATTAAGCCCGAGCGGGTAGACGAGTTTCTGGAGGTATTTCGCGCCAACCACGAGGGGGCGATCAAGGAGCCGGGCAACCTGCGCTTCGACGTATTGCAGGACCCGCGGGTGAAAACCCGGTTTTTTATCTACGAAGCCTATAAAGACGAAGAGGCGGTGCTGGCGCATAAGCAAACCCCGCACTATCTCGCGTGCGTGGATAAGCTGGAGGAGCTGATGTCGGAGCCGCGCAAAAAACGCAGCTTTGTCGGATTGTTGCCGGAGTAGCGGTTTTGCCTGGTGGCGCTGCGCTTACCGGGCCTACGGGTACGGGGGGTGTTGATTTTGTAGGCCGGGTAAGCGAAGCGCCACCCGGCGTTGTTCACGCCAGCTCCAGCAACTGAATACGCGCCGTCGCGCCCGGCATCAGCTTTTGCAGATTGCTCACCAGCTCATCGCCAGCTTCCTGTAATGCCGCCAGCGGCATCGACGGCAGGCTTTCGAGAATAAACCACATGGACTGCGCCTGGCTGTCCAGACGCGTGCGTATCCCCTGTCGCCAGTTCCAGCGGCGGCAGGTGATGCCAAGATCGTCACGCCAGATAACTTCGCCTGGCTCCGGATTTTCGACTACCGGCTCACCCTCTTTGACGGTATCAAACGGCTCACTGCCGTCGGCCAGCGTCAGGCGCGGCGCTCCCGAGTAAGCCGCCAGATTTTCTCCCCCTACCGGAATAGCGTAGCGGATACTGATGGCATTATAGATATCCACCACCGGGTCGAGCGGCGGCAGCGAACCGTCTCTCATCACGCGCTTGCGCAGGGCCGAGGCCGAGCAGGGCGTACGTTTGGGTTTTGCACCAAAGGCTTTAAACACCTCATCCCAGGCGGCGAGATGATTTTCTGCCCAGGGCACATCATCATTGAGCATCTGCTGGCAGGCCTGCGCCAGCGCAGCGGGCGCAACCTCCGGTTGGGTAATCGGGGCAGCTTCAACCAGAATGCTCAGCGCCCGAAAGCCGGGCGCGATCCCGACAAGTCGCGAATCTATTGACGGTGTTACAAGAGACATAAATAATCCTGTATTGACTGTTTTATACCATGGTAGTGACCAATGACTGATAAAGTCAATATAATGACCGATGCGGGTGCCGATGTTGCCCAGGTAAGCCTGGCCGTCGCGAACCGTATCCGCAGCTGGCGGAAAGAGAAAAAACTGTCGCTGGACGAGCTTTCTCGCCGCGCCAGCGTCAGCAAAGGCATGCTGGTGGAGATCGAAAAAGGGGCTGCCAACCCCAGCATTGCCATTCTGTGTAAACTGGCCGCCGCGCTTGGCGTCTCGGTGGCAGATATCGTTAACGTCTCCAGCGAGCCGCAGATACACATTATTCGGGAAGAGGCGATCCCGGTTCTGTGGCAGGGCGCACAGGGCGGTTACGCCAGATTGCTGGCAGGCACCGCAGGCCCGGATATGATTGAGCTGTGGCAGTGGGAGATGCATCCGGGAGAAACGTTCACCTCTCCGGGACATCCGGCGGGAACGTTTGAGCTGCTGCACGTGAACGAAGGCATGTTAACCCTGACGGTGGACGAGACGGTAACGCAGGTAGCTGCCGGGGCGTCGGCGGTGGCGAAAACGGAAGCGGCGCACGGCTATGCCAATGAAAGCGATACCGTGCTTCGCTTCACCATGACGGTGGCAGAGTTTCACCGATAAAAAGCAGCCCGGTGGCGCTACGCTTACCGGGCTTGCATATGCAGTATGTTGTAGGCCGGGAAAGCGTAGCGCCACCCGGCTTTTTTTACGCCTCTTCCACACTCACCCGCAGCGCCGCCAGCGCCTTACGCGCCGCCTTCAGCACCTGCTCACACTGCTCAATGGTGAGCGTCAACGGTGGTTCAATGCGGATGGTTTTCGAGTTGTTAAGCGTTCCCGCCACCAGTACCCGCTGGCGGAACATCTCGCTTGCGAAGCTATAACCGGTTTCGTTATCAACGAACTCAATCGCCATCAGCATCCCTTTCCCGCGCGCATCCTGTACCAGATCCGGGTATTCCCGGCCCAGCTGGCGGAAGCCGTCCAGCAGCATGTCGCCTTTCTGCTCCGCCTGCGCAGGCAGGTTTTGCTCCAGCAGCACGTTGATGGTCGCCAGCGCGGCCGCGCAGGCCAGCGGGTTACCGCCAAAGGTGGTGGTATGCAGGAATGGATTGTCGAACAGCACCGAGAACACCTCTTCAGTGGCGACCGTTGCGCCAATCGGCATCACGCCGCCGCCGAGCGCTTTTGCCAGGCACAGAATATCCGGCTGAACGTTCTCATGCTCACAGGCGAACATCTTGCCGGTGCGCCCCATCCCGGTCTGCACTTCGTCGAGGATCAGCAGCGCGCCAAACTCATCGCACAGCTGACGCACGGCGGGCAGATAGCCCTGCGGCGGGAGGATCACGCCGCCTTCACCCTGAATCGGCTCCAGGATCACCGCCGCCACGTCGTCGCCGGTTTTACGGCATTCGCCGAGCATGGTGCGCATGGCGTTGATGTCGCCGAACGGTACGTGGCGGAAGCCCGGCAGCAGCGGCATAAACGGTTTACGGAAAGTGGATTTAGCGGTCGCCGACAGCGCGCCCAGGGATTTCCCGTGGAACGCGCCGCTGGTGGCGATAAAGGTAAATTTCCCGCGTGGCGACTGGTACGCTTTGGCGAGTTTAATCGCCGCTTCGACCGATTCGGTGCCGCTGTTGCTGAAGAAGCTGTATTTCAGTTTGCCGGGCGTTAAGGCTGCCAGCGTTTTCGCGAGCATGGCGCGAAGCGGATCGAGCAGTTCCTGGCTATGGAGAGGTTGTTTCGCAAGTTGATTCTGTACGGCGGAAACCACAACTGGATTACGGTGCCCCACGTTGAAAATACCAAAACCACCCAGGCAATCGATAAACTCCTGTCCCTGGGTGTCGACAAGCGTATTCAGACTGCCCGCTTGCCACTCTACGGCTCCGTAATCCCCGCCGGCGGTAACAGATTTGCGATACTCCAGAAAACCAGGATTCACATGCTCTTTAAAGTAATCAATGACCTCACGGTTAAGTTGTTTCATCTCCTCATGATCAAGCGTTCGCTTTTCAATGAGATTCAGTGCGTGCGCGGTACAGGCAAGAGCCGAGGCGCTGGAAGGTAACCTGTTCAAAATATGCTCCCGGGGATCGCGTATCACATGATACTGAGTTAATTATTGCAGGGATTACGCCACCTCAGATGCCTTAACAAAAATCGGGATAAACGCCAGGTGAAATCAAATTTGCACAATATTTAATCATGCCATTGCGCGCCGCACGGGATAAGGGATAACGAGCCGGGGATGGGGTGTCGTCAATTGCACTACTCCAGGGCAGAAATGCGCCTTAAGTGTGCGCCGGGGGATCATGCTTTGTAGGTAGTTTCGTCTCGAAAGTATTTTAAATCAATTAATTAGAAAAACGCACGAAAAGTGCGGTTTAACCGAGATTTGCGATCTCAATCATATTTAACAACTAAAGATAAATTTTTTATCGCCGAAAAAACATAAGCCACAAAATTAACATTCAAATAACCTGCAAGGGATGCTCACTATGTCCTCTCCTGACTATGTCACCCAGAATGAATATCCGCTGGACGATGACACCACGCTTATGTCGACCACCGACCTCCACAGCTACATGACCCACACTAACGACACCTTTGTGCAAGTGAGCGGCTTTACGCTCCAGGAGCTGCTCGGGCAACCGCACAACATTGTGCGCCATCCGGATATGCCGAAAGCGGCTTTTGCCGACATGTGGTACACGCTGCAAAAGGGCGAACCCTGGAGCGGGATTGTCAAAAACCGACGTAAAAATGGCGATCACTATTGGGTACGCGCCAATGCGGTACCGATGGTGCGTAACGGCCAGATGACGGGCTATATGTCCATTCGTACCCGCGCCACCGAGGACGAGGTCGCCGCAGTGGAGCCGCTTTATAAGGCGCTCAACGAAGGACGTAGCAAAAAACGCATTCATAAAGGGCTGGTGGTGCGCAAAGGCTGGCTCGGCAAATTACCGGCGATGCCGCTGCGCTGGCGCGTGCGCAGCGTAATGGCGGTACTTTTTGCGGTGATGACCGCAACGCTGGTTGCCAGTGCCGCGGGCTGGGCTTCGCTGGTGGCGGCAGCCGTGGTGATGCTGCTTGGCACCCTGGTGTTTGAGCAACAGATTGTCCGCCCGGTGGAAAACGTCGCACGGCAGGCGCTCAGGGTCGCTACCGGAGAGCGTAACAGCGTGCAGCATCTTAACCGCAGCGATGAACTGGGGCTGACGCTGCGGGCCGTCGGACAGCTGGGGCTGATGTGCCGCTGGCTGATCAACGACGTCTCCAGTCAGGTGGTGAGCGTGCGCGACGGCAGCGACAGGCTGGCGCAGGGCAATGAAGATCTCAACGACCGCACGCGCCAGACCGTGGCTAACGTGCAGCAGACCGTGGCAACAATGAACCAGATGGCGGCGTCGGTGCAGAGTAACTCTGAGACCGCAGCCGAAGTCGACAAGCTGTCGATGGCCGCCAGCAGCGCGGCCACGCAGGGGGGCACCGTGATGCAGACCGTGGTGAAAACCATGGATGACATAGCCGACAGTACCCAGCGCATTGGCTCTATTACCTCGCTTATCAATGACATTGCCTTCCAGACCAATATTCTGGCGCTGAACGCCGCGGTTGAGGCGGCACGCGCGGGCGAGCAGGGGAAAGGCTTTGCGGTGGTGGCGGGCGAAGTGCGTCATCTTGCCAGCCGCAGCGCGAATGCAGCTAACGATATTCGTAAGCTGATCGACGCCAGCGCCAGCAAAGTGCAGTCGGGCGCCGATCAGGTCCACGCCGCGGGACGTACCATGGATGATATTGTCGAGCAGGTGAAAAACGTCACGCAGCTTATCGCGCAGATTAGCCACGCCACCTCAGAGCAGGCGACAGGCCTGACAGAGCTGACCCGTGCCGTGGCAGAGCTGGACAGCATTACGCAGAAAAATGCTGACCTGGTCGAAGAGAGCGCGCAGATTTCCGCGATGGTTAAGCACCGGGCCGGACGTCTTGAAGATGCGGTTACCGTGCTGCATTAAGAAATGCATGCTTCGATAAAGCCGTTTATTCCTCCGGGGTAAACGGCTTTTTTGTTTTTCAGAATAAGTTATGTTGTTAATGAAATATTAAGTAATTAAAAAAAACACCCGATTTTTAATTGCTACGCCCCGGATTTATTGAAAGTGAGAAATAAAAAAACGATCAAAGTCATAAAGTTAGCGAGTTTCCTGTCGATAACAGCGATCGTCTGAGAAATAATCACATCGATGGGGTAAATATGTTCATACATGACGTAAAGATCGGCACGAAATTATTTCTGGCGTTTGGATTATTTATTGTCCTGATGGTCGTCAGCGCAAGCTTGTCTCTGATGAGCCTGAATCGGGCAAACAATGGAATGCAAACCATCCTTACCAGCGATTATCCAACGACGGTAAAAGCGAACCAGTTAATCGACAACTTCCAGGAATTTATCAGCACGCAGCAGCTCATGCTGCTGGACGAACAGGGGACGTACACGGCGCAATCAGAGCAGCGTCTGAAGGCGATCAGCGAGCGCATCGCCGCAATCCTGAGCGAGCTGGACAACGCTCTCAAGGATAAAAAATCCCAACAGGTGCTGGCCGATATCCACGGCGTGCGCCAGCAATATCTTGACTCGCGCTACCGCATTTTGCAGGCCGTGCAGAATAACGACCGTGCGGGCGCGATAAACGAAATGATGACCAACACCCTGAACCTGCAACAGTCCTATAAAGCGAAAGTGCAGGCGCTGATTGCGATCCAGGACCATGAAATGCAGAGTGCGGGCGAGCAGGTGGAAGGTGATTTCCGCACCAATCGTCTCCTGCTGATCCTGATTACGCTTTTTAGCGTCGCGGCAGCCAGCCTGACTGGCTGGTTCATTGTGCGATCCATTACCCGCCCGCTGAACGACGCGGTGAATTTTGCGGAGGCCATTGCCGATGGCGATCTCACCGGCAGCATTACCTCGCACGGTAAAGATGAAACCGGACTGCTACTCACCGCACTGATGGAGATGAAAACGCGCCTGCTGGAGATTGTGCAGCAGGTGCAAACCGGATCGGAAAACATCTCCAGCGCCGCCGCGCAGATTGTCGCGGGCAACCAGGATCTGGCTGCCCGCACGGAGGAGCAGGCCAGTTCCGTTGAACAGACGGCTGCGTCGATGGAGCAGATCACCGCTACGGTGAAGAACACCGCGTCCCACACCGGAGAAGCGACGAACCTGTCTGCCGATGCGGCTGCCGTGGTCAAAAACAACGGCGAGATGATGAAGCAGGTCACCAGCAAGATGCGCCTGATCAACGAAACATCGAACAGGATGTCCGACATTATCGACCTGATCGACGCCATTGCCTTCCAGACTAATATTCTGGCGCTGAACGCGGCGGTCGAAGCGGCGCGCGCGGGTGAGCATGGTCGCGGCTTTGCGGTGGTGGCGGGCGAGGTACGTCAGCTCGCGCAGAAAAGTGCAACATCCGCGAGTGAGATCCGCCAGCTGATTGAAAGCTCCACAAGCCAGACGCAGGACGGCATGAACCTTGTGGAGAAGGCCAGCGGGCTTATCAACGGCATGGTCGGCAACGTGGAAGAGATGGACGTCATCCTGCGTGAGATTCGCCAGGCCAGCCACGAACAGACGGAAGGCATCTCGCAGATCAACAGCGCGATTGGCCTGATAGACGCCACCACCCAGCAGAACTCCGCGCTGGTGGAGGAGTCCGTTGCGGCGGCGGCATCCCTTAACGAACAGGCCATGCACCTGAAAGAGCTGGTCCGCGTGTTCCGCGTGAGCGACGGCGTGCTGGCTTAATCCAGCTGGGAGATCTCCAGTGCCGCGCGGTCAATCACGCCGATAATCTGTTTTAACTGCGCGTCGCTGAGCTCTCCCTGATTAACCTTCAGATCCAGAACCGCTTTGAAGTTATCCAGCGCCCGCTTCATCTGCGGGTTTTTGCGCAGCTGGAAACCGACGGAGCGCGCCTTGATACGCGTCTGGATCTGCTCCAGCTGTTCCCGGTTATCTTCCAGCCACTGTTCTCCGGCGGCGTTAATCGCAATCCGCTTACGGCCGTTCTCTTCTTCGGTAATGGTGATAAGCGCCTGATCCTGCAAGTAATCCAGCGTCGGATAGATCACGCCAGGGCTTGGCGTGTAATGTCCCTGCGTCAGGTTCTCGATCTCTTTGATCAGCTCATAACCATGGCTCGCGTTGCGGGTCAGGATATCCAGGATCACCAGCCGCAGATCGCCATGACCAAAAAATCGTGGCCGGCGTCCGCCGCCGTCGTGTTCGTGTCGCATGTTTCTTCCTCAATTTGATATATCTAAACTATATCTAAGATATATTCAGATGCAATCTAAAAAATCTTGATTTCTGAGTTAATAGCAATCATTATCATTAAAAATTCATTCCGATATATCGTATTCACCTGAGAAGGGCATCAACATGGCATCTACCCGTTACCCTCAACGTGTCCGCAATGACCTGCGTTTTCGTGAGCTGAACGTGATGCGCACTGAGCGAGTCAGTGCAGGATTTCAGCGCATTGTGCTAGGCGGCGAGGCGCTGGAGGGCTTTAGCTCTCGCGGCTTTGACGACCATACCAAAGTCTTTTTCCCGGCACCGGGCACCACTTTCGTGCCGCCTGTGGTGACTGATGAAGGCATCGACTGGGGCGACGGCGTGCGTCCGCAAGCGCGTGACTATACCCCGCTGTACGATGACGAAAAACATGAGCTGGCGCTCGATTTCTTCGTTCATGATGGTGGCATTGCCAGCAACTGGGCGGCAGAGGCGAAGGTGGGCGACAAGCTGACCATCGGCGGTCCGCGTGGTTCGCTGGTGGTGCCGGAAGATTACGCCTGGCAGCTGTACGTGTGCGACGAGTCGGGCATGCCCGCGCTGCGCCGCCGTTTAGAAAGCATCGCAAAACTGCCTGTTCGCCCGGCGATCCACGCCATCGTCACCGTGGGCGATGCGACGTACCAGGACTATCTGGCGCACCTGAGCGGGTTCAACATCACCTGGGTTATCGGCCACAACGAGCAGGCGGTGGCCGACCATCTTGCCGCGCTGGCCGTGCCGGAAGAGGATTACTTTATCTGGCTGACCGGAGAGGGGAAAGTGGTAAAACGCCTGAGCCGTCAGTTTGAAACCGACGCAATTGACCCACAGCTGGTGCGTGCCAGCGCGTACTGGCACGCCAAATAATCAGGCAGCGGGATCCAGCTGCGCTTCGCTCACCTGATGTTCGAGCGAGGCGCATACCTCTTTCAGCGCTTTCTCCTGCTGGGCAAAGTAGGCTTCCATATTGCTGAGCGACGAGACGAGCAGCCAGGACTCTTCTTTCTCCAGCTCTGCCAGCTCGTTCACCAGGGTGTCGATTTGCTCACGCACCTGTGCCATTTTTTTGCGAATACGTTCCAGGTCGTTCAGCCTGTCGCTCGCCATCATCGGTTCAAACCCTTGTTGCAGACGGGCGACCAGCGAGCGAATGGCCTTCACGTCGCCGCGCTGTTTGGCCTGGTTGAGTTGCACCATCATCCTGTTGGCTTCTTCTTTTAAATCATCGGCAACCAGATCCGGGTGGCATAACTTGCTAGCCTGACGCCAGAGCCGCTTCAGCTCGTTCCGATCCTCTTCAGAGAGATCCTTGCCTTTACGCAGGCGAACTTCGGCATCATGATGCTGTTCGCGATACTTCTTGTACTCTTCGTTGGCCTCATCGCGCGCCTGACGTGCCGGCTCTTCTTCGCGCGTTAAACCGGTCTCCAGCTCCATCGCTTCGGCCAGCAGGTTGGCAATCAGATTACTTTGCTGCTGAAGATGCTTGCGCGCCTCTGCCGCCTGAACGGAATCCGCAGGCAGATCTCGCCAGCGCCGGGTGAGCGTTGTCAGAACCTCTACGGCCTGCGCCATATAGCTCTGGCAGCGGCGGTAATCCTCTTCCCGACGACGCGTCTCCGCCTGCTGACGACGCAGGTTAAGCTCCGCCAGCGTTTTACGCAGGGCGAGGATCTGCTGCATCAACGGCCCGAGGCGGGAGAAATAGAGATCGTTGAACTCATCAAGCTGCTGTACCCGGGCGTTACGACGATCAATCAGATCGCGCAGACGCTCTTCCAGGGCTTTTAGCTCCAGCTTGCTGGCCGCCAGCTGCGGGTCACGCCACGGGGTAACGGCGCGCTGGCTTTGCAGCCAGGCGGTGATAGCGCGAAGGGCTGCGGTATAGTTTTTCTGCTCAAGCGCCGCGACGATGGACAGGAGTTCATCGTCAAAGGCTTCCTCTTTGAGACGTTTCAACTGGCTCCGGATGATGTCGTCATCTTCCAGCTCAATGGCATTTTTAATGATTTCTAGCCGTTTGATCGGTGTGCTCATGATGCCTTTCGCTCTGGCGCTTAAGTATTTGAGTTAAGGTTAGTTGTTGTAAAAGCTACAGGAAATAATACACACGGATGATGATCGGCGCGATGGGGGATTTCTTTAGTTTTTAGGGTTTGTGAGGGGAAGCGGCAGGCCGGGCTACGTGTGGTGGATTACTTACAAAAAAGCCACTCTTTCGAGTGGCTTAATTATATGATTTTAAAGCAAAAATTTGGTGGCCCCTGCTGGACTTGAACCAGCGACCAAGCGATTATGAGTCGCCTGCTCTAACCACTGAGCTAAGGGGCCGTGGCGGTGAATTATAAAGTAACTCCCCTCAGCAATCCAGCCATTCACACCTGCCTGCTGTTTTTATAAACAACGCATAATCAATCCTTTATACTTATCTTAAGATGCATAGACAGGAGTAGAGATGATCAACGATATTCTGGCCCCTGGCCTGCGGGTGGTGTTCTGCGGTATTAATCCGGGCAAGTCATCGGCGCACACCGGTTTTCACTTTGCTCATCCGGGAAATCGCTTCTGGAAGGTGATCCACCAGGCCGGATTTACCGACAAACAGCTTAAGCCGGAAGAAGAGCAGCAGCTGCTGGATACGCGCTGTGGCATCACCATGCTGGTCGAGCGACCCACGGTGCAGGCGAGCGAAGTGAATCTGCATGAGCTGCGCGCTGGCGGGCGTGAGCTGATCGCGAAAATTGAAGACTATCAGCCCGCGGCGCTGGCGATCCTCGGCAAGCAGGCCTACGAGCAGGCGTTCAGCCAGCGCGGTGTGAAGTGGGGTAAGCAGAACATTACCATTGGCGTAACGCAGATTTGGGTGTTGCCGAACCCGAGTGGGCTGAACAGGGCGACGCTGGACAAGCTGGTGGAGGCGTATCGGGAACTTGATGAGGCGCTTGTGGTGAGGGGGCTTTAGCTCCTCTGCGGCCTGATGCCCTCACCCTGACCCTCTCCCACAGGGAGAGGGAATAAACAAAAAAAAGCTCCCGATTGGGAGCTTTTTCATTTCAGGACCGATTAATCGTCCAGGAAGCTACGCAGCACTTCAGAGCGGCTCGGATGGCGCAGTTTACGCAGCGCCTTCGCTTCGATCTGACGGATACGTTCGCGGGTCACGTCAAACTGTTTACCCACTTCTTCCAGCGTGTGGTCGGTGTTCATGTCGATACCGAAACGCATACGCAGCACTTTGGCTTCACGGGCGGTCAGGCCAGCCAGCACGTCGTGCGTAGCGGCACGCAGGCTCTCGGTGGTGGCAGAGTCCAGCGGCAGCTCGAGGGTGGTATCCTCGATGAAATCACCCAGATGCGAATCTTCATCATCACCGATTGGCGTTTCCATGGAGATTGGCTCTTTAGCGATTTTCAGCACTTTACGGATCTTGTCTTCCGGCATCAGCATGCGTTCAGCCAGCTCTTCCGGCGTCGGCTCGCGGCCCATCTCCTGCAACATCTGGCGAGAGATACGGTTGAGTTTGTTGATGGTCTCAATCATATGCACCGGAATACGGATGGTGCGCGCCTGGTCTGCGATAGAGCGGGTGATCGCCTGACGGATCCACCAGGTAGCATAGGTGGAGAACTTGTAACCACGACGGTATTCAAACTTATCTACCGCTTTCATCAGACCGATGTTGCCTTCCTGAATCAGATCCAGGAATTGCAGGCCACGGTTGGTGTATTTCTTGGCGATAGAGATAACCAGACGTAAGTTCGCTTCAACCATCTCTTTCTTCGCACGGCGGGCTTTCGCTTCACCGATGGACATACGACGGTTGATGTCTTTTACCTGTTCGATGGTCAGGCCGGTCTCTTCTTCAATCTGATGCAGTTTTTGCAGGCCGCGCTGTACGTCTTCTTTCACGTCGTGCAGCTTTTCAGACCACGGCTTGTTCATCGCGATAGCGGCGTTGAACCAGGTTTCGCTGGTTTCGTTGCCGGTGAAGAGGGTGATGAAGTTCTTCTTCGGCATTTTGCACTGTTCAACGCACAGCTTCATGATGATACGTTCCTGGGTACGTACGCGATCCATCATCACGCGCATGCTGTTCACCAGGTAGTCGAACTGTTTTGGCACCAGGCGGAACTGTTTGAACACTTCAGACAGCTTCAGGATCTCTTCCTGAGCGGCGGCATGGCTGCGGCCTTTCGCTTTGATGGTGTCACGCGTCACTTCGTACTGGGTACGCAGCTCGGCAAATTTCTCACGCGCCAGTTCAGGGTCGATGCTGTTGTCGTCATCGCTGCTGTCGTCGTCTTCTTCTTCATCTTCGTCTTCGTCGTCATCCATCTCTTCCTGAGACAGCTCAGAACCGACGTGAGTGGCGGTTGGCGCCATATCTTCTTCAGCGTTCGGGTCGACAAAGCCAGTGATCAGATCGGACAGACGCGCTTCTTCTGCTTCAACGCGATCGTACTGCTCCAGCAGATAGGTGATCGCTTCCGGGTATTCGGCAACAGAGCACTGAACCTGGTTGATCCCGTCTTCGATGCGTTTTGCGATGTCAATTTCGCCTTCGCGGGTCAACAGTTCAACGGTACCCATTTCGCGCATGTACATGCGGACCGGGTCAGTGGTACGCCCGATTTCAGATTCCACGCTGGACAGGACCTGTGCAGCAGCTTCTTCCGCATCTTCGTCAGTGTTGTTGGAGGTTTCAGCCAGCAACAGATCATCGGCATCCGGTGCTTCTTCCATCACCTGAATGCCCATGTCATTGATCATTTGGATGATATCTTCGATCTGATCTGAATCGACGATATCTTCCGGCAGATGGTCATTGACCTCGGCATAGGTCAGATAGCCTTGCTCCTTACCGCGTTGGACAAGAAGTTTCAGCTGTGACTGCGGGTTTTGCTCCATAAGACGGTATCCACACTTAATTCGTTTGATTGGTGTCGGCGATGGGCTGCCAACATTTAAAGCGAGGGCGTACTTATATTTTTGCCGCTGCCTCTCAGTGCGGCTGCCGGGGGCTTCCCGATCGATATTCGGCACTTAAGCCGTTAAATTTTTTATTTCTTCGCCAGTTCCTGGTTAATCATCCAGAGCTCCCGGCGTTCTTCGCTGCTTAGGCCATGGGTGCGCTCGCGAGCTATCAACTCTTCCTGGCGCAACTCAAGCATCGAATCAAACATATGGTTGAGTGAGTCGGTGAACGTTTTTTCTGCGATATCCTTATCTGCTATATCGTCCCACATCGACAGTTTTTCAAGGGTAGCGGCCTCTTTTGTGCCGCGATAATGCTCTAAAAGTTGTCCGGTGGTCAGACCTGGCTGAGACAAACAAGTGTTGACCAATTCTGAAAATAAGCCAAGCCCGGGCAATTTTTCGTGGTTCAAACCCGCCAGCGACGGCACTTGCGGAGCAAGTTCGGGGTTTTGTACCAGCAACCCTATCAGTATACGCATGGTTGTGCGTTTTAGCTGAGGCGCGGGGCGTACCGTGCCGTTTTCAGCCTGTTTCGGCATTAAACGTTCAAGCTGGCTGTCATCCAGAATGCCGAGCTTGTTGCCTAACTCCTGACGCAGATAGATGCGCAGCGTTTCGCCGGGCACCTGGCTGATTAACGGCAGCGCCAGCGTGCTGAGCTGCGCGCGCCCGTCAGGGGTACTCAAATCAACCTGCGGCATCAGGCTGTTAAACAGAAACGTGGAGAGCGGCTGAGCCTGCTCCATCCGCGCTTCAAACGCCGCTTTGCCCTCTTTACGCACCAGCGTATCCGGGTCTTCACCGTCGGGCAGGAACATAAAGCGTAACTGACGCCCGTCGGTCATATACGGCAACGCGGTTTCCAGCGCTCGCCAGGCGGCGTCGCGTCCTGCGCGGTCACCGTCGTAACAGCAAATCACGTTGTTGGTGACGCGGAACAGCAGCTGGATATGGTCCGCCGTGGTGGACGTTCCCAGCGACGCAACGGCATAGTTAATGTCGTACTGCGCCAGCGCAACAACATCCATATAGCCTTCGACGACCAGAAGACGCGGAGGTTCCGCATTATCCTGCTGTGCCTCATAAAGACCGTAAAGCTGGCGGCCCTTATGGAAAATATCGGTTTCCGGGGAGTTAAGGTATTTCGGCAGGGCATCACCCAGCACGCGACCACCAAAACCTATCACCCGGCCACGCTTGTCGCGGATCGGGAACATCACCCGTTCACGGAAGCGGTCGTAGCTTCGTCCCTGGTCGTTGGTGACCAGCATGCCTGCGTCGATGAGGGATTTACGATCTTCGCTATTGCCGCCAAAACGCTTTAACACGTTGTCCCAGCCGGGCGGGGCGTAACCAATAGCGAAACGCGCAATCACATCGTCACTCAGTCCGCGCTTGTTCAGATACTGACGCGCAGGCTCAGCCGCAGAGTGCTTAAGAGACTGTTGGTAAAACGAATTCAGGCCATCCATCAGTTGGTACAGCGTTTGCCGCTGATGGCGCTCGATCTGACTTGGCCCACTGCCCGCTTCATACGGCACTTCAAGGTTATGCATCGCCGCCAGCTCTTCGACGGTTTCAACGAACTCGAGCTTGTCGTAGTTCATCAAAAAATCAACGGCATTACCGTGTGCGCCACAGCCGAAGCAATGGTAGAACTGCTTTTCACCGTTTACGGTGAAAGAGGGGGTTTTTTCGTTATGGAACGGACAGCACGCATGGTAGTTCTTGCCCTGCTTTTTTAGCTTCACCCGCGCGTCGATGAGATCGACGATGTCGGTTCTGGCAAGCAGGTCATTGATGAAAACGCGTGGGATTCTTCCGGCCATATGCCCCAAAAATTTAAGCGACTTATAAACGAAAACAAGCCGCGCATTCCTTCCGGAAGCACGGCCTTACGACTACAACTCTGTCTGTCAATTGAGGGCTGTGGCCCTCAACAGATTAGTACAGACGAGTACGGCGTGCGTTTTCGCGAGCCAGTTTCTTCGCGTGACGTTTCACAGCGGAAGCTTTAGCGCGCTTACGTTCGGTCGTTGGTTTTTCATAAAACTCACGACGACGAACTTCAGCCAGAACACCTGCTTTCTCGCATGAACGTTTGAAGCGACGCAGTGCTACGTCGAACGGCTCGTTTTCACGTACTTTAATTACCGGCATGTAACTCTCACCTTTAATAAATTCGGTTTGCCGCTGGCATCAACGCCAGCTTATTTCAAAATGGTGCGGAATTTTACTGCAAATGCTGCTGCTTTGTAAAGCACCGATGCGATTTTGAAAGGGACTTTAATAAGGGTGAGGAGTATACACGAGGCTTCTTCCTGGGGCGAACAAAGTTTTACAACAATCCGCCCAGGCTCTACACTGCGCGGTATTGAAACGAGGTAAAACAAGTCATGCGTGTACTGGGTATTGAAACATCCTGCGATGAAACCGGCATCGCGATTTACGACGACGAAAAAGGGCTTCTGGCCAACCAACTGTATAGTCAGGTGAAATTGCACGCTGACTACGGCGGCGTCGTGCCTGAACTGGCCTCTCGTGACCACGTGCGTAAAACGGTTCCCCTGATCCAGGCGGCGCTGAAAGAGGCCGGGTTGAGTGCAAAAGATATTGATGCCGTGGCCTATACCGCAGGACCGGGCCTGGTCGGCGCGCTGCTGGTCGGCGCAACGGTAGGGCGTTCACTGGCCTTCGCGTGGGATGTTCCGGCCATTCCGGTTCACCATATGGAAGGGCACCTTCTGGCGCCGATGCTGGAAGACAATCCGCCAGCGTTCCCGTTTGTGGCGCTGCTGGTTTCCGGTGGTCATACCCAACTGATCAGCGTAACGGGTATTGGCAAGTATGAGCTGCTGGGCGAGTCAATTGACGATGCAGCCGGTGAAGCCTTCGACAAAACCGCCAAGCTGCTGGGGCTGGATTACCCGGGCGGCCCGATGCTCTCGAAAATGGCCGCACAGGGCACGGAAGGGCGCTTTGTCTTCCCACGGCCGATGACTGATCGTCCGGGGCTGGATTTCAGCTTCTCCGGTTTGAAAACCTTCGCGGCGAACACCATCCGCAATAACGACGACAGCGAGCAGACGCGTGCCGACATCGCTCGTGCGTTCGAAGATGCGGTGGTGGATACGCTGATGATCAAGTGCAAACGCGCGCTGGATCAGACCGGCTTTAAGCGCCTGGTGATGGCAGGCGGCGTGAGCGCCAACCGTACGCTGCGCGCGAAGCTTGCAGAGATGATGCAAAAGCGTCGTGGGGAAGTGTTCTACGCGCGTCCTGAATTTTGTACCGATAACGGGGCGATGATCGCCTACGCCGGGATGGTGCGCCTGAACGCTGGCGCAACGGCTGACCTGAGCGTGTCCGTGCGTCCGCGCTGGCCGCTGGCGGAGCTGCCGGAGGCGTGAATGGCTCTCCCGTCGTCGCGGCGGGGGAGTTTTATATCCTGATGTCGAAAATCTGGTTCTTGATGATCAGCGAGTAAAGCTGGCAGTCGTTTTGCACATCCAGCTTTTCCATCGCCCGGATCTTATGCGCACTGACTGTTTTGATGCTCAGGTGCATATGTTGTGCAATCTCCTTCAAATTTAATCCGTTACATATCAGACGCAGCACATCGATTTCCCGCGGCGAGAGTTTCTCTATATCTGTCATCTCATGACGAAAAAGCATATTTACCAGCTGGCTTTCGATAAAGATCTCACCTTTAAGAACTGTAGCAATCGCCTGGCTTAATGTTTTCTCGTTGATATCCCGCGACAAATACGATCTGACGCCTTCCTTTAGCGCCTGACGAATAAACATGGCGTTTGCATAGGGCGAGAGCAGGATAATGCTGAGCGCAGGATAAGTCTGATGGAGCCATCTCAACAGCTTCAGACCGTCCATACCCGTGAGAGGAGAGCGATTAAAGCTGGTTGTCAGTGAATAGCTGAGGATAACGATATCGGGGTTATGCTGACCCAGAAGCGACAGAAGTTCTGCGGAAGAGGTTGCTTCACCGGTCAAAACACATCTCTGATTCATGCCTGAGGCGGGTAACGAGAGCGCTTGCATCATTGAGGATAAGCCGCGGCGAATCAACGAGGATTCTTCAGCGATAACAATTTTAATGTCCATAATGATGCGTCGTATTAACCCTTACATGATAATGGCGGGGTTGGAATCCCTCGCAAGATATATCCTTATTAAAATCCAGACTGCGGTAAAATAGCAGTAACAATGAGAGTATTTTTAACGGCGGTGGATGTTGATTATTTCATTATGATTAATCTTTACGGTTTTTGTATCCAGGTGTATCCTCGCGTTGCGAAATATAAAGAAACGAGTTAAAGATTTTTCTTATTCAATTATAGAAAGATCGTTCCCCCAGATTAGGATGCTCTTATTCATCACGGTGCATGTATCACAGATACTGAAAAAGGAGAAATGTCGATTCACAAAGGAACCGTGATTACCATGAAAAAAAGTACCTTGTCCCTTTTTATTTGTGCAGCAATTTCATTTTCCGCTGCGGCAGAAAATCAGGTGCAAAATGAGTTTGCACATGACAATGCGACCTACACAGCAATTGTACTCAAGCTAAAACCCACTACAGGTTTGCTAAAAGCGACAAACAATAAAATTACCCTGAATGATCCTTCCCTTATCACCACAAATATGTTTAGGCCGACTAATTTGCGGAGTTCAAATCAGTCATCCGAGTTAACGGAACTCAATAAACGCTATGGCTTTGACCGTTATCTGCGTATCGCGTTACCGCAAGATAAACGTCAGGATAAAACCTACATTAACCATATTATTACTGAGCTGGAGCAGAATCAGAACGTAGAGTTAGTTTATCCGGAGGCCGAACCGGTGTCGCTGGATGAAAACGCCCTTACGCCGCAGGTTAAATCTTCGGTAAATAATAATTTAACGTCTGCCGCCGTTCCGGATTTTCGCAATAAGCAGGATTATCTCAAAGCACCTGATGTTAAGCGCGCCGGTTATTATATGGGGGGCGTAAACCGCGAAAGCGTAGATCACTATGCAGGCAGTGCGGGTGAAGGGGTGACGATTATTTCAACGGAAATTTATCCCTGGAATACCCAGCACCTCAACTTACCGCCAATGAGCCTCAGCTCTGGAAAGACAACGTATGTTGAAAAGCAAGATCATGACACCGCTTCTGTCGGGATTATGGCAGCGAAAGATATTGGCACCGGTATTCGAGGGATAAGCTGGAAAAGCCGACTGGGGTACGCGGCCTCAGCGCATAATAACCTCTATAATTTAATTCCGTTGCTAAAAGCTGGCGATGTGGTGCAGATCGGGGTACACGTAGCGGGCGGTTATCCAGCGGGTTGCCAAAAGGATTGCTGGGTGGCAATGGAGTCCGAACCCGCCTATTACGATGTGATTAAAGCGCTGACAGATAAAGGCGTTCACGTTATTGAGGCGGCAGGTAACGGGAACGTCAACCTGGATAGCCCAGGCTTCCAGGGGGAGTTTGACGTGAACGTGCGTGACTCCGGGGCTATCCTGGCGGGCGCGTTTTGTGCAAAAGACGGTAAAAAAGCGTCGTTCAGCACCTATGGTTCGCGCGTCACCAGCTCTGCATGGGGCTGCTGGGACGTAGTGAGCACAGGTTATGGCGATCTCTATAAAAATGGCGGCGTTAACGATTCTTATACCGCGACGTTTGCCGGAACTTCTTCCTCGAACCCGATTATTGCGGGTGTGGTAGCCAGCCTGTCAGGCATCGCCAAAGCCAACGGTATTACCGTGACACCGCGTCAGATGCGTCAGATTCTGGCAGAGACCGGAACGCCACTGGCCAACGGAGATTCGGCAAAAGTGGGTACTCAACCTGACATGGAGCGTGCGGTGGCCCGTATTATGGCGCTCAAAGATGGTAGCACGCCTGTCGCGCCGGCTCCAACGGCTGTGGCAGGCGCAGATTACGCTCTGGTTTCTCCGACCACGGGGGTGATCACCTACGCGCTGGACGGCAGTAAGAGCCTGAATGCCAAATCGTATAACTGGCGTGTGACAAAAGGGGCAGAAACCTTCTCGCTGGAGGCGACACTGAACGGCGCGCTGGTGAAGAGCGTGGACAGCGCGCATGCCTATGCCGTCATTCCTGCCAACAGCGAGGGGGAAGCGACCTTTACGCTGACGACGACCGGCGCGGATGGGCGAACCGCGACGGACAGCATGACCATCACCGTCAGTAAGCCAGCGGTACCGGCTAAGGATGACACCCCGGCAAAAGATGACACACCGGTAAATCCTGCGGCACCGGCCTATAACGCCAAAATTGCCTATCCAACCCGATGCACCAAAGTGTCCTACAACGGTAAAGTTTGGCTCAACCAGTGGTATGTCAACCCGGGGCAAGAAACGCCGGGAACCGGCGGCCAGTGGGGCGCATGGCGCGAACAAGGGTCTTCCAATAACAGCTGCAAATAACCATCACGGCCTGGCGTTATGCCAGGCCTTTTTCAGATCCGCAGCATCCCTTTCTCTTCCAGAAACGCAATGATCGTCGCCAGCCCGTCACCCGCTTTCAGGTTGGTAAAGGTCCACGGACGCTCGCCGCGCATGCGGTTAGTGTCGCGTTCCATTACCTCCAGCGACGCCCCCACGTACGGCGCGAGGTCGGTTTTATTGATCACCAGAAAATCGGATTTGGTGATCCCCGGCCCGCCCTTGCGCGGGATTTTTTCCCCTTCGGCCACGTCGATGACGTAGATGGTGAGGTCCGCCAGCTCCGGGCTGAAGGTCGCGCTCAGGTTATCCCCGCCGCTTTCGACGAAGATCAGATCCAGATTGCCGAACTTCTCGCTGAGTGCTTCCACCGCCGCCAGGTTCATTGAAGCATCTTCGCGGATGGCGGTGTGCGGACAGCCGCCCGTTTCCACGCCCACGATGCGCTCTGGCTCCAGCGCACCCGCCTCGGTCAGGATGCGCTGATCCTCTTTGGTGTAGATATCGTTAGTCACCACCGCCAGGTGATAGGTATCGCGCATCGCCTTGCAGAGCGCTTCCAGCAGGGCGGTTTTGCCCGACCCTACCGGGCCGCCCACGCCAACGCGCAGGGGATGTTTGTAATCAGCCATATTGACTCCTCAGGAACGGAATAGTCGTGAATATTGGGTTTCGTGGCGCGCGGAGGCGATGGCGGACAGCGGCGTAGCGGCCCCCAGCGCGTCGTCGCCACGTAAAAATGCCTGTTCAAACCCGGCGGCAAAATGGTCGCTCAGGTCGATAATCAGCTGTTGTGCGGCCTGCTGCCCAAACGGCACCAGCTTGACGCCCGCCATCACCGCGCTCTCAATCCAGCTGTAGCCCAGGCTCAGCGCCAGCTCACGCGTGCTAATGCCCCAGCGCACGCCGAGCCACGCCATGCCGCAGAGCTGGCTCTGCGTCAACAGCGGCAACCATTCTGGCGGGCAGGCGGGTTCCCAGCTTTTAATCAGGCGCGTAAAGGCCGCGCCACGGTTGCGTTCTTCATCGCGCAGCTCGCGCGTTTCCCGGCAGGCGAGCAGGTATGCCGTCCAGCGTTTTGCTGTCGCGACGTCCTGCTTCTCGCAGGCACGATAAAGGCGGATAAACAGCGGCAGGTCGACGCAGAAAAAGCTCTGCTCCATCTGCTGGATCTGCCAGCGCCTGAAGGCCTCAGCGTCCGTGACCCACCCGGCCTCAACGGCCCACTCCAGCCCCTGCGACCAGGTAAACGATCCAACCGGCAGGCTACTGCTGGAGAGCTGCATCAGGCGCAGCCGCTGGCGGGCGTGCTCCATCAGCTCATCAGCGCCAGCAGGGCAGAGACGATCAGCCCGCCACCGAAGGTTTTACGCAGGCCGTCGTGACGGCGCAGCAGCAGCCCTGCCGCGAAGCTGGCGCACAGCACCGTGGCGCTGGCTAACATAAACCCGCTGGTGAAGAGCCAGAAGCTGTGGCCGGACATCTCCACGCCGTGCGCCCAGCCGTGGAACATCGCCAGGGCTGGCACCGCCAGCAGCAGGCGATTTTCAGTCTTAAACATCATTACGCCGCAGACCGCCAGCGAGGCGATAATCAGCATCTCCATGCCGCTAAAACCGCCGAGCAGGCTGCCCGCAACGGCGCCAGCAAGCATCATGCCGAGCGTTGCTAACGGCAGCAGCAGCTTGCGGCCGCTCAGGGCGGACAGCACGCCAGCCCCCGTCAGCATCAGCAGGTGATCCAGCCCGGTCAGCGGATGGAGAAATCCGGCCTGGAAGCTGTCGGTCCCGTGGCCCGGATGGGCAAGCGCCGGAACGGAAAAGGCCAGCAGAAACAGCGGTAAATACTTGCGCATGATGAGTCCTTAATGTGAATGAGCGTGGGAGTGGCCATGGCTGTGGGCATCGCTGGTGTAAGCCCCCGCTTCCGGTTCAAACGGCAGGCTGGCGAAGGTCACCTCCAGCCCGAACTGACGCAGCATATCGTCAAGAACGTGGTCGTGGTGGTAGCGCAGCTCGCCGGGCATAATTTGCAGCGGCACGTGACGGTTGCCCAGGTGGTAACAGGCGCGGGCGAGCAGGAACGGATCGGCGCAGCGCACCACGGAAACCGACTCCGGGGCCGCGATCACTTCGATCACCTCGCTGCCGTCGTCGGTGGTCAGCAGATCGCCGCCGCGCAGCAGCAAACCGCGCGGCAGCATCAGCCCGGCTTCGCGACCGTCGTTCAGGGCCACGCGGGCGCGGCTTTTCACCCGCACGTCAATCGGCAGCGTGACGCTGGCGGTAGTCGGGTGTGCGTGGTCCAGGCGTTGGGTCAGATAAATCATCATCACTCCTCAAAACAGGAAATAGCGTTGCGCCATCGGCAGAACGTCAGCCGGTTCGCTGGTAATCAGTTCGCCGTCGACGCGCACCTCGTAGGTTTGCGAGTCGACGGTGATGTTCGGTTGCAGAGCGTTGTGGATCATGTCCGCCTTTTTCACCGTCCGGCAGCCTTTCACCACCGCCGTGGCGCTCTGCAAGTTGAGCTGCTGCGGGATGCCGTTCGCACTGGCGGCCTGCGAGATAAACGTCAGCCGCGTGGCGTGGCGCGCGGCGCCCAGCGATCCAAACATCGGGCGGTAATGCACCGGCTGCGGCGTGGGGATCGAGGCGTTGATATCGCCCATCGGTGCGCAGGCGATCATCCCACCTTTGACGATGGTGGCGGGCTTGACGCCGAAGAACGCCGGGGACCAGACCACCAGGTCCGCCAGCTTGCCCGCCTCAATCGAGCCCACTTCATGGGCGATGCCGTGGGTCAGCGCCGGGTTAATAGTGTATTTGGCGACATAGCGCTTCACCCGGAAGTTGTCGTTATCGCCGGTCTCTTCCGGCAGCGCGCCGCGCTGAACCTTCATGCGGTGCGCGACCTGCCAGGTGCGGATAATCACTTCCCCCACGCGGCCCATTGCCTGTGAATCTGACGAGGTGAGTGAGAACGCGCCGATATCGTGCAGCACGTCTTCGGCGGCGATGGTCTCCCGGCGAATGCGGGATTCGGCAAACGCCACGTCCTCGGCGATATCCGGGTCGAGGTGATGGCAAACCATCAGCATGTCCAGGTGCTCGTCGATGGTGTTGACCGTGTAGGGCAGCGTCGGGTTGGTGGAGGAGGGCAGAATATTCGGGTGCGCGCAGGCGGTGATGATATCTGGCGCATGGCCGCCGCCCGCCCCTTCGGTGTGGAAGGTGTGGATGGTGCGCCCGGCGATGGCGGCCAGCGTATCTTCGACAAAACCGGACTCGTTCAGCGTGTCGCTGTGCAGCGCCACCTGGATATCCATCTCTTCAGCGACCTCCAGCGAGCAGTTGATGGCCGCAGGCGTCGCACCCCAGTCTTCGTGGATCTTAAGCCCGATGGCACCTGCCGCGATCTGCTCGCGCAGCGCGTCCGGGTTTGAACCGTTCCCTTTGCCCAGCAGGCCAATATTCACCGGCAGCGTATCGGCAGCCTGCAACATGCGGGCGATATACCATGGCCCCGGCGTGCAGGTGGTTGCGTTTGTACCTGCCGCGGGCCCGGTGCCGCCGCCGATCATGGTGGTGACGCCAGAGACCAGCGCCTCTTCCGCTTGCTGCGGACAGATCCAGTGGATATGGGTGTCGATCCCGCCAGCGGTGACAATCTTGCCTTCGGCGGCGATCACTTCCGTTGCTGCGCCAATCGGGATCGTCACGCCGGGCTGAATGTCCGGGTTTCCGGCTTTGCCGACGGCGAAGATCCGCCCATTTTTTACGCCGATATCCGCTTTCACGATCCCCCAGTGATCGACGATCAGCGCGTTGGTGAGCACCAGATCCACGCAGTCGTCGGCGGTCATCTGCCCCTGTCCCATGCCGTCGCGGATCACCTTCCCGCCGCCGAACTTGACCTCTTCGCCGTAGATCGTGAGATCGTCTTCTACTTCGATCCACAGTTCGCTGTCGGCCAGCCGCACTTTATCCCCGGTCGTGGGGCCAAACATATCGGCATACGCCTGGCGTGAAATCTCAGCCATGTTTCACCTCGCCCATGATCTCGCCGCGAAAACCGAAAATGCGCTGTGCGCCCGTCACCTGCACCAGCGTCACTTCCCGCTTCTGGCCGGGCTCGAAGCGCACAGCGGTGCCCGCCGGGATGTTCAGCCGGTAGCCTCGGGTGGCCTCGCGATCGAACTTCAGCGCCGGGTTGACCTCGTAAAAGTGATAGTGCGATCCCACCTGGATCGGCCTGTCGCCGTGGTTTTCCACTATCACACTTCGGGTTTCGCGCCCGACGTTGAGAGCAATGTTGCCGGACTGGATCCGGTATTCACCTGGGATCATCACGCGCTCCTTACACGATCGGGTTGTGGACGGTGACGAGCTTGGATCCGTCCGGGAAGGTGGCTTCCACCTGAATATCCGGGATCATCTCCGGTACTCCCTCCATCACCTGATCGCGCGTCAGGACGTGGCGGCCGGCTTCCATCAGCGAGGCGACGGTTTCGCCATCGCGCGCGCCTTCCATAATAAAGGCGCTGATCAGCGCGACCGATTCCGGATAGTTGAGCTTTACCCCGCGCGCGAGGCGGCGTTCGGCAACCAGCGCGGCGGTGAACAGCAACAGCTTGTCTTTTTCTCTGGGAGTCAGTTCCATAGCGTTTCTCTTTATGTCTGCCAGATGCGCGGCGAACAGGCGGTTTTGGGGGTTAAAAGCGGGCGAAGCGACTGCCAGATATCGCGCATCACCCGCTGACAAATCAGGTTGTCGTGCGAGAGAAAACGCACCGACAGCAGATCGTCGGTAAGCGTCGCCCCGCCAAAGTTTTCCTGCGGGGCGAGCCGCTCGCGCACCGTGTCGAGATGTGCTTCCCGGGCCGGATAGAACAGCAGCGTGCCGACCCACGGATGGTCCGCGACGGGCGTCAGATCGCCACCGCTGAGATGCAGTCGCTCAATCAGACGCGGCTCGCCATCCACCCACACCTCAAGGCGGCTCTCCAGCGTGCCTTGGCTGAAGGTTTCGTTTATCACCGGACGGCCCAGACAGTACAGCTCCCACGCCAGCAGCGTGCTGGTGGCGTGCAGGTGAAAGACGGAACGCAGCGCGGCGTTAGCGCCGGGGAAAATAATGGTGTCCTGCGGCAGCCACTCCAGCGTGGCCTCTTCGTCGAGGTAAAAATGCTGACTGAGGCAGGCCAGCGGGCCGCTGCTGCGATAGAACTTGCTGGCGCCGGGCATGGTGATGAGGGCATGGCTTTTGGCGTCGAGCCGCACGGAAATATCCAGCGTATCCCCGCCCACAATTCCACCTGGCGGGTGCAGCAGGTAAAGGTGGCAGGTTTCCCCTTCGGGATAAAACGGACGCTGAACGGTAAGTGGCCCGGTGTGACGCGCGGAATGGAGGAGGGTTTTCTCAGGGGTATGACAAAACTGGAGGGCAAGCGAGGCCTGCCAGCCTTTGTATGAATTATCAGTGACCTGAGTTGCTAACATGGTGCTTCCACTTCCGCACTATCGGGATACGTTTCAGTATGCCCTGGCGGAAATGAAGGCTGTCATATGAGTCGCTTATGGATAAAAAAACCGGCTCATGTGAGCCGGTTTCAGTAATGTAGGCCGGGTAAGCGCAGCGCCACCCGGCAAGAAAGGCTAGCGATAATCCTCTGCATCCACATCATACCCCGACGGCTCCCAGCGGATCGCCAGCAGCGACGCCAGACCGATAAACGGCGCCAGCGCAATCACCCAGAACACAGCGGTATCCAGCGAGGCGACCAGCAGCGGGAACAGAAACAGTGATAGCGTTGAACTGCTGCGCATCAGCGTCTGGTTAAGCCCCACACCCACACCGCGCAGCGAGGTCGGGTAGCTCAGAGAGGCAAACGTCATGGTGTGCGCACCCGGACCAAAACCCTGGCCAAACAGGAACAGCGCCAGCATCGCGACGGCGACCACGCCTTCCGTGGACCCGTCAGGGCGGCCAATCAGCGCCAGGCCGAGCAGCGCCGCCAGCTGGCACGCATAACCCGCCAGTGACATCCGCCATGCGCCGAAGCGCGGAACATAGCGCACCGCCAGCAGCCCGCCGACAAACGCGAACAGCAGATTAAGCGCCAGCGAGATCAGAATGGTCGTCAGCATCGACTGCACAAAGAAGCTGGAGATGATCACCGGCAGGCCAAAGGCTACGGCGTTATAGGCGAACGAGGAGACGACCGACAGCAGGGTGGCGAGCGTGGTACGCCGCAGATAGATACCGCGGAACAGGTTCAGGTAGTTCGACCATTTTGCCTTGTTCACAACAGGCGCGGGCTGGTCGAGCGCATCCTGCGGTACGTGGGCATTAATGTTGTAAGACTGCCGCAGGATAGACGCCGCCTCCTTCAGATTGCCCTGATTCGCCGCCCAGACCGGGGATTCGCTCATATAGCGGCTGCGGATGGCGATAATCACCAGCGCGGGCACCGCGCCAAAGCCAAGGATCAGACGCCAGAGCCAGTCGCTGTGGCTTTCCGGCAGCACGGCGTAAAAGAAGAGCACCAGAAGATAAGAGATGCTGATGGCCGCATACCAGGTGGGACACCACATCGCGACGCTGGAGGCTTTATTCCCCGGGCCTTTCAGTCTGGCGAACTCGCTGAGAAACGCCATCGCGACGGGAAGGTCGATCCCAACGCCAAGACCCATCACAAAGCGCGCGCCCGCCAGCACATATTCGTTCGGGGCCAGCGCACAGGCGATAGCGGCAACGACAAAGAATACCATGTCGGCCATAAAGACGCGGTAGCGCCCGATTTTATCCGTAAGATAGCCGCCGAGCAGCGCCCCGACAATCGCGCCAAACGTAATGGCTGAAGCCACCATGCCGGTACCGGCGGGCGTCAGGTTAAATTCGCGGGTGATGTCTTTGATGCCGAATGCCAGCGCGCCGAGATCGTAGGCATCGAGAAAAATTCCCCCGAGCGCGATACCGACCACGATGCGGGCATTGGCCCGGCCCTGAGAGCCGTCATTAACGAGACGTGAAACGTCCGATGCGCTGCGTACCCACTTGATATCGCCATCCGGGGTGTTTGCTGCCGCTGGAAGGGGAGTTGAATCTGTGATTTCTGCCATTTTCTTTTTGTGTGGTTGTGTTGTGTCTCTAACAGTTACCACAGGCAGAAGGTGACAAAAATCACATTTGGTTATAAGGCATAACGAACGGTTTACTGAGCGTCTTTCTTTTTACGTCTGAGCTTCATCCAGATCTTCGTTTCCTGACGACGCCACAGGCGTTGAATGTTGTCGTGATGGCGCAACAGGATCAGACACGAGAGCATCGACACCGGGAAGGTAAACTGCGGTTTAAACCACCAGACATAGAACGGGGCGATCAGTGCGCTGACGATGGCGCCCAGCGACGAATAACCGCTCAGCAGGATGGTCAGCAGCCAGGTGCCCGCCATCACGCCGGTGAGATCCCAGCCGATCGGCGCAATCGCGCCAAACGCAGTGGCCACGCCTTTACCGCCTTTAAAACCAAAGAAAACAGGCCAGATGTGGCCGACGCAGGCGGCGATGGCTATCAGCCCCAGCCAGAAGGGTGTGACGCCGAGCGCATACGCGCCCCAGACGGGAAGCATTCCTTTCAGAACGTCAAAAATCAAAACCGCTACGGCTGCTCCCTTGCCGCCAATTCGTAGTACATTGGTCGCCCCCGGATTCCCGGAACCACTTTCACGCGGGTCAGGCAACCCGGCGATGCGGCAGACCAGAATGGCGCTGGAGATTGAGCCGCAAAGGTAGGCGAGGATAATCATTCCAGGCGCGATTGCACTCATAACGCTGTTCCGTTTTGAAAATGTATCTGTATTCTCAGCATCTGTGGATAATACGCATAATTCGCCGGAAGTGGTATCCGGTTTAGCCAAAAAGCAGGCAGGTCGTGATGGATATTGTATTTATAGAGCAACTTTCGGTAATCACCACAATTGGTGTTTACGACTGGGAACAGACCATCGAGCAGAAACTGGTGTTCGATATCGAAATGGGCTGGGATAACCGCAAGTCAGCGAAAAGCGATGATGTGAATGATTGTCTGAGCTACGCCGACATCAGTGAAACGGTCATCGGCCATGTGGAAGGGCAACGATTTGCGCTGGTAGAACGCGTGGCGGAAGAGGTGGCAGACCTGCTGCTGAGCAAATTTAACTCCCCGTGGGTGCGCATTAAGCTAAGCAAGCCGGGCGCGGTGGCGCGCGCCGCCAACGTGGGCGTGATTATCGAGCGTGGCACAAATCTGAAAGGAAAGATTTAACGTCATAATAGCTAAACCATTTTAGGTTATATCGGTCTTAGAGCTGTATGTTTCACGGTAGCCGTTGTGGCAACCGTTTTTTTATATCTTTTTAGGGGTTTATAGATGAGCGATATGCACTCGCTGCTGGTGGCGGCAATACTGGGTGTGGTCGAAGGATTGACGGAGTTTTTGCCGGTGTCCAGTACGGGCCATATGATTATCGTTGGCCATCTGTTGGGCTTTGAAGGCGATACCGCAAAGACGTTTGAGGTGGTGATTCAGCTGGGCTCTATCCTGGCGGTGGTTGTGATGTTCTGGCGTCGTCTGTTTGGTCTGATCGGCATCCACTTCGGGCGTTTGCCGCAGCGTGAAGGAGAGGGCAAGGGGCGTCTGACGCTGATTCATATTCTGCTCGGGATGATCCCGGCAGTGGTGCTGGGGCTGGTGTTCCACGACACCATTAAATCGCTCTTCAACCCGATTAACGTGATGTACGCGCTGGTTGTCGGCGGCTTCCTGCTGATTGCCGCCGAAGTGCTGAAGCCAAAAACCCCGCGTGCGGAAGGTCTGGACGATATGACGTATCGTCAGGCGTTTATGATTGGCTGCTTCCAGTGTCTGGCGCTGTGGCCGGGCTTCTCCCGTTCAGGGGCAACCATTTCCGGCGGGATGCTGATGGGCGTGAGCCGTTACGCGGCGTCTGAGTTCTCGTTCCTGCTGGCGGTGCCGATGATGATGGGCGCCACCGCGCTGGATCTCTACAAAAGCATCGGCTTCCTGACCGTGGGTGACATTCCGATGTTCGCCGTGGGCTTTATCACCGCCTTCATTGTGGCGCTGATCGCCATCAAAACCTTCCTGCAACTGATTAAGCGTATTTCGTTTATTCCGTTCGCGATCTACCGCTTTATCGTCGCGGCTGCCGTGTACGTGGTCTTCTTCTGATGACCGACCGCCCTCAGTCTTTCGGCTGAGGGCAACGTTTTTCCTTCCACGCCGCAACCGCATCAATCCGCCGCTTCGTCAGCTCTTCGCGGATCTCCGGGCCTTTAAACCCTGCCTCCACCACCTCTTTCGTTGGCACCGCTTTCGCTACGTCCCACGCCTCACGCAGCAAACGGCCTTGCGGATAATCGGACGCTTCAAACCCGGTGCGGCCGCGCACGTCGGCTTCGCTGGTCAGCGCAATTTGCTCCACGCGCTGCGGCTTGCGCCAGGCGTCAATGTTATCGAACAGCCTGACGATGGTGGCGGGTTTCAGGATCGGGAAGGTGTGGATCAGGTCGTGGAACTCGGCGACCAGCTTTGCCAGATCGCGAATGTCATTCGGCACGCGCAGGCGCTGGCAAAGCCCTTCAACCAGCTTTACGCCAGCCGGACCGTGCCCGTGATGGCGTGGCCACAATTCCTTTGGCGTTAACCCTTTGCCGAGGTCATGGCAGAGAGTGGAAAAGCGCACGTCCACTTCAGGACTGAGCATAGCGGCCATGCTCAGCGTCATCAGGGTGTGAATGCCGGTATCAATTTCCGGGTGCCATTTCGCCGGGGCGGGCACGCCAAACAGCGCATCTATTTCCGGGAACAGCACTTTCAGCGCCCCGCAGTCGCGCAGAACCTGGAAAAAGATCTGCGGATTACGGGTAGTCAGGGCGTTTTCGGTCTCTTTCCAGACGCGTTCTGGCGTCAGGTGTTCCAGCTCGCCCGCGTCGGTCATGGCCGTCATCAGCGCCATCGTCTCGTCGGCGATGCGGAAGCTGAGATGGGCATAACGGGCGGCAAAACGCGCCACGCGCAGTACGCGTAACGGATCTTCAGAAAAGGCGGGGGAAATATGGCGTAAAAGACGGTCGCGCAGATCGTTCTGGCCGCCGTAGACGTCGATAATATGGCCGTTTTCGTCCTGCGCCAGGGCATTAATGGTGAGATCGCGGCGCAGTAAGTCCTGCTCCAGCGTCACATCCGGCGCGGCATAGCAGGTGAAGCCGGTATAACCGGAACCGGATTTCCGTTCGGTTCGCGCCAGGGCGTACTCTTCCCGGCTTTTCGGATGGAGGAACACAGGAAAATCGCGGCCTACCTGCTGGTAGCCCGCGTCAATCATCGCTTCGGGCGTGGCACCGACCACGACCCAGTCTTTATCTTTGACCGGCAGACCTAATAACGCATCACGTACCGCACCACCGACCAGATAACTCTTCACGCCAACACTCCCGTTTTCTCTTTTCGCAAGATGATACGTAAGTGTGGCAGAGAAGACGAGTTAGTTCATCCAGCGGTCTTTACGTTTACGGCTTGGGATAAGGTGAGGAAGCACCAGACCCAGCACCAGACCGACGCCCAGCACCCCGCCGCCATACATAAACCACTGCATGATGATGGTGCGTTGTTTGTCATCCAGCTGTAGATTCGCGGCGTTCACTTTCTTCTGCGCGACGATCAGCTCATTTTTCAGCTTCTGATTTTCATCTTTCAGACCGGCGATCACGCTGTCGCTTTGCGCCACTTTCTGCTGCATCTCTGCGGTGCGCTGGTTCCAGGTGCCGTCGATGTTGTTCAGCTTGTCAGTCAGGGTTTTCACCTGATTTTCCAGATCCGGCACGCGGGTGCGCAGGCTTGGCACCGTGCTCAGCTCTTTCAGCGGGATCCATGAGGTGCGGCCAGAGCTGTCACGAACCTGACCGTAATTGGTGTCTGCATTGGTTTGCAGCAGAGTCACTTCCTCGCCGGCATTTACCGTACCCACGAGGCGATAATTGTCTCCAGGGCCGCTGCGTACCCAGGTATTCAGTTCATCAGAAACGTAACGTTTCTCTTCAGCGTGGACCGCGGTTGCGGCGCTAAAAGCGAGTAAAGTAAGTCCAATCAGGCGTAATTTAAGCATATCAGTCGTTATTTTCATAAAAAGTGGAACGATAGTAGTGGTATCAGTGTCGCTACGCAAAGGATTCATCATCAATCGGAATCATCTGTGTCATGATTTCCACCGCTTTAAACTTTTACGCCCGTCAAATTGCTCATTGCGTGGCAATTTGGCGCAAAATACTATGTACTGACAAACAAATGGCGAGGAAGTTCGCCTTCATCGACGCGTCTGTGACGCACGCAAAAGTACAAGGCTATGGCACAAGAGATCGAATTAAAGTTTATCGTCGAAAAAGACAGCGCTGACGCGCTCCGCCAGCATCTGAATACGCTGTCCGGCGAGCACCATGAACCCGTACAGCTGCTCAACATCTATTACGAAACGCCGGACAACTGGCTGCGCAACCATGATATGGGCCTGCGCATCCGGGGTGCGAACGGGCGCTACGAGATGACGATGAAAATCGCCGGTCGCGTGGTGGGCGGTTTACACCAGCGTCCGGAATACAATATCGACATCAGTAAGCCAGAACTTGAGCTGGATCGTTTTCCGGCGGAAGTGTGGCCGGAAGGAACGCTGCCCGCAACGCTGTCGGCAGAGGCGCAACCGCTGTTCAGCACCGATTTCTGGCGCGAGAAATGGCTGGTGACGGAAGGCAAGAGCCGCATTGAGATCGCGTTTGATCGGGGTGAAATTAAGGCTGGTGAAGAGCAGGAGCCGATCTGCGAATTGGAACTCGAACTGCTTGATGGCGACGCGAGCGATGTGCTGAAGCTGGCGCGCAAGCTGGTGAACCAGCCTGGACTGCGTCAGGGCAGCCTGAGTAAAGCGGCACGCGGCTATCACCTGGCCGCCGGGAATGCGCCGCGCGTGCTGCGAGAAACCCCGATTCTGCGCGTTGTGCCGAAAGCCTCCGTTGAGCAGGGGATGGAAGCGGCGCTGGAGCTGGCACTCTCTCAGTGGCAGTTCCACGAGGAGCTGTGGGCGCGTAACGTGAAAAATGCCAAAAAACAGGTGCTGGCCGCTATGGGGCTGGTACGTCATACCCTGACGCTCTTTGGCGGCATTGTACCGCGTAAAGCCAGCACTCACTTACGTGATTTGCTCACTCAAACCGAAACGCTGATGCTTTCCGACGTGTCGGCACAAACGGCGATCTACAGCCCGCAAAACGCCAGCGCGAAACTGGCGCTGACCGAATTTCTGGTGACGCGCGGCTGGCGCACCTTCCTCGATGCGAAAGGGCAGGCCAAAATTGCGGAAAACTTCAAACGTTTTGCGGATATCCACCTCTCCCGTCACGCGGCCGAACTGAGAACCACCTTTGCGCATCCGCTGGGTGACCAGTATGGCGATCAGCTTCCCCGCCTGGCGCGTAACATCGACAGCATGTTGCTGCTGTCGGGTGCGTATGAGGGCGTGAAGGCGCAGGCCTGGCTGGAGAACTGGCAGGGGCTTAAGCATGCCATCGAGACCCGTCAGCAGATTGAGATCGAGCATTTCCGCAACGAGGCCATTTCGCAGGATCCGTACTGGCTGCACAGCGGAAAACGTTAATTCTGGCAAGGAACCCCTGATATGCCGCTTTCTTCGCAGTTACAGCAGCACTGGCAGACCGTTTGTGAACGGCTGCCTGAGTCGTTACCCGCGTCGTCGTTAAGCGAGCAGGCGAAAAGCGTGCTCACGTTCAGTGATTTTGTACAGGAGAGCGTCAGCGCTAACCCGGACTGGCTGGCAGAGCTGGAAAGCGCGCCGCCGCAGGCTGACGAGTGGCGGCATTATGCTGGCTGGCTGCAAACCGCGCTGGCAGAGGTGGCAGACGAAGCCACGCTGATGCGCGTTCTGCGTCAGTTCCGCCGCCGGGTGATGGTACGCATTGCCTGGGCGCAGGCGCTGGAGCTGGTGAGTGAAGAAAGCACCTTGCAGCAGTTGAGCGAGCTGGCGCAGACGCTGATTGTCGCCGCGCGGGACTGGCTCTACGCCGCCTGCTGTAAAGAGTGGGGCACGCCGTGCAGCGAGGAAGAGGTTCCTCAGCCACTGTTGATCCTGGGGATGGGCAAGCTGGGCGGCTGCGAGCTGAACTTCTCCTCAGACATCGATCTGATTTTTGCCTGGCCCGAGAACGGCTCCACGCGCGGCGGCCGTCGCGAGCTGGACAATGCCCAGTTCTTTACTCGTCTGGGGCAGCGGCTGATTAAGGCGCTGGATCAGCCCACGCAGGATGGTTTTGTTTACCGCGTGGACATGCGCCTGCGTCCGTTTGGCGACAGCGGGCCACTGGTGCTGAGCTTTGCCGCGCTGGAAGATTACTACCAGGAGCAGGGTCGCGACTGGGAGCGTTACGCGATGGTCAAAGCGCGGATCATGGGCGACAGCGACGATGCCTACGCCAACGAGCTGCGCGCCATGCTGCGCCCGTTCGTGTTCCGCCGCTACATCGACTTCAGCGTTATCCAGTCCCTGCGAAATATGAAAGGGATGATTGCCCGCGAGGTGCGTCGCCGTGGCCTGAAAGACAACATCAAGCTCGGTGCTGGCGGTATTCGTGAGATCGAATTTATCGTCCAGGTCTTCCAGCTGATACGCGGCGGGCGTGAACCTTCTCTGCAATCCCGCTCGCTGCTGCCGACGCTAAGCGCTATCGATCAGCTGCATCTGCTGCCGGAAGGCGACGCGCAAACGCTGCGTGACTCTTATCTCTTCCTGCGTCGTCTGGAAAATTTGCTGCAAAGTATCAACGACGAACAGACCCAGACGTTGCCGGGCGATGAGCTGAACCGGGCGCGTCTGGCCTGGGGGATGCGGGTGGATGACTGGGCGGCGCTGACGCAACGGCTGGAAGCGCATATGGCGGGCGTGCGCCGCATCTTTAACGATCTGATCGGCGACGACGAAACTGAATCGCAGGACGATGCGCTCTCCGAGCACTGGCGCGAACTGTGGCAGGACGCGCTTCAGGAAGATGACACCACGCCGGTGCTGGCGCACTTAAGCGACGATGCCCGCCATCGCGTGGTGGCGTTGATTGCCGATTTCCGCCTCGAACTGAACAAACGCGCTATCGGCCCACGCGGTCGTCAGGTGCTGGATCATCTGATGCCGCATCTGCTGAGCGATGTCTGCTCCCGCGACGATGCGCCGGTGCCGCTGTCGCGCATGATGCCGCTGCTGAGTGGGATCGTCACGCGTACCACTTACCTTGAGCTGTTAAGCGAGTTTCCCGGCGCGCTGAAGCACCTGATTTCCCTCTGCGCCGCCTCGCCGATGGTGGCGAACAAGCTGGCGCGTTATCCGCTGCTGCTGGACGAACTGCTCGACCCGAATACCCTCTATCAGCCGACGGCGACGGATGCCTACCGCGACGAGCTGCGTCAGTATCTGCTGCGCGTACCTGAAGAGGACGAAGAGCAACAGCTTGAGGCGCTGCGTCAGTTTAAGCAGGCACAGATGCTGCGCGTGGCGGCGGCAGATATCGCCGGTACCCTGCCGGTAATGAAAGTGAGCGATCACTTAACCTGGCTGGCGGAAGCGATCATCGACGCGGTTGTCCATCAGGCGTGGGTGCAGATGGTAGCCCGCTACGGCCAGCCGAAGCACCTTGCTGACCGTGAAGGCCGCGGTTTTGCGGTGGTGGGGTACGGCAAGCTGGGCGGCTGGGAACTGGGCTACAGCTCCGATCTGGATCTGATTTTCCTCCACGACTGTCCGGCAGACGTCATGACCGACGGCGAACGTGAGATTGACGGACGGCAGTTCTACCTGCGCCTGGCCCAGCGCATCATGCACCTGTTCAGCACTCGCACCTCATCCGGCATTCTGTATGAAGTGGATGCGCGTCTGCGCCCGTCCGGCGCGGCAGGCATGCTGGTCACCTCGACGGAGGCTTTCGCCGACTATCAGAAGAACGAAGCCTGGACGTGGGAGCATCAGGCGCTGGTGCGCGCCCGCGTGGTGTATGGCGATCCGCAGCTCAAAACGCAGTTCGATGCGATCCGCAAGGCGGTCATGACGACCCCGCGCGAGGGCAGTACGCTGCAAACCGAAGTGCGGGAAATGCGGGAGAAGATGCGCGCGCACCTTGGCAACAAACATCGCGATCGCTTTGATATCAAAGCCGATGAAGGCGGGATTACCGATATTGAGTTTATCACTCAGTACCTGGTGCTGCTGCACGCGCACGATAAGCCGAAGCTGACCCGCTGGTCGGATAACGTGCGCATACTGGAACTGCTGGCGCAGAACGACATTATGGATGAGCAGGAGGCGCAGGCCTTAACCCGCGCCTACACCACACTGCGTGATGAGTTGCACCATCTGGCATTACAGGAACAGCCGGGCCATGTGGCGCTGGACTGTTTCGCCGACGAACGCGCGCAGGTGACTACAAGCTGGCAGAAGTGGCTAGTGGAACCGTGCGTAACAAAACAAGTGTGATATTATCGCGCGCAAATTGTGAATCTTTCTGGAGTCAGGAATGAAAGTAACACTGCCAGAGTTTGAACGTGCTGGAGTTATGGTTGTCGGTGATGTGATGCTGGATCGCTACTGGTATGGGCCGACCAGCCGCATCTCTCCGGAAGCACCGGTACCGGTGGTAAAGGTCGACACCATTGAAGAGCGTCCCGGTGGCGCGGCAAACGTGGCGATGAACATAGCCTCTCTGGGCGCACATTCGCGTCTGGTTGGCCTGACCGGCATTGACGATGCGGCGCGTGCGCTGAGCAAGTCGCTGGCGGACGTGAATGTGAAGTGTGACTTCGTTTCTGTTCCGACCCACCCAACCATCACCAAGCTTCGCGTGCTGTCGCGTAACCAGCAGCTAATCCGCCTCGACTTTGAAGAAGGGTTCGAAGGCGTTGATCCCGAGCCGCTGCACGAGCGCATTAACCAGGCGTTGGGCAATATTGGCGCGCTGGTGCTGTCCGACTACGCGAAAGGCGCGCTGGCGAGCGTGCAGACCATGATCCAGCTGGCGCGTAAGGCCAGCGTACCGGTGCTGATCGACCCGAAAGGCACCGATTTTGAGCGCTATCGCGGCGCAACCCTGCTGACGCCAAACCTCTCTGAATTCGAAGCGGTGGCGGGCAAGTGCAAAACTGAAGAAGAGCTGGTTGAGCGCGGCATGAAAATCATCGCTGATTTCGAGCTGTCTGCGCTGCTGGTGACCCGTTCCGAGCAGGGCATGACGCTGCTGCAACCGGGCAAGGCGCCGCTGCATATGCCAACCCAGGCGCAGGAAGTGTACGACGTGACCGGTGCCGGTGATACGGTGATTGGCGTGCTGGCGGCGACGCTGGCGGCGGGTAACTCCCTGGAAGAAGCATGCTACTTCGCGAACGCCGCGGCGGGCGTGGTCGTCGGTAAACTCGGGACCTCCACCGTTTCGCCAATTGAGCTGGAAAACGCGGTGCGTGGGCGTGCGGATACCGGCTTTGGCGTCATGACCGAAGACGAGCTGAAAGTGGCCGTTGCCGCCGCGCGCAAACGCGGTGAAAAAGTGGTGATGACGAACGGCGTGTTCGACATCCTGCATGCGGGCCACGTGTCGTATCTGGCGAATGCGCGCAAGCTGGGCGACCGCCTGATTGTGGCGGTCAACAGCGATGCCTCAACCAAACGTCTGAAGGGTGAAACGCGTCCGGTTAACCCGCTGGAGCAGCGCATGATAGTGCTCGGCGCGCTGGAAGCGGTGGACTGGGTGGTCTCATTTGAAGAAGACACCCCGCAGCGCCTGATTGCCGGAATTTTGCCTGACCTGCTGGTGAAGGGCGGTGATTACAAACCAGAGCAAATCGCAGGTAGCGAAGAGGTCTGGGCGAATGGTGGTGAAGTAATGGTGCTCAACTTTGAGGACGGGTGTTCAACCACCAACATCATTAAGAAGATCCAGAAAGACAGTCAGTAAAAAACGGGCCTGTTGGCCCGTTCGTTTTTCACCCTCTCCCTGTGGGAGAGGGCTGGGGTGAGGGCATCAGGCCGCACTTATGCCTGGTCATCCACCGGTGGAATAGCTGGCGCTGGCTTCACTTCTTCCGGCGCATTGCGGTTTTCCAGCTCGGTCAAACGTTGTTCCAGCAGCGCCAGCTTCTCGCGGGTGCGCAGCAGCACCTGCGTCTGCACGTCAAACTCTTCGCGGCTGACTAAATCAAGGCGAACCAACTGTGCCTGCAACGTCTGGCGGATTTTCTTCTCAACGTCATCACCAAACTCACGAATACCTTTCGGCATGGACTCATGAACCTGACGCGCGATCTGCTCAATTTTCTTTGGGTCAATCATTGTCGTTTCCCTTGATGAAAAGGTGTTAGTGCCTATTGTAGCGTGTCATGCCGCGGGTTAAACAAAATTGTTTGAAGCTTATGCATTGCCCAGGGTAATCAATAGCGTTATAGTTATCTCGCTTATTCTCAGGGCGGGGCGAAATTCCCCACCGGCGGTAAATCAGCTTAACGCTGAAAGCCCGCGAGCGCTTTGGGTGAATTCTCAAAGGTCAGCAGATCCGGTGTAATTCCGGGGCCGACGGTTAGAGTCCGGATGGGAGAGAGTAACGATCCAGTCGGGCAAAGCCCGCTCACGTTATTTTTTTGCCGCTTGTACGGCGCTCCTAAGACTGCCCTGATTCTGGTAACCATAAAGTTAATGAGGTTTTTTTACCATGAATCAGACGCTACTTTCCTCTTTTGGCACTTCAACTCAACGTGTTGAACATGCACTGGATGCCCTGCGCGAAGGCCGCGGTGTGATGGTGCTTGACGATGAAAACCGTGAAAACGAAGGCGACATGATTTTTGCCGCCGAGAACATGACCGTTGAGCAGATGGCGCTGACCATCCGTCACGGTAGCGGCATCGTATGCCTGTGCATCACCGAAGACCGTCGCCAGCAGCTTGATCTGCCGATGATGGTTGAAAACAACACCAGCGCCTTTGGTACTGGCTTCACTGTGACCATTGAAGCGGCGCATGGCGTAACCACCGGTGTGTCGGCGGCTGACCGTCTGACCACCGTGCGTGCAGCGATTGCTGATGGTGCGAAACCTTCCGATCTGCACCGTCCTGGTCACGTCTTCCCGCTGCGCGCGCAGCCGGGCGGCGTGCTGACCCGTGGTGGTCATACCGAAGCGACCATCGATCTGGTGACGCTGGCTGGCTTCAAACCCGCAGGCGTGCTGTGCGAACTGACCAACGATGATGGCACCATGGCGCGTGCGCCGGAGTGCATCACCTTTGCGCGTCTGCACAATATGCCAGTGGTGACGATTGAAGATCTGGTTGAGTACCGCCGCGCGCACGAGCGCAAAGCCAGCTGAACATGCTGATGTAAAAAAGCCGGGGAAACCCGGTTTTTTTGTTTCTAGTGGTAGTTAATTTTGAACAGTACCACGGTTTCGAACGGCCCGGACTGAATCGCTTTTCCTTCTTCCCGTGAAAGTTCAGCTGTGTAGTTTTGCTCAACATTCATCTTATCGCCCGTAAAATCGGCGTACTCTTTGTACTGGTTGAAGGTGTAAGGGGCCGTTCCGTTAAGAATACGCAGTTTTAACCCATTCCCTATCAGCACCGCAGTGTCGTCTGCGCTGAGCGTTTCGGTTGTGTAAAACGACGAGTCCATCTTAAATCCATCCGAGCACTGGGCATCCTGGACTTTGGTGGTTCGTATTGAAAACGTGCGCAAACGCGTCTGCTGATTCACGATGTCGCGCGCGCTGAAGGTGCCAAAGTCGATCTCCTGATTCTCAGGGTAAATGGTAAACGTCGCCCCGCAATCAAGCACCGTAATGTTTTGCAGTCCGTTGATGTGATACTTAAGGTTCTTCGCATCGGCCATCTGATTAACGCCGCCCTTACCGTCAAACTGCACAACGATGTAATCGCTGAGCGAGCTGACATAGCCATGTGGCGGCATAGCCTTAATTCTCACGAAAAGTCGTAAACGGGCGACGAACGTGCGCGTAATGTGGATATCATCCGGATTGCCAGAGCAGATGCGATTCTCCCAACCCATCTGGCGGATTTGATCCGGGGTGTAAATGGTGATGTTATCGTTGTCCAGGCACTGGCGGGTATCCACGCCGTTGGGCTGGCCTGTGGCATCGTAATCTATGCCTTCATAGGTGACGCCCAGTTCATAATAGGGATCGGTTGCGGCAGGATAAGGGTTTACCCAGGCAAAAACATCTTCCGGCTTGAAACCGCTTGTGACGTTATTGTCACACGTCACCGGAATTTTAATGTCATCAGACTCCCATATTTTTTGGCCAACCTGAGCGTTGCTGGGTATGGCAAAAGGGGAGATCGTTTTTGTCTCCTCGACGGGGCCGCCAGATCCACCCAGATAGCAGTTGAGCGCCAGCGCTTCTTTCAAAGGCAGCGTTGTAAGCAGCAATGTAAGCAGGAAACTAGTGAGCTTTCGCATCTTTATCGATTTTCCGTTCGTTAAGCTTACATAGCACCGTTCCGGTGCACTGTACGTCGACTTTTTTCAGTGCGCCGTAATCGTCGATGTAGCCGATGCTGTAATAACTACCGTGGTAATCGCCGGTAGAGGCGGTTGCCGTGGCGAAAGGCGCAATCATCAGACTGTCAAAACCCGGCAGCATGGTTTTGGCATTTTTGCTCAGCCACGCCAGCGTGATGTAGTACGGCGTAGGGTTGTGGACCGTGAGCCCTTTCGCGTTGGCGGTAATTTCCATACGCATTTCAGTCAGTTCGCCAGATTTTTTGCGAATCGCTTCCGGACGCCAGAAGAGCTTAATTCGGCTCTGCATGGCAACCTGCATCACGCTGCGCTCCTCGCTGGCGCTGGTGCTTTTAGGCGGTACTTCACGCAGGTTGAAATAAAACAGCGATTCCCTGTCTTTTGGCAACTGGCGGGTAGCGGCTTGTTTAACAATTCTTACCTGCGACGAGGCGCCCGCTTCGATACGTTGAATGGGGGGAAGCGCCATAAAGTGCACATCTTCTTTTTGCCCCTTTTCATCTTCAATCCAGGAGAGCGCCAGATAAGGCAGCGCCTTGCTCTGGTTGTCCACTTTCAGGCTGCTGGCCTTGTCGCTTTCTGGAAAAACAATGCGCGTGCGGTCCAGGTTAATGGCCGCGTGGACGGTAAATGTTGTGCTGATCAGCATCAGGCACAGGCTTTTAATCGGCGTTAATTTCATGATGATTTCTTACTGGCACGGCAGTATCAACTGCATACTGTTTTCTAAGTGAGAAGGTAACGAGAAGCGACACTGTTGGTTGTCGCCCCATGTCACGCGAAACTGCTGTTCTGGCTCAACGGCGCCGAGCCAGACGCGGCCTTCATCGGCCACCATCCCAACCTGTAAATTGCTTTCATCCAGGCGAACAATCGCCCCGAGTGGTGGTGTTCCTGACGACATCCGCAAAACGCCTGTTACGTCCTGACCTGCGCGCGTGGCAATCTGACGATAACCAATGGCCCCCTCAGTCCAGGTTGAGGTCACGACGCGGTTGTCCACGTCTACGCCATCCGGAAGGTTGTTCATATTGACCTGCACGCTAGAGGGGGAATAGCTGGAGAATGACGGTA
Organism: Enterobacter cloacae complex sp. 677-3DZ2D5B; assembly: GCF_004136695.1. NCBI lineage: Bacteria > Pseudomonadati > Pseudomonadota > Gammaproteobacteria > Enterobacterales > Enterobacteriaceae > Enterobacter > Enterobacter cloacae complex sp. 677-3DZ2D5B. The sequence goes on along the minus strand of NZ_QFLS01000006.1, from coordinate 224,014 downwards.
AAACGCCGATGCCAAAACGGTTAGTTTCATCGCGCGACATGTTCAGCGGGATATGGCCTACCCCGTCGGTGCTGACCATTACGCGGGGTTCATTACCGTAACTGCGCCGGTGCAGCGCGGCGCCTTTCGCCGTTGAGGTGAAGGAACCGCTCCAGCTCGCGCTGAGGGAGTTATATTCGTTAGCTTTATAGCTGCCGGAGAGATTGAGATCGCCGTACGCAGAATAATGCTGATAATTCCCGCTGACCTGCGCGCCGGAATCTGGCTTCCCGCTCTCCGTACCTGCGGAAACGCCCCAGGTATTATTGCGATCCGACGTGTCATACCACGACACGTTATGGCTCAGCGTGTCGCTGTTACGCAGGTCATAGTTAAGTCGATGATCGGGATCGAGCGGTACGCTGAGCGAGAGATAAAACTGAGTATCGTCATTTTCGTCTTCCTCCTCGTAATGCGTTTTACTCCAGGACAGGGTTACGCCAAGATTCTTCCAGCGACCTATATCAAAGTTGTAGCCCGCCGTGATGCTGCCGGTCGTGGAGGATGAATCATTCCACCATGTCTGACGCAGCATATTGACGTACAGGTTCAGGGATAACGCTGAAATGTACTGGCTTGCCGTCACGCTCAGGGTTTGTTTTTCCGACTGGCGGTCACCGTTGTCATAATCCAGGTAGCGGGCGTAGCTCAAAAACTGTGGGTCTGAGTAGCGGTAGCTGGCGAGCGTAAGCTGACTGCCGGTGGTATCGAAACGCTTGCTGTAGTTAATGCGATAGCTGTAACCCGTCTGGCTGCGCTGGTGTGGCAGCTGGCTGGTAGCCTGCGTGACGTCAAAAGAGAGCGCCCCCAGCCAGGCCATATTCTGGCCGATCCCGGCAGCGACGGAACGATAACGGTCGCCATCGGCCAGCGTGCCGCCATACAGAGAGGTGTGCGACAGCATGCCCCAGGAAAATTCGCCGCTCATGAAGGCATTATCTTCAACATCATGGGAGGCGCCCTGGCGCGCTTTACCCGCCGCGAGCTTATAGCGCACCTGGCCCTTGCGCGTTAAAAACGGCACGGATTCAGCCGAGACCTGGAAGGTGTTGACGCGTCCGTCTTCTTCCGTGACTTTGACGTCCAGCGTGCCCTGAACCGACTGGTTAAGATCCTGAATAACAAAGGGTCCTGGTGGCACTTTACTCTGGTAAATCACGCGATCGGCAAGGCTTACGGCCACGGTGGCGTTGGTTTGTGCTATTCCGGTAATCTGTGGGGCATAGCCGCGCAGCGACCATGGCAGCATACGTTCATCGCTGATTAGCGATGCGCCGGTGTAGGTGAAGGCGTCAAAAATGGAGGACTGGAAATCCGTTTCACCCAGCGTCAGTTTCGCACCGATCGAGGGCAGAGGGCGGAACATATACACGCGTGAAAAACGGCCATTCTGCTCTGAGCCTGCTTCAGTATCGCTTCGCGTGTACTGGTAATCGCTTCGCAGGCGCCACGCGCCCATGTTCGCACCGGCGGTACCATAGGTATTGGCGTTGTCATTGCTGCCGCTGCTATTGGGCTGATAATGGCTGGCAAAAAGATTGTAATCCAGCAGTACGCCTGGCACGCCGTTGTCCCAGGTGGATGGCGGCATCCAGTCAACCGCACGGTATTGCAGCCACGCCTGGGGGATCGTTACTTTCAGGGTCTGGCTGCCTTGCTCAAAAATAAATTTGATGTCTGGTCTGGTGGCGAAATCAACGCATCCCTCTTTTTCCGGCAAAGCGTGACGAACGTCATCCTGCAATGCGAATGTATCGGCCAGCTCGGGGGAAATACAGACCTGAACTGCGTTATTTATTTCTCGCCAGCGAAGCTGCCAGCCATTTGCCAGCGGAATATCATTAACTGAAACCGTAACGAAATAGCTTCCCGGCGTAACCGATATTTGATCTTTAAAACGTGATAAATCGACGCTGCCGCGCTGATCTTTATCGATGGCGTTTATATTAAATTCAGTGGCAGAGGCAACTATCGTCATTAACAGGGACGCAATGATGATTATCCATTGTACTTTGTATGTCATCATCCTGTTACTCGAATAAATAAAGAGTGCCGACCGGCATGGATTGCCAGTCGGCTGATACCGTGACGTAACGGAATTATTTGTACATCAGGACGTAGTTAGCCGTGGCTTCAACCTGGCCTGCCGTCGCAGTTTTACCTGTTGGGACTTCCATAACCGCTTTGAAATGCAGCGTCTGGGTGGTTGAACCCGCCAGCAGATCAAGCACGTTTGGCTGACCAAGCGTGATGTTGCCTTCCGCGTTATCCAGCAGACGGACGCCCACGTTCTGCGCACCGTTTGCAAAGGTGTTGCTCATCAGGCTGGTATCCGTCGCATCTGTCGCTGCGCTGGTAAAGGTCACTTCCACTTTAGTAATTGGCGTGTCGGTTTCGTCTGCCGGATCGTCAAGCTGGCAGTTTTCCAGATTGATATCGACCGGAACCGGCGTGGATTTTTTGTTGGCGTTGATAACGGCCGTAGTCACTTCACCCAGGTCGACTTCTTTATCAACGCTGTCTGGAGCGATGCTGCATGGTGCGTCAATAACCACGCCTTTGAATTTGATTTTGCCTGAGCCTTGATCATCAGCAAACGCAGAACCCGATACAATGGCAGCCATAGCTGCCGCTAACAGCAATTTTTTACCCATATACATGAAAATATCCTTTTTCAGATTGATTCGTAATGTGAATATTAATTTCAGAATACTCGCAAAGTATACGGATTGGGGCGGGGAGACGCGATTAACGTGACTTAAATATATTTTTAGATGGTTTTAATTAATATTTTCAGGCTATCTGAAGAGGCTTCTTTTTTCGGGGTTTTAATAGATTTATATTTTGTGGGTTATTATATGTAAAATATATAGGATTGTTTTTTTGAATAATATAAAGCCTCCGTATAAAAACGGAGGCATTAATTCTTAGCCAATACCTGCCGTTTGCAGCAGAACCAGGCTCATCCCCATCACTGACATTCCACACAGCACGCCGTAGCTTGGGTTATTGTTGGGATCGATCTCTTTTGCCAGCGGCATCAGCTCATCGACAGAGAGCGCGACCATAATCCCGGCCACGGCAGCCATAATTGCAGCCATTACAACCGGGGATACGAGGCTACCGAGGATCAGCCACGCCAGCACGCCGCCGAGAATTTCAGCCATGCCGGAGATACCTGCCCAAAAGACAGCTGTACGTTTTGAACCCGTGGCGGCATAAACGGGCCCGGCAACGGCAAGTCCTTCAGGAATATTGTGCAAAGCCACGGCCAGCGCCACACCAAAACCTATTTCCAGGTTGCTGCTGGCCGTGACATAGGTGGCGATACCTTCCGGAAAGTTATGCAGGCTGATACCCAGCGTCAGCAGAATGGCCGTGCGTTTGATATTTCCCGGAACGGGGGTAACGCTTTTTTGCATTAAATCCTGCGGGTGCGCGTGAGGAAGAATACGGTCGAGTGCAAAATAACCCAGCAGGCCAATGATAAACATGCCATAGCCCAGAACAGGCGACATCCCTTCGGTGTGAAGCGCGGCGGGCAGCATCTCCATCAGCGAGATAAGCAGCATGATCCCGGCGGCGAAACCCAGCGAGAAGGCCAGCAGGCGATTAGAGGGTTTTTGCCCGAGTACCCCGAGGAACGCACCGATAAAGGTTGCGGCGCCCGCAAGTATGGTCAAAATCAACGGTACTGACATGCATTCTCCTTAAGCGATATCTGGCATTCAAATTTCCTGATGATGATCTTCACGGTTATCTGCGTTCATCTTCACCTGAATGCGCGTAATGTAGGCCTATCACATTGACACCTCCTCTAAGGATATCACCATGTCTTCTTCTCGTATGCCAGCACTGTTTTTAGGCCATGGCAGCCCAATGAACGTCCTGGAAGATAACGTCTATACCCGCGCCTGGCGTCAGTTGGGTGAGACGTTACCGCGTCCGAAGGCAATTGTGGTGGTCTCTGCGCACTGGTTTACCCGGGGTACCGGCGTGACGGCCATGGAAACGCCAAAAACGATTCATGATTTTGGCGGCTTTCCGCAGGCGCTGTATGACACGCATTATCCTGCGCCGGGCTCCCCTGAGCTGGCGCAGCGGCTGGTTGATCTGCTTGCCCCTGTTCCGGTTGCGCTGGACAAAGAAGCCTGGGGCTTTGACCATGGCTCATGGGGGGTGTTGATCAAAATGTATCCGAATGCCGATATTCCGATGGTACAACTGAGTATCGACAGCACCAAACCAGCTGCCTGGCACATGGAGATGGGGCGTAAGCTGGCTTCGCTTCGTGATGAGGGCATCATGCTGATTGCCAGTGGCAACGTGGTACACAATCTGCGTACGGTACGCTGGCACGGTGAAAATACGCCGTACCCCTGGGCAACAGCCTTTAATGACTATGTAAAAGACAACCTGGCCTGGCAAGGGCCGGTCGAACGGCACCCTTTGGTGAACTATCTGGAGCACGATGGCGGTTCGCTCTCTAACCCGACGCCGGAACACTTCTTGCCATTGCTGTATGTATTAGGCGCATGGGACGGTCAGGAGGTTATTACAACCCCGGTCGACGGCATTGAGATGGGGAGTTTGAGTATGCTGTCGGTGCAGGTGGGGTAAACACATGCCCGGTGACGCTGCGCTTACCGGGCCTACGCTCGACATGTAGGCCGGGTAAGGTGAAGCCGCCACCCGGCAAGTCTTACTCGACGAAAATATGCGGGTAGAAACGCGACAGATCCTGCGTAATCAGCGCGCGATCTTCGCGAATGCCAATCCCGGCAGGCTGATCGTTAATAAGCCAGCTGCCGATCAGCGTATAGCTGTCGCCAAACTTCGGCAGTTGATAAAACGCCTGGACGATCATCCCTTCTTCACCGTACGGCCCTTCAACTGCTTCCAGCGTTTTACCGTTTTCGATAATCGAGACGTTTGCCCCTTCACGAGAGAAGATTGGCTTAACGACGTATTTCTCCATCGGTGGGAAATCATCTTCGGCAAAATAAGCAGGCAGCAGGTTCGGGTGATTCGGGAACATCTCCCACAGCATCGGCAGCAGGGCTTTATTGGAGATAATGCTCTTCCAGGCTGGTTCCAGCCAGCGCACGCCAGCGTCTTCCAGTTTGGTAGAGAACATTTCCCGCAGCATGTATTCCCACGGATAGAGCTTGAACAGGTTGCTGATCACCTGATCCTGCATGTCCGTAAACTGACCTTTTTCACCTAAACCGATATCTTCGATATAGAGAAATTCCGTCGCCACTTCCGCTTCGGCTGCGCAGTCCTGCAAATACTGAACCGTACCGCGGTCTTCTTCGGTATCGCGGCAGCAGGCGAGGTGCAACAGGTTGAAACCGTGCTGTTCACGCAGTTCGACGAAACGTTCAATCAGCTTTTCCTGAAGGCTGTTGAACTGATCGCTGCCTTCCGGCAAGTTTCCGGCATTCGCCTGATCTTCCAGCCAGATCCACTGGAAGAACGCGGCTTCGTACAGGGAGGTTGGCGTATCTGCGTTGTTTTCTAAAAGCTTCGGTTCACCCACGCCATCCCATGCCAGATCGAGGCGAGAGTAGAGCGAAGGCTGGTTCGTTTTCCAGGACTGACGAACAAAGCTCCAGGTGTGCTTCGGAATGCGGAATTTGGTCATCAGCTCATCGCTGTCGATGACTTTCTCAACCACCTTCAGGCACATCTGGTGCAGCTCTGCGGTCACTTCTTCAAGCTTTTCGACCTGAGCAAGCGTGAGCTTATAGTAAGCATCTTCACACCAGTACGGCTCGCCGTACATGGTGTGAAAGTTGAAACCGTATTCGGTGGCTTTTTCGCGCCAGTCCGGGCGCTCGGCAATACTGACTCGTTCCATGATCAGCCGCCCATTGAGCGAGTTGAGGAGCCGGTCGCACTACGCTGCATGGTGGTTTGTTTGGCAACAGACTCACCGAAGCCGCCACGGGTAATGGTGCTGGTGGTGGCTGGTTTCGGCGCCATTGCGGTTTTCGGTACGGTCATCGTACGGCCAGGCGTTGCAGCACCGTAACCCTTGCCGGTGGCATCGGTGTATTTCCCGTAGGCCGGGCTGTTCGGGTTTTTGGAGCTAAACAGCGGCTGCTGCTGGTAGCCCGCACCGCCGCTCATCAAACGGCCCATCATATAACCCGCCATCAGCGGCATCCAGAAGCTGCCGCTGGACTGTGCCTGCGCCTGGTTTTCCGGTGCCATACCCGCCTGAGCAGGTGCCTGCTGGCACTGGCCTTCACCGAATTCGGCTACACAGTCTTCGCGTGAGGCATATTTCGGCGCGGTACGTTCCGCTTCTTTCAGGGCGTTGTTATACGCCGTCGTACACTCAGCGGCTTTACCGGTTGCGCTCGCGCAGTCGTCGGCGTTTTGATACAGCGAAACCGTTTCGTCGTTTTGCTCACAGCCTGCCAGCATAAAGACGGCGGTGACCGCCAGCGCGACAGGTGTCAGGTGGCGTGCGTTCCAGCTTTTGCGGAACGACGCGTGATTCATCGTTTTTGTCCGTTTCATATTTGTCTTCCAGGACCCAGTGGTAATAACGCTCAGGATAGAGGATGAGTGGTTGAAAATGAAGCGACGAGGGGCGAAATCCGGGGGATCTTTACGTTGGCTTACGTTCGGGGGGGATTATGGTGCTCCCTCTCCCTGTGGGAGAGGGCTGAGGTGAGGGCATCAGGCCGCAGTGGGCCTGATGACACGCTTAATTGCGGAACGGATTCGTGCCGCTGCTGGCAGGTGAGGTGCTACGCGCTGCCGCTGGCTGTGCAACCGGGGCGCTGCTGTTAGCGGTGAAATTATCCACGGCGGCATCCTGCTGTGGATTTTCCGGCGCGACGCTGTCAGGCGACGTGGAAACCGGTTTGCCCAGCGTGCTGTTCAGCATTTGCAGATCCTGCTCGTTCAGCGTACCCAGCGCCTGCTTGATGTTCAGCTGGTTGATCAAGTACTGGTAACGCGCACTGGAGAGCTGCTGTTTCGCGTTGTACAGCGTGGTCGTTGCGTCTAACACATCAACGATAGTACGCGTACCGACGGAGTAACCCGCTTCCATCGCGTCCAGAGAGCTTTGCGCAGAGACAACGGCCTGTTTATAGGCGTTGATGCTGCTGATGGACGCGTTCACGTTGTTGAAGGAAGAACGCACGGTCTGGACCACGTTGCGGTGCGCGCTTTCAAGTTGCTCGCTCGCGCCTACGAAGTTGTACTGCGCCTGCTTAACCTGAGAGTTAACCATCCCGCCCTGGTACAGCGGCAGAGAGAAGCTCAGGCCAACTTTGTTCTGGCCCATATTGTTGTCGTCATACTGGGCAGTGTTGGTTTTAGAACCGCTGTAGCTGGTATCCGATACGCCGGTAGAGGCGCTCAGGCTCAGGGTTGGCAGGTGACCATCCTGTGCAAGACGGATCTGCTCGCGCGCCAGGTCCTGGCTCAGGCGTGCCTGCAGCAAGGTCAGGTTGCGGTTTTCCGCCTCTTTCAGCAGGGCGTTAACCGCCTGCGGCTTGTCTGTTTTGAAGCTGTCCACGTTCAGAGAGGCCAGCTCAGGATAGTAGTTACCGGTGACCTGACGCAGTGATTCCAGCGCGTTGTCGAGGTTGTTACGTGCGGTCACTTCGTTTGCCAGTACGGTGTCGTACTGTGAACGGGCGTTCTGTACGTCAGTGATGGCGACCAGGCCCACGTTGAAGCGCTGGGTGGTTTGATCTAACTGACGATAAATCGCCTGTTTCTGCGCTTCGGTGTAGGAGAGGGCGTCAATCGCGCTCAGTACGTTGAAGTAGGCGGTCGCGGTATTCAGGATCAGCGTTTGCTGATCGGTCTGATAGGTCACATCCTGGATGCCCGCGCTCTTTTCCTGCAAGCTCAGCTCACGCCATTTGGACATGTCGAACAGGGTTTGCGTTAACTGTAAAGAGGCGCTGGTGGCATTCGAGTTGATGCCGTTATTATCGCGAAAACCGTTAGTGTAGGTATAATCTGCACCTAAGCCTAACTGCGGCAGCAGTGGACTACGTGCTTCGTTAATCTTTTCAAACGCAGCATCACGATCGGCCGCTGATTTACGTAAATCAGGGTTGCCCAGACGTGCCTGCTGGTAGACCTGTAACAGGTTCTCTGCCTGGCTCATTGCACTGAAGCCCGTCAGGCTCAGGCCGATAAGGATGGGGAGCAATTTCTTCATTTGCATTCCTTGTTGTGAAGCAGTATTAGCGCTGATCTAATTAAAAATAATTGCCGATTCTAACAGAATCATCCACACCAAAAGGTTGGCGTAACGTGCCATCTGGCGGTAATTTGCTCCAATCTACCATATAGCCATACAAACGGCAGCCAAACAGCCTTGAAATTCACAATTTCATCACCATTGCTACCAGGACTCGACCGATGCAAAAACCAGAAAACGTGCCTGTCACCTTCGCCAAAAACGATGTAGAAATTATTGCACGAGAAACGCTTTATAGCGGTTTTTTTTCAATGGAACTTTACCGTTTCAGGCATCGTCTGTTTAACGGTGAGATGAGCGGTGAAATCAAACGCGAAATTTTTGAGCGCGGGCATGCGGCTGTGTTGCTACCCTATGACCCAGTGCGTGACGAAGTTGTGCTGGTCGAGCAGGTGCGTATTGCGGCTTATGATACCAGCGAAACGCCGTGGTTGCTGGAGATGGTGGCCGGGATGATCGAAGAAGGTGAGTCGGTCGAAGACGTCGCTCGCCGCGAGGCGCTGGAAGAGGCGGGCCTGGTGGTTGGCCGGACGAAGCCGGTGTTGAGCTACCTGGCAAGCCCGGGTGGGACAACGGAACGTTCATCTATTATGGTGGGCGAAGTGGACGCCACGACAGCGGAAGGGATCCATGGTCTGGCAGATGAAAACGAAGATATTCGGGTTCATGTGGTGAGTCGGGAGCTGGCTTACCAGTGGGTAGAAGAGGGGAAAATCGACAACGCAGCGTCTGTCATCGCTCTGCAATGGCTACAGCTGCATTATCAGACATTACGACACGAGTGGAAAAAATGAAGCGTTATACACCTGACTTCCCAGAAATGATGCGCCTGTGCGAAACCAATTTCGCCCAGCTGCGCCGCCTGCTGCCGCGAAACGACGCGCCCGGCGAAACGGTGAGCTATCAGGTGAGCAACGCGCAGTATCGGTTAACGATAACAGAATCAACGCGCTACACTACGCTGGTGGAGATTGAGCAAACGGCGCCGAGCATCAGCTACTGGAGCCTGCCGTCGATGACGGTACGTCTTTATCATGACGCGATGGTCGCTGAAGTGTGTTCAAGCCAGCAGATCTTTCGCTTTAAAGCGCGGTATGATTATCCGAATAAAAAGTTGCATCAACGCGACGAAAAGCATCAAATTAACCAGTTTTTAGCCGACTGGCTAAGATATTGTTTAGCACATGGAGCAATGGCGATTCCGGTTTGTTAGCGTCATAAACCTACCTAAGGACACCATTTGGAAAGCCTGTTGAACCTGACTGTTGCTGGTGGGGCGCCAGTCAGGATATTACAAATCACCGACACCCACCTTTTTGCCGAAAAGCATGAGACGCTTCTGGGCGTGAACACCTGGGAGAGTTATCAGGCGGTTCTTGACGCGATCCATGCTGAAAAGCGGCCATGCGATCTGATCGTCGCGACGGGCGATCTGGCGCAGGATCAATCCTCCGCAGCCTATCAGCATTTTGCTGAAGGGATTGCGAGCTTTAGCGTGCCTTGCGTCTGGCTGCCGGGCAATCACGATTTTCAGCCCGCGATGTACAGTTCGCTTCAGGATGCGGGGATTTCACCGGCAAAATGTGTCTTTGCGGGGGACCAGTGGCAAATTCTGCTCCTCGACAGTCAGGTGTTTGGCGTTCCGCACGGTGAGTTGAGCGACTATCAGCTTGACTGGCTGGAGACAAAACTGGCCGCCGAACCGAATCGCAATACGTTGCTGTTACTGCATCATCACCCGCTGCCGGCGGGCTGTAGCTGGCTCGATCAGCACAGCTTACGCAACTCTGCGGCGCTGGACGGCGTGCTGGCGAAATTCCCGCGCGTAAAAAATTTGCTGTGCGGTCATATTCACCAGGAACAGGATCTCGACTGGAACGGTCGACGTCTGCTCGCGACGCCCTCTACCTGCGTGCAGTTTAAGCCGCACTGCGCCAACTTTACGCTGGATACCATCGCACCGGGCTGGCGCTGGCTGGAGCTGCATGCCGATGGCTCGCTGACCACCGAAGTTTGCCGTCTGGCCGGGGCACAATTCCGCCCGGATACCGCTTCGGAAGGCTATTGATGTCGACGCTTCTCTATCTGCATGGGTTTAACAGCTCACCGCGTTCGGCGAAAGCGACGCAGCTTCGCCAGTGGCTGAGCGCGCATCATCCCCACGTGGAGATGATTATTCCGCAGTTGCCCCCTTATCCGGCGGATGCGGCAGAGATGCTGGAATCGCTAGTGCTGGAACACGGCGGCGAATCGTTTGGCGTTGTCGGGTCGTCGCTCGGCGGCTACTACGCCACCTGGCTGTCGCAGTGCTTTATGTTGCCCGCTGTCGTCGTCAACCCGGCGGTCCGGCCATTTGAGCTGTTAAGGGACTTTCTTGGCGAAAACGAGAACCCCTACACCGGCCAACAATATGTGCTAGAGTCACGCCATATTTACGATCTCAAAGTTATGCAGGTCGACCCGCTTGAAGCGCCCGATCTTATCTGGCTGCTGCAACAGACGGGAGATGAAGTGCTGGATTACCGCCAGGCAGTGGCGTATTACGCATCCTGCCGCCAGACTGTAGAAGAGGGCGGTAACCATGCTTTCACGGGCTTTGAAGATCATTTCACCCAGATTGTCGATTTTCTTGGACTGCACAGCCACTGACAATCAATGCGAATTGCTAGCTTAAATCATGACGCAAACCTATAACGCTGATGCCATTGAGGTACTCACCGGGCTTGAGCCGGTTCGCCGCCGCCCGGGGATGTACACCGATACGACGCGCCCAAACCACCTGGGCCAGGAAGTAATTGATAACAGTGTGGACGAAGCGCTGGCAGGCCATGCCAAACGCGTGGACGTTATCCTGCACGCCGATCAGTCGCTGGAAGTCATCGACGACGGCCGCGGCATGCCGGTAGATATCCACCCGGAAGAGGGTGTTCCCGCCGTTGAGCTGATCCTCTGTCGTCTGCACGCGGGCGGTAAGTTCTCCAACAAAAACTACCAGTTCTCCGGCGGCTTGCACGGCGTGGGGATCTCCGTGGTTAACGCCCTGTCAAAGCGCGTGGAAGTGAACGTCCGTCGCGACGGCCAGGTGTATAACATCGCGTTTGAAAACGGCGAAAAAGTGCAGGATTTGCAGGTCGTCGGGACGTGCGGTAAACGCAACACCGGCACCAGCGTCCACTTCTGGCCTGACGAAAGCTTCTTCGACAGCCCACGCTTTTCTGTTTCCCGCCTGACGCACCTGCTGAAAGCCAAAGCGGTGCTGTGCCCGGGCGTGGAAATCACCTTTAAAGACCACGTTAATAATACCGAACAAACCTGGTGCTACGCCGATGGTCTGAACGACTACCTGTGCGAAGCGGTTAACGGCCTGCCAACCCTGCCGGAAAAACCGTTCGTCGGGAATTTCGAAGGCGATACTGAAGCGGTGGACTGGGCGCTGCTATGGCTGCCGGAAGGCGGCGAGCTGCTGACCGAAAGCTACGTTAACCTGATCCCCACTATGCTCGGCGGGACCCACGTCAACGGCCTGCGTCAGGGGCTGCTGGATGCGATGCGCGAGTTCTGCGAATACCGCAACATTCTGCCGCGCGGCGTGAAGCTGTCGGCGGAAGATATCTGGGATCGCTGCGCCTACGTGCTTTCCGTGAAAATGCAGGATCCGCAGTTTGCCGGTCAGACTAAAGAGCGCCTGTCGTCACGCCAGTGTGCGGCGTTCGTCTCCGGCGTGGTGAAAGATGCCTTTACCCTGTGGCTGAACCAGAACGTTCAGGCCGCGGAAATGCTGGCTGAAATGGCGATCTCCAGTGCCCAGCGTCGTCTGCGCGCGGCGAAGAAAGTGGTGCGTAAAAAGCTGACCAGCGGCCCCGCGCTGCCGGGCAAGCTGGCGGACTGTACCGCGCAGGATCTCAACCGCACCGAGCTGTTCCTGGTGGAAGGAGACTCGGCAGGCGGATCGGCCAAGCAGGCGCGGGATCGTGAATATCAGGCGATAATGCCGCTCAAGGGTAAGATCCTCAACACCTGGGAGGTCTCGTCTGATGAAGTGCTGGCCTCGCAGGAAGTACACGACATCTCGGTTGCGATCGGTATCGATCCGGACAGCGACGATCTGAGCCAGTTGCGCTACGGCAAGATCTGCATTCTCGCGGATGCGGACTCCGATGGCCTGCACATCGCCACGCTGCTCTGTGCGCTGTTTGTGAAGCATTTCCGCGCGCTGGTGAAAAACGGTCACGTCCACGTGGCGCTGCCGCCGCTGTACCGAATCGACCTCGGCAAAGAAGTTTACTATGCACTGACGGAAGAAGAGAAAGCGGGCGTGCTGGAACAGCTTAAGCGCAAGAAGGGCAAACCGAACGTTCAGCGCTTTAAGGGGCTGGGTGAGATGAACCCGATGCAGCTGCGTGAAACCACGCTGGATCCGAATACCCGCCGTCTGGTGCAGCTGACCATCAGCGATGAAGATGAACAGCAAACTAACGCCGTGATGGACATGCTGCTGGCCAAGAAACGTTCTGAAGATCGACGTAACTGGCTACAGGAGAAAGGCGACATGGCGGATATAGAGGCCTGATACACGCTGTCTTTTTGCCGGGTGGCGGCTGCGCCTTACCCGGCCTACTTAACCCGTAGGCCCGTGCAAGCGTAGCGCCGCCGGACAAGAAATGCAGCTCATCACGATGAATGGTTTTTCCGGTACTGCAACGGCGTCTCGCCAATCCCCTTTTTAAACGCGCTGATAAACCACGTCACGTCGGAAAATCCCGCCTGTGCGGCAATGTCACGCACGCTCGAATCAGTGTGGAGTAAACACTCGCACGCCTTACGCAACCTTAGCGTGTTCAGGTAGTCGTGAATTTTTTCGCCTGTTTCCGCATGGAATCTTCGCGATACGTAACTGCGCGATTTACCCAGCTCTGCAGCCAGCGCATCCAGACGAAATTTCTCCTGATAATGCTCGTCGAGCCAGATCATGACCTGGCTGGCGATCCCCTGGCTGTTGCCCGGCTCGCCGTCGCGATCGTCGGGCAGCATCGCGAACAGGCCGATCAGCAGGCTGGCGATGCTCTCGCCGTTCATCGGCGGTTTATAGCAGCTAAACAGATGGTCGATATGGTGGTGACAGTGGGCTAAATCGGCGACCCACGCTTCGCCGCCACGGCGTGACAGCCGCTCCAGGCGCTGCCGGGTCTGGGGAAAATCCCGCAGGATCTTCAGCACCGCGTGCTGGTCGAGATGAATAATGGTGCGGCGGTAAATTGCCTCCGCCTGTTCGTCCACCATGACCTTGTGCAGCGTAAAAGGCGGGAAGAAAAACAGTCGTCCGGGGCGCATGGTGTTGTGACGATTATCGACAATCGCCACGCCAAAGCCCTCTTCCACATAGAGGATCTCCAGACACTGATGCCAGTGATGGTAGCGCACCGTATTGGCAAACAGGCGGCTGAACGAGGCCACGGTATCGTTCAGGGCGATCAGTTCCAGAAGGTCGGTTGTCGGCGTGTCGTGCATAGTGCAATAAAACTCAACTTTTTCCCGTCTGATCGTCTTTATAAACCACCTTTTTAAATTTTCTCAACTGGAGGTTTATTCATCGTTCATGCCTGTGACACGGCTAACATTTCTGCACCTTGCGGATTCACTATGCTTTGCCGCAGTTGATTACGAGGGCGAACCGATGTGGGCGGCAAACAAAGAAAAATCAAATCCGTTGTCTTCACGCCAGGAGGTAGTGGCGTCGTTGAATGCACTTTTACAGGCGCTGGACACGCAATTTCCGGCGAACCGTTCACGATTCCCGCTGGGCGACACCTGCGCCCATTACACAGCAGATATTGCGCAGATGGAGGGACTTTCCCGCGCGCTGTGGGGGCTGTTTCCGCTGATGGCGTCCGGCGAAAGCACGCCGTTCAGCGAGAAGTACCTTACTGCCATTAAGCTTGGTACCGACCCGCAAAGCAGCGGTTACTGGGGTGAAACCGGCCCGTACGATCAGCGTCTGGTGGAGATGGCGGCCTACGGTCTGGGGCTCGCTCTGCTGGGAGATAAACTCACCGCGCACTTTACCGGTCGCGAGGTGATGAACCTGCACGCGTGGCTCAACCAAATCACCGACGCGCAGATGCCGGACAGCAACTGGAACTATTTTGCCATCATGGTTCAGCTAGGCTTTAAGCGCGCCGGCCTGCCGTACGATCAGGCCGCCATTGACCACCGCTTTGCGCTGATGGACGCCTACTACCTCGGCGACGGCTGGTATTCCGACGGTCCCGGCCGCCCGAAAGATTACTACATCTCCATGGCTTTCCATTTCTACGGCCTGATTTACGCCACCCTGAGTGACGACGAGGCGAGGGCGAATGTTCTGCGCGAGCGCTCGCGTCTGTTCGCGGAAGACTTTATCTACTGGTCCGCCGCCGATGGCGCCTCGGTGCCGTTTGGCCGCAGCCTGACCTACCGCTTTGCCATGGTTGCCTTCTGGAGCGCGGTGGCTTTTTCCCAGCTGGACGTCTTCACCCCGGGCATCGTGAAAGGCATTGTGCTGCGGCATCTGCGCTGGTGGCAGCAGCAGTCGATTGTCGATCGCGACGGCATTCTCACCCTGGGGTTTGCGTATCCGAACCTGGCGATGTGCGAGGATTACAACTCCCCCGGTTCACCGTACTGGGCGCTGAAAACCTATCTGATCCTGGCGCTGCCGGAAGCACACCCGTTCTGGCAGGCGGAAGAACAACCGCTGCCCGCGCTTGCTGAAAAACATGTGATTCCGCATGCGCAGCAGATCCTGATGCATTCGAAAGATTCGCAGCACGTCGTCATGCTTACCGCTGGTCAGCTGGAGCTGAACAACTACGTCAACACCGAAGCGAAATACACCAAATTTGCCTACTCCAGCCGCTTCGGATTCACCCTTGAGCGCGGGCGTTTTGGCCTGAAGCATGCCGCCTGCGATTCCATGCTGCTGCTGGCGGACGGAGATGACTATTTCCGCGGTCGTCGCGAGTGCGAAGAGGTTCGGGTGGATGAAAATTACATTTTCTCGCGCTGGTCGCCGTGGCGCGACGTGCAGATTACGACCTGGCAGATCCCGTTCGGGGAGTGGCACCTGCGCCTGCACCGTATCAACAGCACGCGCACTCTGCAAACCGTCGAGGGCGGCTTTGCGGTGATGAAAACCGCCCACCAGGTGCGCGAACGCGGTTGTTATCTGTTGGCTGAAAACGGCAGCAGCGTCATTGTCGATCTTTCGCCGATCATTCAGCGCCAGCCAGACAGCATCGTCACGCCGCCGAACAGCAGCATTATGTTTGCGGAGTGCGCCTCCATTCCGCTGTTAAAAGCTGACCTCCCGCAAGGGGAAAGCTGGCTCTGTTGCGCCGTCCTGGCTGGCGGAAGACAGCCTGCTGCGGCGACGCCGCAGCTGAATATAACCCATAGCCGGGTCGTTATTAGCGAACCCGGAAGCGAACGTAAGCTGTCGTTCACATTATAAAAATCTGGCCCTACACCCCGGCGAGGATGATATGAAAAGCACATCGACAACCAACAGAACTGAATATTACAAAATCAGCAGCTTTATCTTTCTCTATTTCTTTACCTGGTCTGCCAGTATTGGTCTGCTGGCGATCTGGCTCGGTCAGAAAGCCAACCTGAGCGGATCGGTGATTGGAACCGTCTTTGCGGTGAACGGAATATTCTCCGTTATTCTCAAGCCGATCTACGGCTATATTCTCGATAAGATCGGCATGAGCAAATATCTGCTCTATTTTGTGGTGATCATGTCGGCCCTGATGGCGCCATTCTTTATTTATGTTTACCAGCCGCTGTTAATGTCTAATACCCTGCTCGGGATTATTATCGGCGCGCTCTATTTAAGCTTTGCCTGGTACGCGGGTGTGGCGGCGTGCGAATCGTATTCTGACCGCTTTAGCCGCTTAAACGGCATGGAGTTCGGGCAGATCCGTATGTGGGGATCGCTCGGCTGGGCGGTGGCGTCATCTTTCTCCGGCCTGCTGTTCAACCTCTCACCGGCGTATAACTTTATTCTCGGCAGCGTGGCGTCGGTGTTGATGCTGATCGTCCTGCTGAGCCTGAAAGTGAACACTAACTCCATTCACGCGGGCGAGGTGCTGACGAAAGAGAAAATCGCCCCGTCAGACGTTTACGCCCTGCTGCGAAACCGCAAATTCTGGGCCTTCTGCCTGTACGTGGCGGGCGTGGCGTGGATGATGTTTATCGCCGAGCAGCAGTTCTCGCGCTATTTCGTCACCTTCTTCGACGATATTCACCAGGGCAACGCGGTATTCGGTTATCTCGGGACCGTGCAGTCGGGCATGGAGTTCGTCATGTATATGGTGATCCCGCTGTTTGTGAACTTTATTGGCGCCAAACGCGGGCTATTAATTGTCGGGCTGGTGGTCGGGGCGCGTCTGATTATTTCCGGCATGTGTGATTCTCACCTGTTAATTTCAGTGCTTAAGCCGCTGTACGGTCTGGAAATTTGTCTCCTGCTGGTGTCGGTATTTAAATATATCGCCGAGCATTTCGACAAGCGCGTCAATGCCACCATGTATTTACTCGGCTATCAGGCGATGCTCTACGTTGGCAACGTGGTGGTCTCTTCCCCTGCCGGCTATATGTATGACCGTATTGGCTTTGAGCACACCTATATCATCATGGGCGCAACGGCGCTGACCTTTACCCTTATTTCTGCTTTTACGTTATCCGCCTGTCAGAGCAAATGGCGCGGGGCTCGTGCGCTGAATGTAGCAGAAACGTCAACACGATAAATTACGCCGTCAAAGAAGGAACCGAAATATGTTAAGTCGTATCAAAGAAGAACGTCTGCCTGTTATCGCTGCGCCCGTTGACTCCCGCACATTCAGCGATGAACTGAATTCGGCGCGCAGCCACGTTCTGGACCTGATTAGCCGTCATTTAACGGAGTTCGGCGACAAATTCCCGGCGGAAACCTGCCAGAACGGTTTTTATCCGCTGACTGACAACGTGGAGTGGACCACCAGCTTCTGGACCGGGCAGCTGTGGCTGGCGTGGGAGATGAGCGGCGAGGAAAAATTCCGTGCGATGGCGGAAAAACACGTGCGCTCGTTTGGCCTGCGCATCGCCGGGCGCAACGACACCAATACCCACGATTTAGGCTTCCTTTACACGCTCTCCTGCGTAGCCGCGTGGCGGCTGACCGGAAACCGCGAGGCGCGCGGCTTCTCGCTGCTGGCGGCGGAAGCCCTGCTGGAACGCTTCCACGAGAAGGCGAAGATCATCCAGGCGTGGGGCGATCTCTCCGATCCGGAGCAGGCCGGGCGAATGATCATCGACTGCAACATGAACCTGCCGCTGCTCTACTGGGCAACAGAGCAGACGGGCGATCCGCGCTTTGCCGACGCCGCAAAAGCGCACGTCATGCAGGCGGCGACGTATCTCATTCGTGACGATGCCTCCACCTTCCACACCTACTATATGGATGTGGCAACCGGCGCACCGCGCTACGGCAACACCCAGCAGGGCTACGCCGACGACTCCTGCTGGTCGCGCGGGCAGGCTTGGGGCATTTACGGTTTCCTGCTGAGCTATATCTATACCGGCGACGAGACGATGATCGCTCTGTCAAAACGGCTGGCGAACTACTTCCTCAATCGCCTGCCGGAAGACTACGTCTGCCACTGGGATCTGGCGCTGGTGGGCACCGACGCGCTGCGTGACTCTTCCTCGGCGGCAATTGCGGTGTGTGGACTGCTGGAGCTGGTGAAACATCTGCCGGTCACAGATCCGGATCGCGAACGTTACCTCGAATGGGCGAAAGGGATTATGTCCTCGCTGACAAAGCACTATCTGATGGGTAAAGAAGAGAAGGGCAACGGGCTGCTTAAGCACTCTGTGTATCACCTGGCGAGCAATAAAGGCGTGGATGAGTGCGCGAGCTGGGGCGATTACTTCTACGTCGAGGCGCTGGTGCGCTTCACACAGAGCTGGAAGCTGTACTGGTAACGGGCAGCGGTATCACCACCCAAGCACCTCTTTAATGGCGCGCCGGTAGGGCGTATCAAGCTGGGCAGGCACGCGGCAAATATAGTCCCGCGCATGGCTGCGGGTCTGTCCGCTGAGGCCGTCGAGATAAGCGATGGCCTCGTCCACGGCAGGAACCCTGCCTTCCTGCGACGCGCTTCTCGGCGGAAGCCCGGTCCAGATGATCGCTTCAATACCTTTCTCCCTGGCCCATGTTGTCAGGATACCCGTGTCGCGTCCGGTGATTAGCAACGAGCCAATGCCATCGCAGCGATCCTCGGGAATGGCTTCGCGCTCACGCAAAGCGCGGCAGGCCACGCTCAACGTTGTGGCCTCCAGCCATGCCCAAAGCACCGGCACGGCAGGGGCATTCATACAGATGGCGGTCGCCAGTTCACCGCCATCACTGACCCGACAGAACTCGACGGGCAAAGAAGGCCCGTCGGTTTGCCACTCACCGGCTACCGGTAGCGCGCCGCTTTTCCAGATTAACGAGCCCCAGCCAAGACAAGCGATTTTCATGCTGTTCCTCTGCGCGACGTGAACCAATAGCCTCAGACGTTATGCCTTAGGAATACGCAGCGTCTGGCCGGGATAAATTTTATCCGGGCTGGAGAGCATCGGGCGGTTCGCCTCAAAGATCTTGTTGTACTGATTGGCATCGCCGTACACGGTTTTAGAGATGGCGCTCAGGGTATCGCCGGATTTCACCGTATAGTAGGTTGCTTCATCTTTGGCGTCTGTCGCGGTGATATTGTTCTCCACCTCGCTGACGCCCGCGATGTTGCCGACGGCGACCTGGATTTTTTCTTTCTGCTCCTGCGTTAGCCCGTCGCCCGTTACGCTGGCCTTGCCATCGGTGACGTTAACCTGAACTTTATCGGAACCGGGAATGTTGAGTTTCTTGAGGTGCTCGGTGATTTTGTCGCTCTGACCCTTATGATCGGTCAGGTTGTCCCAAAGCTTTTCGCCTGCTTCTTTCACGAAGTTAAAAAGACCCATTCCATCCTCCTGTTAAACATGAAGTCAGAATAAGCATAGCAGTTGAGCGGTAAGGTGATAAAAAAAGCCCGGTGGCGTTAACGCTTACCGGGCCTGCGGGGGAAAGTTGTAGGCCGGGTAAACGTAGTGCCACCCGGCAAATTTCACAGAACTTAAACCCCTTGCTCCAGAATACGGATGTGGGTTTCCAGAACGTCCCCTTTCACCGCGTCGCTCCACGCTTTCATATGCGCGGTCTGCAAATGGGCTTCAAGGTGCGCGACGGTTTCCCACTGCTCCACCATGATGATAGAGTCTGGCGCGGTCGCCTGGAAGCTTGCGCTGGTGGCGGCGTCTACCATCGGCGCGTAGCCGTGGCAGCCTTCTTCTTTCAGTACGGTCGGGATGATCTTCGCGAACTCATCCAGTACTGCCTGGCGGTGATGTTGGCCAGGACGCGTACGGATTTCAGCAATAACGGTAAGCATAATTAACTCCTTCTAATTCCAGGCTACCAGTTAAGCAAAAATTTCCGCGAGATGCTTGCGATATTCTGCGATATAGCGCGGGACGTCCGGCATTTTAATTACGTCGTTGACGATAAAGGTCGGCAGCGGCTCCATACCCAGGAACTGATTCGCCTTGTGGAACGGCAGATACGCGCCGTCTACGCCCACGCCTTCGAAGAACTGATCTTTCTCGGTGAACGCTTCCAGCGGCGCGTTCCAGGTCAGGGAGAGCATATATTTTTTGCCCTGAATCAGACCGCCGGAACCGTATTTTTTAGACGCATCTGAACGGGTGCGGCCGTCGCTGGCATACAGCGAACCGTGACCTTCGGTAAACACATCGTCCATGTATTTTTTCACGGTCCACGGTGCGCCCATCCACCAGCCCGGCATCTGCCAGATCACCACGTCGGCCCACAGGAAGTTCTGCACTTCGGCCTTCACGTCGTAATCGCTGTCCGCGCGCACGACCTTAACATCATGTCCGGCGTCGCGCAGGAAACCATCCGCGACCTCGGTCAGGGTGTCATTCAGCTGGCCTTTAGAGTGCGCAAATTCTTTCGCGCCGTTGATAATCAGAATGTTGCTCATTATTTGTCCTCGATGATGAGAGTATGCCGGGTATTCTACGCGCGAGGACGGAGCGGAAAAATAAGCAAAATGTGCAAAGTCTTTTGCGCTCAGCGCAATAATCTTACCAGCTGACGGTCACCGCAAAACCCCCTTCCGGCGCATTGCCCAGCGAGACGCGCATCCCGTGCAACGCCGCGATACGCTTGACGATAGACAACCCCAGACCGCTGCCGGTGGCGTCCTGGCCCGGTGGACGATAAAAGCGCTCGCCGAGACGCGTCAGCGCATCGGTTGAAATGCCCGGGCCGTTGTCGCGCACGGTAAAGCTTTGGGTGTTCAGCGTCACGTCCACCACGCTGCCGCGCGGGCTGTAACGAACGGCGTTGTCCAGCAGGTTACGCGCCAGAAGGCTCAGCAGTAGCGGCTGTCCGTGACGCATCACCTCGGGCGCATTAGCGTTGAGCCGAACATCAATGCCCGCCTGCTGCGCCGGATGCCAGATATCCAGCACCGCGGATTGCAGCAAATCGGCCATCATCACGGGTTCGACGTCATCAAGATTATCCAGTGAATCCAGGCGCGACAGGGTGAGAAGCTGATCCACCAGCCGGGAGGCGCGGTCGATGCCTGCGTGCAATTGCCCCAGCGCTTTAGACTGCGCCCCGGGATCGTCAAGGGAAAGCTGCGCCACGTCGGTTTGCACCTTCAGCGCGGCCAGCGGGCTGCGCAACTCATGGGCGGCATCCGAGGTGAAGCGACGCTCGCGGGCCATCATCTCCTGCGTACGGGCGAAAAGATGGTTAAGCGCATCAAGCAGGGGGCGAACCTCCGTCGGCACGCCGTGGGTGGGCAGCGTATCGGTCGCATCCGGGGAGCGCGAGCGCAGGGTCTGCGCCAGGTTTTTCAGCGGTTTCAGTTCCCGGCTCAGCAGAACAATCAGCAACAGCAGCATTATGGGCAGCGCCACCAGCCACGGCGTCAGCTGCGAGCTGACCACGTCCAGCGCCATATCCTGTCGGTACTCCCACTCCTGGCCAACCACCACGCGGTATTTCCCGTCCGGAGAAGTCAGCCACAGGAAACGCCATTCGTCGTTGTCATCCTGCAACCGACCGTCATCAAACCCGTCCCGGCGGTAGAGGTAAGGTATGTCGCGCCCGTTTTCGCCGTCGTTAAGCACCATGCTGCCGTCGGCGGTGAAGATTGCGAAGGCCAGCGCATCGTCGTCAAGATGGCCGTGTTTGGCTTTTTTCGGCACCTCGCGCATGCGTTCCGGGGCGCGAAGTTCGTCCACGTCCATCGTCAGCAGCCGTTTGGCAAACAGCATCTGCTGGGTATCGAACAGCTTATCGAGCTTGTCGGTCGTCTGGTGCCAGGCCACCACGCTTGCGGCAAACCAGGCCGCCAGGGACAGCAGCAAAAAGAGGAGCGTCAGGCGCAGCTTCAGGCTCAGGCGTTGGGTCAGTTTCATGCGTCACCCAGGGTATAACCGATGCCGTGCACGGTGCGGATAAAGTCGCTGCCGAGCTTGCGGCGTAAATGATGAACGTGGACTTCGACAGCGTTGCTGGAGACGTCATCATCCCAGTTGTAGAGCTTCTCCTCGATGGCCTTGCGCGGCAGCACGCGGCCCGCGTTGCGCATCAGCAGTTCCAGCAGGGCGAACTCTTTGGGTTTGAGCACCAGCGTTTCGCCCTCCAGCGTGGCGACAAGGCTTGCCGGATCGAGCGTGACCTTGCCGTGACGCAACTCGCTGCGCGCCTGACCGTGGCTGCGGCGTACCAGCGCTTCGAGGCGGGCCGCCACTTCAATCAGCGCGAACGGCTTACACAGGTAATCATCCGCCCCCAGGCGTAACCCTTCGACGCGCTGATTCAGCGCATCCCGCGCGGTCAGGATCAGCACCGGTTCGCTCTTTCCGCTTTCGCGCCAGGCGCGCAGGATCTCAAGCCCGTCGATTTCCGGCAGCGTCAGATCAAGCACCACGGCATCATACGGCGCGGTGTACAGGGCCGCCTGCCCGGTTTTCCCGTCGGTAAACCAGTCCACGTTAAAGCCCATTTTGCTTAAGCCCGCTTTGATGCCGTCGCCAATGAGCTTGTCGTCTTCTACCAGTAAAATGCGCATATTTCCTCCTTGATGCCGTCAGTAAACCTTCTGCAAGCGCCTGCTGTACAGTAAAAATAAATAAATTTTCCCCTTAAGAAGTTGTTAAGGTTTACCCTGTTTAATGGATTGTGAAACGACATTAAAGGGAGAGATAAAGATGAAAAAATTCGCTGCAATTGCTGCCATCATGATGATGACCACGGCCCCTGTCTTCGCTGCACAGGGTGGCTTCTCTGGCCCATCTGCGACACAGAATCAGACGCAAACCCAGCAGGGTGGCTTTGTCGATAACAACGCCAACCTCACCACCGCGGCTAAAGTGAAAGACCTGAAGGACGATGCCTGGGTGAAGCTGCGCGGGAACATTACCGAGCGCCTGTCCGATGACCGTTACACCTTCCGCGATGAAAGCGGCACGGTGGTGGTGGAGATCGACCACAAGCGCTGGAACGGCGTGACGGTGACGCCGCAGGATAAAGTCGAACTCCAGGGTAAAATCGATAAAGACTGGAACGAGTTTGAAATCGACGTGAAGCAGGTTATCAAGCTGAACAAATAACCCGGAAAGGGCCGCATGAGCGGCCCTTTTTCTTTGTGACTCAACTCGCCAGATGAGGTAGTATCTGCGGCAATATTGCCTGAAACCCATCGGTTTCTGAGTTGAGGAATCACACGTAATGAGCGATATGGCAGAGCGCCTCGCGCTACATGAATTCACGGAAAATGCCTACCTGAACTACTCCATGTACGTCATCATGGACAGGGCGTTGCCGTTTATCGGGGATGGCCTGAAGCCCGTTCAGCGCCGCATCGTCTATGCGATGTCCGAACTGGGGCTGAATGCTACCGCCAAGTTTAAGAAATCCGCCCGTACCGTCGGCGACGTGCTGGGTAAATACCATCCGCACGGCGACAGCGCCTGCTATGAAGCGATGGTGCTGATGGCCCAGCCGTTTTCTTATCGCTATCCGCTGGTGGATGGCCAGGGGAACTGGGGGGCGCCGGACGATCCGAAATCCTTCGCGGCAATGCGTTATACCGAATCTCGCCTGTCTAAATATGCCGAAGTGCTGTTGGGCGAGCTGGGGCAGGGCACGGTCGACTGGGTGCCAAACTTCGACGGTACGATGCAGGAGCCGAAAATGCTGCCTGCGCGTCTGCCGAACATCCTGCTGAACGGCACGACCGGTATCGCCGTGGGCATGGCGACGGACATTCCGCCGCACAACCTGCGTGAAGTGGCAAAAGCGGCCATCACCCTGATTGAGCAGCCAAAAACCTCGCTGGACGATTTGCTGGATATCGTGCAGGGGCCGGACTATCCGACCGAAGCCGAGATCATCACCTCGCGTGCGGAAATCCGCAAAATCTACCAGAACGGTCGCGGCTCCGTGCGCATGCGCGCGGTGTGGAATAAAGAGGATGGTGCCGTGGTGATCACCGCGCTGCCGCACCAGGTGTCGGGTGCCAAAGTGCTGGAACAGATCGCCACCCAGATGCGCAATAAAAAGCTGCCGATGGTGGACGACCTGCGTGATGAATCGGACCACGAAAACCCGACCCGTCTGGTGATTGTGCCGCGTTCTAACCGCGTGGATATGGAGCAGGTGATGAACCACCTGTTCGCCACTACCGATCTGGAAAAAAGCTACCGCATCAACCTGAACATGATTGGTCTGGACGGTCGTCCGGCGGTGAAAAACCTGCTGGAGATCCTTACCGAATGGCTGGCCTTCCGCCGCGATACGGTGCGCCGTCGTCTGAACCATCGCCTGGAAAAAGTGCTTAAGCGCCTGCATATCCTCGAAGGTTTGCTGGTGGCGTTCCTCAACATTGACGAAGTGATCGAGATCATTCGTACCGAGGACGAACCTAAGCCTGCCCTGATGTCGCGCTTTGGCATCAGCGAAACCCAGGCCGAAGCGATCCTCGAACTGAAATTGCGCCATCTCGCCAGACTTGAAGAGATGAAGATCCGCGGCGAGCAGAACGAGCTGGAAAAAGAGCGCGATCAGCTTCAGGCGATTCTGGCGTCCGAGCGCAAGATGAACACTCTGCTGAAGAAAGAGTTGCAGGCCGATGCCGACGCCTTTGGCGACGACCGTCGTTCTCCGCTGCACGAGCGCGAAGAGGCGAAGGCGATGAACGAGCACGACATGCTGCCGTCCGAGCCGGTAACCATCGTGCTTTCCCAGAGCGGCTGGGTGCGTAGCGCCAAAGGCCACGATATCGACGCGCCGGGTCTGAGCTACAAATCCGGTGACAGCTTCAAGGCGGCGGTGAAGGGCAAGAGTAACCAGCCGGTGGCGTTTATCGACTCCACGGGCCGCAGCTACGCCATTGACCCGATCACGCTGCCGTCTGCGCGCGGCCAGGGCGAACCGCTAACCGGTAAGCTGACGCTGCCGCCGGGTGCCACGGTTGAGCATATGCTGATGGAAGCCGACGATCAAAAACTGCTGATGGCGTCTGATGCGGGCTACGGCTTTATCTGTACCTTCAACGATCTGGTGTCGCGTAACCGTGCCGGTAAAGCGCTGATTAGCCTGCCGGATAACGCACACGTCATGCCGCCGCTGATCATCGAGAACGAAAGCGACATGCTGCTGGCGATCACCGCTGCCGGACGTATGCTGATGTTCCCGGTCAGCGATTTGCCGGAGCTGTCGAAAGGCAAGGGCAACAAGATCATCAGTATCCCGTCAGCGGAAGCGGCAAAAGGCGAAGATAGCCTCGCGCATCTCTTCCTGCTGCCGCCGCAGAGCACGCTGACCATTCATGTCGGCAAGCGTAAAATCAAACTGCGTCCGGAAGAGTTGCAGAAGGTGGTGGGTGAGCGCGGACGTCGCGGCTCACTGATGCGCGGCCTCCAGCGAATCGACCGCGTGGAGATTGACTCGCCGGCGCGCAGCAAAGCGGACGACAGCGAAGAGTAACCTGTTTCATCCCCCTCTTTCCGGAGGGGGTATTACCATAAAATTTCCCGTAAAAACGTTGTTAATTCGTGCGTTGCGATTAACAATACGCGCTCGTAATAAAGTCCTTACCTGGCCACAGGTGAAGTATAATTGTCAGCTGTCAGGGCTTCAGAGGTCGCTATGCTATACATTGTTCGTCTCATTCTTACCGTTATTTATTGCATTCTGGTCTGTATTTTCGGATCGATTTATTGCCTGTTCAGCCCGCGTAACCCAAAGCATGTCGCGACGTTTGGCCACATGTTTGGTCGTCTTGCGCCGCTGTTTGGCCTGAAGGTTGAAAAGCGTCTGCCTGAAGGGGCGGAGAATTTCGGTAACGCCATCTATATCGCTAACCATCAGAACAACTACGATATGGTGACGGCCTCAAATATTGTTCTTCCGCCGACCGTAACCGTGGGCAAAAAAAGCCTGCTGTGGATCCCCTTTTTCGGCCAGCTGTACTGGCTCACCGGTAACTTGCTGATTGACCGCAACAACCGCGCCAAAGCGCATGGCACCATTGCGGAAGTGGTGGATCAGTTTAAAAAGCGCCGGATTTCCATCTGGATGTTCCCGGAAGGGACGCGCAGCCGTGGTCGCGGCCTGCTGCCGTTCAAGACCGGCGCGTTTCATGCTGCAATTGCGGCTGGCGTTCCAATTATTCCCGTGTGTGTTTCCAATACATCGAATAAGATTAATCTTAACCGTCTGAATAACGGACTGGTCATTGTCGAAATGCTGCCGCCGGTAGATACCTCTAAATACGGTAAAGACCAAGTGCGCGAGCTGGCCACGCACTGCCGCGAGCTGATGGCTCAGCATATTGCGCAGCTCGATAAAGAAGTTGCAGAGCGAGAAGCCGCCGGTAAGATTTAACCCGGTGTCGTGTAAGGGAAAACGAATTCCCGCGTTGTTAGTCGTTTCAGATGGAGCTTATATGTCACTCAGTCGGCGTCAGTTTATTCAGGCTTCGGGTATCGCCCTTTGTGCGGGTGCGATGCCGCGGACAGCCAGCGCCGCCGGGCAGCAACAGCCGCTGCCTATTCCGCCGTTGATTGAATCCCGTCGCGGGCAGCCGCTATTCCTCACGCTTCAGCGTAGCCACTGGTCCTTTACCCAGGGAACGCGCGCGCAGGTATGGGGCATTAACGGACGCTACCTCGGGCCGACCATTCGCGTGTGGAATGGCGATGACGTTAAGCTCATCTACAGCAACCGTACGACGGAAAATGTCGCGATGACCGTCAGTGGTTTGCAGGTGCCGGGGCCGCTGATTGGCGGCGCGGCACGCATGATGTCGCCGAATGCCGACTGGGCGCCCGTCCTCCCGATTCGTCAGAGCGCGGCGACATTGTGGTATCACGCCAACACCCCGAACCGCACCGCCCAGCAGGTCTACAACGGCCTGGCCGGAATGTGGCTGATTGAAGATGAGGTCAGCAAAACGCTGCCGATCCCGAATCACTACGGCGTCGATGATTTCCCGATCATTATTCAGGACAAGCGGCTGGATAACTTCGGCACGCCGGAGTACAGCGAGCCGGGCAGCGGTGGTTTTGTCGGCGATACGCTGCTGGTTAACGGCGCGCAAAGCCCGTATGTTGAAGTGTCTCGTGGCTGGGTGCGCCTGCGTCTGCTGAATGCTTCTAACTCGCGTCGCTATCAGTTGCAGATGAGCGACGGCCGCGCGCTGCACGTGATTTCAGGCGATCAGGGGTTATTACCTGCGCCGGTGTCGGTAAAACAGCTGGCGCTGGCACCGGGCGAACGTCGTGAGATCCTCGTGGATATGACCAACGGGGATGAAGTGTCCGTGACCTGCGGCGAAGCGGCAAGCATTGTTGACCGTATTCGTGGCTTCTTTGAACCGTCGAGCGTTCTGGTCTCCACGCTGGTGCTGACGCTGCGCCCGACCGGCCTGTTGCCGCTGGTGACCGACAGCCTGCCGATGCGCCTGCTGCCGCAGGAAATTGTGACCGGCCCGGCAGTACGCAGTCGCGATATCAGCCTTGGCGACGATCCGGGCATCAACGGTGCGCTGTGGGACGTAAACCGCATTGATATCACCGCCCAACAGGGAACATGGGAGCGCTGGACCGTCCGCTCGGAGATGCCGCAGTCGTTCCATATTGAAGGGGTGTCATTCCTGATCCGCAACGTCAACGGGGCGATGCCGTTCCCGGAAGACAGGGGCTGGAAAGATACCGTCTGGGTGGATGGCCAGGTCGAACTGCTCGTCTACTACGGCCAGCCTTCCTGGCCGCACTTCCCGTTCCTGTTCCACAGCCAGACGCTGGAGATGATGGACAGGGGATCGGTAGGGCAGATGCTGGTGAATCCGGCACCGTAAAACACTTTCTCCCTCTCCCTGTGGGAGAGGGTTGGGGTGAGGGCAACAGCCCGCACAATACCCCTTCATTTCCCCCGGTAAACCAGCGTATAATCCCGCTCCTTTTGTCTATTTTTTCTTCGGAAGCATTATGAGCGCTATTTCCCTGATCCAGCCGGATCGCGACCTCTTCTCCTGGCCCCAGTACTGGGCAGCCTGCTTTGGACCGGCGCCGTTCCTGCCGATGTCCCGGGAAGAGATGAATCAACTGGGCTGGGACAGCTGCGATATCATTCTGGTGACGGGCGATGCGTATGTCGATCACCCGAGCTTTGGCATGGCGATCTGTGGCCGTATGCTTGAAGCCCAGGGCTTCCGCGTGGGGATCATCTCCCAGCCTGACTGGAACAGCAAAGACGACTTTATGCGTCTGGGCAAGCCTAACCTGTTTTTCGGCGTGACCGCGGGCAACATGGACTCGATGATCAACCGCTATACCGCCGACCGTAAGATGCGCCATGACGACGCTTATACGGCTGACAACGTGGCGGGTAAACGTCCCGATCGCGCGACCCTCGTCTACACCCAGCGATGCAAAGAAGCATGGAAAGACGTGCCGGTGATCCTGGGCGGCATCGAAGCGAGCCTGCGCCGTACCGCACACTATGACTACTGGTCCGACACCGTGCGCCGTTCGGTGCTGGTGGATTCGAAAGCCGACATGCTGATCTTCGGTAACGGTGAGCGTCCGCTGGTAGAGGTGGCACACCGTCTGGCGCAGGGCGAAGCGGTCAGCGAGATCCGCGACGTGCGCAACACCGCGATCATGGTGAAAGAGGCGCTGCCGGGCTGGAGCGGGGTGGATTCCCGCATTATCGATATGCCGGGCAAAATCGATCCTATCCCGCATCCGTACGGTGACGATCTGCCGTGCGCGGATAACAAACCGGTTGAGCCGAAAAAAGCGGAAGCAAAGGCCGTGGTGGTGCAGCCGCCGCGTCCGAAGCCGTGGGAAAAAACCTATGTGCTGCTGCCGTCCTACGAAAAAGTAAAAAGCGATAAAGTACTCTACGCCCACGCGTCGCGCATCTTACACCATGAAACCAACCCCGGCTGCGCGCGAGCGCTGATGCAAAAGCACGGCGAGCGCTATATCTGGGTTAACCCGCCGGCGATCCCGCTCTCTACCGAAGAGATGGACAGCGTGTTTGCTCTGCCGTACAAGCGTGTACCGCATCCGTCATATGGCAACAGCCGTATTCCGGCGTATGAGATGATCCGTTTCTCAATCAACATCATGCGCGGCTGCTTCGGCGGGTGCTCATTCTGTTCGATCACCGAACACGAAGGCCGTATTATTCAGAGCCGTTCCGAAGAGTCGATTGTTAACGAGATCGAAGCGATTCGCGACACGGTGCCGGGCTTTACCGGCGTGATCTCCGATCTGGGTGGTCCAACGGCCAACATGTACATGCTGCGCTGTAAATCGCCGCGCGCCGAGCAGACCTGCCGTCGTCTCTCCTGCGTCTATCCGAGCATTTGCGAGCATATGGACACCAACCACGAGCCGACGATCAATCTTTACCGTCGCGCCCGTGACCTGAAAGGCATCAAGAAGATCCTGATCGCCTCCGGCGTGCGTTACGACATTGCGGTGGAAGATCCGCGCTACATCAAAGAGCTGGCGACGCACCACGTTGGCGGTTATCTGAAGATCGCCCCGGAGCACACCGAAGAAGGCCCGCTGTCCAAAATGATGAAGCCGGGCATGGGCAGCTATGACCGCTTTAAACAGCTGTTTGATACCTATTCAAAACAGGCGGGGAAAGAGCAGTATCTGATCCCATACTTCATCTCCGCACACCCCGGCACCCGTGATGAAGACATGGTGAACCTGGCGCTGTGGCTGAAGCAGCGTCGATTCCGTCTGGATCAGGTGCAGAACTTCTACCCGTCGCCGCTCGCCAACTCGACGACCATGTATTACACCGGCAAAAACCCGCTGAGTAAGATTGGTTATAAGAGCGAAGACGTGGTGGTGCCGAAAGGGGATAAACAGCGCCGTCTGCATAAAGCGCTGCTGCGCTATCACGATCCGAAAAACTGGCCGCTGATCCGCCAGGCGCTGGAAGAGATGGGGAAAAAGCACCTGATCGGCTCGCGTCGTGATTGCCTGGTGCCTGCGCCAACGCTGGAAGAGATGCGCGAAGCGCGCCGCCAGAACCGCAACACGCGCCCGGCGCTGACCAAACATACCCCGATTGCGCATCAGCGTTCGAATGGTGTTGCGGGAACGAAGAAGAACGTAAAACGTAAGACCGGTTAAACCTGTAACAATGCCCGGTGGCGCTGTGCTTACCGGGTCTACAGGTCTAACCCTCTCCCCTCCGGGGAGAGGGCAGGGTGAGGGGATTACCCGCCAAACTGATCCGGGTCCGGCCCAAGCCGCTTGCCCTGATCCAGCTTCGCAATTTCACCCAGCTCGTCTTTATCCAGGCGGAAATCCCAGACGTCGAAGTTCTCGGCGATACGCGATGGCGTGACCGATTTCGGGATCACCACCAGACCGCTATCCAGATGCCAGCGAATGACGATCTGCGCCGGGGTTTTACCGTACTTATCCGCCAGTTCACGGATGATTTTCTGGTCAAACACCCCTTCGCCGCCCTGGGCCAGCGGGCTCCAGGATTCGGTCTGGATCTTGTGCGTGGCGTTCCATGAATGAAGCTGGCGCTGCTGCATCAGCGGGTGCAGCTCAATCTGGTTAATCACCGGCGCGACGCCCGTTTCATCAATCAGGCGTTGCAGATGATGAACCTGGAAATTACAGACGCCGATGCTTTTTATCAGCCCCTCTTTTTGCAGTTCAATCATCCCTTTCCAGGCATCAACGTAATGGTCGATAGCCGGTACCGGCCAGTGCATGAGATAAAGATCGACGAAATCGAGCTGGAGTTTCTCCAGACTCTCCTGCAACGCTTCGCGGGGACGCTTTTGATCGTCGTTCCACAGCTTGGTGGTGATGAAAAGCTCATCCCGGGGAACGCCGACGCTGGCAAGCGCTTTTCCCACGCCGTCCTCGTTTTTATAGGCGGCGGCGGTATCGATGGACCGATAGCCGACTTCCAGGGCTTTATGAATGGCGGAGACGACCTCGTCGTTACCGGCTTTCCATACACCTAGCCCCAGCTGGGGCATCACGTTGCCGTCCTGTAGCTTGATTACGGTTTGGTTTGCCATTTTTCCTCCTTCAGGTGCTCATCGCCGGAGGGAACCTCCGACGATGTGATGTGCATTAAGTCTGGACGAAATGTCAAAAAACGAAAGTCAGGATCCTAAAAACGCTTAGCGTGCCGCTTCGTAAATACGACGGCTGACGTCAAGGGTGATGTCGCCATGCTCGCCGATCTGCGTCATACCGTGTGCTTCCAGTTTCGCCAGCAGGGCAGGGATGGAGCTGCCGTCCAGGCCGTAGCCAGAGAGACGCGTTGGCACGCTCAGGCTTTCAAAGAAGTGACGGGTGGCTTCAATCGCGGCATCGATACGCGCATCGTCGGAACCGTCGGTGATGTTCCACACGCGTTCGGCGTACTGGAGCAGTTTGGCGCGTTTAGCGTCACGTTTTTCGTTCCACAGCGCAGGCAGAACCACCGCCAGCGTCTGGGCGTGATCCAGGCCGTGCATCGCCGTCAGCTCGTGGCCGAGCATGTGGGTAGCCCAGTCTTGCGGCACGCCTGCGCCGATCAGGCCGTTCAGCGCCTGGGTGGCTGCCCACATCACGTTGGCACGCACGTCGTAGTTTTCAGGCTCTTTCAGCGCTTTCGGACCTTCTTCAATCAGCGTCAGTAGAATGCCTTCCGCGAAACGATCCTGAATTTTGGCGTTTACCGGGTAAGTAACGTACTGCTCAACGGTGTGAACAAAGGCGTCGACCACGCCGTTCGCCACCTGACGCGCAGGCAGGGTATAGGTGTAAACCGGATCGAGGATCGCGAACACGGGCTGAACGTGTTCGTTCATAAAGGCCTGCTTGTCACCGGTGGTTTTACGGGAGATGACCGCGCCTTTGTTGGACTCTGATCCGGTGGCCGGCAGCGTCAGCACGGAGCCCATCGGGATCGCACTGCTGATGTCGCTGCCGCCCGTTTCCAGAATATGCCACGGGTCGATGCCGTCAGCGTAATGGGCCGCCGCCGCGATGAATTTGGTGCCGTCCAGCACGGAACCGCCGCCCACCGCCAGCAGGAAGGTGATCTGCTCGTCGCGGGCGATTTTTACCGCGTTCATCAGCGTTTCATAAGACGGGTTAGGCTCGATACCGCCGAACTCGCGCACGTCCAGACCTTCCAGAGCGCTGTACACCTGATCCAGTACGCCGGTTTTTTTCACGCTGCCGCCGCCGTAGGTAATCAGGACGCGGGCGTCCGTCGGGATTTGCGCGCGCAGGTCAGCGATAGCGTTTTTACCAAACAGAATGCGGGTTGGGGTATGAAGATTAAAGTTGTTCATGGCTTGTTCCCTGTAGTGGGTAAAAAATCGTGGTGGCGCAGAAGGCAACCTGATGCTGCTCATTGTGGCGGGCAGGCGCTATCCTCTCAATGCACATTCCTGCCGATGTCTTGCCCATTTCTACAGCGCGCTGGAGAAACGGTAAGAAAATGCGCACACTGTCAGCGTCGGAAACCGTACCCGGAGTAACTGAAAATGAACCGTGATGCCATCTGCCGCCAGCTAACGTCGCAGATTAAGACACTGATTGATAACGGAAATGATTCGGCTGAGCTGTTGCCGGATATTCGATTGCTGTACGGTACCCAGCCCGGGACGCGCACCCCGGTGATGTATCAGCCCGGCATCGTGTTTCTCTTTTCTGGCCATAAGATTGGCTATATCAATGAGCGCGTGTTCCGTTACGACACCAATGAATATCTGCTTCTGACAGTACCTTTACCCTTCGAATGTGAAACTTTCGCGACAGAGGAGGTGCCGCTGGCCGGGATCCGCGTCAACGTCGACATCCTCCAGTTGCAGGAGCTGCTGATGGATATTGGGGAGGACGAACTTTTCCGGCCGTCGATGGCGGCAAGCGGTATCAACTCCGCGACCCTATCGGAGGAAATTCTCTGCGCGATTGAACGCCTGTTAGACGTGATGGAAAGGCCGCTGGATGCGCGTATTCTCGGAAAGCAGATTATCCGCGAAATTCTTTACCATGTGCTGCTCGGGCCGGGCGGCGGGGCGCTGCTGGCGCTGGTAAGCCGCCAGACGCACTTTAGCCTGATTAGCCGCGTGCTCAAGCGCATTGAGAGCCAGTACACGGAAAACCTCAGCGTTGACCAGCTGGCGGCGGAAGCCAATATGAGCGTCTCGGCGTTTCACCATAACTTTAAATCCGTCACCAGCACGTCGCCGTTGCAGTACCTCAAAACCTACCGTCTACATAAGGCGCGGATGCTGATGATCCACGATGGCATGAAGGCCAGCGCCGCGGCGATGCGGGTTGGGTATGAAAGCGCGTCGCAGTTTAGTCGGGAGTTTAAGCGCTACTTCGGCGTCACGCCGGGGGAAGATGCGTCGCGCATCAGAACGATGCAGGGCGCTTAGGCTTTTGATTCTCTCCCCGCGGGAAGAGAATCAGGATGGGGTATCAGGCGCTGCAATACTTCTTCTTAATCACCACCGCGATTGTGCCGACCAGGCCCGCAACCAGCAGGAAGATCGGCAGCACCATCAGGAACGTCATCACCTGGTCTTCATGGCGCTTAACAAACGGGATCATATTCAGCGCGTAGCCGAGCGTGGTGACCACGCC
Organism: Enterobacter cloacae complex sp. 677-3DZ2D5B; assembly: GCF_004136695.1. NCBI lineage: Bacteria > Pseudomonadati > Pseudomonadota > Gammaproteobacteria > Enterobacterales > Enterobacteriaceae > Enterobacter > Enterobacter cloacae complex sp. 677-3DZ2D5B. The sequence goes on along the minus strand of NZ_QFLS01000006.1, from coordinate 190,440 downwards.
CACCCAGAGCAGAGCGCTCAGCCAGTTGAAGAACTGGAAGCGGCGGTTAGGGAGGCCTGAAATACCCGCCATGGTAGGCAACAGGGTGCGAACAAACGCCAGAAAACGCCCGGCAAGTAACGCCAGCAGGCCGTGGCGGTCAAACATGCAGGTGGCGCGCTGGTGATATTTATGCGGCAGCTGTGCCAGCCAGCCTTTCACCACGCGGGTGTTTCCAAGCCAGCGCCCTTGCAGGTAGCTCAGCCAACAGCCGAGACTGGCCGCAGAAGTGAGGATCACCATTGTCGGTGCGAAGTCCATCACGCCCTTGCCGATTAACGCCCCTGCGAGCAGGAGCAGGCTGTCGCCGGGTAAAAATGAGGCTGGCAGTAGTCCATTCTCCAGAAACAGCGTCGCGAACATCACGAAATAGACAATCCCGACGACATGCGGGTCCGCCAGCGCGGCAAAATCGTGTTGCCAGAGCGCCGTGATGATATTTTGAATAACAGCCATGGACTTTCCTGTGGAACAGCAGATATAACGCTATTGTACTCCCAATTTTGCCTGTCGGGGTTGATCGCAGGCGCATCTCATACAGACTTTTCTGCTTGCGGTGTTCAGAATTGCGTCCGGGGAGTACATTTCAGTCAGCACTTTACACGATGCGCTCAAATCCTGCCGATAAATCCGCAATTAAATCGTCCACATTTTCCAGCCCGATATGCAGGCGGATTAAGGTCCCTTCGAAGTCCACCTCGCCGCCCGGGCGCAGGGCCGCAATCTGCTCCGGCTGGTTGGGCAGGATCAGCGATTCAAACCCACCCCATGAATAGGCCATGCTGAAGAGGGTAAAGTTATCCAGATAGCTTGCCAGTTCGGCGTCATTCAGGCGCTTTTTAAGTACAAATGAGAACAACCCGCTGCTGCCCGTAAAGTCACGTTGCCAGTATTCATGGCCTTTGCTGCCCGGCAGCGCCGGATGGTTAACGCGCTCCACCTGCGGATGCAGCGCCAGCCACTGTGCAATTTGCAGGCTGCTTTCGTGATGCTGACGCAGACGCACGCCGAGCGTACGGATGCCCCGGCTGGTCATGTAGGCGGTATCGGCATCCACCATCTGGCCCATCAGGTAGGCGTTTTCACGCAATTGATCCCAGCAGCGGGCGTTAGATACCGCCGTACCGATCATGCCGTCGGAATGGCCAATCAGGTATTTGGTCGCCGCCTGAATGGAGATATCGATGTCAAATTCCAGGGCTTTAAACAGCACACCTGCCGCCCAGGTGTTGTCGATCATGATGATCGCTTCCGGCGCTATGCTGCGCACCGCCTTCACGATGGCCGGGACGTCATGCACTTCCATGGTGATGGAGCCGGGAGATTCCAGGAACACAACGCGCGTGTTGGGCTGAATAAGCCCGGCAATACCGGCCCCAATCAGCGGATCGAACCAGCTGGTGGTGACGCCGAGCTTGCTGAGTATTTTGGTGCAGAAGTCCTGGCTTGGCTCGTAAGCGGTATTGGTCATCAGGACGTGGTCACCCTGTTCCACAAACGCCAGAATGGTATTGGCGACCGCCGCCGCGCCGCACGGGAACAGCGCGCAGCCCGCGCCGCCCTCCAGTTCGCACATGGCTTCCTGCAACGAGAAATGGGTTAACGTGCCACGACGACCGTAAAACAGCCCGCCCTTCGCGCGATTACGCGTAGCGATTTTTTTATCTTCAACGGTATCAAACACCAGCGAGGAGGCGCGCTGGATCACGCTGTTGACCGAGCCCTGAGTGTATTTCTTACTGCGTCCTGCCTGCACCAGCGTGGTCTCAAGCTGCTTTTTAGTCATGTTCGCTAACCCAATTTTTATACGTCTGGACGTCCAGACTACCACGATTGTCAGAATGTGCATCCGGATGCTTATCGAATAAGCAGAAAATATTATCAAAAATTCGCATAAGAAATTTTTACTGCGTAAGCGCAAGGAAAGTGAGCGAAAATTACGGCACTATGTAAATACTAATGAGAACTACTATCAATTCGACGACGTTTTGATATTATTACGTTCAGATTTTGTGATTTGCGTCCTGGAGATACAGAGTGGGTAATAATTTGATGCAGACGGATCTCTCCGTTTGGGGCATGTATCAACATGCTGACATCGTAGTTAAGATTGTGATGATCGGCCTGATTCTGGCGTCCGTGATCACCTGGGCTATCTTCTTCAGCAAGAGCGCCGAACTTCTTTCACAAAAACGCCGCCTCAAGCGTGAGCAGAAGCAGCTGGCGGAAGCCCGTTCTCTGGATCAGGCTTCTGATATCACCTCATCCTTCCATGCGAAAAGCCTGACTACCCTGTTAGTGAACGAAGCGCAGAACGAGCTGGAACTCTCCGCAGGCAGTGAAGATAACGAAGGCATTAAAGAGCGTACCGGCTTCCGTCTGGAGCGTCGCGTTGCGGCCGTGGGTCGTCATATGGGCCGCGGTAACGGCTACCTAGCGACTATCGGCGCTATCTCCCCGTTCGTCGGCCTGTTCGGTACCGTCTGGGGCATCATGAACAGCTTTATCGGTATCGCCCAGACGCAGACCACTAACCTTGCGGTCGTCGCGCCGGGTATCGCAGAAGCGCTGCTGGCAACGGCTATCGGTCTGGTTGCCGCTATCCCGGCGGTTGTTATCTATAACATCTTCGCGCGCATGATTGGCAGTTACAAAGCCACACTGGGTGACGTTGCCGCGCAGGTTCTGCTGCTGCAAAGCCGCGATCTGGACCTGAACGCCAGCGCCGTTAAACCGGTTCATGCGGCGTCCAAACTGCGCGTAGGTTGATTGTATGGCAATGCGTCTTAATGAAAATCTGGACGATAACGGTGAAATGCATGAGATCAACGTGACGCCGTTTATCGACGTCATGCTGGTTCTGCTGATTATCTTTATGGTTGCCGCACCGCTGGCGACGGTGGACGTGAAGGTGAATCTGCCTGCGTCCTCCAGCCAGCCGCAGCCGCGTCCGGAAAAGCCTATCTACCTGTCCGTGAAGGCCGATAAGTCCATGTTCCTGGGCAACGATCCGGTAACGGATGCCTCGGTTATTCCGGCGCTGGACCAGCTCACCGGCGGCAAGAAAGACACCACCGTCTTCTTCCGCGCGGATAAAACCGTCGATTATGAAACCATGATGAAGGTAATGGACACGCTGCATCAGGCGGGATACCTGAAGATTGGTCTGGTCGGCGAAGAGAAAGCGGCCGCGAAGTAAAACGAAGGCTCTTGCAGCCTTGCCTGCCGGGTGGCGGCGTCGCCTTACCCGGCCTGCATTCCGCAACAATCATTGTTGTCTCACTCTGAAGGTGCCGTCGGCGCCTCTTCATCAAGCGCCACACAGGTCACGTTTGATGTACGGTAATTGCCTTCCGAGAGTTTACGGGTCAGGCGCAGGGTGGCTGTCTCGCGTGCCAGCAGGTACTGATAGTTCGCCTCCAGTCGCCCGAGGATCTTCTCTTTAAGCTCAGGACGCTGTTCAATAATGGCGTTCATCACCGCGCCGTATATCTCCTCCTTGGCCTGCAAGGCGTAAATCTCCCGACGGTTCTGCCATTTCAGGCGTACCAGCGTGGCCGGAATCGAAACCAAATCCTGCGTAATTCGCGTCATCTCGTCATTTTTTATCTTTTTCAGGGCATCGAGATTCTGCTTTAAGATAAATTCATCGCTTTTTTTATCATCTAAAGTCAAATAAACGTTATTACCGCTATCATCATTCACGTTAATCTTCCCCCAGGTTATAAAAAATGGGATTGTTTTTTTCACGCGTAATTAAATTAAGCCAAATTTCATTGCCGGCTTCATTTATTTGCTGCGTTTTCTCGACCATTATTTGACTTAGCGTCTGGGCGTCTATTTCCCCTTCGGCCTGTAAATCATTCAGCAGATGAACTAAGGCTTCAATCTTGATCGCGCGAAATAAACGCTCTTTTAAATGGCGATCGTGCTCTTCCAGCACCATATTACGGGATTTGCCAGTGCGTGAAACACCAATTAATATGTCGGCTTCATAGTCGGAGAGTTTTCTTTTTCCTTGAGTGAAATTCGCCTCTTTATCTGCTTCCGTCGAAGGCTGTTCCACAGGCGTAATGTGGTACTTTGCCGGGACAAGATTGTCGGGCAGCATTTTAATTTCCTTTAATTTCAAAAAGGTGGGGTTGGAAAAAGGGTGAGATTCGTTGACAATATCATGAGGCAATTTTAAAATCAAAAAAAATGGAGCCTACCCATGAACAGCATTTTCTTCACGGTCATAACGTTACTTTTACTGACCGCTGGCGTGCTTTTATTGATGCAAGAGTTCAATAAAACGAAAGTGTCAAAAGACGTCAGTGAACCGCCGCAGCCTGAATTGATGTCGAAAGAGGAGGGGGAAGATCATTTCTCCGTATTGATGAACGCCGTGACGCCGGTCTGGTACTGGCGAGTAAATCACGAATATATCGATTTCCTCCATGCGACAATTAAGCGAATGAAAATGGCCGAAATTAATGATACGCCCGGCCTGTTCGACGCGCAGCGCCGCTGTAGCGACCTTAATTCGGCGGTTTATAAATATTACGACAATATCAAAAAGCGCTGTCTGAATGGCGAGAAGGTGTCGTACTCCGATTTAGATGTATTAAATCTGCGCCAGTGTTTTCGCGAGTTTAGCCTGGAAGCCTACCCGGAACTGGTCGCGCTGGTCTGGCCGGAGTATGCGCGTCCGGATGTAGATCCCAACGAGGTATAGTTGAGATATACTCAGCGCTGGTTTCGTTTGCAGACAGGATTTTATGGAACGCTTCTTTGAAAACGCAATGTATGCCTCTCGCTGGCTGCTCGCACCCGTCTATTTTGGTCTCTCCCTGGCGCTGGTCGCCCTGACGATTAAGTTCTTTCAGGAGATATTCCACGTCCTGCCAAACATTTTCTCCGTGGCAGAAGCCGATTTGATTCTGGTTCTACTGTCGCTGGTAGATATGACGTTGGTGGGAGGATTACTGGTGATGGTGATGTTCTCCGGTTATGAGAATTTCGTCTCTCAGCTTGATATCGCCGAGCACAAAGAAAAGCTCAGCTGGCTGGGGAAAATGGACGCCTCATCGCTGAAGAATAAAGTCGCGGCGTCGATTGTTGCAATTTCGTCTATTCACCTGTTACGCGTCTTTATGGACGCGAAAAACGTCCCGGATAATAAGCTGATGTGGTATGTGATTATCCACCTGACGTTTGTGCTGTCGGCGTTTGTGATGGGGTATCTGGATAAGATCAGTAAGAAATAAATTCACCACGCCCCCTCTCCCTGTGGGAGAGGGGGCGTGGTAAGGGCAGCAGGCCGCACTATTTATCCGACGACGCCTGCCACAAATTCAGCGCACCATCCGCAACGTGCTGGTCAATCCGCATCAGTTCATCTTCGCTAAAGCGCAGGTTATTCAGCGCCTGAACGTTCTCTTCCAGCTGCTCCGGGCGGCTCGCGCCAATCAGTACCGACGTTACACGCTCATCTTTCAACAACCAGCTTAGCGCCATCTGCGCCATCGTCTGCCCGCGCGCGTGCGCCATCTCGTTCAGCAGACGAAGGCTGCTCAGGTTGGCTTCCGTCAGCATTTTCTCCGTCAGGCCGCGCACTTTTTTCCCTTCGCGCTGCATACGTGAACCGTCCGGAATGCCGTTCAGGTATTTTCCGGTGAGCAGGCCCTGTGCCAGCGGGGTAAAGGCGATACAGCCCGTTCCGTTTTTCTCCAGCGCGTCCAGCAGGCCGGTCTTGTCGACCCAGCGGTTAAGCAGGTTGTAAGACGGCTGGTGGATCAAAAGCGGGATCTTCCACTCGCGCAGCAATTCGGTCATCGCCGCCGTGCGTTCCGTGGAGTAAGACGAAATGCCGACATACAGCGCTTTACCGCTCTGCACCGCGTGTGCCAGCGCGGCGGCGGTCTCTTCCATCGGCGTGTTTTCGTCTACGCGGTGAGAATAGAAAATATCCACATACTCCACACCCATGCGGTTCAGGCTCTGGTCGAGGCTGGCGAGCAGGTACTTACGTGAACCGCCCGAACCATACGGTCCTGGCCACATGTCGTAGCCCGCTTTGGTGGAGATGATCAGCTCGTCACGATACCCGGCAAAATCCTCCCGCAGCAGGCGGCCAAAATTCTCTTCAGCGCTGCCCGGAGGGGGGCCGTAGTTGTTGGCAAGATCAAAGTGGGTAATGCCGAGATCGAAGGCCTTACGCAGCAGCGCGCGCTGGGAATCGAGCGGCTGAACGTGACCGAAGCTGTGCCACAGGCCCAGCGACAGTGCCGGTAAGCGCAGGCCGCTTTTGCCGCAGTATCGGTACTGCATGTTTTCGTATCGGCCGGTGTAAGGGTGCCAGGACATGATGTCTCCTTTCTTGTCGGTGAATTTTCGAAACAACGTTTTCATTCTATGCCGACTCGATAACGAAAAAAGTATATTTTCTACAGTATCTGCCGATAACGAGGGGAGTACTCGCCTCTGGGCGAATTCACCCTCACGGCAAGGAATACTCAATGAAGATGCTTCGTAATTTCACCATCCGTTTCGTCATGCTGACGATACTGGGGATCTTTTGTGTCATGTGGGCAGGCGTGGGGCTTTACAGCACCTGGTCTCTGTCTCGTGTTTCTGATGGTAATGACGTTGACCGCCAGCTGGTCCGGCAAATGACGGTGCTGAGCCAGGGCAACGATCAGTATTTCCGTTTCGTCACCCGCCTGAGCCGGGCAATGGAAGTTAAAGCGGCGGGCGGCACGCCGGACCTGGCTCCTGCTCAGCAGGCGCTGGATAACATGAGTAAAAAGCTGGCAGAGATGAAAGCTATCTCCCCGGGCCCGATGGATGAAAAGGTGTCTGCGCAGGTGATTTCCACCTGGCAGGCGCTGCTCGATCAGGGCGTTACACCGCAGATGGCGCAGGCGAAGCAGGCGACGCTCGAAGGCTATCGTCAGCATGCCAACAACGTCACGCCGCCGCTAAGCCGTGCATTCGGGTCAGCGGCTGAGAACTTTAACAATACCGCGGCGAAGGCGCTCGACAGCACGCGCGTGGTGGTCGACGGCCTCACCAGCATGACCCGGACGGTAATTATCACCGCCACGATCGTGGGTCTGCTGATCCTGCTGTTCACCGACCGCTACCTGGTGGCGATACTGGTAAAACCGCTGGATCGTATCCGTCAGCAGTTCCGCCAGATTGCGCAGGGCGACCTCAGCCAGCCGATTGAATCTTTGGGCCGCAACTGCGTGGGGCAACTGGTACCGCTGCTGAGTGCAATGCAGGACAGCCTGCGGGAGGCGGTCAGCACGATTCGTTCCGGCAGCGAGAATATCTGGCGCGGGGCAACGGAGATCTCCAGCGGGAATAACGATCTTTCTTCGCGTACCGAAGAGCAGGCCGCCGCGCTGGAAGAGACCGCGGCCAGCATGGAGCAGCTTACCGCAACGGTGAAGCTGAATGCCGAAAGCGCGCGCCAGGCCAGCCAGCTTGCGGATGTCGCCTCCAGCACGGCCAGCCGCGGCGGGTCGCTGGTGGAAGATGTGGTTACGACCATGAGCGGCATTTCGGACAGCTCGAAAAAAATCGCTGAAATCACCACCGTTATCAACAGCATCGCTTTCCAGACTAATATTCTGGCGCTGAACGCCGCGGTGGAAGCCGCCCGGGCCGGGGAGCAGGGGCGAGGCTTTGCGGTCGTGGCGGGTGAGGTACGTAATCTGGCCAGCCGCAGCGCGAATGCGGCCAAAGAGATCGAAGGGCTGATTGCGGATTCCGTTGCCCGCGTGGAGCAGGGGGCGCAACTGGTGAACGATACCGGCACCACGATGGAAGCAATCCTGCGCGACGTGACGGAAGTGACCGTCATTATGAAGCAGATCGCCACCGCGTCAGAGGAGCAGAGCAAAGGAATTTCTCAGGTCGGCGTTGCCATCACGCAGATGGACGGCGTGACCCAGCAGAACGCCTCGCTGGTGGAGCAGGTTTCCGCCGCCGCCGCCGCACTGGAACGGCAGACCGAAGAACTCCAGCGCTCAGTGCAGAAATTCCGTCTCACCGCGTAACCTCATCGTGTCAGGCCGTCTCTGGCGGCCTGACGTTTATCGCTCTGAATAATCTGTGTTACCTGCGACAGCTGACCAATTTTCACTTCGCTTGCCCGCATAAATTTACTTTTGTCGATCAGCAGCAGCGACTGGCTGGCGCGGTTTAACAGCAGCGCCTTAAAGCCCGCGTTGTGCTCGGACGGATCCCAGAGGACGCCATGCTCATCGACCCCTTCACACGAGAAGATAAACAGATCGATCTCCAGCCCTTTTAGCTGCGTCACCAGCGCCGGATTAACATAGCAGCGATACTTACGCTCAAGCGTTCCGCCGGAGCAGATAAGCGTGATCCGCTCGCGCTTTGCCATCTCGTGGCAGACAGGCAGGCTGTTGGTAAATACGGTGAGGTCGATGTCCGGCAACTGGCGCGCCAGATGAAAGCAGGTTGAGCTGGCGTCGAGGGCGATGGTCATCCCTTCGCTGATCCAGCCCAGCGCGTGGCGGGCAATATCGGCTTTGTCGGCATAATGGCTTTTCAGGCGTGCGCCAAAGGGTTCACCGCTGTCGCGGCTGTCCGGGTGAATCAGACGCGCGCGCCCGTGCTGGCGCAGAAGCTTCCCCTGCTGCTGCAACGACTTCAGATCCCGGCGGATCGTCTCTTTGCTGACGGAGAGCTTTTCAGCCAGCACCTCGGTAGTCAGCCAGTCGCTTTGACTCAGCAGGGTGATAAGGCTCTGCTGTCGGGTCGCTTTTAGCGTCTGGTCTGACATACGAGGCTCCTTGCGCACGCGTGCTGACGCATTTTTCTCATCGCGGAATAAGGGCGGCGAACCGCCCGGTCATGGATCAGGCCTGACGTTTATCTTCCGTCTGGGTATCGAAGTCGCTTGCTGAATGACGCTCATGCAACTGCTCGTTCAGCTCGCCGTTGGTACGGTTAACAATGCGCCCGCGTTTCACGGCCGGACGATTCGCCACATCTTTTGCCCAGCGCTGCACGTTGGTGTACTTCCCGGCATCCAGGAACTCGGCGGCGTTATAGACGCTGCCCAGCGCCACGCAGCCAAACCATGGCCAGACTGCCATATCCGCAATGGTATATTCCTCACCCGCTACGTAACGACCGCGCGCCAGCTGTTTGTCCAGCACGTCGAACAGGCGTTTAGCTTCCATGGTGAAGCGATCGATAGCGTACTCAATCTTCACTGGCGCGTAGTTATAGAAGTGGCCAAAACCGCCGCCGAGGAACGGGGCCGCGCCCTGTAACCAGAACAGCCAGTTCAGGGTTTCCGTTCGTCCTGCCGGATCTTTTGGCAGGAAGTGACCAAATTTCTCGGCCAGATAGAGCAGGATATTGCCGGATTCAAAGACGCGCGTCGGCGGGGTGGTGGAGTGGTCACGCAGGGCCGGGATCTTCGAGTTCGGGTTCACGTCGACAAAACCGCTGGAGAACTGATCGCCCTCGCCAATGCGGATCAACCATGCGTCGTATTCCGCGCCCGTCACGCCCAGCGCCAGCAGCTCTTCCAGCATGATGGTAACTTTCTGTCCATTCGGCGTACCGAGAGAGTACAGCTGGAGCGGGTGCGCGCCCACAGGTAGCTCTTTCTCGTGCGTCGCGCCCGAGACGGGACGGTTGATATTGGCGAACGCGCCGCCGTTATTCTGTTTCCATTCCCACACTTTCGGTGGCTGATAGGTGTTATCTGACATGTTGGCCTGCCTCTTTGGTGTTGTGTTGAGGCAGTGTAGCAGGAGATGCAGGAACCGTTTAACGATGCGAGCGTAATGGGCAGGGCGGGTGTATGATAACGCCACCTCTGTCAGTTAATTACAACGTGCAGACGACGACAACCCCACAAAAAAATTGCCGCCTGCCTGTTTTAGGTTGGACACATGCGTAAAGGAACGTTAAGCAGTGACGCCCCCTTCGGGACGTTATTAGGTTATGCGCCGGGTGGCGTGGCGATTTACTCTTCAAATTACGGCAGTCTCGATCCGCGTCACTACCCGGAAGATGCGGAATTCCGCAGCTATATCGGCAACGAGTACATGGGCCATAAATGGCAGTGCGTTGAGTTTGCGCGCCGTTTCCTGTTTCTCAATCACGGGTTTGTCTTTACCGACGTCGGGATGGCGTGGGAGATCTTCTCCCTGCGTTTTTTGCGCCAGGTGGTAAACGACAATATTCTGCCGCTACAGGCCTTTGCCAATGGCTCAAAACGCGCGCCGCAGGCCGGTGCGCTGCTCATCTGGCAAAAGGGCGGTGAGTTTCATGAGACCGGCCACGTCGCCGTCATTACCCAGCTGCTGGATGACAGAGTGCGCATTGCCGAGCAGAACGTTATTCACTCCCCGCTGCCGATGGGGCAGCAGTGGACGCGCGAGCTGCGTCTGAGCGTGGAGGACGGTTGCTATACGCTTCATGACACGTTCAACGATACCGAGATCCTCGGCTGGATGATCCAGACGGAGGAGACGGAACACAGTATTCCTCAGCCGGAGATCGACGGTGAACTGCTGAAAATCAGCGGCGCGCGGTTGAAGAACAACCGCCAGTTCGACGGAAAATGGCTCAATGAAAACGACGCCCTGCAACAGGCGTACGTTCGCGCCAACGGCCACGTTATCAACAACGATCCCTGCCAGTACTTCACCATTACCGAAAGCGCCGAGCAGGAGCTGATCAAAGCCACCAACGAACTGCACCTGATGTACCTTCATGCCACCGACAAGGTGCTGAAAGACGACAGCTTACTCGCGCTTTTCGACATCCCAAAAATCCTCTGGCCGCGTCTGCGCCTCTCCTGGCAGTGGCGTCGCCACCATATGATCACCGGTCGTATGGATTTCTGCATGGATGAGCGCGGCATTAAGGTTTACGAGTACAACGCGGATTCCGCCTCCTGCCATACCGAGGGCGGGCTGATTCTTGAAGAGTGGGTGAAAAACGGCTATCGCGGCACCGGCCACAATCCGGCGGAAGGCTTGCTGGAGGAGCTGACCGGCGCATGGAAGCACAGCCACGCGCGGCCGTTCGTCCATATCATGCAGGACAACGATATTGAAGAGGATTACCACGCGCTCTTTATTCAGCGCTCGCTGATCCAGGCCGGGTTTGAAACCAAAATCCTGCATGGACTGGGCGCGCTGAGCTGGGATGCCGCCGGGCAACTGATTGATGATGAAGGCCGTCACGTTAACTGCGTATGGAAAACCTGGGCCTGGGAAACGGCGATTGAGCAGATCCGCGAGGTGAGCGAAACCGAGTACGCCGCCGTGCCTATCCGCACCGGTCACCCGCAAGGTGAAGTGCGCCTGATTGACGTCCTGCTGCGCCCGGAAGTGCTGGTCTTTGAACCGCTGTGGACGGTGATCCCAGGTAACAAGGCGATCCTGCCGGTGCTGTGGCAGCTCTTCCCGAACCACCGTTACCTGCTGGATACCGATTTTGAGGTCAACGATCTGCTCAAACGGACCGGTTATGCCGTTAAACCGATCGCCGGACGCTGCGGGAGCAATATCGCTCTGATCGGCGCCCAGGACGAACTGCTGGACCAGTCCAGCGGCAAGTTTGTTGACCGCAAGAATATCTACCAGCAGCTATGGTGCCTGCCGAAGGTTGACGGCAGATACATTCAGGTCTGCACCTTTACCGTGGGCGGGAATTATGGCGGAACCTGCCTGCGTGGGGATAACTCGCTGGTGGTGAAGAAAGAGAGCGATATTGAACCGCTGATTGTGGTGAAGGATAACTAATTCATACCCGCGACAAAAAAGCCCCCGCCGGATAACCTGCGGGGGCTTTTTCTTACTCTTCTTTCTCGTCCTGCTGCTCGCTGATCTTCAAATCAATGATCCGGCCAATCTGGTCATGGTAAACCGTCAGCAGGTTGTACTGGCTCATCTCGGACATAATTTGCGGCGTGACGTTAAAACTTTGGGCAAGCTCGTCATGGCGCAACATTTCCGGATGACGCCGCCTCACATGCGCGCGGCGGCGATTGTACTGATACCACAGGATCAGCAGCCAGCCGTTGAACGCGGCAATCAGCAGATAAACCAGCACTGTATTAAAAGAGGCGATAATTGCGTTCCAGCGGTGATCGCCCTCCTCGGTTAACTGCATCCACAGCCTGGCGTACAGGAAAAACAGGAATCCTCCCCAGGCTATCAGCGTTAATGCAGCATCGAAAAGACGCGGTGCCAGCCGATGTTCAGTCAAAATTAACGTACTCTCGTTCATTGAATGCTCCCTTTACCCCGGTCCGGACTGATCCAGCGCGCGCGGGCGCGTTTACGTTTAAGCATGACTTTCGGAAATGCCACGAGGGTGGTAAACAGGCCAATCATCCAGTACACCATCGGGAACCAGATTACCCAGAACAGCGAGCCTGCCACTTTCCGCTCGTAGCGCCGCTCGATATACAAACTGACGAGGAATTGCAGCAGGCACATTACGCCCAGCAGCAGCCCGGTAAACGCCGGGGGAAACAGGCTCGCAACGGCCAGGTTCGCGGGAAGAGGGATAATATGGCTGAGAATGAACAACACCACGGTCGCCCCATAGGCAAATGCCCACAGCGTTGATAGGGCGTACTCGAGAAACAGGGGCCACATGCGATGATGCTCCCAGCGGGCCATCTTGCGCAGGTTAACCAGAAACACCTCTGCACCCCCCTGCGCCCAGCGCAGACGCTGTTTCCACAGTCCCTTTAGCGTCTCCGGCATCAGGATCCAGCACAGTGCCCGCGGCTCGAAAAAGATATCCCAGTGGCGAAGCTGAAGCTTCCAGCTTATGTCGATATCCTCTGTGATCATATCCGGGCTCCAGTACCCGACATCCGCCAGCGCCTGTCGGCGAAAGGCGGCGATGACGCCGGAGACGGTAAAGACCCGGCCATAGATCCGCTGCGTTCGCTTGATGAGGCCAATAATGGAAGAAAACTCGCCCACCTGAATACGACCAATCAGCGTTGAGCGCGTGCGAATACGCGGATTTCCGGTGACGGCCCCAACGTGGGGATACTGAATCAGCGGTGCCACCAGATACGCCGCGGTGTCGCGGTCGAGCAGGGCGTCGCCGTCAATGCAGACCAACAGATCGCCCCGGGCCGCCGCAGCGCCGGCCTTGAGCGCCACGGCTTTCCCCTGGTTCTCCGCGAGATTAATCACCCGCAGGCGCGGCTGCTCCCGCGCCAGCTGTTGCAGTACCTCCGCCGTGTTATCAGAAGAACCGTCGTTGATGGCGATAACTTCTACATTCCAGTACCGCTGATCCAGCGCGGCGCTAATGGTCTCCCGTGCGTTGCGTTCCTCATTGAAGCAGGGAATAAGAATCGAGATTAACGGCTCACCGGCTAAGGCGGGGGCGGGTGTTGCGTTATCCCACGACCAGTGCCGTTCAAGCTGAAACCAGAAATAGAGGCCGCCGGTTACCCAGAGCACGGACATAAACAGCGGCCAGAAAAAGACAAAGTCCAGAATCAGTTCGCCAGTAAACAGCGCGGCTACGCCTAACGGCAACCCGAATACCAGACACAAAATAGAGAAGGCGATAATGCGATCAGTCATTGTCAGGATACCAGTACGAAGAAAATTCAGGTCTGATACGCGAAATATCAGGTTGGTTGTTGAGGAAGTCGTCGGGGTAATAACCGTAATTTTTGATGCCGTTCAGCTGGAGCACCCGCATCCACTCCACCAGACGTTCATCGGCTACGGCACGCTGCGGTTTCTGCGCCCAGTCCCTGGCCTGTAGCTCAAAAATCGTTTTATTCAGCGCGCCGGGGCGTGCGGCGACGGCTTTGACTAAACGCGTCAGCCAGGCATTGCTCTCTTCTGCCGGGACGGACTCCATCAGTGGCATTGCCATCGGCACCGTCCAGTCGTAGGCCGCCAGAAAATCATCCAGATTTTGCGCAAACCATGCCTCGCTTTCCGGCTCAAGAATGGGTAACGCGAACATGTTCCGCGCGGTTTTGATCTGCGGGCCACGGATGTTTTTCACCGCCTGGCTCAGGGTGCGGGTAAAGCCGATAAGCCGCTGGCTCTTCTGCCGGGTCGTATCCTGTCCTGCATCGTCAACGTCCGTCAGCACTGCGTCGTCATGGAACAAGATCCCGTTGAAGCTGGCATAGCGGGCCAGATCTTCATAGATCTCCGTCACCTGCTGGCGAACCTGCGGACTCCAGGGGGAGAGCCGGATATAGGGCTCGGCGGCCACGGTCAACTCTCCCGTTTGACGCTCACGGCGCTGCACGCGCGGCAAGGCTGGACTGAGATCGAAAGAGAGAACCGGCATCCACGCGAAGACTTTCACTCCCGCGCGGGTTTGTAGCTGCCAGGCGACAAAATTAAAGAGATCGGCCCGGACCGGAAGACGACGGTTGGGGAAATAGAGCGCGCTGATCCTGCCGTCGCCCCGCGGATCCGAAAACGCCTGGAGAAACACATGGCTGATTTTCATGTCGTAGACCCGCTGGACGAGTTTGTTGATGTTTTTCGTCTGCTGGGCCGGATCGGGATCGTAGACGTAATCAAGATCAACATGCATGACGCGCACCGGTTCAAACTCCTGAACGCGGCTAACCGTGTTGGCAAAGGTTTTTATCGACGGATTTCCGGCAATCAGCAGGCGCGGGATGTTGCCGAGGTCGCGCACGTTTGCCAGCCCGTCCTCCAGGGTAAAGGCCAGCTGATAGCCCTGTTTCTGGGCGATAGCGAGCGATGTACCGTTGGCCGCCCCATAGGGCCACACCCAGGCACGCGGCGCTTTTCCCGTCACCTGGGTGATTTTATCGGTGACTTTCCGTACGTCTGCGGCGATCCGCTGATTGAAGTGTTCATCGGTTTCGTAATGCCCCGTCGCGTTATCAAAAAAACGGTTAGCGATGGCGGGTTCACGGCTTCCCTGCGGGTTGGCCGGAATGCCGTAATGCGAGGCCCAGGTATGCGAGCCAATCTCAATCAGCGGGGACTGGCTGAGCTCGCGAACCATATCCCAGGTGGCAAAGCGATCGCGGGGCGTCATCAGACCGCCGAAGTTAACTTTTTGATTTGCCGGCGTATCCACCCAGCTGCCCACCGGTGCCCACAGCGCAGGAACGTTCCAGGCCTGAAGCAGGGGCCAGACCCGGGTGTAAAAACTGCTATAACCGTCGTCGAAGCTGAGCAAAACGGCTTTCGGCGGCAGCGCTTTTTTTCCTTCATGCGCATCCAGAATGTCCTGCACGCTAACGGCGTGATAGCCGTTGTGCAAAAGCCAGCTTATCTGCTCGTTTAACGCGCTGGTGCGAACGGAGAGGTAGCGCTGATCGGCGGCATCATCTTCGACGTCGTGGTAGGCCAGGACCAAAAACTGATTCTCCGGCCAGGGTTTGCTGGCCTCCAGCTGCGGCCTCTCTTCAGGGGCCATAAAGGAGAGCGGCTGCGCGCAGAGGCTCGCGCTGAGGCAGAGCCAGCCGATGACGATCAGGCTTATAGAAAAACGTGTGTTCAGCATATTCATCCTTAAAAGCGTAAAGTCGCATCTAACGTGACGGAGAGATTGCTCTCGCGTTTGCCGTCGTAAGGGCGCTTATCCCAGTTCAGCATCACGCCAGTATCGACAACGTTGTTCCACTGGATGCGTTGCCCGTAACCCAGCAGGGTAACGGCGCCAGGTGACTGATTTTTCTGCCAGTAGCTGCCCCCGCCTGCCTCGAACTGCTGGCTCCAGAGAGTGTCGTAGTGGCGGTACATCTCATGGTCAACGGACAGGGCAGCCGTCACGGACAGCTCCCGTGCCGGGTTGTAATAGAGCGTATTCCGCAGGCTGTTTTTACTGGCGGCGATCCCCGGTTCGAGCTCCAGCGTCAGGGTCGGGGTCTGCCAGAGACGCTCTTTCCCAGAGAGGGTGTATTCCTGACGGCGGTTGTGGTCTGAGAAGCGGCTGATTGCGGCGTTGAACTGGTATTCACGTCGCTCGTTTTGATACCAGCGCACCCCACCTTCACCCCGGTTGGCGCTAATCCCATTGCGTAATGCCCGTAAGGGTGTGGCGCGTGACAAGCGCTCGAGGTTACCACTGACCTGCCAGTTATCACTCAGGCTGTAAGTTGTTGAGAGCCGTGCGCCCGGCCTGTTTTTGCCGTGATAGTGGTTGCCGGAGAGCTCGGCTTCGAGCGTGAGGTCACGGGGGCGCCACTCAACGCCGCCCAACAGGTGGCGGCTGATGCCTTTACCTTCGTCGAAATTCCCCTGGGCATAGCGGGTGCCGGCAAACAGCCGCCAGTTATCCGCCACGGGCGGGCCATAGAGCGTGGCGTCCCAGTTCATGTCGTGGCTTCCGCTGACGGGGTTATCTGAGTGCAATCCTTTACCCGCCTTCAGACGCAGCTCAGACATATGGTGGACCATTCTGAGTCTGTCCAGGCGACGGGCGCTGCGATCGGCGGGGGCGCGAGCAATTACGTTATCAGCCAGTGAATCCATCTGGCGCCACTCCTGAAGGTCCATTGCGACGTAAGCCTGCTGTTTTTCAAGCTCCAGATTCGTGGGTTCGAGCGTCTCTGCTCGTTTAAGCTTTTGCTCGGCCGCACGCGGCAGGCCTCTGGCCTGAAGCAGGGCGGCATAATCAATCTGTAATCCCTGATTTCCCGGCGCCGTTGACGCCAGACGATACGACAGCTTTTCGGCCTCCGGCAGGGCGTTGGTTGCCAGCAAATAGTTAAATTTGAGTGACTGCCCGGTAAGCCACCGATCGTTTGGCTGGGCGGTGGGGGACCCGAAATCGTAGCGGGTCCAGGGAACGCTGCGGGTCTCGCGCTCAACGTAGCGGCGGGCGGCCTGATATTGCCCCGTATCCAGCCAGGCGTAGAAAAGCGCATGCTCCTCATCCTGCGGATCGGAGGCGTAGTGTGGATAGCGTTGCACAAGCGAGAAGGCGGCAACGGTGTTTTTCTCCTGCAAATATGCAGAGATCACCCAGCCGATGGCCCAGTCCGGCACCGGATGCTGTGCGGCCGTCAGCGACTCATATTCGCTAATGACCTGCTGGTAATTACCCTGCGCATACAGGGCGCCAAGCCGATCGATACGGGCAAGGATGACGTCTTCAGCCGCCTGCGGGTCGTTTTGCCAGCGGGAAAGCAGGGCGTGATAGCGATCTAATGCGTTTTGTGCCAGCCGCAGGCGCTCTTTCTCCGTTCTGCCAGGCACATCCGCCAGGCGTACCCGTTCAGCCGCGGCGTTACGCTCAAGGCGGCGGCGCTCCGCAGGAGAGAGCGCCGCGTTTTGTGACAGCCAGAGTGCGGGCGTGCTTACCCGGTTATCCGTTAGCGCATCGATCGTCTCGCGAAGAAGGGCCTCATTCCCTGGCGCGGCGCTCAGCGCGCGCATGTCAGCCAGCAGCCGATCCCTGTTTTTTCCCTGGCGCATCCAGACATAGGAGAGCGTCTCAAGGTGCGCGGGAGAAGGATTGTCTTTAACCAGCTGCCGGGCTTCCGAAAGCGCGAGGCGATCTTTGCGGGCATCGGCCAGAGTCTTCACATAGCCGATGCGGTAATCGTCGTTATCCGGCGCAAGGCTGAGCGCCTCTTTCCACAGCGATAAGGCGGATGGCCAGGCTTTTTGGTTTCTTCTGGACTGGGCGACGGCAGCGATGGCGCGAGCGGGCAGCGGCATATAAATACCATAACGCTGCCAGACCCGGATAACTTCGTCATCGCATCCTGCCCAGGAGGCTACCTGTAACCAGTCCGCAACCTGTCCGGGTGTTAAAGCATGTTGTTGCTCATAGCGCTGTAGGTAATCAAGAAACAGAGCGTAATTACCGTTACGTGCCTGTTGTATCTGATGCTCATAAACGGATTCATCAGCCTGAACCAGAACAGGAAAGAGTAAAAGCAGGAACAATAATATTGTGGTGCGATAAAAGAATAACGTAGTGAAGCTAAGCGATCTTTCCATATCTATTTGCCATTTGTTTATTGTGAATCCATTGCATAACACGGCCGCCTTTTAACTCTGCGTTAAAGGGCATAAAGGAGAACATTAAATCTGAATGATGCTACGTTATGGGGTACTTACTTAAAGGTAATTATGAGCCCTCATCTCAGCGGTCTGATTGGGCTTAATGTACACCCGATGTGTTGGGGGATAAATAAGTTGAAAAGCGGCTGGGAGGTTTTGAGATAATTCTGGGAGAAGTAAGTTTTTTAGATAATTTAGTGCAGAGTTGATGTTTTTAATTAATTGATATTAAATGATTTTTCTTTCTCTGCTTCCTGTTTTGTTATATTCAAAATGAAGTTCTTCTGAGTTAATTAAAGTACTTTCTGGTGCATGTTTGGGAAGTTTCATGACAAAAATTCTTAATGTTCAGAGAAGTGACTTTTCTGAAATTCTTTTTTATTTATAATTAACGCCAGGCATTGAGTGATAGTCTGCAAAAAGTCTAGCTCACCAATGTCATATTGAGGGATGATCAAAGCCAGAAAACATTTGCCGTTAATGTAAAACGCTATAAACGAAAGCGTTCTTGTTTCTTAAGAGGCGGGCTTGCTTTAATCTAAAAGGGATGGTTAGTGGCGACTTCAATAGTGTTAGTGACTCAGGATTGTTTCCTTGTCAGGGGGATGCGGCTATTTTTCCCGGATATAATTTGCCTCAGTTCGATAGACAGAAACATATTTGATACCGACGCAAATGAATATACTGTACTGATTGATAGCCGTACGCCGCTCCGTTTATATGATTACCTGATACGCCATCCGGCCAGAACGAGAAAAACGATCTGCTGCGTTATGCTGGATATGCGTCCTCGAGAGGAGGATCTTCTCAGTATGAAGCTGTTTATGAACACGTCGCTTACGGCTCCGGATATGGCGTCGTTATTTAATCTGGTGCTTGATATGAAAGGCAGGCGTCTGACAACCAAATGGCTGCTTAACTTACGGCTGAGTCGACACGAAGCGATAATGATCCGGTTGCTGAAGGCAGGGAGGTCAATGGAAGAGATTGCAGATAAGCTGAATATGTCGGTTAAAAGCCTCTATCGCAAGCGAACGGTGCTGTCAGAGCGGTTAGGGGCAGGGAACTTCAACGAGGCGTGTTTGTTTATCTTTAAAAACAAACTGCTGGACGCGGTTGGGAACGATCCCTAGCCTCGTCAGAAGCCAAAAGCAGAAACCCGCCACGAGGGCGGGTTCTTTTAATGGAAATAATTCAGAACGACCAGCGCAGATTGGCGTTAACCGAGTTGACGCGGGTATCCGCACCATATTGTCCCTGGTAACCCACATCCAGCGTCGCAGCACGCGACAGCTGTACGCTCACGCCGATATCACCGACCATCACATCCTCATCCACGGCCTGTCCCTGAGTAATGAACGCGTCGCTGCCCGCAAACGCCATGCGCGAAGAGGTATTCTTATCGCCATAGGCGTGCTGCCAGCCCAATGAACCGTAGAGGTTAACGTGCTTCGGCAGCTCGGTCACACCGCGCAACCCGAGTGTCGTGTAGAAGGTGTTCATCGTTTCGTTACGGACGCTCAGCGCAGCGGCACCGCCGTCTTCCCTGAAGCTGTCGGTATGCAGCCGGATGTACGATAAATTGACGAACGGCTCAATATTCCTGTCTGGCTGGCCGAAACGGTAGCCCGCTTCGGTGAACGCCAGCAGGGAGTTGGCGTCGTAATCTGACTTCAGCCGATCCGAGAAACCGCTGAAATCAACATTGCGCTCGCCTTCGATCTTGTGCCAGGTATAACCCAGCGCGCCGCGAAGGGAGAACGCATCCTGTTGACCCGCCGCATACAGGCCAAGGTGATAGTTGTCGGTATCCGTTGAGGATCGACGGCTGTCGACGTCGTAATCACCCCGGCTGTAGCCGAAGTAGCCGCCGACCCGCACGTTATGGTCCGCCAGCTTGCGATCTGCCCCCAGCAGGAAGCCGGTGGTGTTGCCGTCCAGCTTGCCCACGTTACCGTCGCCGCTGTTTCGGCTCCAGGAGCTGAAGGTCTGGCCCCAGACGCCATTGTTTTGCGGCTCCGGCTGCTGCACCAGCGACATGGCTAACGGTGGTATCGGCAGGCTGTCGTTATCAAACGCGCGCTGCATGCGCTGGTTTAACACGTTAAACACCTGCGTGCTGCCAGCGATCAGGTTGGACTGCATTGACGGATAAACTTCACCAGAAAGCTGGTTGAACGCCTCGCGCGCTTCCGGTGCGCTCAGCAGAAGCAGCGAGTTATACAGCGCCAGAGACGGGCCGCTTTGCGTCAGCGTGGAGAGCGCGCCAGCGGTATTCCACTGGTTGCTGCTTTGGGCCACGGTCTGGAAAATGCCCGGCTTGCCGCTGCCCGGGTTTTCACCTCCGGGGTTTTCACCACCAGGATTCTCACCGCCAGGATTTTCGCCTCCGGGGTTTTCTCCACCAGGATTCTCACCGCCAGGGTTTTCGCCTCCGGGGTTTTCACCACCAGGATTCTCACCGCCAGGGTTTTCGCCTCCGGGATTTTCTCCTCCAGGATTCTCGCCACCGGTCTCTTTCTGCGCGATGGTCAGATCGACGGCGTTGGTGCTTTGCTTAAGCGCCACGTCGAGGAAGGCGGATTTGGAGATCGCGCCGGCGAACTCACCGTCAATTCCCCCGTCGGAGGTCAAAATGCGGTAGCTTTGGCCCGTTTTATAGCTGGTTTGCGGATCCAGCGCGGTGACCTGTACCTTAGCCTGATTGCTGATGGTGGTTTTGCCCGATACCAGTAGCTGGTCGCTGCGGCCATCTCCTGCGATATCGACGTCATAGAAGGATTCGCCGATAAAGTTCAGATAGCGTTTCAGCGTCAACGTACCGATAGTGCCGTCGCCGGGCGAGATATGTCCGCCGGACAGGATCTCGGTCTGGCCCAGCGTCCCGTTGCCGCCCAGCGTGCCGCCGGACTTGATTGACGCGGCGCTGCTGTAACCCACCCCGTTGCTGACGTCTGAACCCGCCGTCGCATTGAGGATCAGCGTGCCGCCGTTCTCCGCGCTAAGCGTCTGGACGTCAAAAATATCGTCTTCTGGTTGGGTATTAATATTGCTGGCAATAATGACTTTACCGCCCCGCGCGGTGACGTTCGCCTTGAGTGCGGAAAGATCGCCGTTCAGCGTCGTCTGCCCGGAGGTGTTGATCACATCACCTTCACCGCTCATCGTGTTGCTGAAGATGTAATTTCCGTCGGTATGGTTGAAGTAGACATAGCTGCCGAACAGTCCGCCACGCAGGCTTATTGCCGTCTTCGCATCGAGGGTACCTGCGCCGCCCGCCGTGCCAAGCGTTGGCTCAGTTAAACCCGTGCCGGTGTCCATATTGCCGCGGCTGCCGATGATGAGCGCACCCCGGTTCGAGCCGGAACCCGATGTCCCCACGATCAGCGCATTGCTGCCAGCGGAAAATGAACCGCCGTCAATCACAGACAGCACGCCATTGCCGTAATCGCCCACGCTCACGCTGCTGCCGCTGGTAAAGCGTGAGTCCTCGCCCGCAATAACCAGCTCGGCGGTTTTCCCTGCCCCGGAGACGCCTGCCACCTGCACGCCGCCAACGTTAACCGTTCCGCCGTTCAGCACGTCCAGGTCGCCATAAAGCGTCAACGTACGGCCAACGTTCCACTGTGAGCCGCTCCCAGTGACGGTGGCTTTCGGGCTCAGCGTGTCGGTTTCACCCGGTCCGGTACCGTTGCCGATGCGTGCATCGTAAGCGGTATTGAGCGCAGCGCCGTCTTCAATCGCAAGCGTGGAGCGTGCGCCCAGATCGGTGCCTACGCTGAGAAAATTACTGGTCACACGAGAGCCAGCACCCGTGGCGATAAGGTGGCTGTCGTAGCCGCGGGTGGTGCCGACAACAATCTCCTTTGCACTCGCCAACGCGCCCTCTTCGACTCGCAGGGTGCCGAGGCCAAGATTCAGGTCGCCGCGCAGGACGTACCGATCGTTCACCGCGTTAAGCTCAGCGTCTGGCCCACGGACCGTGACCACGCTTTCATAAATTTTGCCGTCGAACAGCCGACCGATATTGATGTTATAGGCGGTGATTTTGCCATTATCGATCAACAGATTTCCGCGTTGATTACGTCCAACATAAACATCACCGGTGTAACCCAGCGTTTCGGTAATACGCGAGTCGCCATCAAAAAAGGCATCGGCTGCACGCGCGATATCGGCAGGTAAAAACAGTAACAGCGGCGCGGAAAATAGAGCGAGGTAAAGTCTGGAAAGCGGTGTCTTAACCGCTAAAGAATGCGATGTAGAGTTATTCACGGGCTATCTCCGTACACATTAGCATGATGTCAGGAACATCGTTTTTTTATGAAAACTCAGATACGCCAGATAATGTAAAAGGCGTTATTTATGTACGCCTTTTGATGCGGCGTTAATTATTTATGTGTGACAACAGGTGTACAGGTTGGCGCGCTCAGCGTCGGTGCGGATCCTAAAATTCCCGGCATCATCATCGATGAACAATCGAAAATACGCCCTTTTTCTGTCGTGGCGCGATAAGAGAGTTTTTGTCCTCCCAGTGCGTCCGGCTGGGCGCCATTAACGTTGGTCACAGTTATTTCATCCGATGAGCCCAGTCCCAGCATTTTAGCGGTCTCCGCCTGGAGGAGTGGAATAGCCTGATCGGTTTTCAACGTGGAACAACCGGCTAACATCAACGTAACGGTTAAAACGATTAGTGGTTTTTTCATAAATTATCCTTGATATCCAACCAGTTAATTTTACTGATTGTATTTATGTTTTCTTTTACCCAAATCAGCGAATAATATATTTCTCTTTCCTAATCGAAAAAACCCTCCTAAAGTAGGGTGGGTAGATAATAATTCATCTGTACTCTAAGATATGCGAAGGTAAAAGGAGGCTCCTTTGGGACAGAATTATGCGTTAGTCGTTGATGACCATCCATTGGTAGCAAGCGGCATCGCCAATTTTCTGATTACACATTGCCAGTTTAAACAGGCGTGTGTGGTGACGAATGAGGATGATTGCTACCGACAAATTAGAGATCATGGCCCGCCACGTTTGCTGGTAATCGATTTTTGGCTCTCTTCCGGAACGGCCCTGAAATTACTCAAAGAAGTAAAACAACTTTACCCACAGGTACGACTCCTGGTGGTCAGCGGGGATGACAATAATGATATCTGGCGCAAAGTTAATGCCGCCGGGGGACACGGTTTTGTATTGAAAAGCGAGCCACCTGAGATGTTCTCGCGGGCCGTTTTCGCACTCACTGATAATCAGACCTGGTTTCCTGAGGGAAACGAAATTTCCGTTAAGGCCAATAATGAGAAGTTAAGTAAATTTAACTTAACGCCGCGACAAATAGACGTGTTAAATATGATTATGCGCGGCCTGCCGAATAAACGAATCGCCGCACAGCTTTCAATTTCTGAGCCCACGGTCAAAGAACACATCAGCAATATATTGAAAAAGATAGGCGTTAACAGCCGGGTTGAAGCCATCACGCTTCTGCATGGCAAGCAGGATCCGTCGGAATGAGGTTTTTCCAGAGCTTACAAAATGATGGTATCTCTGCTCCGGCGCAGATCCGTTTGCTAAACAACACCTTTCTTCGGCTGGTATTTAGCTTTAGTGCTGTGCCCTTTGTGGGTATTCCTTTCGCCATCTGGATTTATATGCTTGGGGACGACCTCGGCCCAACGATTATCTGGATAATTATTTATCTGCTATGTGCCGTGGCGATACGACTATTGCACCGATGCTATCAGCGTGAAGCGAAAGAAAACGGTGAGAGGGACGTCCTGCGACGCTGGCTTCCGCGTATTAATAATATTGCCTTTATTCACGGGCTGGGAATTTCTTCACTCTATTTAATTACGCCACAGACGCAGAATTTTGACTTTTTCCTGTTACTTAATATCAGCATCGCCGCCATCGTCGCCGCCAATGCGACACATCTGACGCCTGTCATCAGTACCTTCACGCGTTTTTTCTTCGCCTCCTGGGGGGTGCTGAACCTCGGTATTATCTGGCGGCTGGATGAGTTGATGTTCATCGTGCTCATGCTGAATCTACTTTACGGCTTCGCAATTTACCGCCATGCGTTAACTTCCCATGCGTTCTTTATTCAGCAGGCACTGCTTGAGGAAAAAAGCTCACGGCTGGCGGAACAGTTTCGTCAGGCCAAAGAGGACGCGGAGCAGGCACTGCTGGATAAAAACCAGTTTCTGACCACCGCCAGCCACGATCTGCGCCAGCCTGTGCATGCTATGGGCTTTCTGATCGAAGCCATCCTCCATCGAAACCGGGACGGCAGCCTGACGCCACAGCTTCTTGACCTTCAGCAGAGCGTTCGCTCGGTACATTTAATGCTCAACTCTCTGCTCGATCTCAGCAAAATAGAATCCGGGAATGTCCTCTCTGCCCCGACCAAAGTGGATATCGGTGCTCTGCTCGACTCGGTTATCACGCTGTTTCGTGAAGAGGCCAACAGCCGCGCGCTTAGGCTGTGCATCCGGCGGCCTAAACGCCATATCTACGTGATGGGCGATCCGCTACTGGTGCGACAGTCCCTGATCAACCTGATTCAAAACGCCCTTCGCTACACGCTCCAGGGCGGGGTGCTGGTCGCCATCCGACCGCGCGGTGACGAGTGTATGGTGGAGGTGTGGGACACGGGAGTCGGTATCGCCGATGAAGAGAAGGGCAAAATCTTCTCACCTTACTACCGCCCCGAGCTGGCATGGAAGATCGACAGCGCCGGACACGGGCTGGGACTGGCCGTCGTTGCCCGTTGTGCCAAGCTGATGAAGGTGAAATACGGGATGCAATCCATTGAAGGGAAAGGCTCACGCTTCTGGATGCGCTTTACCCAATATGCTGGCGAAGATAGCGTGCTGGATACCCCGCCCGCCGCTGATAACACCGCCACGCCGGTACGCTATGCGCCGCTGCACGGTTCCTGCCTGGTTGTCGATGACGACCCGCTGGTGACGTCTGCCTGGGAGAGCCTGATGAGCGTCTGGGGAATCGACGTACGCTGTGCGGCCTCCGCTGAAGAAGCGTTTGCCATAATCGACGACGGCTTTACGCCGTTCGCCGTGCTGTGCGACCAGCGCCTGCGATCCGGCGAAAGCGGCTTCGATATCCTGAAAGCGCTTTTTGAACGTCTGCCGGATATGAGCGGCGCGATAGTTAGCGGCGAATTTAATTCACCGGTTCTGCTGGAGGCGGAGCAGGAGGGGTACCTGGTACTCCGCAAGCCTCTGGAGCCAGCTAAACTGTATGCGCTGCTGACGCAGTGGTTGGGATGTCGTTAAGGGAATGCAGAAGTAATGATTCTGGCGGGCTCAGAATGCAAAAACGGACCTCCGTGGAGGTCCGTTAATATGAAATTTGGTGCCCGGACTCGGAATCGAACCAAGGACACGGGGATTTTCAATCCCCTGCTCTACCGACTGAGCTATCCGGGCAACGGGGCGCATTAAACCCGATCCTCCCTCCGGCGTCAACGAAATTTGTTGCTTTCGGTGCAGACTGCACACTCTCTCACCATTTCGTCGCAAACTTAAGCGAAAAAGTGCGTCCAGAGCGCGGATAGCGGCATCGCGAGCAGCAGGGCAGGGAGCATGTTCACCACTGCAAACATCTTAATGCCACAGATTCGCAGCCCTGTCGCCAGCAGCAACAGGCCGCCGACGGCGGTAAAGTCTGCCATCATCGCTGGCGTTGTCAGCGGCAGGATCAGCGTGGCGCAGGTGGCCAGCGCCAGTTGAATAAGCAACATCGGCACGCAAATCGCGGCGACGGCGATGCCGAGGGTGGTGGCAAAGATGGTGGCAGTAAAGAAATCCAGAAACGCTTTCGCAATCAATATGCTGGGATCGCCGGTCATCCCTTCCTGCATCGAACCGAATATCCCCGTGCCGCTGGCGCAGAACAGAATAATGATCGCAACGTAGTTCTGAACAAACGACTCGTGCGTGCCGTGCTTCGCCTTGCCCGGTCGGGCAATCAGATTTTTGGCTTTGCCTACCGCGTGATTGATGCCCTTTTCCAGATAGCAAAATTCGCCGATCAGTGCCCCGAGCAGCGTCGCCAGTACCATCACCGGCAGGTTGGCGCATTTCACCACTAAAAGGATACCAATCCCTAACGACGCCAGGCCAAAAATGGAGGGCATGGAGACGCGAATACGCTCCGGCAACCGCTGGCTTAATACTGCCCCAAGTACACCGCCCAGCAATACGGCTCCCGCATTGATAAAGGGTCCAATTACCACGTTTAACTCCTGTTATTTAAGCACTGGCATTGCATCATTATGGCACGTTCGTCCCTGATTACGCTTAGCTTTGGGAGGCGTAACGCATACTGATTCCTTCTTGCACCTGAAAATAAAAGGTGACATGATTGCGCGAATTTTCTCCTTCCTGTCTCACCGTTCGGTGAGGGTATTTGCGCCTATGAAAACCATGAAAATTGCCGTCAGCCGCGAGCTGGTATCCAAAGTTTCTACGCATCGCGAAAAGGTTATGCTGGATAACACTGATTTCACCGATGTGGCGGCAGTCGTCATTACGGTTGTTGAAAGCTACAGCGGCATTCTCGCGTTGCTGGAGCGTACGGGCTTTCAGCTACCGGTATTTATGTTCTCAACAGAGCCAGGAGAGGTGCCAGAGGGTGTCACGGCGATCATCTCGGGTAAAGCACAGGAATTGCTGGAACTGGAATCTGCCGCCTGCCGGTATGAAGAGAACCTGCTGCCACCCTTTTTTGACACCCTGAGCCAGTATGTGGCGATGGGAAACAGCACCTTTGCCTGTCCGGGTCACCAGCACGGCGCCTTTTTCAAAAAACACCCGGCGGGGCGGCAGTTTTACGACTTCTTCGGTGAAAACGTGTTTCGTGCCGATATGTGCAATGCCGACGTGAAGCTCGGTGATTTGCTGATCCACGAAGGTTCTGCCAAGCACGCGCAAAAGTTCGCGGCGAAAGTGTTCAACGCGGATAAAACCTACTTCGTGCTGAACGGCACGTCGGCGGCCAATAAAGTGGTGACCAATGCGCTGCTGACTCGTGGCGATCTGGTGCTGTTCGATCGTAACAACCACAAGTCCAACCATCATGGGGCGCTGATCCAGGCCGGGGCAACGCCTGTCTATCTTGAGGCAGCCCGTAATCCGTTTGGTTTTATCGGCGGGATTGATGAGCACTGCTTTGATGAGGCCTGGCTGCGGGAACTGATCCGTGACGTCGCGCCGCAGAAAGCCGCCGAGGCGCGCCCGTTCCGTCTGGCGATCATTCAGCTCGGCACCTACGATGGCACGATCTACAACGCCCGTCAGGTGATCGACAAGATCGGGCACCTTTGCGACTACATCCTCTTTGACTCCGCCTGGGTCGGCTACGAGCAATTTATCCCGATGATGGCGGAAACGTCTCCGCTTCTGCTGGAACTGAACGAGAACGATCCGGGAATTTTCGTGACCCAGTCGGTCCACAAGCAGCAGGCCGGGTTCTCACAAACGTCGCAGATCCATAAAAAGGATAACCATATTCGCGGTCAGTCGCGCTTCTGCCCGCACAAGCGGCTGAACAACGCGTTCATGCTGCATGCCTCCACCAGCCCGTTTTACCCGCTGTTTGCGGCGCTGGACGTGAACGCCAAGATCCACGAGGGCGAAAGCGGACGCAGGCTGTGGGCGGAGTGTGTCGAGTTGGGCATTGAAGCGCGCAAGGCCATCATCGCTAACTGCCATATGATCAAACCGTTTATCCCACCGGTGGTGGCGGGGCGGCCATGGCAGGATCACCCCACGCAGGCCATCGCCAGCGAACGTCGCTTCTTTAGTTTTGAACCGGGTGCAAAATGGCACGGTTTTGAAGGCTATGCCCGCGAGCAGTATTTCGTCGATCCGTGCAAGCTGCTGCTGACCACGCCGGGCATTGATGCTGAAACAGGGCACTATACCGATTTCGGCATTCCGGCGACCATTCTCGCCCACTACCTGCGCGAGAACGGCATTGTGCCGGAGAAGTGCGATCTCAACTCCATCCTGTTCCTGCTGACGCCAGCCGAGAGCGCGGAGAAGCTGATGCAGCTGGTGGCGATGCTGGGGCAGTTTGAACAGCATATTGAAGACGACACACCGCTCGCGGATGTGCTTCCGACCATCTATCAGAAATACCCGGTGCGTTACCGCGACTATACGATCCGCAAGCTATGCCAGGAGATGCACGATCTCTACGTCAGCTTTAACGTGAAGGATTTACAGAAGGCGATGTTCCGTCAGGAGAGCCTGCCTGCCGTGGTGATGAACCCCCAGGATGCCAACCAGGAGTACATTCGCGGGAACGTCGAACTGGTGCGTATTCGTGACGCCGAAGGACGCATTGCCGCCGAAGGTGCGCTGCCATACCCGCCGGGCGTGCTGTGCGTGGTGCCGGGGGAAGTCTGGGGTGGAGCAGTACAGCGCTACTTCCTGGCACTGGAAGAGGGCATTAATATGCTGCCGGGTTTCTCCCCAGAGTTGCAGGGCGTTTACAGCGAGAAGGATGCGGACGGGATTAAGCGGCTGTATGGGTACGTATTGAAGTAGGGACCCTCACCCTCTCCCCAAAGGGGAGAGGGGATTGCACGGAGCCGTCTTTTCACCCTCGCCCCTTTGGGGAGAGGGCCGGGGTGAGGGGAGTTAAGTCGCACTACGCCTGTACATCCTTCTCGGATGTCCAATCTTACCGTACAGCATCTCCACCGTCAGAAAACCCACCTCCACGCAGTGTTCCAGATAGCGCCGGGTGGTGGTTTTACTCAGGCCCGTCTCGCTCACCACCTCATCCACCGTAAAACAGTGCGCCGCCTTGTTGTTAAACAGCATTTGCACCCGCGCCAGCGTGTTCTCCTCTATCCCTTTGCTGCCGTTGTCCAGACGATAGTTTTTCGCCTGTAACTGATAGAGTGAATCCACGTTCTGCTGGTCGACAATCTTCCAGACGCGCTGCTGTTCGGCAAACTGCACAAAACGCTCCAGCGACTGGCTGAGCCGCTTCCAGGAGACCGGCTTAAGGATATAGTCAAACGCGCCGTTACGAATGGCCTGGCTACAGGTGTCCATATCGCTGGCGGCGGTGATGAAAATCACCGAGCAGTTGGCGCGGGTGAGCATCGGGTTGCTGATAAGGGTGATGCCTTTGCCGTCCGGCAGGTAGTTATCCAGCAGCATCAGCTTCGGCTGTTTGCTCTCCAGTTGTACCTGCGCGTCGGCCAGCGACGCGGCAATCCCCACCAGCCTCAGACGCGGATGTTTACCGATAAGCTCCGCGTGCAGTTGCGCCAGTTCGTTCTCGTCTTCAACAATCAGTACGTCGATAAGTTCATGTTGCATAGTCGGTATCTTCCAGTTCCTGTACGGGGTGCCGGGCCGTTCCCGTGGCGGGAATAAACAGTGAGAAAATGGCACCGCGTGGGGTGTTATCGGCAACTTCAATTGCACCGCCAGCCTGTGTGACATAGCTTTCAATCAGATACAGGCCAATACCATGATCGCCGCGCGTTTTGGTGGTGATGCCGCGCTCAAAGATCCGGTCGCGGATCTCCGGTGTGATGCCGACGCCCTGGTCGGCGACTTCAATAATCAGTTCCTGCTCGTTCAGCTTTATCAGCACGTCCACCGGGGCATGCGGGAGCGGTGCACGCTGGGTCGCTTCAATGGCGTTATCCAGCAAGTTCCCGATGATCGAGATAAGTTCCGATTCGAGCAGCGGCAGGAACGGTTTATCCACCCGGCAGGCCGGATCGAAACTCAGCTCAACGCCTTTTTCACGCGCGCGGGCGGCCTTTCCAAGCAGCAAACCACACAGCGTCGGAGAGCTAAAGCGGGACGAGATAAAGTCCAGCAGCTCCTGAGCGTGTTCCGACTGCGCCTGTATGTAGCGAATTGCCTCGTCATAACGGCCCATATGCAGCAGGCCGGACAGCGTAGTCATGCGGTTCAGCTGTTCATGGCGCATGATGCGCAGGTTATCAACGTAGCGCTTCACCTGGCTGAGCTGGGCGCTGAGCGAGTCGATCTCGTTGCGATCGCGAAAGGTGATCACCCAGCCCTGCAATGCATCTTCCAGCATTATCCGCACCCGGCTGGCAATGACCGTGAGATCGTTAAAGCGACAGATCTCATCGTGGGTGTCTTTCGCAAGCATGGTTTGCGCGTTGAAGAACGGGACGGGCGCGATCACCTGGCTGATGGGCTGACCCCGCAGTTCGCGGGCGGGCTGGCGTAAGCCTAATAATTTACGCGCCGCCTGGTTAATCACCTCAATGCGAAGATCGTCGTCGATGGCAATCACCCCTTCATAAATGGATTCCATCATCGCCTTTTGCTGGCGCACCAGCAGGCCGATTTCGCGCGGCTCCAGAGAGAATATCTGCTTCTTGATGCTGCGGGTGAAGAACCAGGAGAAAATAAACAGGGCGATAAGCAGCAGCACGGCGGCAATCAGGATATTTACCACCTTGCTGACGGTGATGGTGTCCAGATAGCTTGTGAGATAGCCTACCGAAACAATCCCCACCACCTGCCCGGCATCATTAAAAATGGGCGCTTTGCTGCGCAGTGAAATGCCTAACCCGCCCTTGCGGATGGTGATGGTACTTTTGCCGTGTAATACCTCGTCGTTATCTCCGCCAACCAGCGTTTTGCCTACCCGGTCGGCAAACACGGAGTGGAAAAGATGCAGCCCCTTATTGTCACCAATCACAATAAAACTGGCGTCGCTGCGGGCGGCTATTTTCTGCATAAAGTCATGGATGCCCTGGATATCCTTTTGTTCGACTTCTTTTCGCAGGGTTGGAATAAGCGCAATTTCTTCGGCCTGTATTTTTGCGCGCGCGCTCATTTCCTGATAAAGCTGCCTGCCGACATCGACATAATAATATCCGCCCAGTAATGCGAACAGCACTGAGAAAAAGGCGACCAGCGAAATAAACAGCTTGATCTGAAACGATACTTTCATAACTATCACGCGAGATATCAACAGGTCGGCTGAATATATCATCTTTTAAGGCCAGGATGCCCGCTTTGCCGAAAACTTGTGATCCCTTGCACAGCGCAGCCTGTAAAAGATTTTTCCGAAAGTCTCATCCTCTTAAGGTTAAATGAATAAATGTTATTTCTTTGTTCAGCTAAGAAAAGAAACCATAAAAACCACGGCAATAAATAAGGCATAAATCACATTAAATAAAAGAAACCATTAAAACCATAGCGTCCATTAAAACTTCGCTTTTAATATGCCATCCCTCACATAAAGTAAGCCTTTGTGACTCTAAGCTGAACGCACAAAATAACTAAGGGGCTTATTATGAGCACAACTGACGATTCATTCTCTGTTACCCACGACCCGATTGATATTCAGCGGCCATCGCTCAAAGAGCGCTGGTGGCATATTATGGATACCTGGAAAATCGGCATTATACCTCTGCCGCTGTTCGTTCTGGCGGGCGCGCTGATTGCGATTGATTGCCTGGGCGGAAAACTACCGAGCGACATTGTGGTCATGGTGGCCACGCTGGCCTTCTTCGGCTTTGCCTGCGGTGAGTTCGGCAAACGCCTGCCGATTGTCGGCAAGCTCGGCGCGGCGGCAATTTGCGCCACCTTTATTCCTTCCGCGCTGGTCTATTACGGCCTGCTGCCGGATGTAGTAGTGGAATCCACCACTAAGTTCTATAAATCCACCAACATTCTTTATCTCTATATTTGCTGCATTATCGTCGGCAGCATCATGAGTATGAACCGCACCGTGCTGATCCAGGGCTTCCTGCGCATCTTCTTCCCGATGCTGTGCGGTGAAATCGTCGGCATGATTGTCGGCATGGGTGTTGGGCTGGCGCTGGGCCTCGAGCCGTTCCAGATCTTCTTCTTTATCATTCTGCCGATCATGGCGGGCGGCGTCGGGGAAGGGGCGATCCCGCTCTCTATCGGCTATGCCACCCTGTTGCATATGGATCAGGGCGTGGCGCTCGGCCGCGTACTGCCGATGGTGATGCTCGGCGGCCTGACGGCGATCATTATCTCCGGTTGCCTCAACCAGCTCGGGAAACGCTACCCGCACCTGACCGGTGAAGGCCAGCTGATGCCGAATCGCGCCAATGCCGATGCCACTGTCTCTCAGCCTGCGTTCTCCGGCAAGGCGGACGTGACGACCATCGCCTCCGGCGCGCTGCTGGCGGTGCTGCTGTACATGCTGGGCATGCTCGGTCACAAGCTGATTGGTCTGCCTGCGCCGGTCGGCATGCTGTTTATGGCGGTGCTGGTGAAGCTCTGCAACGGTGCCTCTCCGCGTCTGCTGGAGGGCTCTCAGGTGGTGTACAAATTCTTCCAGACCTCTGTGACCTACCCGATTCTCTTTGCCGTTGGCGTAGCCATCACCCCATGGCATGAACTGGTGGCCGCCTTCACGCTGACCAACCTGCTGGTGATTATCAGCACCGTCTCCGCGCTGGTGGCAACCGGGTTCTTCGTCGGCAAAAAGATTGGTATGCACCCGATTGATGTCGCCATCGTCTCCTGCTGCCAGAGCGGCCAGGGCGGTACTGGTGACGTGGCGATCCTGACCGCAGGCAACCGCATGAGCCTGATGCCGTTCGCCCAGATTGCTACCCGTATCGGCGGGGCGATTAACGTCTCCATCTCTCTGCTGATTCTGGGCAACTTCCTCGTTTAAGTTTTCAGGAAAGAACAATGAAACTCGCAAGCTTTTTATACCAGGGAAAACGCAGCTACGGCATCGTTCAGGCCGACGGCGTGATTGATTTAGGCCGCCGCCTCGGCGACCGCTATGGCGATCTTAAAGCGCTGTTGCAGGGGAACGGGCTGGCGCAGGCCACCCGATTCCTGAACGACGCGGTGGATGTACCGCTGAACGCCATCACCTTCTTACCGGTGATTGTCCAGCCGGAAAAAATCCTCTGCGTGGGCATGAACTACGCCGACAAGCGCAAGGAGTTTGACCAGCACAACCCGGCCCCGACGCTGTTTGTCCGCTTCCCGGACTCACAGACCGGCCACAACGAGCCGGTGCTGAAGCCGCGCCACTCCAGCGAATTCGACTACGAAGGCGAGCTGGCGGTGATCATCGGCAAAGGCGGGGAGAATATCAGCCGCGACGACGCCCTGCGCCACGTGGCGGGCTACAGCTGTTACATGGACGGCTCCGCCCGCGACTGGCAGCACACCTGGTTCACCGCCGGGAAAAACTGGCGGCAGACCGGGGCGTTCGGCCCGTGGATGGCGACGGCGGATGAGATCCCCGATCCGCACCAACTGGCAATCCGCACCTGGCTGAACGGCCGCATGGTGCAGGAAGACAACACCAGCAGCATGATCCACAAGGTGGCGGAGCTGATCGAGTACATCAGCACCTTCACCCGTCTCAGCCCGGGCGACGTGATCATCACCGGCTCACCTGGCGGCGTGGGTAAAAAGCGCAACCCGCCGCTGTTTATGAAGGAGGGGGATCGCATTGAGGTGGAGATCGAGCATATCGGTCATCTGAGCAACGTGATCGTGGAAGCGCCAGCCGTCGGGCTCGCGGCAGCGCACTGAGTAAGACGGCAGCATGCAATCGCAACCCATTGATTTTCGGCACACCGTTGTGGCGGAACACCCGGAACGCTTAAGCCAGATCCGCTACCTGCTGGCAGACAGCGGCCTTGGCCTGGACAACGACATCACGCTGTTTGTCGAAGCCTGGTCCGGCGCGCAGCTGGTGGGTTGCGCCGGGCTGGCTGCCAACGTCATCAAATGCGTGGCGGTCAACGAGCAGCTTCGTGGGGAAAACCTCAGTGCGCGTCTGCTGGCAGAGGTGGAAAATGCGGCGCTGGAGCGCGGCCATTTTCACCTCTTCCTCTGCACCCGGCCGTGCAACCGGGAGCGCTTTGCCCGCAGCGGCTTCTGGCCTATCGCCCAGAGCGGGAACAACGCGGTGCTGATGGAGAACACCCCGCAGGGGATCGCGCGCTACTGCCGTTCCCTGCGCGCGAAGCGCAAGTGCGGGGAGAACATTGGCGCCATCGTGATGAACGCCAACCCGTTCACCCTCGGCCACCGCCATCTGGTGGAGCAGGCGGCGCAGCGATGCGATGCCCTGCATCTGTTCGTGGTGCGCGAAGACGCGTCGTTCTTCCCGTTCAGCGCGCGTCTCGAGATGGTGCGCGCGGGCGTGGCGCACCTGCCGAACGTGGTGGTGCATGAGGGCTCGCAGTACATCATTTCCCGCGCCACGTTTCCGGCCTACTTCCTGAAGGAGACCGGCAAGGTGCAGCAGGCGTGGAGCGAGATCGACGTGCTGATCTTCCGGGACTTCATCGCCCCGGCGCTCGGCATCACGCACCGCTTCATCGGCTCGGAGCCGTTCTGCGACATCACCCGCCAGTACAACCAGACGCTGCACGACCTGCTGGCCTCGCATATCGAGGTGGTTGAAATGCCGCGCATCAAGGCCACCGGTAACGCCATATCGGCGTCCGAAGTGCGCCGCTTACTGAAGACACAGCAGTTTTCCCGGATCCGGGAGATTGTCCCGGACTCCACCTTCGCGCACCTCGAAACGCATTACCGTGCGAGTGCCGAAGTCGCTTAACTACCAGGAATTTATCATGAAAATTGTAAGGGAGGCGCTGGCCGGAACGCAGGAGTCCAGCGACCTGATGGTGAAAATCGCCCCCGCTCACGGTGAGCTGGAGATCGTCATCCACAGCGAAGTGATTAAGCAGTTTGGCGAGCAGATTCGCCAGGTGGTCAACGACACATTGCGCGCCATGAACGTGCACCAGGGATTAATCATTATTGAAGACAAAGGGGCGCTGGACTGTGTTATTCGCGCCCGCCTGCAAAGCGCGCTGATGCGTGCCGCCGATGAACAGGCCATCAACTGGGAGGCGCTGAAATGAGCAAACTCCGCCGCAGTATGCTGTTCCTGCCAGGCGCCAATGCCGCCATGCTCTCTACCGCCTTTATCTACCGTCCCGACTCCATCATGTTTGACCTTGAGGACGCCGTGGCCCTGCGCGAGAAAGACACCGCACGCATGCTGGTGTTCCACGCGTTGCAGCACCCGATGTATCAGGATATCGAAACCGTGGTGCGCATTAACCCGCTGAGCACGCCGTTTGGCCTGCTGGATCTGGAGGCCGCCGTGCGCGCGGGCGTGGACGTGATACGCCTGCCGAAAACCGACACCCCGGACGATATTTACGAGCTGGAAGGCCACCTCGAGCGTATCGAGCAGGTGTGCGGCCGCGAGGTGGGTTCCACCCGCGTGATGGCGGCGATTGAATCGGCCATTGGCGTCATCAACGCCGTGGCGATTGCCCGCAGCTCTCCGCGCCTCATCGGCATTGCGCTGGCCGCCTTTGACTACGTGATGGACATGCAGACCGAGCGCGGCGACGGCACCGAGCTGTTCTACGCCCGCTGCGCCGTGCTGCACGCCGCCCGCGCGGCAGGCATCGACGCCTTCGACGTGGTGTGGTCAGACGTTAACGATGAAGCCGGGTTCCTGCGCGAGGTCGACCTGATCCGCAAGATGGGCTTTAACGGCAAATCGCTGATTAACCCGCGCCAGATAGACCTGCTGCACAACGCCTACGCCCCGACACGGGAAGAAGTGGAACACGCGAAGCGGGTGATTGAGGCGGCAGAAGAGGGCGAGCGTAACGGCCTGGGCGTGGTGTCGCTCAACGGCAAAATGGTGGATGCACCGATTATTAACCACGCGCAGGTGGTGCTGGAGCGCGCGGCGGCCTCCGGCGTGCGTCGGTAAGGATGACATAATGAATCAGACAGAACTTCTCCATATGAATTTCCCCCATCTGCGGGATCTGAAACCCTTTGATACCGCCCACAGCGCGACGCCGTGGCTGGCGGACAGCGAGGCGAAGCACAGCCGCAAGCTCTGCGCCTCTATTGAAGAGGCGGTTAAGCGCTGCGGCTTGCAGGACGGGATGACCATCTCCTTCCACCACGCCTTTCGCGAAGGCGACCGGGTGATCAACACCGTCGTGGCGCTGCTGGCGCGGATGGGCTTCAAAAATCTGACCCTGGCTTCCAGCTCGCTGATGACCTGCAACGACGCGCTGATCGAGCATATCGAAAGCGGCGTCATCACCCGGATTTACACCTCCGGCATGCGCGGCAGGCTGGCGGATGCCATCTCTCACGGGCTGATGGACGAGCCGGTACAAATTCACTCCCACGGCGGGCGCGTGAAGCTACTCCAGGACGGCGAGCTGAATATCGACGTGGCGTTTCTCGGCGTGCCGTGCAGCGATGAGTTTGGCAACGCCAACGGCACGCACGGCAAATCGTGCTGCGGCTCGCTGGGCTACGCGATGGTGGACGCGCAGTTTGCCCGTAAGGTGGTGCTGCTGACCGAAGCGCTGGTGCCGTTCCCCAATATGCCCGCCAGCCTGGTGCAGGATCAGGTGGACTACATCGTGCAGGTGGAGAGCGTGGGCGACCCGGCGAAAATCAGCGTCGGCGCAGCGCGCGTCACCAGCAACCCGCGCGAGCTGATGATTGCCCGCTATGCGGCGGACGTGATTGAACACTCCGGCTACTTCAAACCGGGCTTCTCGATGCAGACCGGCTCCGGCGCGGCGGCCACGGCCTGCACCCGCTTTATGGAAGAGAAGATGGAGCGCAGCGGCGTGAAGGCGCGCTTTGCGCTCGGCGGCATCACCGGCAGCCTGGTGGATCTGCACGAGAAGGGGCTCATCGAAAATCTGCTCGACACCCAGTGCTTTGACGGCCAGGCAGCGGCCTCGCTGGCGCGCAACCCGAACCACGTGGAGATCTCCACCAACGTCTACGCCAACCCCGGCAGCAAGGCGGCAAGCTGCGACCAGCTCGACGTGGTGATCCTCAGCGCCCTGGAAATCGACGTCGACTTTAACGTCAATGTCATCACCGGCTCCGATGGCGTGATGCGTGGCGCATCCGGCGGACACTGCGACGTGGCGGCGGCAGCCAACCTGACCATTGTGGTCGCGCCGCTGCTGCGAAGCCGCATCCCGACCGTCGTGAAGCGCGTTACCACTCGCCTCACGCCGGGGGAGAGCATTGACGTGCTGGTCACCGACCACGGTATTGCGGTCAACCCGGCGCGCCCGGAGATCCGCGAACGACTCATGGAAGCAGGGATGAAGGTTGTAGATATCAACGCGCTGTATGAGCGAGCGATTTCGTTGACAGGCGTACCGAAACCGATTGAGTTCACCGACAAAATCGTCGGGGTGATCCGCTACCGCGACGGCAGCGTGATCGACACTGTGCGACAGGTGAAGGAGGAAGTATGACTTTAGCGACACCCGTGCGGGCGGGTGTCAGCCTGGAGGAACTGCTGGCGGCGAAAGAGCGCCGCGCAGCCCGTCAGGCTGACTGGCTTACGCACTATCAACAACCGGTGATCTCCCTCACGCTGGTCACTCCCGGGCAAATCAAAGACAGCCTGCGCTATCGCAACACCATGGGCGTGGCGTTACAGATGTGCGACCAGCTGCTGTGGGAAAACCGCTGGCAGGTGCTGGACCGCCAGGTGCTCTGGCTACCCACCGGACCTGAAGCGCTGTGGTGCGTCGCGCATCCGGCGGCGGAAATCAAGGCGCACTGTGCAGAACTGGAGCAGACGCACCCGCTCGGCAGACTGTGGGATCTGGACGTGATCTGCCCTGAAAACGGCCTCGTGGGCCGTCAGTCGCTGGGTTCACACCTCAGACGCTGTCTGATTTGCGACGAGCCCGCCCACGCCTGTTCCCGTTCGCGCCACCATCCCGTTGAGCAGGTGGTTTCCCGCGTGGAGAAGATGATCGATGACTGGTTTGCTCGCGACTAAACCGCGCCCGGTTGACGTGCCTGCGCTTGCCGAAGCGGCGCTGTGGCAGGAGCTGGAGCTGACGCCCAAGCCGGGGCTGGTGGACAGGCTCAATAACGGCTCGCATCGGGATATGGACCATGCCTTGTTTGTCCGCAGCATTATGGCGATTACGCCGTGGTTTGCCCGGTTTGCGGAAC
This sequence comes from Enterobacter cloacae complex sp. 677-3DZ2D5B, assembly GCF_004136695.1. Lineage (NCBI taxonomy): Bacteria > Pseudomonadati > Pseudomonadota > Gammaproteobacteria > Enterobacterales > Enterobacteriaceae > Enterobacter > Enterobacter cloacae complex sp. 677-3DZ2D5B. The sequence goes on along the minus strand of NZ_QFLS01000006.1, from coordinate 152,318 downwards.
TGGGTGAAGCACATGCGGCCAAACCTGCCGATCGGCAGTTGCGGATTCTCCGCCCAATGGGAATGGCCTGCGAGCAGGCAATGTACGCCGCCACGGGCGGGGTAAATACCCACAAGGGCGGTATTTTTGCTCTTGGTTTGCTCTGCTTCGCCGCCGGTCGTGTGAAAAATATCTCTGCGGATAGCCTCTGTTGTGAGGTAAGTAACATCTGTCGCGGGCTGGTGGCGCGGGAGCTGGCCGGGCGCAGCGGGCAGGCAACGGCGGGGGAGCGGCAGTTTCAGCATTACGGCTTAACCGGGGCGCGAGGCGAGGCGGAGAGCGGCTTTGCGACGGTGCGTAAGGCGCTGGGGCAGTGGAACGGACAGTTGCTTCACGACCTGCTGTTGCGCCTGATGGCGGTCAATCAGGACAGTAATCTCGTGTCACGCGGCGGCATTCAGGGGCTGCGCTATGTTCAGGGCTACGCGCGGGAACTGCTGGCTAACGGCTGGGATCGCGAGGCGTTGCTTAAGATGGATAAGGCACTGATTGAACGAAACCTGAGTCCGGGCGGCAGCGCGGATTTGCTGTCGGTGGGGTGGGTGCTGTCTGCTATAAAATAGCCGGGTGGCGGCTACGCCTTACCCGGCCTACGGTCTGGTTTTGTAGGCCCGGTAAGCGCAGCGCCACCGGGCACAACAATCAATGCGCGATCGGCTGCGCACCATTCGGCACGCGAACATGCTTGTACTTGAACAGCGCGATGAACGCGAAGAACAGCACCAGCGAGTACCCGGCGAAGATCAGCCACACCGGCTGCCAGTCTGTAATGCCGTTGGTGGTGTACATCTCAACCACTTTACCGCTTACCACGCCGCCCAGAATACAACCGAAGCCGTTGGTCATCATCAGGAACATGCCCTGCGCGCTGGCGCGGATTTCAGGCTTCACCTCTTTTTCCACAAACACCGAGCCGGAGATGTTGAAGAAGTCGAAGGCACAGCCGTAAACAATCATCGACAGAACCAGCAGCACGGTGCCGAACGCGCTTGGGTCGCCATAGGCGAACAGACCGAAGCGCAACATCCAGGCGGCGATACTGATCAGCATGACGTTCTTGATGCCGTAACGGCTCAGGAAGAACGGGATGGTCAGGATGAACAGCGTCTCGGAGATCTGCGAGATGGACATCATCACCGACGCGTGTTCGACGATAAAGCTCCCGGCAAACAGCGGATCGTTATCGAAGCTGTGCAGGAAGGTATTACCGAACATGTTGGTGATTTGCAGTTCCGCGCCCAGCAGCATGGAGAAGATAAAGAAGATCGCCATGCGCTTGTTTTTGAACAGTGCGAAGGCGTCCAGGCCAAGCATGGTGCTCCAGCTCTGGTTTTTCTGCTGGTTAGACACCGGAATGGTGGGCAGCGTCAGGGTGAACAGCGCCAGCAGCACGGAGAGCGCGGCACCAATATACAGCTGCATATGGCTCAGCTCGAAGCCCGCGAAGCTCACGCCCCACATCGCCATGATAAAGCCGATGGTGCCCCAGATACGGATAGGCGGGAAGTCGGTGACGATATCCAGTCCGGCAGATTTCAGGCGGTAGTAGGAGATGGTGTTGATCAGGCCAAGCGTTGGCATATACGCCAGCGAGTTAAGCAGGATCACCATAAACATCGCCCCCGGCGTGGTCACTTCGGCCGCCATAAACAGCGTCCCCGCACCCACCAGATGGCAAAGCATGTATAGCCATTTCGCACTTAACCATTTATCCGCCACGATACCGAGCAGCGTTGGCATGAAAACAGCCGCAATGCCCAGCGAGCTGTAAACGGCACCGATCGACGCACCATCGAACTTGAGCGTCACAAACATATAGGAGCCGAGTGTAGTCAGCCAGCTACCCCACAGGCAGAACTGCAGAAACGACAAGATTTTAAGCTGCAGCTTAAGGTTCATGTTACTTTCCTCACAAGTGAGCGGGAGATATGTTGTTATAGGAACATTCAGGGTTGTTATTTGATGCAATTCTATCAGTTGGCAACGTTATGTTTTGTTACCTCCCGCAAAAAAATGCAATCCACATTAATTTGCAGTCTGGATTGTGATGCAAATAGCATTTTCGTATGGGTGGGGTGGAGTGAGTGCGGCCTGATGCCCCCTCACCCTAACCCTCTCCCCAAAGGGGAGAGGGAACTTGAACACCCTCTCCCCTTTGGGGAGAGGGCAGGGTGAGGGATGGTGTTGGTTTTTAGCGGCGACGATAGTTCTTCTGCGCCGTATTCACCTTATACAGATAGCGGCGGGATTCCGCAGACGGGTGGCGGGTGGTGAGGGTAGCGTACACATCCCCCGGCGCCATGCTGTTGATGATGTTCGCGGCCTGCACTTTGTCATTCGAGAAGACGCGCAGCACGCTGCCCGCCCCGCCGTTGTAGGCGGTGATCACCGCATAGCGACGTGAGGTTGGGTTATCAATCCCGCCGAGATAGACATTGTTCAGCATCGCCAGATAGGCCGTGCCGGTATCAATGTTGCTCTGCGGGTCAAACAGGTAGCTGCGGCTCGGCGTGCCGGATTTCCCCTGCGCGCGGAACACGTCTTTACCGGCGCTGTGCTGCACAACCTGCATCAGCCCCAGCGCGTCGGAACGGCTTACCGCGTAGGGGTTGAACGAGGACTCGGTCTGCATAATCGCCAGGATCAGCGACTCATCCACGCCATACTTACGCGACGCCTGACGCACCATGCCCAGATACTTATGCGCACGCTTGTCGAGGTGGTTCGGCACCAGGTTGATGGTGACGCTGTAGATCACTTTCAGGCCGTTGGTACGGCTTTTCAGGCGCGTTTGCAGCAGATAGTCGGCAAATTTCGTGGCGCGGCCTTCCCAGCGGATCGGCTGACCGGTCTGGTCAACGACCTGGCCATACAGGAACGGCTCTTTGGAGATGGTGATGTCATCGGCATCAGAGTAGAGGTCGATAGACCCCGGATCGTCGCCCATCAGCAGGGTTTTAATGATGGCCTGACGTAAATGCGCCGCAGGTTCAGTCCCCGCGATGGTTTCAACCGTAATCGTACCGTCATCAAAGTTGATGTGGCTACGGGTCTGATAGGCGTCGGTGTACTTAACGTAGTCCTTCGGTCCGGCAATAAGAACTTCGTTAAATCCCCATATGTTCTCGATGTTGTGGGCAAACTGCCCCATCAAAATGTCAAAACCGTTGGTGTCCTTGACCCAGGCTTCGTTGTATTCATCGCCTTTTTTGGAAGAACAAGACACAAGCAACGGCGCAACAAGGGCTAGCGCTAAAAGTTTTTTCATCATTCCGGGAGTGCGTGTTGTGTTTGCTTTGGGGTTGCTGTTGCCGGGTGGCGCTGCGCTTACCCGACCTACAAAACCGTAGGCCCGTGCAAGCGCAGCGCAGCCGGGCAGCAGCTGCGCGTTATTATTTTTCCGGTGGCGTATAGCCTTCGATGTGGACGTCTTTACCCTCGAACAGGAAGTTCACCATCTCCTGCTCCAGCAGTTTGCGGTGTTCCGGGTTCATCATGCTGAGCTTTTTCTCGTTGATCAGCATGGTCTGTTTTTTCTGCCACTGTCCCCAGGCTTCTTTGGAGATCTCGTTGTAAATGCGCTTACCCAGGTCGCCCGGGTAGAGCTGGAAATCCTGGCCTTCAGCGTCGCGCTGTAGGAAAGTACAAAAAATGGTTCTGGCCATACTCATTCCTCTTTGTCTTGCCGATGCTAAACCATTGCACCGACACGTAATTGCTGTAACAGGCGCTCCACGGGAGCCGCCAGCCCGACTGATGGCGGTTGCGCTAAGTTATACCAGAGAGCGGTGCCTTCATCCATGCACGACGTGAATGAGGACACGGGAAGCCACATCGGCACAATGTCCAGATGGAAATGGCTGAAGGTATGACGGAACGCGTTGAGTTGCGTCAGGGTTTCGGCCGCAATGCCGCGCTGTACAAGCCATGCCCGAAGCGAGGCTTCATCCTCAAACTGTGGGAAGCAGTATAGACCACCCCACAGGCCACTCGGCGGACGCTGAGCGAGAAACACCTCGTCGCCATGCTGCATCAGCAGCATGTACCCGGTGCGTTCAGGCAGCGTCTGCTTCGGTTTTTTCCCCGGATACTGCGCCCAGGTGTGGTTCGCATAGGCCACGCAGAGGTTGTTTACCGGGCAGAGTTCGCACTTCGGTTTTGAACGGGTACAGACCATCGCGCCCAGATCCATCATCGCCTGGTTAAAACGCTCCACCCCTTTCGCCGGAGTGACCGCTTCACTTATCTCCCACAGGCGTTTCTCAACCTCTTTCTTACCCGGCCAGCCATCTACGGCGTAGCAGCGTGCGAGCACGCGCTTGACGTTGCCGTCGAGAATAGGGAAATGTTTGCCTAAAGAGAGGGAGAGGATTGCGCCTGCGGTCGAACGCCCGACGCCGGGCAAATCCGCCACCTCGTCGAAGGTTTCCGGGAATTTACCGTTGTGGCGCGTCGCGACCTGCTGTGCGGCCTTGTGCAGGTTGCGCGCGCGGGCGTAATAGCCAAGCCCGGTCCACAGGTGCAGCACCTCGTCCAACGGGGCGTTCGCCAGATCGGTGACTGTCGGGAAGCGCGCCATAAAACGCTCGAAGTAAGGAATGACCGTCGCGACCTGCGTTTGTTGCAACATCACCTCGGAGAGCCATACTTTGTACGGCGTTTTTTCAATTTGCCAGGGCAGGGTTTTACGCCCGTATTTGTCGTACCAGTCCAGCACCTGGGCTGAAAATTGAGAGGCTTGCATGGTCATCGATTCGCTTAATCAGGGACGCAGATTGCAGCACAGCGTCAATCTGCTGTAAACCGGATCTTTCCCATGCTTGCATAGAAGCCTTAACTTTGGATAATGCCCGTTTCCCGAACATTCTCACAAGCAGACAACTCTTTTATGAAAAACGACGTCATTTCACCGGAATTTGATGAAAACGGTCGCCCGCTGCGCCGTATTCGCAGCTTTGTCCGCCGTCAGGGGCGCCTGACAAAAGGGCAGCAACACGCGCTGGACAACTACTGGCCGGTGATGGGCGTTGAGTTCAGCGAGCAACCGCTCGACTTCACCGACCTGTTTGGCCGCGACGCGCCAGTGACCCTGGAGATCGGCTTTGGTATGGGCACCTCGCTGGTCACTATGGCGAAAGCGCGCCCGGAGCAGAACTTCCTCGGTATTGAAGTACATTCGCCGGGCGTCGGCGCATGCCTGGCAACGGCCCATGAAGAGGGCGTTGAGAACCTGCGCGTCATGTGTCACGACGCGGTGGAAGTGCTGCACAAAATGATTCCTGACAATTCTTTGAACATGGTTCAGCTCTTTTTCCCTGACCCATGGCACAAAGCGCGTCATAATAAACGCCGTATCGTTCAGGCACCGTTTGCCGAGCTGGTGAAAAGTAAGCTCAAGCTGGGCGGCGTTTTCCACATGGCAACCGACTGGGAACCTTATGCGGAACATATGCTGGAAGTGATGTCGTCCCTGGACGGGTATAAAAATCAGTCTGAAAGCAACGACTACGTACCGCGTCCGGATTCACGTCCGGTGACAAAATTTGAACAGCGTGGCCATCGTCTTGGTCACGGCGTATGGGACTTAATGTTCGAGAGGGTGAAATAATGGCAAAGAATCGTAGCCGTCGTCTGCGTAAAAAGATGCACATCGAAGAATTCCAGGAAGTGGGTTTCTCCGTTGCCTGGCGTTTCCCGGAAGGCACCAGCGTTGAGCAGATCGATCAGGACGTTGATGCGTTCATCAACGAGGTGATCGAGCCAAACAAGCTGGCCTTCGACGGTAGCGGCTATCTGGCGTGGGAAGGTCTGATTTGCACCCAGGAAGTGGGGAAATGCACCGAAGAGCATCAGGCGCTGGTACGCAAATGGCTTGAAGACCACAAACTGGAAGATGTCCGCGTTAGCGAACTTTTCGACGTTTGGTGGGACTAATAAAGCAAGAACGGGGCCAGCATTAGCTGGCCCATTTTGTCTGAGGGAGTGTTTAAGATGCGCAAAACGTTGCTGGCTGTTGCTTTACTGGCAATCGGATCCACCGCCCATGCGGAGTATAAATGTAGCGTCACCCCGCGTGATGACGTGGTGCTGAGTCCGCAAACCGTGCAGGTTAAGGGCGAGAATGGCAATCTGGTGATTACGCCGGATGGCAACGTGACCTTTAACGGCAAACCGCAAAACCTGACGGCCGCACAGCGCGAGCAGGCGATGGACTACCAGGCCGAGTTGCGTACCGCGCTGCCCTGGATCAACGATGGCGCGCTGACCCGCGTTGAAAAGAGCCGCGTGGCGCTGGATAAAATCATCACCAAAGAGGTGGGGGAGAGCAGCAATATGCGCACCCGCCTGACGAAGCTGGATAAGCAGCTGAAAGAGCAGATGAACCGTATTATCGAGACGCGCTCTGATGGCCTGACGTTCCATTATAAGGCGATCGATCAGGTGCGTGCCGACGGTCAGCAGCTGGTGAACCAGGCGATGGGCGGCATTCTCCAGGACAGCATCAACGAGATGGGCGCCAAAGCGGTGCTGAAGGGTGGCGGTAATCCTTTGCAGGGTGTACTGGGTAGTCTGGGCGGACTGCAAACCTCGATTCAGAACGAGTGGAAGAATCAGGAAGCCGATTTCCAGCAGTTCGGCAAAGACGTGTGTAAGCGCGTGGTGTCGCTGGAAGACAGCCGGAAGGCGCTGGTGGGGACGTTGAAGTAATTCACTTAGCCCCTCACCCTAACCCCAAAGGGGCGAGGGGATGTTTGCCCCCTCTCCCTTTCAGGGAGAGGGCCGGGGTGAGGGTTGCAGCGCTTGCAGCGTTACAAGGATCCTTTCTAACACCGCCTCTTCGTTATTCCAGAGTTCGTTGTTCCAGAATCGAATGACGTGCCAGTCCTTATGGTTTAACCACAATGTCCTTTGTCGATCGTATTCCTGATTTTCATCATGTTGTCCGCCATCCAGCTCAACGGCCAGCCGAGCCGCGCAACAGGCGAAATCCAGAATGTAGTTACCTACCGGGTGCTGTCGGCGAAATTTATAATTTTCGAAACGGCGGCTGCGCAGTAAATACCAAAGCCGTCTTTCTTCCTGTGTCAGCTCGCGTCTGAGCTGCTTTGCGTATGAACGTATTGTTTCCATCCTCACACTCTGCCAGCCTTTCCCTCAGCCAGCAGAACGGGATGTAAAATTCTGAATCAGCCTTCAGGATTTTCAGCGAGGAACAACTCAAGAAGGGAGTTCAGGAACAGCTTGCCGTGCTCGGTGATCTGCCAGGACACATCACACTCGGTCAGGTACCCCTGCGCCAGCGCCTCGTCAATCTGCGGGCGAATCACTGACTCCGGCAGCCCGGTATAACGCGTAAATTCCGCGCGCGGAGCGGCTTCCAGCAGACGGAAGCGGTTCATAAAGAACTCAAACGGCTTATCCACCGCCTCGACGTCGTGCTGACGCTCCAGGTAGCGGCCTTCCATATACCCGCGTGGATGACGCGTTTTGGCGGTACGCAGAATGCGTCCGTCCGGGAAGGTCACCTTGCCGTGCGCACCGCAGCCAATTCCGAGATAGTCGCCAAAACGCCAGTAGTTCAGATTGTGCTGACACTGATAGCCCGGCTTCGCATACGCCGACGTTTCGTATTGCTGATATCCCGCCGCGGTCAAAAGCTGGTGGCCCTGCTCGAAGATATCCCACAGCGCGTCGTCGTCCGGCAGCACCGGCGGGCGCGAACCAAACAGGGTGTTCGGTTCAATGGTCAACTGATACCACGACAGATGCGGCGGGTTCAGTTCAATCGCCTGACGCAAATCGTCCAGCGCTTCTTCGAGCGACTGATCCGGCAGGCCGTGCATCAGGTCGAGGTTAAAGCTGCGCAGCCCAAGCCCCGTTGCCAGGTTTGCCGCGCGCTTTGCCTCTTCCGGGCCGTGAATGCGCCCCAGACGCTTCAGCTTTGGCTCGCTAAAGCTCTGCACGCCGATAGAGATACGGTTCACGCCCGCACGCTGGTACTCGACAAAACGGTCGGCCTCAACGGTGCCGGGGTTGGCTTCCATCGTAATTTCAGCATCCGCTGCCAGGTTCAGGCGTGCGCGCACACCGTCCAGCAGCGTCTGCATCGCCGGGCCTGAAAGCAGGCTCGGCGTACCGCCACCAATAAAAATGGTCTTCACTTCACGTCCCTGTGCGTACGGTACATCGGCATCCAGATCGGCCAGCAGATGCGCGACGTAATCATCGTGCGGCACTTCACCCTTCAGCGCGTGCGAGTTGAAATCACAGTACGGACATTTCTGCACGCACCATGGGATGTGAATATAAAGACTCAGAGGCGGCAAATTAGCCATTACGCAGTGCTTCCAGTAACAGTTTCAGGGCGCGTCCACGGTGGGAGATCGCGCTTTTCTCTTCGCGGGTGAGTTCCGCAGCGGTTTTGCCCTCGGTTGGGACAAAGAAAATCGGGTCGTAACCAAAGCCGCCGTTGCCCGCCGCTTCACGGGTGATCACGCCCGGCCAGCTGCCGTGACAGACAATCGGCGTGGGATCTTCCGCGTGACGCATGTAGACCAGCACGCAGTGGAACTGCGCGGTACGCTGTTCGTCAGGAACGTCTTTCAGGGCCACAAGCAGCTTTTCCAGGTTCTGCTGGTCCGTGGCGTCCGGCCCGGAATAGCGGGCGGAGTAAATCCCCGGCGCACCGCCCAGAAAATCCACGGCCAGACCGGAATCATCGGCAATCGCGGGCAGTCCGGTTACCTGCGCCGCATGGCGCGCTTTCAGAATGGCGTTTTCGATAAACGTCAGGCCGGTCTCTTCGGCGGAGTCCACGCCCAGCTCGGTCTGAGCCACCACGTCCAGCCCAAAATCATTTAATAGCGAGGCCAGCTCGCGCACTTTACCGGCGTTACCGGTGGCGAGAACAACTTTCTGCATGGTTTAGTCCTGTTCTGTCAGAGCCGCGACTTCCGTCGGGATAGATTGCGGGTTAAGGATTTTTACCTGTTTATGCCGGCCAAGTTCACCTTTCTCAATGATGACCTGGCTTTTAGCGACGCGAAACTGTTTAGCCAGATATTTGGTCAGATGCGCATTCGCCTGGCCGTCAACCGGCGGGGCCGTGATGGCGACTTTTAGCTCGTCGCCATGCAGCCCAACAATACTGTCGCGGCTGGCTTTCGGCTGAATGTACAGCCGTAAAACCAGCCCGTCGGCGCAGGGGCTAACTGCACTCATAACGCCATCCACAGCCCCGGCAGCAGCATATTACCCGTCGCCTGTAACAGTTCCGCGATACCCATATTCAGCACGTACAGCAGCAGAACGAGAAGCATCGGCGAGAAGTCGATTCCGCCCATCGCAGGCAGCAGGCTACGAATTGGACGCAGCAACGGTTCTGTCAGCTGAATCAACGCGTACTCCACCGGGCTACGGCCCCGGCTTACCCAGCTCATGATCGCCATCACCAGCAGGACCCAGAAGATCAGCGAGCCGACGGTTTTAACCAGGATCAGAACGGCTGAAATCCAGATAATCGGCTGGAAAGTGATGACCATAAACAGCACGATCGCTTTGATAACGCTCAGAATAAACGCCATCAGCAGAGATGAACTGTCAATCGGCCCCATTGCCGGAATGATGCGGCGAAGCGGCCCCACAATGGGCTGCGTGATTTTCACGATAAATTGTGAGAATGGATTGTAAAAATCACAACGGGCCCACTGCATCCAGACGCGCAACAGCAGCGCCATCGTATACAGTTCAATGACCGTTGAAAGCAGGAAAGTCAACGTCTTCATGGCGTTCCTCAGGTTTCCTTATTATTAGGGGTAATCGCGCGCACCGAAAATTGCTGTGCCGATGCGCACCATGGTGCTGCCTGCCGCGATGGCGGCTTCCATATCATCCGACATGCCCAGAGAAAGCGTGTCTACCGTGTCATAGCGCGCTTTAAGCGCCTCAAATGCTACAGCCATTTGCTGTGCTACGGCAAACTGCCTTTCATAACTTGACTCTGGCGCCGGGATAGCCATCAGCCCGCGCAGGGTTAAGCGCGGCAGCGCCGCCACGTCCGCCGCCAGCGCATCCAGTTCGCTCAGCGTAATGCCGGACTTGCTGTTTTCATCGCTGATGTTGATTTGAATTAGCACGTTAAGCGCTGGCATCTCAATAGGGCGCTGGTCGCTCAAACGGGTAGCGATACGCAGACGATCGATGGTGTGACACCAGTCGAAGTGCTCTGCTACCAGACGGCTTTTGTTCGACTGTAGCGGACCGATAAAGTGCCATTGCAGGTCTGCATTTCCCCGTTCCCGGAAAGCGAGAATCTTATCTACGCCTTCCTGCACATAGTTTTCACCAAAGGCACGATGACCGGCGGCTATCGCTTCTGCGATGGCGCTCGCAGGCTTGGTTTTGCTGACTGCAAGCAACGTAATTTCTTCTGGAGCACGGCCGCAACGTGTTGCCGCGGCTGAGATTTTGTCCCGGACCTGTGCCAGGTTATGCGCAATGTCGTTCATTTTCCGAGGAGTAGTCTATGGATGTGGAAGAAATTGTGGCCCTTAGTGTAAAGCATAACGTCTCCGATCTACACCTGTGCAGTGATTCACCTCCGCGCTGGCGCAGGTCAGGCCGTCTTGAACCTGCGCCGTTTCCGCCCCCGGATGTGGAGGCGTTATTAAAAGCGTGGCTCAACGATGAACAGCAGGGCGCCTGGTGGGCAAATGGGCAGGTTGATTTTGCCGTTACCCTCGCAGACCGTCAGCGCCTGCGCGGCAGTGCGTTTAAGCATATGCACGGCGTTTCGATCGCGCTGCGCCTGTTGCCGCTGACGTGCCCGCAGCTCTCTGCGTTAGGTGTGCCGCGAGCGATCCCGGAGCTTTTGTCCAATGACAATGGCCTGATTCTGGTCACCGGCGCCACCGGCAGTGGGAAATCGACCACCCTGGCCGCGATGGTCGATTTCCTCAATCACCAGACGGACGGGCATATTCTGACCCTGGAAGATCCGGTGGAGTTTATGTACCAGAGTGAACGTTGCCTGATCCAGCAGCGGGAGATAGGCCTGCACAGCCCGTCCTTTGCCGAGGCCCTGCGCAGCGCGCTGCGTGAAGATCCGGATGTGATTCTGCTTGGTGAGCTGCGCGACAGCGAGACGATACGCCTGGCGCTGACGGCGGCGGAAACCGGCCATCTGGTGTTGGCCACGCTGCACACGCGCGGTGCGGCGCAGGCGATCGAGCGCCTGGTCGATACCTTTCCGGCGCAGGAGAAAGATCCGGTGCGTAATCAACTGGCGGGAAGCCTGCGTGCGGTTCTGGCGCAGAAGCTGCGTCAGGATGTCCAGGGCGGGCGCGTGGCGCTGTATGAGCTACTGGTGAATACGTCGGCGGCGGCAAACCTGATCCGCGAAGGCAAAACCTGGCAACTGCCGGGCATTATTCAAACGGGGCAGCAGGCGGGGATGCAGAACTTTGAGCAGAGTCTGGCGGAGCGACGGGCGCAGGGGCGGCTGTAGGCCCCGGCGCTCAGTAACCCTGGTCGAAATAGCTTTCGAGGATAATGACGGCTGAAGCTGAATCCACGCTGCCTTTGTTCAACGCCCGGAAGCCACCGTGCTCGAACAGGCCAGCGCGTGCCTCGACGGTGCTCAAACGTTCATCGTGCAGCTTAACGGAGACACCAAAGCGGCCATGGATTTTGTTCGCGAACTTGCGCGCGCGGGCGGTAAGCGGCTGCTCGGTGCCGTCCATGTTCAGCGGCAGACCGACAATCACGTCGTCCGGCTGCCACTCTTTGAGCAAGCGCTCAATAAGGTTCCAGTCCGGCGTGCCGTCGTTAGCTTTCAGCGCAGTGAGCGGGCGAGCGGTGCCGGTGATCCGTTGACCCACAGCGACGCCGATGCTTTTGGTGCCGAAGTCGAAGGCGAGAAGGGTGCCGCTCATTACGCGTGCCCCGCAACGCCAGGCATGGTCAGAATATCAATGCCAATCAGTTTTGCCGCGTCACGCCAGCGATCGGCGATAGGGGTTTTAAACAGGATATTCATATCCGCAGGGGCCGTCAGCCAGGCGTTGTCCAGAATTTCTTGTTCCAGCTGCCCTTTTTCCCAGGAGGCGTAACCGAGCGCAACCAGCACCTCAGAAGGCTGATTTGCCGTGCCCAGTGTTTCGAGCACATCGCGAGAGGTGGTGACGACGGTGTTATCGGAGATACGAATGCTGGACGAGAAAACCGGCGGGGTATGCAGGATAAAACCACGATCTTCTGCAAGCGGGCCGCCGAGCATCACCGGTTTATCGAGACGGATTTCCGGCAGCCGCGCTTCAGCAGGGATTTTCAGCTTGTCCAGAATCCCTTCAACCTGAAGGTTTTCCAGCGGCTTATTGATGATAATCCCCATCGCGCCGTCTTCGTTGTATTCACAAATATAGACCACGGCGCGGCGGAAAATCGGATCCTGGAGAGCAGGCATGGCAATAAGAAAGTGATGCTGTAAATTCATTGTCAGAGGTACTGTTTCCTGGTTTAAAAAGCGACAGCGCCCAGTATGGGGATAAACACAGGCGCTGTCACAGGTTATTTCTGTAAACGTTTTTCGATAGCGTCCATCAGCATTCCGGTGACCGAGATCGGGAATTCCGCTTCGATTTCACGAATGCAGGTTGGGCTGGTGACGTTCACTTCGGTCAGACGATCGCCGATGATATCGAGGCCAACGAAGATCAGGCCTTTGGCTTTAAGCGTAGGGCCGACGCGGCGGGCAATTTCCCAGTCGCTTTCGCTTAACGGACGCGGTTCGCCACGGCCGCCAGCCGCCAGGTTGCCACGGGTTTCCCCTCCCTGCGGAATACGCGCAAGGCAGTAAGGCACCGGCTCGCCGTCTACGACCAGCACACGCTTGTCGCCGTCTTTAATGGCCGGCAGATAGTTCTGTGCCATACAGTAGCGGGTTCCCAGCTCGGTCAGCGTTTCGGCAATCACGCCAATGTTCGGATCGCCCTCTTTCACCCGGAAGATCGACGCGCCGCCCATGCCATCCAGCGGTTTCATGATGATGTCGCCGTGCTTCTGCCAGAATTCTTTCAGCTGCGTTTTGCTGCGGGTGACGAGCGTTTCCGGCGTCAGGTCAGAGAACCATGCGGTATAGAGCTTCTCGTTGCAGTCGCGCAGGCTCTGCGGCTTGTTGACGATCAGCGTGCCTTTCTCTTCGGCACGCTCAAGGATATAGGTGGAATAAATGTATTCGGTGTCGAACGGCGGATCTTTACGCATCAGGATGACGTTGAGGTCGGCCAGGGCAATATCCTGCTCGGTACCGAATTCGTACCATTTTTCGTAGTTCTGCTCGACGTTAACGATGCGGGTGCGTGCGCGGGCTTCACCGTTGATCAGGTAAAGATCGTTCATCTCCATGTAGTGGAGTTCATAGCCGCGACGCTGCGCTTCCAGCAGCATAGCGAAGCTGGAGTCTTTCTTGATGTTAATGTTTGCGATGGGGTCCATCACGATGCCGAGCTTAATCATCTTCTTCTCCGGTTATGGGTCAGGCTTTGCTTCAACCCAGATCGCCAAATCGCACCTGTAGCGCGGTAATGGCGGTGAGTGCCGTTGTCTCAGTGCGCAGAACGCGAGGTCCCAACAGAATATCAGTAAACTGGTAACGCGCCGTCATGGCAATTTCGTCAGCCGACAGGCCGCCTTCCGGGCCAATCAGCAGGCGTACACGCTCAACGGGCAGCGGCAGCGTATTGATGCTGGCGCTGGCGCGCGGATGAAGATTGAGCTTAAGCCCGCTTTCCTCTTCTGCACACCAGTCCTCCAGATCCATCGCCGGGCGGATCTCCGGGATACGATTGCGGCCGCTCTGTTCGCAGGCCGCAATGGCAATTTTTTGCCACTGCTGGATCTTTTTGTTCAGACGTTCCGCATCCAGTTTAACGCCGCAGCGCTCAGAAAAAAGTGGCGTAATGAGGCTTACACCCAGTTCAATGGATTTCTGAATGGTGAACTCCATCTTTTCCCCACGCGACATCACCTGGCCCAGGTGAATGTGCAGCGGCGATTCCCGGTCATCCACGTCGCCACGCAGCACCTTCACGTGCACGCTTTTTTTATCGGCGCGCGTAATTTCAGCGTCGAAAATCTGATTAGAACCGTCAAAGAGCTGAATCGCCTGGCCTGCACCCATGCGCAGCACGCGGCCTACATGGTTTGCGGCATCATCAGACAGGGCGATTTCGCCGCCTGGGGTAATCAGTTCAGGGTGATAGATGCGAGGGATGCGCATAGTCAGAAATTCCATGTGTCATGCGATATAAGCGAATTGCCGTAGTGTAGGTTAGCTCTTTTGCGCCTGGCAAGCCCGCTGGACGTAAGGGTTGTGATTCCCCTGGACTTTGGCGATACGTTCGTCGCGCTGGCATTCCCAGTCCGTCACCGGGTAGAGCTTGTCCCAGGCATTGAAGAGCTGCGTCTGCTGGCGGGAAAGATTGAGATCGTAGCGGTCGCGCATATAGAAATAAGTGCGGGCGATGCTACCGCGCGCGCGGGCAGGCGGTTCGGCGACTTTCTCTTTGAAATCGACCTTCATGGCGCACTGACCGTACTGGCCTTCGCCACCGTTCCACTGGCTGTACATGAAGTTTCCGCGGTCGCCATTGACCTCACCCACGGCGGGTTGCAGGTTGTGCATATCGCTTTCCATCTGGCGGTAGACCGGATCTTTTGCGCAATTTTTACGTCCACCGTCCTGCCAGCACTGGCGCTGGTGGCCAAACTGCCAGGCCGGAACGACGTGTTCCCATTCGATTCGGCTGGCGCGGTTCTCGTTCTTGCGCACCTTATAGCCGCAGGATCCCAGATCCACGACCCCTTTCTTACCCTGCCAGTTAATTTTACAGCCGCAGTAGAAATCACCCGGTACGTCGGCGTTAATCTTTACGCCTGCGGTTTTTGCCTGAGAGAAACTGTGAATACCGTCGGCCAGAGCATGGCCGGAGAGCGCTGTCGCCAGAAAAGCGACCGCGAGAGAAACATTACGGGACATCTTACACTCCGTGTCAAAACGAGCCCGCAACGTAACGAATGTTGTTCCCGTATGCAATCAGTCAGATCAGGAAAGTTCCTGAAAGTTCGCGTGATTATTCCGCAACCAGCGGTTCGCCGCATTTAACGCAGCGGTAGGTCGCCTCGCCCCGCACTACGCGGTTATGGCGGCGGACGGTAAGCTGGTGCTGCTGGCACTGGCAGCGGTAGGGGAAGGTATTGCGGCGTACCGATTCCACCTCGAACTGATGGGTGCGACGGGCCGGAACGCCAAGCACCGCCTCCATCATCCACTTCCACTCTTTGCCGTGCGGCGCGACGCGGCCAAAGTGCTTCCACACCAGCAGATGCGCCAGCTCGTGCGGCACCACTTCTTCGATAAACGCCTGCTGATTTTCCATCATCAACACCGGGTTGAGGCGGATCTCATACGATTCCAGCCAGGCGGTACCTGCCGCGGTGCCACGCTGCTGATAGACCAGCTTCGGTTCAGGATAATTGCGGCCGAGCTTCAGGTTGGCCTGGGCGAGTTTTTCCCGCAGGCTGCGCATAACGGCTTGCTGAATGGCGATGGGGAGACGGGGTGCTTTCATAGGGGCAGAGCATAAAGCGGGAAGCGGGGAGGCGCAAGAGGCGCCTCCCGCAGGAGGATCAGTCGTGTGCGCCGATTTCGCGCAGAGGACGACCTTTCATCAGGTTACGTTCAATGTGTTCCAGTGAAACATGTTTGGTTTCAGGAACCAGCCAGATAGTGAGAACAATAAAGAACAGGTTCAGACCGGCGTACACCCAGAAGGTGTTGGCATTACCCAGAGTATTAAGCATGGTCAGGAACGTTGCGCCGACGATCATGTTGGCAATCCAGTTGGTCGCGGTAGAGCAGGTGATGCCAAAATCACGTCCTTTCAGCGGCTGGATCTCAGAGCACAGCACCCAAATCAGCGGACCGGCGCTCATCGCAAACCCAATAATAAACATCAGCAGCATCGCCACGGCGAAGTACTGTGCCGTTGGGGAGTGAATGCCCATGTGCATCATGGTACCCAGCACGCCCATCCCGACGGCCATCACCAGGAAGCCCAGCGTCAGGGTTGGCTTACGTCCCCAGCGGTCCACCAGGCCGATAGCGATAAAGGTCGCCAGCACGTTGGTCAGGCCGACGATCACGGTGCCCCACATCTGCTCGGTGGTGTTGGTGTAGCCCGCCAGTTCGAAGATTTTCGGCGCGTAATACATGATGACGTTCATCCCGGTGAACTGTTGCATGATCTGTAACAGCACGCCGAGGAACACCGCGCGGCGGAAGTTGCTGTTCTCTTTGAACAGCGCCCAGCCGGACTGTTTGACCTTCAGGCTTTCGCGGATCTCTTCCAGCTCGTTTTTGGCTTCGGCGCTGGTATCACGCAGGCGTAAGAGCACGCGTTCGGCATCATGGAAGCGGCGTTTGGCGGCGAACCAGCGCGGACTGTCCGGCAGGAAGAAGACGCCAATCAGCAGCAGGATGGCAGGAATGATGATGACGCCCAGCATCCAGCGCCATGCGCCGCTGTAGCTGAAGGCGGTATCGGAGAGATAAGCCCCCAGAATACCGATGGTGATCATCAGCTGATACATGGAAATCATGCTGCCGCGGATTTTTTCCGGAGCGATTTCAGACAGGTACAGCGGGGCAGTATAAGACGCCACGCCCACTGCCAGACCGAGCAGCACGCGGGAGATGATCAGCACTTCAACATTAGGCGCAGCGGCAGAGAACAGTGAGCCGGCAACGAACAGGATCGCGCCAATCATCAGGCTCTTTTTACGCCCGAGCTTAAAGGAGAGCCAGCCGCTGCCGACCGCGCCGACGGCGGCACCGAACATCATGGAGCTAACCACCCATTCCTGAGTATGTGCGCTAATCTGGAACTCATCGGTGATGAAAGGTAATGCACCGGCAATTACGCCAATATCCAGGCCAAAGAGTAATCCTGCCAGAGCGGCGAGGAAGCAGACGAAGAACGTCATTGCCTTATTGGACGTACGCCCCTGTTTATTATTGTCAGGCATTATGCCCTCCAGTTGGGTTATCAGTTTTTACGATATTAAGAGTAGGTGAGCGGCTCATAAAAATATGTGAGTCAAATCACAACGGTGTAATCGGTTACACTGGCTTGTAACCGTAAAAATAATTAAAGCTTTGAAAATATAGAGGTAAATTAATTGATGTGCATCGCGTTTGCACAAATTTCAGACTTAACTGAAAGGGAATGTAACAGCAGAAGAAATGCGATCATGCAAAGAGAATATTCTGAAAGCGGGGTATAGAGAGTGAGGTGTAAACGGTTCCAAACATTGTCGGGTGGCTGCTGCGCCTTACCCGGCCTACAAAAACTCACTACCCGTAGGTCGGGTAAGGCATAGCCGCCACCCGACATAAAAAAGGCCAGCACAAAGGCTGGCCTGTTTAAGCTGCTGGCAGTCGATTATTTCAGACCGGCAGCATCACGCAGCAGGGCGGCTTTGTCGGTTTTTTCCCATGGGAAATGTTCGCGACCAAAGTGACCGTACGCTGCGGTTTCCTGGTAGATTGGGTGCAGCAGATCCAGCATCTGAATCAGACCGTATGGACGCAGGTCGAAGAACTCACGCACCAGCAGGGTCAGCTGTTCAGAAGGCACTTTTTCAGTACCGAAGGTTTCCACCATGATGGAGGTTGGCTCAGCCACGCCGATGGCGTAGGAAACCTGAATTTCACAGCGGTCAGCCAGACCGGCAGCAACGATGTTTTTCGCCACATAACGTGCAGCGTACGCGGCAGAACGGTCAACTTTAGACGGATCTTTACCGGAGAATGCGCCGCCGCCGTGACGTGCCATGCCGCCGTAGGTATCTACGATGATTTTACGACCGGTCAGACCGCAGTCACCCATTGGGCCGCCGATAACAAAGCGTCCGGTTGGGTTGATGAAGAATTTGGTCGCAGAGCTCAGCCATTCAGTTGGCAGAACCGGCTTGATGATCTCTTCCATCACCGCTTCTTGCAGGGATTTCTGGTCAATCTCTTCAGCATGCTGCGTGGAAAGAACCACGGCATCGATACCGACGATTTTCCCGTCGTCATACTGGAAGGTCACCTGGCTTTTCGCATCCGGACGCAGCCACGGCAGGGTGCCGTTTTTACGTACTTCAGCCTGACGCTGCACCAGACGGTGGGCGTAGGTCACCGGCGCTGGCATCAGCACGTCGGTTTCGTTGGTTGCGTAGCCGAACATCAGGCCCTGGTCGCCCGCGCCCTGTTCCAGCGGATCGGCACGGTCAACGCCCTGGTTGATGTCCGGAGACTGTTTGCCAATCGCGCTCAGTACGGCGCAGGAGTTGGCATCAAAGCCCATATCAGAATGTACATAGCCGATCTCACGCACCGTGTTACGGGTGATCTCTTCGATATCAACCCATGCGCTGGTGGTGATCTCACCGCCAACCAGAACCATGCCGGTTTTGACATAGGTTTCACACGCTACGCGCGCCTTTGGATCCTGCGCGAGGATCGCATCCAGCACCGCATCGGAGATTTGGTCAGCAATTTTATCAGGATGTCCTTCTGATACGGACTCGGACGTAAACAGGTGTTTTGCCATGTTTTATTTCACCTAAGAGGAATTTGGTTAGCTCAAGCTGCTGTGTGGAATAGCCATAGGAGATAATTCTACCAAGGCCTACAGGATTTTGACACTGGCAGTCTGAGTGTTAATCGGTATGGATGGATTAACATCTGGACGTCTATTTTAGGTCACTTCTTCACCCGATTTCCAGTTTTTTTTGACTCACCTCTCATTGCGTTGAAAACGCTGCTGGAAATTTTTCCTGACGACGCTGGCAACCTGCGCATTTTTGTTTTGCTTTTTAGCGACCTTCTCGGTATAAAACGCGGCGCGCGGCTCATATAAAATAAGCGCTCGATGAACACATCGTGTCGCCACTTCCAGCCGGGTTAAGCAGTGAACTTTTAGCTTTGGCTTGTGGTCCGTTTCAGCAGAGGCGGCCGTGGAGGTGATACCAGATAATGAACCATCGTTTTCCGCTCATTCAGCGCAGCCGTTCTGGCGCGCATTTGATTCCCACCCGCACTTCTGGTCTAAACACCTGCCGATGTTATACCCATCTCGGTGCTTCTCAGGATTCCAGAGCCGGTCACGCTTTGTGAAAACTGAACAAGGGCGCTCTTGTTAATACAGGAGTTTTCTCGTGGTTTCGCCGAACCTTGTCATACAGAGTTCGGATACGTGTTTTACAATGATATGAATAAGAAACCGGTCGCACGGTCTGGATTTCAGCATACTCTGCTGGGAAATGGAGCCGTTAATGGGTTGTTATCGCCGTATAACGCTGCGATAGTAGTCAGCTGTTTTACACTTAATACAAAGAGTTGAGGTTCGCTATGTCTGACGACATGTCTTCGCTTTCGCCTTCGTCAGCAGGCGAACAGGGTGTACTACGTTCTATGCAGGAGGTTGCGATGAGCTCCCAGGAAGCCAGCAAGATGCTGCGCACTTACAATATTGCCTGGTGGGGCAATAACTACTACGACGTTAACGAGCTGGGCCACATCAGTGTCTGCCCGGATCCGGACGTCCCGGAAGCGCGCGTGGATCTCGCTAAACTGGTGAAAACCCGTGAAGCGCAGGGTCAGCGCTTGCCTGCACTGTTCTGCTTCCCGCAGATCCTGCAACATCGCCTGCGTTCTATTAACGCCGCGTTCAAACGCGCGCGGGAATCGTATGGTTATAACGGCGACTATTTCCTCGTTTACCCGATCAAGGTCAACCAGCACCGTCGCGTGATTGAGTCCCTGATCCACTCCGGCGAGCCGCTGGGCCTGGAAGCAGGCTCTAAAGCGGAGCTGATGGCGGTTCTGGCGCACGCGGGCATGACCCGGTCGGTGATCGTCTGTAACGGCTATAAAGATCGCGAATACATTCGTCTGGCATTAATTGGCGAGAAGATGGGCCACAAGGTCTATCTAGTGATCGAGAAGATGACCGAAATCGCGATCGTGCTGGAAGAGGCCGAGCGTCTGAACGTGATCCCACGCCTTGGCGTGCGTGCGCGACTGGCGTCGCAGGGTTCCGGTAAATGGCAGTCTTCCGGCGGTGAAAAATCCAAGTTCGGCCTCGCGGCGAACCAGGTGCTTCAGCTGGTGGAAATTCTACGCGAGCGCGGTCGTCTGGACAGCATTCAGCTGCTGCACTTCCACCTCGGCTCGCAGATGGCCAACATTCGCGACATCGCCACCGGCGTGCGTGAATCGGCACGTTTCTACGTTGAGCTGCATAAGCTCGGCGTGAATATTCAGTGCTTTGACGTGGGCGGCGGCCTGGGCGTGGACTACGAAGGGACCCGCTCGCAGTCTGACTGTTCGGTAAACTATGGCCTGAACGAATATGCCAACAACATCATCTGGGCGATTGGCGATGCCTGCGAAGAGCACGGCCTGCCGCACCCGACGGTGATCACCGAATCCGGCCGCGCGGTCACGGCGCACCATACGGTACTGGTCTCTAACATCATTGGCGTTGAGCGTAGCGAAATCACCGAAGCCACGCCTCCGGCAGACGATGCCCCACGTTCCCTGCAAAGCATGTGGGAAACCTGGCAGGAGATGCACGAGCCGGGCACGCGTCGTTCCCTGCGCGAATGGCTGCACGACAGCCAGATGGACCTGCACGATATTCACGTCGGCTACTCGTCAGGCACATTCAGCCTGCAAGAGCGCGCGTGGGCCGAGCAGCTCTACCTGAATATGTGCCACGAAGTGCAGAAACAGCTCGACCCGAGCAACCGCGCGCACCGTCCGATTATCGACGAGTTGCAGGAGCGTATGGCGGACAAAATGTACGTCAACTTCTCCCTGTTCCAGTCGATGCCGGATGCCTGGGGTATCGACCAGCTATTCCCGGTTCTGCCGCTGGAAGGGCTGAACCACGCCCCGGAACGCCGCGCCGTGCTGCTGGACATCACCTGTGACTCTGACGGCGCGATTGACCATTACGTTGACGGTGACGGTATCGCAACGACGATGCCAATGCCGGAGTACGATCCGGAGAACCCGCCAATGCTGGGCTTCTTTATGGTGGGGGCGTATCAGGAGATCCTCGGCAACATGCACAACCTGTTCGGTGATACCGAAGCGGTTGACGTGTTTGTCTTCCCTGACGGCAGCGTGGAGGTTGAGCTGTCCGACGAAGGGGACACCGTGGCGGACATGCTCGAATACGTTCAGCTGGATCCGAAAAAACTGCTCACCCAGTTCCGCGATCAGGTGAAAAACACCGGTCTGGACGATGCCTTGCAGCAGCAGTTCCTGGAAGAGTTTGAAGCGGGTCTGTACGGGTACACCTACCTGGAAGATGAGTAGGTAAACTCCCTCTCCCCGTGGGAGAGGGGCGGGGTGAGGGCAACAGACCGCACAATGCCCTATACTCACTTGAACCCGTATGAATTAACGGCGATAATTCGCCCCAATTAGCGATTTACGAATCAATCCCTTCCTCGTCGGGTTTAACGACGCGGAGGGGATTTTTTTTCATCTGTTTTTAATGTATCGACTTTATAAGAGGTCAGGACATGAGCACTTTAGGTCATCAG
Source organism: Enterobacter cloacae complex sp. 677-3DZ2D5B (assembly GCF_004136695.1). Lineage (NCBI taxonomy): Bacteria > Pseudomonadati > Pseudomonadota > Gammaproteobacteria > Enterobacterales > Enterobacteriaceae > Enterobacter > Enterobacter cloacae complex sp. 677-3DZ2D5B. The sequence goes on along the minus strand of NZ_QFLS01000006.1, from coordinate 130,616 downwards.
TACGATAACTCTCTGGTATCTAACGCGTTTGGTTTTTTACGCCTTCCGATGAACTTCCAGCCGTACGACAGCGATGCGGACTGGGTGATCACCGGCGTACCGTTCGACATGGCAACGTCCGGTCGCGCGGGTGGTCGTCATGGTCCGGCGGCGATCCGTCAGGTTTCCACTAACCTGGCCTGGGAGCACAACCGCTTCCCGTGGAACTTCGACATGCGCGAGCGCCTGAACGTGGTGGACTGCGGCGATCTGGTGTACGCCTTCGGCGACGCGCGTGAGATGAGCGAAAAATTGCAGGCGCACGCCGAGAAGCTGCTGGCGGCCGGTAAACGCATGCTCTCCTTCGGCGGTGACCACTTCGTGACCCTGCCGCTGCTGCGCGCCCACGCGAAGCACTTCGGTAAAATGGCGCTGGTGCACTTCGATGCGCACACCGACACCTACGCGAACGGCTGCGAGTTCGACCACGGCACCATGTTCTATACCGCGCCGAAAGAAGGCCTGATCGATCCGAACCACTCCGTGCAGATCGGCATCCGCACCGAGTTCGACAAAGACAACGGCTTCACCGTACTCGACGCGGGCCAGGTGAACGATCGCGGCGTGGACGATATTCTGGCTCAGGTTAAGCAGATCGTCGGCGACATGCCTGTCTATCTGACCTTCGACATCGACTGCCTGGATCCGGCATTCGCACCGGGTACCGGTACGCCGGTGATCGGCGGCCTGACATCAGACCGCGCCATCAAGCTGGTGCGCGGCCTGAAGGATCTGAACATCGTCGGGATGGACGTGGTGGAAGTGGCTCCGGCCTATGACCAGTCCGAGATCACCGCGCTGGCCGCGGCGACCCTGGCGCTGGAAATGCTCTACATCCAGGCGGCGAAAAAAGGCGAATAAGCCTTACGCGCTGATTGCTGCTGCGCGCCGCATGCGCAGCAGCAACATTCCCCCGGCAAGCAGGGTGATAACCTGCGAAACGACCAGCACCGAAAAGCCTGAACTGACCGACCCCACCGATCTCATCACCATCCCCATCAGCAGCGGAATAAACGCCGCGCAGATATTGCCGATCCCATTGATTATGCCGTAAGCGCTGCCCACCGCTTCCCGTGCGGCGTGATGCTGGATCACCGCCGGAATAGCCGCCCCCTGTAGCCCCCAGAAGACATTAGCCGAAAGCATAAACAGCGCCAGCCAGGCAGGCTGATGGCTGAGCATCAGCGCGACCACGGACAGCGCCGTCATCGCCCCGCCCACCACAAACAGCATCGGTGCCTGTTCCGGACGCATTTTGTCGAGCAGCACGCCGCCCAGAAACTTTGACCCCAGGCTGAGCAGGAAGGGGATCGCCGCAAGCCAGCCCGTGGCATGCAGCGAGAAATGATGCTCGTCGCGCAGCCACGCGGGCAGCCAGGCGCTGCTCCCCCAGAGATAGCTCAGGGTGGCGATTTCAACCACCATAATCCAGCCCAGCAGCGGCGTCTGCCAGGCCAGCGTGAAGGTGTGGACAAACCCCGGTTTTTTCGCGGTCGGGAGCTTGCGCGGCGCGGGCAGAAAACGCCAGATTAAGCTGCCCCCGAGGAGAAGGTTGATTGCCGCCAGTGTATAAAACGATCCGGCCCAGCCCAGATGCGACATCAGCCAGGTCACCAGCGGAAAGCCCACGGCCAGCCCGAGCGAGACGCCCAGCGCGGTCACGGCGTTGGGTTTACCGATCTCTTGCGCGCTAAAGTTATCGCTGATAAAGCGCGTTTTCAGCGAAAATAGCGGACCCTCCGCGATCCCCAGAATCACGCGGGCGATGAGCATTCCCGTCAGCGAGCCGAGCAAAGGTGAAGCCGCGCAGACCGCGGCCCAAATCGCAATGCTGCTTAATAATCCCTGCCGATAATGAAGTTTGCTTTCAATAACCGACGTTAATAATAGAGCGGAAAAACCATAACCCAGAAGAAAGCAGGTCATGAGCAGGCCCTGTAACATTCTGTTTTCATTTAACTGAAAATGTTCGGCAAATTCCGGGTTTAAAATCATTACCGAGATATTTACCCGATCGACGTACGAAATAATAATGAGTAATAAAAGCGCAATCGTGCCTTGCCATCTTGCCGTCATCATGTCCGCCTTACGTTTTTTGTAACTTATATTTTTCATCAATGTGATTGTCACGGATCTAAAATGGTTCACCTGTGAAACTCTTTGTTTAGCAAAGATAAATTAAAAATGAGTTTCACAGGTGAAACGCGAAAGAGGTGAAGTTCATTTATTTTTAAAGAGTAAAAAGAAAGGAAGTCAATATCTTTTATTCAAAATAAGAGGCCATTAAAAAAACGTATTTCTCACGCTGCAATAATGAAAATTTCATATCGCTGCATTTTTTCGTGATCCCTTGCACACTTAGTTAATTAATTGCTGGTCGATTAACAAATTCGTCACATTGTCGCTTGACGAAACATTCATCGCTTTTATATTGACCGTATTAAATAAGAAACAGAGTTTCATATATGAAACAAAAGCCTGGAGGATCGTGATGAGCTGGATAGGCGTATGTGACGCAGAGCAAGTACAGGAAGATTTCCCTTTTAGCGGCAACGTCGACGGTAAAGAGATCGGCGTTTACCTGATCGACGGTGAATATTACGCGCTGGAGGACGTATGCCCGCACGCCTATGCCCTGCTGAGTCAGGGCTTCGTGGAAGACGGCAAGGTGGAATGCCCGCTGCACGAGGCGGTATTCGACGTCAAAACCGGTCAGTGCTTGCACGGCCCCGGCGGGCGCAACCTCAACCGCTACCCGGTTCGGGTCTTTGAAAACCAGATTCAGATTACCTTCGTCGAGGAGACCGTGGCATGAGCGACACCCTGAACTTCAACCCGGCGCTGCCGGAAAGCCGCCAGTTTACCCCACCGGCAGAGGGCGGTAATGGCGCCATTCATAAGCCGGGTGATTACACCAACCTGATCTGGCAAACCCGCAGCCGCGAGCCGGAAAGCTGGGAAGTGAAGCTGATTGCGACGCTGGAAGATCTCTTCGAGCAGGGCGTTGAAACCTTGCCGGAGCTGGTAAGCGGGCTGAACGCGGTGCGCATGCACGACCAGCAGGGCGAGCCGTGGAGCGACGCCAGCTTCCAGGCATTCTTACAGGTTAACGGCTACTGAGGGCAACGCGATGACGACGACCGTACAACATTATCTGGATAAAGGCCTGCGTGGCCTCTGGTATCCGGTGCTGGCGAGCTGGGAAGTGCAGTCTGCGCCGGTGGGCATCACCCGCCTGGGCGAGCAGATTGTGGTCTGGCGCAATAAAGATGGCCAGGTGCAGGCGCTGGAGGACCGCTGCCCGCACCGCGGCGCGCGCCTGTCGATGGGCTGGAACCTCGGGGACCGCATTTCCTGCTGGTATCACGGCGTAGAGGTGGCGGGCAACGGCGAAGTGAAAGACGTGCCCGCCGTAGATAAATGTCCGCTGGTCGGCCAGCAGTGCGTGCGCAGCTATAGCGTGCAGGAGGCGCACGGCGCCATCTTCCTCTGGTTTGGCGTCACCGCGGACCAGCAGCCGGACGAACTGACCTTCCCGGATGAACTCGCCGACACGGAAAACTTCAGCAACTTCCTCTGCACCGCCGCGTGGAAATGCAATTACCAGTACGCGCTGGAAAACGTGATGGACCCGATGCACGGCACCTATCTGCACTCCTCGTCGCACTCGATGGCGGAAGGGGATCGCAAGGCTGACATGGTGCTCCAGCCGACCAAAACCGGTTTTATTTTCGAGAAGAAAGGGCAGAGCGGCGTCAATTTTGACTGGGTGGAGCTGGGTAATAGCGGTACCTGCTGGATGCGCCTCTCCATTCCGTACAAGAAGCGCTTCGGGCCGGGCGGCCACTTCTTTATCGTCGGCATGGTGGTGCCGGAAGATAACGACAACTGCCGCGTCTTCTTCTGGCGCATTCGCCGGGTGCAGGGCTGGCAGCGCGATATGTGGCGTTTCATGTACCGCAACCGTCTGGAAAAACTGCACTGGGAAGTGCTGGAGCAGGACCGCGTGGTGCTGGAAAGCCTGGCGCCAAACGCGCGCGATCATGAGTACCTGTATCAGCACGACGTCGGTCTTTCGCGCCTGCGCCGCATGATGCAAAAGGCCGCCAAAGAGCAGCTGGCGATGCGTGAAGCACAGCAGGGAGCCGCCTGATGAACGGGCTGCTGAGCGGCAAGCGCATCGTCATAACCGGCGCCGCGCGCGGGCTGGGCTTTCACTTTGCCAAAGCCTGCGCGGAGCAGGGCGCGGCGGTGGTGATGTGCGACATCCTGAAGGGCGAGCTGGCCGAAAGCGCCCACGCCCTGAGCGAGCGGGGCTATGCGATCGAACCGCACGTTATCGATCTGGCCGATCCACAGTCCATTGAGCAGGTGTTCAGCGCCATTGGCGAGCAGGGTCAGATCGATGGCCTGGTGAACAACGCGGCGATGGCGACGGGCGTCGGCGGCAAAAACATGCTCGATTACGATCCGGATCTCTGGGATCGGGTGATGAGCGTCAATGTCAAAGGCACCTGGCTGGTGACGCGCGCCGCCGTGCCGCTGCTGCGTGAAGGGGCGGGCATTGTGAACGTGGCGTCCGACACCGCGCTGTGGGGCGCGCCGCGCCTGATGGCCTACGTCGCCAGCAAGGGGGCCGTCATTGCCATGACCCGATCAATGGCGCGCGAGCTTGGCAAAAAGCGCATTCGAATCAACGCCATCGCCCCGGGATTAACCCGCGTCGAGGCAACCGAATATGTGCCGGCCGAGCGGCATCAGCTTTACGAAAACGGTCGCGCATTAACGGGGGCGCAGCAGCCGGAGGATGTCACCGGCAGCGTGGTCTGGCTGCTTAGCGATCTGTCGCGGTTCATCACCGGACAGCTGATCCCGGTCAACGGCGGTTTTGTCTTTAACTAAGGTAGGGCGATGATGGCAAACGATCAGGAAGTGAAGTATCTGGTGCCGGGGCTGGAGCGCGGTTTACAGCTGCTGTTGGCCTTTGGCGAGCAGCATCGCGATCTGACTTTTGCCGAGCTGCACCGGCTGGTAGATATGCCGAAGGCGACCGCCTATCGCGTGGTGCAGACGCTGGAGTACATGGGCTTTCTGGAGCGCAACACGCGCACCAATACCTTTTCGCTGGGCATGAACGTGCTGCGTCTTGGCTTTGAGTACATCGCCTCGCTGGACGTGGCGCAGGTCGGCCAGCCGGTGATCGAGCAACTGCGCGACGTGAGCCAGTGCAGCAGCCATCTGGCGATCCGCGACGGGCGCGACATTATCTACATCGCCCGCGTCAGTGCCGCCGGGTCGCGTATCAACCAGGTCAGCATTGGTACCCGTCTGCCGGTGCACTGTACCTCGCTGGGCCGCATGCTGTTGACCGATATTTCCCGCGCTGATTTCGAACAGCTGTTCCCGCATGAGCGTCTGCCGGGCAACACGCCGGGGCAGCTTCACGACCGTGAAGCCCTGTGGCAGATGGTGCAGCAGGACAAAGCCCGCGGGTATGTCATCGGCGAATCCTTCTTCCGCCACGGCATCTCTTCCATCGTCTACCCGGTGTATGACCGAAGCGGCCGCGTGGCGGCGGTAGTCAGCATTCTGGTGCCGTCGGAGGAGATCCCGCAGAGCGACCGCGAGCGCCTGCAAAACGAGGTTCGCCTTGCGGCGGATAAAATTTCTGGCTTCTTAGGGTATCTATCACAGGCCAGTTAAATCAGTGAGTTAACGTCAGGCGCTTGACTGCGTCGGGCATGTTTTACGCCCAATCTGGGCCAGATGAGGCAACGAACGATGAGTGTAACCGGAATTGAAAAGCTGGAATTTGGTGTGGAAGACCTGACGCACTGCGCCAAATTTATGCGTGATTTTGGCCTGACGGGCGATGCCAGCGGCCAGCGTTTCACCACCCTGAGCGGCGCGCGCGTGGAGCTTAACCCGATCGACAGCCCCGACCTGCCGCCCGCGTTTGAAGCGGGCAACACCCTGCGCCGCATGACCTGGGCGGTTGCCAGCCAGTCTGAGCTGGACGCGCTGCGCCCGAAGCTGGCGCAGCAGCCCGGCTTTCGCGAAGTGGGCGACGCGCTGGAATGCCTCGATCCGAACGGCATGACGCTGCGCGTGCAGGTGACCCAGCAGACCGACGTGGAGCTTAACGTCGAGCCAATAAACCAGTGGGGCGACGCCCGCCGTATCGACACGCCCAGCCCGGTTTACGATCGCGCCCAGCCGATCAACGTGGGGCATGTGGTGTTCTTCGTGGAGGAGCTGGCGGCGGTGGAAAAATTCTACCGCGAGGTGCTCGGCTTCCAGGTCTCGGATCGCTATATCAACCGCGCCGTGTTCCTGCGCTGCGGCGTGCGTGGCGGCCATCACAACCTGTTCCTGCTGCAACTGCCGAACCGCAAGCGCGGCCTTAACCACGTGGCCTTCACCGTGCGCGATATCCACGAGGTGATCGGCGGCGGTATCGCGATGAATAAACATGACTGGAGCACCTTTATCGGACCGGGACGTCATCCGGTGTCGTCGGCGTACTTCTGGTACGTCAACAGCCCGACCGGCGGCGCGTTTGAGTATTACACCAACGATGATTACCTGACGGAAAACTGGCAGCCGCGCGAGCTGGAGCATTCCCTGGTCTCCTTCACCGAGTGGGCGGTGGAAGGCGGGATTGACCACGACACGCGCCGTCAGCAGAAAAAGCCGGAGGCGGTATGACATCGCGCATTGTCATTATCGGCGGCGGCCAGTCAGGCGGCTGGGCGGCGAAAACCCTGCGTGACGAGGGCTTCGACGGCGAGATTTGCGTGGTAGCGGAAGAGGAATGGGATTTCTACGAGCGGCCGCCGCTGTCAAAAGCGTCTCTGCTGGAACCGGACGCGGCGCTCCCAAGGCTGTTTACCGACGAGGTGCAGCAGGCGCTGAACCTGACCTGGTACCGACCGCTGCGCGCTGAATCTGTCGATCGCGATGAAAAAAAAGTCCTTCTTAGCAACGGCGAGCAGCTTAGTTACAACATCCTTTTAATCGCTACCGGCGGTCGGGCGCGCCTGCCTTCGCAGGCGTGGGCCAGCCATCCGCAGGTCTATACCCTGCGCCACTGGCAGGACGCGCAGCGCCTGAAAAGTCGCCTGTCGGAAAGTCACAAACTGGCGATTATCGGCGGCGGCTGGATTGGCCTTGAGATTGCCGCTTCCGCGCGGAAAAGCGGCGTGGCGGTCACGCTGTTCGAGCAGCAGCCTGCGCTGTGCATGCGCTCGGTGAGCGGCGAGGTGTCGCAGCGCCTGGAGGCCATCCACCGCGAGCAGGGGGTGGAGATCCGTACCGGCTGCGGCGCGCTGGAGCTGGAGGACGACGGCGGCCTGCCGGTCGTCCACTGCGACGGCAACCGTGAAACCTTTGATGCAGTGGTGGTGGGGATCGGCGTCGATCTCAATCTGGAGCTGGCGCGTGACGCGGGGCTGAAAACCGGGCGCGGGATCGTGGTGGATGCCCAGGGACGCACCTCGGATCCGTTCATCTTTGCCGCAGGAGATGTCGCCCAGCACCATCACTACGGCTTGTGCATCCAGTCCTGGGCCTTCGCCCAGAATCAGGCGGTGGCGACGGCGAAAGCGATGCTCAATCCCGATGCGCCAGGTTATGACGACGCGCCGTGGCTGTGGTCGGATCAATACCAGCACAACATTCAGATCCTCGGCATTCCGCAGGCAGGCTGCCGAACGATATTGCGTGAAGAGGCGCTGTACTTCTCGCTGGACGACAACGGGCGGCTAACGCAGCTTGTGGCGTTCAACGATGCGCGCACCGTCAAGCTGGCGAAGCGCTGGATGGCGGCAGGGCGGGATCTGTCGGACGTACCGCTTGCCGACCCGACATTTTCACTGATGTCACTGCGATAGCTAACCCGCACCCGTAGGGGGAGAAATGACCACACTAGAGACTAACACCGCGCCGGTTGAGGCGAGCGGTGAGGGGACCCGCACGCCCGAAAAAGCGGTGCGCTGGGCCATCCCGCTGTCGCTGCTGGCCTGCGTGCTGCTGGCCTTTTTCGACAAAATCAGCATCGCGGCGCTCTTTTCGGATACCCATTTCCAGCAGGCGATGGGCATTGATTTCGACACCACGCGTCTCGGCATTCTGATGAGCGCTTTCCTGCTGAGCTATGGCTTCTCATCGGTGTTTTTAAGCGGTTTAGGCGACAAAATCGCGCCGCTGCGCCTGCTCACCGGGATGATGGCAGTGTGGTGCGTGCTGATGGTGGCGATGGGCTTTACCCATAACTACACGCTGATGATCGTCCTGCGTATTCTGCTGGGCGTGGCGGAAGGACCGCTGTTCCCGCTGGCCTTCGCCATTGTACGCCACAACTTCCCGCAGCATTTGCAGGCGCGCGCCACCATGCTGTGGCTGCTGGGCACCCCGGTGGGCGCGGCGATTGGTTTCCCGCTCTCCCTCTGGCTGCTGAACACCTTTGGCTGGCAGAGCACTTTCTTTGTGATGGCCATGCTTACCGTGCCGGTGCTTATCTTTGTGCGCATTGGTCTGCGCGGTATCCGCCTGGAGGCAAAACCCGGCACCTCGCAGGCGTCCCGGGACGAGCGGCGCGCGGCGCGGCGCGAGCTGTTTGTCAGCCCGCACTTCTGGATCATCTGCATCTTTAACATCGCTTTCCTGACCTACCTGTGGGGCATCAACGGCTGGTTGCCTGGCTACTTAATTAAGGGCAAAGGCATCCACCTGGAGCATGCGGGCTGGCTGTCGTCGATGCCGTTCATCGCCATGCTGGCAGGGGAAGTGATTGGCGCGTGGCTCTCTGACCGGGTCGATAAGCGCGCGGCGGCCTGCTTTATCTCGATGGCGGGGGCGGCGGTAGGCCTGGCGGCGGTGATGCACCTGGATACCCCGCTCGCCATCATTGCGGCGATGAGCTTCAGCACCTTTATGTGGGGCACCGGCGCGCCCAACATTTTCGCCCTGCTGGCGAAGGCCACCCATCCCCGGGTGAGCGCCACGGCGGGCGGTATCTTCAACGGGCTGGGAAACTTTGCGGGCGCGCTGTCGCCGGCGGTGATGGGCGCGCTGATCGCTTTCACCCACAGCATGGATTCCGGGCTGGTTTTTCTGGCGGTGATGGCGGCGGTGGGCTGCGTCCTGTTACTGCCGCTGCTGAGACGTTACTGAGGAGAGTGTCATGACTGATTCAACCGTAACCAACAAAACAGGCATCAAACCTGACCATCTGACGATGGAAGAGTGGGTCGAGTCGCGCATCGCGCGCTTCGAAGGCCGTAAATACGACTGGAACGCGCTGAAGTTCCAGGCCGATTTTGATCCGAAATATCGCCGGGCGCAGATGCGCTACATCGGCACCGGCGCAACCGGCGTGGCGAACGACACCAATACCGTGCAGGCGGATCATTTTACCTTCTCCACCATGGTGCTGCCGTCGAAGTGCGAAGGACCGCTGCACCTGCACGACGACGTGGAAGAGGTGTTCTTCATGCTCAAGGGGCAGATCACGCTGATGATCCAGGACGGCGACAACTACACCGAAACCGTGCTGCGCGAGCGTGACCTGATCTCCGTTCCGCCGGGCATCTATCGCGGCCTGTTTAACCACGGCGAAGAAGAGGCGCTGATGTGCGTCATGCTGGGGACCAATAAGCCGGAAATCCCCACCTATCCGTCCGACCATCCGCTTTCCAAAGTGAAGCGGAACTAAGGGGGCATGATGACGGGTTTTCGTGAACAGGGAAGCGGCATTCCGCTGATGCTGCTGCACGGGATCAGCTCCGGCGCCGCTTCCTGGCACAAGCAGATGGCGCTGAACGGTTTTCGCGTGCTGGCGTGGGACATGCCCGGTTACGGCGAAAGCCCGATGCTGGCCGGAGCGCGGGCAAACGCGGGGGATTACGCCGACGCGCTGGCGGCCATGCTGGATCGCGCCGGTGTCTGGCAGACAGTGCTGGTCGGCCATTCCCTGGGGGCGCTGGTGGCCAGCGCCTTTGCGGCAAAGTTCCCGGATCGCGTCATTCATCTGGTGCTGGCCGACGCGGCGCAGGGGTACGGCAATGCCGCGCCGGAGCAGCGGGAGCAGGTCTGGCGCAACCGCGAGCAGCAGATGGCGCTGGGGGGCGAAATCCTCGCCCAGACCCGCGCCCCGAAGCTGCTGCGCCCCGGCGCGCGCGCGGAAGATATCGCCACCGTCGCGGCGGGCATGCGGGTGCTGCGCCCGGAAGGCTACCTTGCCGCCTCGTGGATGCTGGCGCATGACGACATCCACGGCTGGCTGAAGCGTTATTCCGGCAGTTTTGAAGTCTGGTGCGGCGAGCAGGATGCCATCACCCAGCCGGAGCTGGTTCAGGGTCTGGCGCTGCGCTACGGCATGTCGTTTATCGCCATTCCGCAGGCCGGGCACGCCAGCTATCTCGATAACGACGCGTTTTTCAACCAACAGCTTTTACGCATTAACGAAGAGGTGCGCGATGAATGCACAAATTGACGGGCGCGTAGCGGTAGTCACCGGCGGTTCTTCCGGCATTGGCTTTGAAACGCTGCGCCTGCTGCTGGGAGAAGGGGCGAAAGTCGCCTTCTGCGGCCGTGACGCGGACCGGCTCGCCAGCGCCCATGCGACGCTGCAAAACGAATTTCCTCACGGGGAGATTTTCGCTTACCGCTGCGACGTGCTGAATGCCGACGAAGTTCAGGCCTTCGCGGATGCGGTGCAGGCGCGTTTTGGCGCGGCGGATATGCTGATCAACAACGCCGGGCAGGGCTTCGTGGCGCACTTCCATGACACGCCGCGCGAGGCGTGGCTGCACGAAGCCGAACTCAAACTGTTCGGGGTGATTAACCCGGTGCAGGCGTTTCAGCCTCTGCTGGAGCAATCGGACATTGCCTCTGTTACCTGCGTCAACTCCCTGCTGGCGCTACAGCCGGAGGAGCACATGATCGCCACCTCCGCCGCTCGTGCCGCGCTGCTGAACATGACGCTGACGCTCTCGAAAGAGCTGGTGGGCAAGGGCATTCGCGTCAATTCCATACTGCTCGGCATGGTGGAATCCGGTCAGTGGCAGCGCCGCTTTGAACGCCGGGCGGACAAAAGTCAAAGCTGGCCGGAGTGGACGGCGGATATCGCGCGCAAGCGTGGCATTCCAATGGCGCGCCTCGGCAAGCCGCAGGAGCCCGCGCAGGCGCTGCTGTTCCTCGCCTCGCCGCTGGCCTCGTTTACCACCGGCGCGGCGCTGGACGTTTCCGGCGGCTTCTGCCGCCATCTGTAAGGACACATCATGAAAAAGGTAATGTTGATTGGTTTTGGCGCCATGGCGCAGGCGGTGATTGAGCGCCTGCCCGCCGGCGTGGCTATCGGCTGGATCGTGGCGCGCGCGTCTCACCATCCCGCCATTCACGACCAGTTTGGCAATGCGGTCGAGGCGCTGACGTCGCCGATGGCGTGCGCACAAACGCCGGATCTGGTGCTGGAATGCGCCAGCCAGCAGGCGGTGGCCCAGTACGGGGAAGAGATCCTGCGTCGCGGCTGGCATCTGGCCATCATTTCCACCGGCGCGCTGGCGGACAGCGCGCTGGAGCAGCGTCTGCTCGCCGCGGGCGGAAAACTGACCCTGCTTTCCGGTGCGGTGGCCGGTATCGACGGGCTGGCGGCGGCGAAAGAGGGCGGGCTTGAGCGCGTTACCTATCAGTCGCGCAAAAGCCCGGCCAGCTGGCGCGGCAGCTATGCCGAGCAGCTTATCGATCTGAATGCGGTGTCAGAGGCAAAGGTTTTCTTCGAGGGCAGCGCCCGCGAGGCGGCGCGCCTGTTCCCGGCGAACGCCAACGTGGCGGCGACCGTGGCGCTCGGCGGCGTCGGGATGGACGACACCCGCGTGCAACTGATGGTTGACCCGGCAACGAAACGTAACACCCACACGCTGCATGTCGAAGGATTATTCGGCGAGTTCCATCTGGAACTGAGCGGACTGCCGCTGGCTTCTAATCCTAAAACCTCCACCCTGGCGGCACTGAGCGCGGTGCGCGCCTGCCGCGAGCTGGCCCTGAGCTGAGGAGTGACGATGGACGATCTGAAGATTTTTATCGGCGGCCAGTGGCGACGCGGCGGCGGCAACCCGATGCAGAGCCACTTTCCGGCAGACGGGTCGATCAACGCGACGCTGAATGCCGCCAGTCTGGATGACCTGGAGGAGGCGGTAGCCGCCGGAGAGCGCGCCTGGCGCGATCCCGCATGGCGTAACAGTCTGCCGCACATGCGCGCGAAGATCCTGCATAAAGTTGCCGATCTTATTGAATCCCGCGTCGATGCGCTGGCGCAGATGCAGAGCCGTGATAACGGCAAGCCGCTGGCGGAAGCACGCGGGCTGGTGATGAGCGCGGCGGGAACGGCGCGCTACTTTGCCGCCGCCTGCGAGCTGCTGGAAGGGGAACTTCCGACGCCGCGCCAGCCGGATCTGCTGACGCTGAGCTGCTACGAGCCCCTTGGCGTGGTGGCGGCCATCACGCCGTGGAACTCGCCGATTGCCAGCGAAATGCAGAAGGTCGCACCGGCGATTGCCGCCGGGAACGCGGTGATCCTCAAGCCCGCCGAAGCCACGCCGCTGATGGCGCTGGAGCTGGCGCGGATTTTTGAACAGGCCGGGCTGCCCGCCGGGCTGCTGAGCGTCCTGCCGGGCAAAGGCTCGGTGATTGGCGATGCGCTGGCGCGTCATCCTCGCGTGCGGAAAATTTCCTTTACCGGCGGCACCACCACGGGCCGTCATCTGGCGCACGTGGCGGCGGAAAAACTGATCCCGGCCTCGCTGGAACTGGGCGGCAAATCGCCGACCATCGTGCTGGAGGATGCCGATATCGAACAGGCCGCGCGCGGGATCTGCTACGGCATTTTCAGCTCGGCGGGGCAGGCGTGTATCGCCGGGTCGCGGCTGTTTATCCACGAGAGTATTTACGCCCCGCTGATGGCGCGACTGCTGGAATTAACACGCGGGCTGCGCGTCGGACATCCGTTTACCGACGGCGTCCATGTAGGACCGCTGATCAACGAAAAACATCGCCAGAGCGTGATCCAGTACGTCGAACTGGCGAAGCGTGAAGGGGGCCGCGTGCTGTGCGGCGGCGAGATCCCCGCCGATCCCGCTCTGGTAAACGGCAGCTTCTTTCTGCCAACCATTATCGAAGGGCTGAGCAACAGCGCCCGCGCCTGTCAGGAAGAGATCTTCGGCCCGGTGCTGGTGGCGATGCCGTTTGGCGATGAAGCCACGCTTATCCACGAGGCGAACGACTCGGTGTACGGCCTGGCGGCGGGGATCTGGACGCGCGATACCGGTCGCGCCCTGCGTCTCAGCGAGCAGCTGGAGGCAGGCACGGTGTGGATCAACACCTACAAGGTTTTTGCGATTTCGACCCCGTTCGGGGGCTTTAAAGAGAGCGGTCTGGGCCGCGAGAAGGGTATCCAGGGGCTGAAAGCCTGGATGCAACAAAAGAGCATTTATCTGGCGACGGGTAACAGCGTCAACCACTGGTGCGACTGAGAAAGGGTGAGCAATGAGCGAAATGATAACCGTCGGCGACGCCATCGCCAGAACGCTGGAGCAGTATCAGGTTGAGGCCATCTACGGCGTCATCTCCATTCACAACCTGCCGATCGCGGATGCGGTTGGGCAGCGGGGCAATATCCGCTTTGTGCCCGCGCGCGGTGAAGCCGGTTCCGTCACCATGGCCGATGCTCACGGGCGCTTTTCCGGCCTCGGCGTGGCGCTGACCAGCACCGGCGCGGGGGCCGGGAACGCGGTAGGCGCGCTGGTGGAAGCCATGAATGCCTGCACGCCGCTGCTGCATTTAACCGGGCAGGTTGAGAAAGCCTGGCTGGACGCCGACACCGGGTTTATCCATGAAACCCGTGACCAGCTGACCTTCCTGAAGGCCAGCTCAAAACGGGCGTACCGCGTCAGCAATGCGAATCAGGCGATAGCCATTCTGCATAAAGCCATCCAGGACGCGCAGACCCCGCCGTGCGGACCGGTCTCGGTGGAAATCCCGATTGATATTCAGAGCGCCAAAATTCCGCTGTCGCTGGTAACCGCTCCGATCAAACCGGTATCGGCTCCGGCCGTGGATACCGGAATGGTTGACGCGCTGTGGGCGCAGCTCAAACAGGCGAAACAGCCGCTGCTGTGGCTGGGCGGCGGGGCGCTGGGTAGCGCTGAGGCAGTGAAAAAACTGGCGGATGCGGGCATCACCGTGATTTCCAGCACCCACGCGCGCGGCGTGCTGCCGGACAACCACCGCGCCAGCCTTCGCGCGTTCCATAATTCGCCGTCGGTTGAGGCGCTGATTGCGCAGTGTGATTTTACGTTGGTGGCCGGTTCTCGCCTGCGCAGCAACGAAACCCGATCCTGGACGCTTGAGCTGCCTTCCCCGCGGGTGCAGCTCGATATCGACCCGGCGGCAGCAAGCCGTAACTATCTGATGGATAGCACGTTGATAGCCGATTGTTCCGCGCTGCTTGGCGCGCTGGCTGAAAAAGTGCAGGGCCGCGAGTGGGGCAACGCCCAGTGGGATACGCAGGTACAGCAGGCTGTCGGGCAAGCTGAGCAGGGGCTGCGCGAGCAGTGCGGCGCCTATGCGAAGCTTAACGACGCCATTGAGAAAGCCCTGCCGAAAGACGGCCTGCTGGTGCGCGATATCACCGTGTCCGGCAGCCTGTGGGGTAGCCGCCTGTTCAGGGCTAACGGTCCGCTGATGAATATTCACTCCCTCGCCGGGGCGATTGGCATGGGCCTGCCGATGGCTATCGGCACCGCGATTGCCAACCCACAGCGCAAGGTGGTGGGGCTGGTGGGCGACGGCGGCCTGAGCCTCAATTTAGGCGAACTGGCGACGCTGGCGCAGGAGAAAGCCAACGTGACGCTGCTGATCATGAACGACGGGGGCTACGGCGTAATGCGTGGTATTCAGGATAAATATTTTGGCGGGCGTCAGTATTATAACGCGCTGCATACGCCGGATTTTACCCTGCTGGCGCAGGCGATTGGTCTACAGGCCTGGAGCGTTGAGCAGGCCGAGGATTTTGACGCGGTGATGATGGAAGCGCTGGCGATGCCGGGGCCGTCGGTGGTAGAGGTGCGGATGGGGCAGATTGGCGCCCTTAAGTTTGCCGGGCCTCCACAGAAAACGCTGTACTGATTGAGTCTTGTTGCCCGGTAGCGCGGCGCGCACCGGGCCGGAGTATTATTTAATACCGTCTGCCGCCATGCGGTCACGGATATGCTGCGCGCGTTCAACGGAGGCCGGGTGATCGTCAAACATGGAGCTTTGACGGCCTTCCTCCAGTTTCGCCAGTTTTTCGAAGCTGGTGGCTAAACCTGATGGATTGATGCCGCGTTTGCGCAACAGATCGTAAGAGTAGTCATCCGCTTCCGACTCCTGACGCTGGGAGAACTGGGAGTTAACCAGTTTCTCACCCACGTCGCCCAGCTGCGACTGGGACAGGCTGCCGACAATGCCGCCCGCAGAGGCCGCCGCTGCACGCACGGCATTGGTGCCCAGCGCAACCTGCATCCCTTTCTTCACGTGACCCAGAGCAACGTGACCCATTTCATGGCCGATCACCGCTTCCACTTCGTTGTCGGTCATCATGTCCATCAGGCCGCTGTATACGCGGATACAGCCGTTAGCCATCGCGAAGGCGTTGACGTCTTTCGCCATATACACCTTGTAGTTCACCGGCTGACCGTTAATGTTGTCGCCCAGCGCGGAAGCAATCTTGTTCAGACGCTGCGTGTAGGTGCTGTTTGCCGGGGCAAGCGTAGCTTTTCCATCCATATCCTTACAGGCCTCGTCGCTCAGCGCTTTCACCTGCGCATCGCTCAGTGAGTAGGCCTGAAAAGCTTCTGCGCCTGAGGTCATCAGGCCGTTAGAATCCATATTCTGACAGCCGCTTAGCAGGAGCGTTGTTCCCACAGCCAGCCCGATTGCACGCATTTTCATGATGTTGCTTCCGTACTCGTTAATCTGAATTAATTCCGAAAAATGCACCGTCAACGAAGCCGGTGTCGGGCTAAGTATAAGGAATATCTACAGGGGCGGGCGAGCAGATTGCGCAACATGCGAGCATGATCCAGAGATTTCTTAAGCTGCCAAAGAATGGTCCATGTACATGCCCTGCGGCTTGGGTTACATTGTTGGCACTTTTTTCCGGCGTAGCCCAAAACGCGCTGTCGTCAAGGGCATGGCCTTTAACAGTCCGATCTGGAGTTAAAATGTCCTCACGTAAAGAGCTTGCTAATGCTATTCGTGCGCTGAGCATGGACGCAGTACAGAAAGCCAAATCCGGCCACCCGGGTGCCCCTATGGGCATGGCTGACATCGCCGAAGTCCTGTGGCGTGATTTCCTTAACCACAACCCGCAGAACCCGGCATGGGCAGACCGCGACCGTTTCGTGCTGTCTAACGGCCACGGCTCTATGCTGATCTACAGCCTGCTGCACCTCACTGGCTACGATCTGCCAATCGAAGAGCTGAAAAACTTCCGTCAGCTGCACTCCAAAACTCCAGGTCATCCGGAAGTAGGCTACACCGCTGGCGTTGAAACCACTACCGGTCCGCTGGGTCAGGGCATCGCTAACGCCGTAGGTATGGCGATTGCAGAGAAGACCCTGGCGGCGCAGTTTAACCGTCCTGGCCACGACATCGTTGACCACTTCACCTACGCCTTCCTGGGCGACGGCTGCATGATGGAAGGCATTTCTCACGAAGTGTGCTCCCTGGCAGGCACCCTGAAGCTGGGTAAACTGGTTGCGTTCTACGACGACAACGGCATTTCCATCGACGGCCACGTTGAAGGCTGGTTCACTGACGACACCGCCGCACGTTTCGAAGCCTACGGCTGGCATGTTGTGCGCGGCGTTGATGGCCACGATGCTGACTCGATTAAACGTGCCGTAGAAGAAGCGCGCGCCGTGACCGACAAACCGTCCCTGCTGATGTGCAAAACCATCATCGGCTTCGGTTCTCCGAACAAAGCGGGCACTCACGACTCCCACGGCGCACCGCTGGGCGACGCGGAAATTGCACTGACCCGTGAAGCGCTGGGCTGGAAACACCCTGCCTTCGAAATCCCGTCTGAAATCTACGCTCAGTGGGATGCGAAAGAAGTGGGTCAGGCGAAAGAAGCGGCCTGGAACGAGAAGTTCGCGGCTTACGCGAAAGCCTTCCCACAGGAAGCGGCTGAGTTCACCCGTCGTATGAAAGGTGACATGCCGTCTGACTTCGACGCCAAAGCGAACGAGTTCATCGCGAAGTTGCAGGCGAACCCAGCCAAGATCGCCAGCCGTAAAGCATCTCAGAATGCGATCGAAGCGTTTGGCCCTCTGCTTCCAGAATTCCTCGGCGGCTCCGCTGACCTGGCGCCATCAAACCTGACCCTGTGGTCCGGATCTAAGCCAATCAACGAAGATACTGCCGGTAACTACATCCATTACGGTGTACGTGAGTTCGGTATGACTGCGATTGCCAACGGTATCGCTCTGCACGGTGGTTTCCTGCCGTACACTTCTACCTTCCTGATGTTTGTGGAATATGCACGTAACGCCGTGCGTATGGCTGCGCTGATGAAACAGCGTCAGGTGATGGTCTACACCCACGACTCCATCGGTCTGGGCGAAGATGGTCCAACTCACCAGCCAGTAGAGCAGGTGGCTTCCCTGCGCGTGACCCCGAACATGAGCACATGGCGTCCATGTGACCAGGTTGAATCTGCGGTGGCGTGGAAATACGGCGTTGAGCGTCAGGACGGTCCAACCGCGCTGATCCTCTCCCGTCAGAACCTGGCGCAGCAGGAGCGTACTCCAGAGCAGCTGGCGAACATCGCACGCGGTGGTTACGTGCTGAAAGATTGCGCGGGCCAGCCTGAGCTGATCTTCATCGCCACCGGTTCAGAAGTTGAACTGGCCGTTGCCGCATGGGAAAAACTGTCTGCCGAAGGCGTGAAAGCGCGTGTGGTTTCTATGCCTTCTACCGATGCGTTCGACAAGCAGGATGCCGCGTACCGCGAATCCGTACTGCCTAAAGCGGTCTCCGCTCGCGTGGCAGTGGAAGCGGGTATCGCAGACTACTGGTTCAAATACGTGGGTCTGAACGGCGCTATCGTCGGGATGACCACGTTTGGTGAGTCTGCGCCAGCTGAACAGCTGTTTGAAGAGTTCGGCTTCACCGTTGAAAACGTTGTCGCTAAGGCGAAAGAACTGCTGTAATTGTTTGTCCGGTGCGGGCTGATGCCCTCACCCTGGCTCTCTCCCACGGGGAGAGGGAGAATAAAGTAGGCCGGGTAAGCGCTAACGCGCCACCCGGCTTTTTTGTAAGCATTATTCCACCCAAAATGTGACGCAAGTCATATAGCTCGCTTATTCATCTGGACAGACATTCCTTTTATTCCTCGATTCGCTTATTCTTGCTGAAGCGTTTCAGTCGATTAAATGTTCGACAATTGACCAATCAATCGCAGTTTGTGACAGCAAGGATTCCCCTTCGGGCGTCGCTGGATTACTCTTTCAGCCACCTCAAACTCAGGGATAGCTTTGCAGGAGATCTATGACCGTACGCGTAGCGATTAATGGCTTCGGTCGCATCGGGCGCAACGTGGTTCGTGCTTTATATGAATCCGGGCGTCGTGCGGAAATCACCGTGGTGGCAATCAATGAACTGGCGGATGCTGCGGGCATGGCACATTTGTTGAAATATGACACCAGCCACGGTCGCTTTGCCTGGGATGTTCGCCAGGAAAGGGAACAGCTGTTCGTCGGTGACGATGCCATCCGCGTACTGCATGAGAACAGTATTGAAGGGCTGCCCTGGCGCGAACTGGGTGTGGATGTGGTGCTGGACTGTACCGGCGTGTACGGTAACCGTGAACATGGCGAAGCGCATCTGAATGCTGGCGCGAAAAAAGTGCTGTTCTCCCATCCCGGCAGTAACGACCTCGACGCCACCGTCGTGTTTGGTGTTAACCAGCACGAGCTGCACGCTGAACACCGCATTGTCTCCAACGCCTCCTGCACCACCAACTGCATTATTCCGGTCATTAAACTGTTAGACGATGCTTATGGCATTGAATCCGGCACCGTGACCACGATTCACTCCGCCATGCACGATCAGCAGGTAATCGACGCCTACCATCCGGATTTACGACGCACTCGCGCGGCGAGCCAGTCAATCATTCCGGTGGATACGAAACTGGCTGCCGGGATCACCCGTATTTTCCCGCAGTTTAACGATCGTTTTGAAGCGATTGCCGTGCGCGTTCCGACGATAAACGTCACCGCAATCGATCTTAGCGTGACGGTGAAAAAACCGGTAAAAGCCTGTGAAGTCAACCTGTTGCTGCAAAAAGCGGCACAGGGAGCATTTCATGGTATAGTTGACTATACGGAATTACCGTTGGTCTCAGTAGATTTTAACCACGACCCGCATAGCGCCATCGTGGATGGCACGCAGACGCGAGTCAGTGGTGCGCACCTCATCAAGACGCTGGTCTGGTGTGATAACGAATGGGGCTTTGCTAACCGAATGCTCGACACCACGTTAGCCATGGCCGCGAAAGGTTTCAGGTAGAGCGCACCTTGCGCTTGCAAAACTTTAAGAATCAACGAGAGGATTCACCATGTCTGTAATTAAGATGACCGATCTGGATCTGGCAGGTAAACGCGTTTTCATCCGTGCCGATCTGAACGTACCGGTTAAAGATGGCAAAGTGACCAGCGACGCGCGTATCCGTGCATCTCTGCCAACCATTGAATTGGCTCTGAAGCAGGGCGCTAAAGTGATGGTCACCTCCCACCTGGGCCGTCCAACTGAAGGCGAGTACAACGAAGAGTTCTCTCTGCTGCCGGTTGTTAATTACCTGAAAGACAAACTGTCCAGCCCGGTTCGCCTGGTGAAAGATTACCTGGACGGCGTAGAAGTTGCCGAAGGTGAGCTGGTTGTTCTGGAAAACGTTCGCTTCAACAAAGGCGAAAAGAAAGACGACGAAACCCTGTCCAAAAAATACGCTGCGCTGTGCGACGTATTCGTGATGGATGCATTCGGTACGGCTCACCGTGCGCAGGCATCTACCCACGGTATCGGTAAATTCGCAGACGTCGCCTGTGCAGGTCCGCTGCTGGCTGACGAACTGGAAGCGCTGGGTAAAGCACTGAAAGAACCTGCTCGTCCAATGGTCGCTATCGTTGGTGGTTCTAAAGTTTCTACTAAACTGACCGTACTGGATTCTCTGTCCAAAATCGCTGACCAGCTGATCGTTGGCGGTGGTATCGCGAACACCTTCGTTGCTGCGCAAGGCCACAACGTGGGTAAATCCCTGTACGAAGCGGATCTGGTTGACGAAGCCAAACGTCTGCTGGGTACCTGTGATATCCCGGTTCCAACTGACGTTCGCGTGGCAACCGAGTTCTCCGAAACTGCTACCGCAACCCTGAAATCTGTTAACGACATCAAAGATGAAGAGCAGATTCTGGACCTGGGCGACGTTTCTGCACAGAAACTGGCTGAAATCCTGAAAAACGCAAAAACTATCCTGTGGAACGGTCCTGTCGGCGTGTTCGAATTCCCGAACTTCCGCAAAGGGACTGAGATCGTGGCTAACGCTATCGCAGACAGCGAAGCGTTCTCTATCGCAGGCGGTGGTGACACCCTGGCAGCTATCGACCTGTTCGGTATCGCTGACAAGATCTCCTACATCTCCACTGGTGGCGGCGCATTCCTCGAATTCGTGGAAGGCAAAGTTCTGCCAGCAGTAGCAATGCTCGAAGAGCGCGCTAAGAAGTAAGCCATTCAGGGGCAGGGAAACCTGCCCAATTTTCAGCGCGCTTATCAGAGCTCGCACCATTTCTAACGGCCGAAGATACAGGACTAAGCAACATGTCTAAAATTTTTGATTTCGTAAAACCTGGCGTTATCACTGGTGATGACGTACAGAAAGTGTTCCAGGTAGCTAAAGAAAACAACTTCGCTCTGCCAGCAGTTAACTGCGTGGGTACCGACTCCATCAACGCCGTACTGGAAACTGCTGCTAAAGTTAAAGCTCCAGTTATCGTTCAGTTCTCTAACGGCGGCGCTGCGTTCATCGCAGGTAAAGGCGTGAAAACTGACATTCCTCAGGGTGCTGCAATCCTGGGCGCTATCTCTGGCGCACATCACGTTCACCAGATGGCTGAGCACTACGGTGTTCCGGTTATCCTGCACACTGACCACTGCGCGAAAAAACTGCTGCCATGGATCGACGGTCTGCTGGACGCAGGTGAAAAACACTTCGCAGCAACCGGTAAGCCACTGTTCTCTTCTCACATGATCGACCTGTCCGAAGAGTCTCTGGAAGAAAACATCGAGATCTGCTCTAAGTACCTGGCGCGTATGTCCAAAATGGGCATGACCCTGGAAATCGAACTGGGTTGCACCGGCGGTGAAGAAGACGGTGTGGACAACAGCCACATGGACGCTTCTGCACTGTACACTCAGCCAGAAGACGTTGATTACGCTTACACCGAGCTGAGCAAAATCAGCCCACGCTTCACTATCGCAGCGTCCTTCGGTAACGTACACGGCGTATACAAACCAGGTAACGTGGTTCTGACCCCGACCATCCTGCGTGATTCTCAGGAATACGTGTCCAAAAAACACAACCTGCCGCACAACAGCCTGAACTTCGTCTTCCACGGCGGTTCCGGTTCTTCTGCTCAGGAAATCAAAGATTCCGTAAGCTACGGCGTAGTGAAAATGAATATCGATACCGACACCCAATGGGCAACCTGGGACGGTATCCTGCAATACTACAAAACCAACGAAGCTTACCTGCAAGGTCAGCTGGGCAACCCGAAAGGCGAAGACCAGCCGAACAAGAAATACTACGATCCACGCGTATGGCTGCGCGCTGCCCAGACTTCTATGATTACTCGTCTGGAGCAGGCATTCAAAGAACTGAACGCGGTTGACGTTCTGTAATTTGAGCTGTTCATAGCGTCAAGAAGGTCCGCATATGCGGGCCTTTTTTTATGCTTTTTCAATATCCTGCAATACCTGATTTTGTGATCTGTTTGGCAAAGCCGGTGCTTTTTGTTTACCCTTTACTGACCTGCCTGTCTCCATGGGGGATGGATTTTGTGTTTTGGTTTAACAAAAGGAAGAATAAATGGAACAACTTGATGTTGTAGACAGCATCAATAACGCGGGTAACTGGCTGGTGCGCAACCAGGCGCTACTGCTGAGCTACGCCGTGAATATTGTTGCCGCTATTGCCATCATCATTGTCGGGATGATCGTGGCGCGTATCGTTTCGAACGCTGTCAACCGGGTGATGGTCGCACGACACATTGATGCCACAGTCGCCGATTTCCTCTCCGCGCTGGTCCGTTACGGCATTATCGCCTTTACGCTGATTGCGGCGCTGGGGCGTGTCGGCGTGCAGACGGCATCCGTCATCGCTGTGCTCGGTGCTGCCGGTCTGGCCATTGGTCTGGCATTGCAGGGTTCGCTGTCTAACCTGGCGGCGGGCGTATTGCTGGTGACCTTCCGTCCGTTCCGTTCCGGTGAGTATGTGGATCTGGGCGGTATTGCCGGTACCGTGTTGCAGGTTCAGATTTTCTCCACGACCCTGCGTACCGTGGATGGTCGCATTGTGGTAGTCCCGAACGGGAAAATCATTGCGGGCAATATCATTAACTTCTCCCGCGAGCCGGTGCGTCGTAACGAGCTGATCATCAGCGTGGCGTACGACTCCGATATCGATCAGGTTAAGTCTCTGATTACCAACATCATTGCTTCAGATGACCGTATTCTGAAGGACCGCGAGCAGACCGTTCGTCTGAATGAGCTGGGCGCGTCATCTATTAATTTTGTGGTGCGCATCTGGAGCAAAAGCAGCGATCTTCAAAACGTTTATTGGGATGTGCTGGAGCGCATCAAGCGTGATTTCGATGCCAACGGCATCAGCTTCCCGTACCCGCAGATGGACGTAAACGTCAAAAAAGTCAAAGAAGCAGAGTAACGTCTCCCGTAGGCCCGGTAAGCGTCAGCGACACCGGGCTTTTCTTTTATTAGCCCAGCTAATCCCCAATTAATATTATCCATTTCCTCTAATGACGTTCCCGCAGTATAGTCTGCCTCCAGGACAACTCTGCGAGAATTACGTCATGTTATCTTATTATTTTCAGGGGCTTGTGTTAGGTGCGGCCATGATCCTTCCCCTTGGTCCACAAAATGCGTTCGTGATGAACCAGGGCATTCGCCGCCAGTATCATCTGATGATTGCCCTGCTGTGTGCGGTGAGCGATCTGCTGCTGATTTGCGCCGGGATTTTTGGCGGCAGCGCCCTGTTGATGCAGTCGCCGTGGCTGCTGGCGCTGGTTACCTGGGGCGGCGTAGCGTTTCTGCTGTGGTACGGGTTTGGTGCCCTGAAAACGGCCATGAGCAGCAATCTTGAGCTGGCGAGCGCCGAAGTGATGAAGCAGGGGCGCTGGAAGATTATCGTCACCATGCTCGCCGTAACGTGGCTTAACCCGCACGTCTACCTTGATACCTTTGTGGTGCTGGGCAGCCTGGGCGGACAGCTGGACGTTGAGCCGAAACGCTGGTTTGCGCTCGGTACGGTCAGCGCCTCCTTCCTCTGGTTCTTTGGTCTTGCGATCCTGGCGGCATGGCTGGCACCACGACTGCGTACCGCCAAAGCGCAGCGCATTATCAATACCCTGGTGGGGCTGGTGATGTGGTTTATTGCCTTCCAGTTGGCGAAAGAGGGCATTCATCACGTACAGGGATTGTTCAACTAAGCGTTGTCTTATGGACATTTGAACAAGACCCGCTAAGCTTGCTGGCATGAGCCCTGTTAACAGGGCTCTCTTCGCAACATGGAGGAATGACAGTGAAGTTTAAGGTGATGGCCCTGGCGGCATTAGTAAGTTTAGGTGCGGTGTCGGTGCAGGCGAATGAACTGCCAAACGGCCCGCACATTGTCACTTCAGGCACGGCAAGTGTGGATGCGGTACCCGATGTTGCAACCCTGGCAATTGAAGTGAACGTGGCGGCGAAAGATGCTGCTTCCGCCAAGAAACAGGCAGACGATCGTGTTGCGCAATACCTCTCTTTCCTGGAACAGAACGGTGTCGCGAAAAAAGACATCAGCTCTGCGAACCTGCGTACCCAACCGGATTACGACTACCAGAACGGCAAAAGCATCCTGAAAGGCTATCGCGCCGTGCGTACTGTGGAAGTGACTGTACGCCAGCTTGATAAGCTCAACGGATTGCTGGATGGTGCGCTGAAGGCAGGGCTGAACGAAATTCGTTCCGTCTCGCTGGGCGTTGCGCAACCGGAAAAATATAAAGACGAAGCGCGTAAAGCGGCAATTGATGATGCCATTCATCAGGCGCAGCAGCTGGCATCCGGCTTCAAGAGCAAGCTCGGTCCGGTTTACAGCGTCCGTTACCACGTTTCAAACTACCAGCCAAGCCCGATGGTGCGGATGATGAAGGCGGACGCCGCGCCGGTTTCTGCTCAGGAAACCTACGAGCAGCCAACCATTCAGTTCGACGATCAGGTTGATGTGGTGTTCCAGCTGGAGCCAACTCAAACTCAGCAAACTGAGGCGGCTAAGGCGCAGTAGTTTGCCCTCACCCTAACCCTCTCCCACAGGGAGAGGGAATTCAAGCGATTAATCCTGTCTCAACACCTTATGCCCAAACGCCAGTAGCGCGTCGGTGACGTTGCGCATCATGCGGCTTTCCGGGGCAAAACGGTGCCAGTAGAGCATCCGGCGCTGATACAGCCCCGGGGTTAAATCAATCAGCTCACCACTTTTCAACTCTTTCTCAATCTGCAAATGCGGGATCATGCAGCAGGTCGTGCCCTGACGCGCGAGCTGTACGAAGGCTTCGGACGAGTTAACGATATGACACGGCACGCTGCCCGGCGGCAAATCGAAGTTTTGTTGCAGGAAGGCCTGATGCATATCGTCCAGATGGTCGAACGCGACGGCAGGGGCTTTCAGCAGCGCGGCGCGAGTCACGCCGTTCGGGAAGTAGCGCTCTGCAAAGGCTTTTGAACCGACAAACAGGTAATCCAGCGCGCCCAGCTGATCCACCAGACAGCTTGGCAGCGCCTGCGGCTGAATACTGACCGCCCCAACCACTTCGCCACGGCGCAGGCGTTCCTGAGTGCGGGTCTCGTCTTCAACCTGAAGGTTCAGGCGGATTGGGGAGTCGGCCAGCACTGGCGCAAGGGCCGGCAGCAGCCAGGTTGCCAGACTGTCGGCGTTCACCGCCAGCGACAGCAGCAGCGGCGTGGAGCCGGTTTGTTCATCGCCCAGCCATTCATCTTCCAGCAGTTCAACCTGACGCAGCAGGGCGAGGAGCTTTTGTCCTTGCTCTGTCGGACGCGGCGGTACGGTACGCACCAGCAGCGGCTGCCCGAACATGTTTTCAAGCTGTTTGATACGCTGTGATACGGCGGACTGGGTGATGCACAGCTTTTGCGCCGCGCGCTCAAAACCGCGTTCACGAATAACTGCATCAAGTGCCTGTAGTGTTCTGTAGTCCGGACGTTTCATTGCTCTGGCTGACTCCTTAATTTTGCTTAATCTGCACTATGACACAATTTTCCCTTCGTGGCAGACGAAATCCATTCGACGTGTTCTATAATGCGCCCTGAGTTTTCACACCACAGGCAAAACGATCATGACGCAGGATGAACTGAAAAAAGCAGTAGGATGGGCCGCTCTCCAGTACGTACAGCCGGGTACCATTGTCGGTGTTGGTACGGGGTCGACGGCGGCGCACTTTATCGATGCGCTGGGCACGATGAAGGGGCAGATCGAGGGCGCGGTTTCCAGCTCCGATGCTTCCACGGAAAAGCTGAAAAGCCTCGGCATCACCGTTTTCGACCTCAACGAAGTGGACCGTCTGG
Source organism: Enterobacter cloacae complex sp. 677-3DZ2D5B (assembly GCF_004136695.1). Lineage (NCBI taxonomy): Bacteria > Pseudomonadati > Pseudomonadota > Gammaproteobacteria > Enterobacterales > Enterobacteriaceae > Enterobacter > Enterobacter cloacae complex sp. 677-3DZ2D5B. The sequence goes on along the minus strand of NZ_QFLS01000006.1, from coordinate 104,627 downwards.
GCATTTACGTTGATGGCGCGGATGAAATCAACGGCCACATGCAGATGATCAAAGGCGGTGGCGCGGCGCTGACCCGCGAAAAAATCATCGCTTCCGTGGCGGATAAGTTCATCTGCATCGCGGACGCCTCCAAGCAGGTCGACATTCTGGGGAATTTCCCGCTGCCGGTCGAAGTGATCCCGATGGCGCGCAGCGCGGTTGCCCGTCAACTTGTGAAGCTGGGCGGTCGTCCGGAATACCGTCAGGGTGTGGTGACCGACAACGGCAACGTGATCCTCGACGTTCACGGCCTTGAGATCCTCGATGCCATTGCGCTGGAAAATGCGATCAACGGCATTCCAGGCGTTGTTACCGTAGGGTTATTTGCCAACCGTGGCGCGGATGTGGCGCTGATCGGCACCGCTGACGGCGTGAAAACCATCGTAAAATGATCTGACGGGGGGAGTCCTCCCCCCGCTAAAAAATTTTTGAAACGCTAAATTCGGTGACTTGTGTCACGTTTTTATGTCTCTTTTGTCGATCCTTCCGCGTTTGTAAATTTCCATAGCATTTTCCTCTGCCATTTTGCGCTGTATGACTTTCCTTCAGCGTACTGACGCAAACGTTCATATTGCTGCAATAGTTTTTTTTGATATGTTGGCTACAGCGGATTTATATCCAGCACAACATCAGTTCAGACAAAAACAGGGTCGGGTAAATGGCAAAGGTATCACTGGAGAAAGACAAGATTAAATTCCTGCTGGTCGAGGGCGTGCATCAAAAAGCAATCGATAGCCTTCGTGCGGCAGGTTACACCAACATCGAATTTCACAAAGGCGCGCTCGATACCGAAGAGCTGAAAGCGTCCATCCGTGATGCCCATTTCATTGGCCTGCGATCCCGTACCCAACTGACTGAAGACGTTATTGCTGCGGCGGAAAAGCTGGTGGCGATTGGCTGTTTCTGCATCGGCACCAACCAGGTTGATCTGAATGCCGCCGCAAAACGCGGTATCCCGGTCTTTAACGCGCCGTTCTCTAACACCCGTTCCGTGGCGGAGCTGGTAATTGGCGAGCTGCTGCTGCTGCTTCGCGGCATTCCGGAGGCTAACGCCAAAGCGCACCGCGGCGTGTGGAATAAGCTGGCTGCGGGCTCCTACGAAGCCCGTGGGAAAAAGCTCGGGATTATCGGTTACGGCCATATCGGTACGCAGCTCGGTATTCTGGCGGAATCTCTCGGCATGCACGTGTTTTTCTACGATATCGAAAGCAAGCTGCCGCTGGGTAACGCGACGCAGGTGCAGCATCTTTCTGACCTGCTGAACATGAGCGACGTGGTAAGCCTGCACGTGCCGGAAAATGCGTCCACCAAAAACATGATGGGCGCAGAAGAGCTGGCGCTGATGAAGCCGGGCTCTCTGCTGATCAACGCCGCGCGCGGTACCGTGGTTGACATTCCTGCACTGTGCGACGCGCTGAAGCGTAAACATCTGGCGGGTGCGGCGATTGACGTGTTCCCGACGGAACCGGCCACTAACAGCGATCCGTTCACCTCTCCGCTGTGCGAGTTCGACAACGTGATTCTGACGCCGCACATTGGCGGTTCTACTCAGGAAGCGCAGGAGAATATCGGCCTGGAAGTGGCGGGTAAACTGAGTAAATATTCCGACAACGGTTCAACGCTCTCTGCGGTGAACTTCCCGGAGGTGTCTCTGCCGCTGCACGGTGGGCGTCGTCTGCTGCACATCCACGAAAACCGTCCTGGCGTGCTGACCGCCATCAACCAGATCTTTGCCGAGCAGGGCGTTAACATTGCTGCGCAGTATCTGCAAACTAACTCGCAGATGGGTTATGTGGTTATTGATATTGAAGCGGATGAAGACATCGCCGAGAAAGCATTGCAGAGCATGAAGGCCATTCCGGGGACGATTCGCGCGCGTCTGCTGTACTGATGGTGCGGTCTGTGGTGTCGGGTGGCGCTTACGCTTACCCGACCTACAATGTTCGATGATTTATGTAGGCCGGGTAAGGCGTAGCCGCCACCCGGCTTTATTCTACCAGGTCCAGGTTTTACTGGGCGTCACCACCGCCGGCAACGGCACATCCCATTTCTCTACGGGTAATACCTCCACGCCCTGGCAATCATGCGCATACCCCACCGGCTGCAATCCGTACTGCTGCCAGTTTTGCAGCGTCCTGTCATAGAACCCCCCGCCCATGCCTAATCGCTGGCCCTGCTCGTCAAACGCCACCAGCGGCGTAATCAGCACATCCAGTTCAGATAGCGGCAGCACGTCGCGCACGTCGAGTTTGGGTTCGGTGATTTTCAGACGATTTACCACCAGCTCGCTGTGCGGATGGTAGTGCAGAAACAGCAGATTGCCTCGGCTAAAGGGATGTAGCACCGGCAGATAAACTTTTTTCCCGGCGCGCCAGAGCTGGTCGATAAGCGGTTGGGTATCCAGCTCACCATCAAACGAGAGAAACAGGGCGACGGTGTTTGCCATCACCACAGGCGGATAGGCCATCATGCGGGCGGCGGCCTGCTGGGCAAAATGTGCCTGTTGCTCGGCGCTTAAGGCGCGACGACGCTGGCGAATAAGCTGACGGATGTCCTGGCGTGAAGCAGAAACTTCAGGGAATTGAGTCATGGTAGTCGGTAGAAGAAAAGAGAGGGAATCTCCGAGATGCCGCCGCAGGCTGTAACCCTTGAACCCTTGGTTCAAGGTGAATGTGTCGTCATAGTTTTAAGGCTTCTCGGACGGACCGAGCATGCTCACCAACCATGGAGCGCCACATTCTTGTGGTATGAAATATCGGCTCAGGGGACTGGCCCGCTTGCGAACATCTCAGAGAAATTTTGTCTTCACAGTTACTCTACCATAGTCAACTGAGAAGTGTTATTCAAACTTTGGTCCCGGTCTTTCGGGACTGCGACCTTGATCAAGCAATGCCTGTTCTATGGTCTGCTGGAGCATTTTAATGCGCTGCTCCATGCTTGCCGCGTAATCGCGGGTCTTCGCTTTTTCCTGAGTCAGTTCATAGCTGATGTTCAACGCGGCGATGAAAACCAGCTGCTCAGTATTTGTGACTCTAGTGCGTTCTTTTAGATCTTGCAACCGCTGATTCAAATCGTCCGCAGCCTGATTCAAGGCATCCCTTTGTTCAGGCGGACAATTCACTCGCAGTGAACGGCCAAAAATCTGGAGATCGACGGGTTGTGCAGACATGCCACCTTCCTGCTGATTGACTGCGCTGCCTTCGCTTACTGCCCCGGGGGCTGCGAAGGGGCGACACTATAGCTACCCTGATGTGAAGATACAAGCCCTTTTCTGGTATCACCAGGGTCCAAAGTGGTAGCATATCATGAATATCCTCCCTTTGATGACGAATGCGTATGTCTATACAGAACGAAATGCCTGGTTACAAGGATTTAAACCAGTTACTGAACCAGCAGGGAGTCGGTCTGACCCCTGCCGAAATGCACGGTCTGATCAGCGGCATACTGTGCGGCGGAAACAGCGACAGCTCATGGCAGCCGCTGATCCACGACCTCACCAACGAAGGGCTGGCGTTTGGCCACGAACTGGCGGAAGCGCTGCGTAAAATGCACGCCGCAACCAGCGATTCCCTGGAAGACGATGGCTTTCTTTTTCAGCTTTATCTGCCTGAAGGCGACGATGTCAGCGTCTTCGATCGCGCCGATGCGCTCGCGGGTTGGGTAAACCACTATCTTCTTGGCCTGGGCGTAACCCAGCCTAAACTGGATAAAGTGACCGGCGAAGCGGGTGAAGCGATCGACGATCTGCGTAATATCGCCCAGCTCGGCTACGATGAAGACGAAGACCAGGAAGAGCTGGAAATGTCTCTCGAAGAGATTATCGAGTACGTGCGCGTGGCGTCTCTGCTGTGCCACGACAACTTTACGCGCTCGCAGCCGACCGCGCCGGAAGTTCGCAAGCCAACATTACACTAAGAAAAATAACGCACAGGAGGGTGTCATGGTTATCTCCAGTCAAGAGTATTCTCGCCGTCGTCAGGCGCTGCTGGCAAAAATGCAGCCGGGAAGCGCTGCCCTGATTTTCGCCGCGCCGGAAGTGACGCGCAGCGCCGACAGCGAATACCCCTATCGCCAGAGCAGTGATTTCTGGTACTTCACCGGGTTTAACGAGCCGGAAGCGGTACTGGTGCTGATTAAAAGCAATGACACCCACAACCACAGCGTGATTTTTAACCGCGTGCGCGATCTGACCGCGGAAATCTGGTTTGGCCGCCGCTTAGGGCAGGAGGCGGCGCCGGAAAAACTGGGCGTGGACCGTGCGCTGGCCTACAGCGAAATCAACCAGCAGCTTTACCAACTGCTGAACGGCCTGGACGTGCTCTATCACGCGCAGGGCGAATACGCGTATGCGGATGACATTGTCTTCACCGCGCTGGATAAGCTGCGTAAAGGCTCACGTCAGAATTTGTCTGCACCCGCCACCCTGACGGACTGGCGACCGATGGTGCATGAGATGCGCCTGTTTAAGTCTGAAGAAGAGCTGAATGTGATGCGCCGCGCGGGCGAAATCAGCGCCCTGGCGCATACCCGCGCCATGGAAAAGTGCCGTCCCGGTATGTTCGAGTACCAGCTTGAAGGCGAAATTCACCATGAATTTAACCGTCACGGCGCGCGCTTCCCGTCCTATAACACCATCGTAGGCGGCGGTGAAAACGGCTGCATTCTGCACTACACCGAAAACGAAAGTGAACTGCGCGACGGCGATCTGGTGCTGATTGACGCGGGCTGTGAATATCAGGGTTACGCGGGCGACATCACCCGTACCTTCCCGGTGAACGGTAAATTCACCACCGCGCAGCGTGAAATCTATGACATCGTGCTTGAGTCTCTGGAGACCGCGCTGACGCTGTTCCGCCCTGGCACCTCCATCCAGGAGGTTACGGGCGAGGTGGTGCGCATCATGATTACCGGGCTGGTGAAGCTCGGCATTTTGAAAGGCGATGTGGACACCCTTATAACCGAAAACGCCCATCGTCCGTACTTTATGCACGGCCTGAGCCACTGGCTGGGGCTGGATGTGCATGACGTCGGGGCATACGGTCCGGAACGTTCGCGCGTGCTGGAGCCAGGCATGGTGCTGACCGTTGAGCCTGGGCTGTACATCGCGCCGGATGCCGACGTGCCAGAACGGTACCGCGGGATCGGCATTCGCATTGAAGATGACATCGTCATCACCGAAACCGGTAACGAAAACCTGACCGCGACCGTGGTGAAAAAAGCCGACGACATCGAGGCGCTGATGGCGGCGGCACGCGTATGAGCGTGATCATCGTTGGCGGAGGCATGACCGGCGCTACTCTGGCGCTGGCCATTTCGCAGTTAACCAAAGGCCAGCTTCCGGTGCATCTTGTTGAGGCGGTTGCGCCGCAGGCGGCCGATCATCCCGGCTTCGATGCCCGCGCCATCGCGCTGGCCCAGGGAACCTGCCAGCAGCTTGCGCGCATTGGCATCTGGCAGGCGATAGCGGACTGCGCGACGGCAATCGGCACCGTTCACGTCAGCGATCGCGGCCACGCCGGGTTTGTGACGCTGGATGCCCACGATTACCGAATTGAGGCACTGGGGCAGGTCGTCGAGCTGCATGACGTGGGGCTGCGGCTGTTCCGTCTGTTACAGGATGCCCCTGGCGTCACGCTGCACTGTCCGGCGCGCGTCGCCAGCTTCAGCCGCCGTGACGAGGCCGTCAGCGTGACGCTGGACAACGGCACCACGCTGGAGGGGCAACTGCTGGTGGCGGCAGATGGTTCACGCTCCGCGATCGCCACGCAGTGCGGCGTCGAATGGCGCTCTGAACCCTATGGACAGGCGGCGGTCATCGCTAATGTCTCTACGGCTGGCGCGCATAACGGCAGGGCATTTGAGCGCTTCACGGAGCACGGCCCGCTGGCCATGCTGCCGATGTCGAACGGGCGCTGCTCGCTGGTATGGTGCCATGCGCAGGATCGGGCCGATGAGGTTCTCTCCTGGTCCGACGAACGTTTTTGTTCCGAGCTGCAAAAGGCCTTCGGCTGGCGGCTTGGGCGCATCACCCACGCCGGAAAACGCGTGGCCTATCCGCTTGCGCTGACGACCGTATCGCAGACTGTCTCCCATCGCGTCGCCCTGGTCGGCAACGCCGCGCAGACGCTACACCCCATCGCCGGGCAAGGCTTCAACCTTGGCCTCCGTGACGTGATGAGCCTGGCCGAGCTCCTGGCCCGAACGTGGAGCGAACAACAGGATTGTGGCGCATACTCAGTGCTGAGCCATTACCAGAAACGACGCCAGGCGGACAAAGCGGCGACCATTGGCGTCACCGACGGTTTAGTCCACCTGTTTGCCAATCGCTGGGCACCGCTGGTTGCGGGTCGCAACCTTGGGCTTATGGCGATGGAACTGTTCATTCCGGCACGTGACGTGCTGGCGCAGCGGACCCTGGGTTGGGTCGCGCGTTAAGGAGTATTGACCGTGCAAAATGTTGATGTCGCCATTGTGGGCGGCGGAATGGTAGGACTGGCGCTGGCTTGTGGTTTACAGGGCAGCGGCCTGCGCGTGGCCGTGCTTGAGCAAAAAGCGCCGCAGCCTGTGGCGCAGGATGCACCGCCAGAGCTTCGCGTCTCGGCGATCAATGCCGCCAGCGAAAAGCTACTGACGCACCTTGGCGTCTGGTCTGAAATCGTGGCGCTCCGTGCCAGTTGCTATCACGGGATGGAAGTGTGGGACAAAGACAGCTTTGGCCGTATCGCGTTTGACGATGAAAGCATGGGGTACAGCCACCTTGGACATATCGTTGAAAACGCGGTGATCCACCACGCGCTGTGGCAGAAAGCGCAGCAGTGCAGCGACGTCACGCTGATCGCACCGGCGAAACTTCAGCAGGTGGCGTGGGGCGAAAACGACGCGTTTATCACTCTTGAAAGTGGCGATATGCTGACTGCGCGTCTGGTAGTGGGTGCCGACGGCGCCAATTCCTGGCTCCGTAACAAAGCGGATATTCCGCTGACCTTCTGGGATTACCGTCATCACGCGTTGGTGGCCACAATCCGCACCGAAGAGCCGCATGGCGGCGTGGCGCGCCAGATTTTCCATAATGACGGCATTCTGGCCTTCCTGCCGCTTGCCGATCCGCATCTCTGCTCCATCGTCTGGTCCTTAGAGCCGGAGAAAGCGCAGCAGATGCAGGAGACGACGCCGGATGCCTTCATTCAGGCGCTATGCGTGGCGTTTGATAACCGTCTGGGCCTGTGCGGGCTTGAAAGCGAACGCCAGACGTTTCCGTTAACCGGTCGCTACGCGCGTCAGTTTGCCGCGCACCGTCTGGCGCTGGTGGGGGATGCGGCGCATACCATTCATCCGCTGGCCGGGCAGGGAGTGAACCTCGGCTTTATGGACGCGGCTGAGCTGGTTGAAGAGCTGCGTCGCCTGCATCGGGAAGGCAAAGATATTGGTCAGCATCTGTATCTGCGTCGCTACGAGCGCAGCCGCAAACACAGTGCGGCGATGATGCTGGCGGGTATGCAGGGCTTCCGCGAGCTGTTTGCCGGAGCGAACCCGGCGAAAAAACTGCTGCGCGATATTGGCCTCAAACTGGCCGACACCCTTCCCGGAGTAAAACCGCAGCTTCTTCGTCAGGCAATGGGCCTCAACGATCTTCCCGACTGGTTACGTTAATCTCGATCCCCGTCACACTTTATTTTCCCGGCCTGCGCGCCGGGGAAATTTCCTCGTTTGAAATAATCTAATTTCACGTCATTTTTCGCATTAGAAAATCTAATCTTACTATTTTTATGTTACGGAAATTCGGCCCATTTTTCCGCATGAAATATCAGCATCTGCTAAATCCTGTTAGATCATTGTTAATTTTATGCGGGTTTAATCGCATTTTCCCAGTGAATAACTCTGTAGGCTTTTCAGCGATTTTTGGTCATAAGCTAATGTGATGACCCGTTTTACCTTATGGTTAACCGCCGGTTTCGGTGGTAAGTTCAGGTAAAAGAGAACGTTTGCGTCGGCCCCCGATCGCGAGGCCGACACCGGGTTTCACGGTGAATTTTTCAACGAGGAAAAGATGGCTCAACAGACTCCTTTGTACGAACAGCACGTGTTATGCGGTGCCCGCATGGTGGACTTCCACGGCTGGATGATGCCGCTGCACTACGGCTCGCAGATTGATGAGCACCACGCGGTGCGCACCGATGCCGGTATGTTCGACGTGTCTCATATGACGATTGTCGACCTGCGCGGTAGCCGCACCCGGGAGTTTTTGCGTTATCTGCTGGCAAACGACGTCGCCAAACTGAAGACGCCGGGCAAAGCGCTCTATACCGGTATGCTCAATGCCTCTGGCGGGGTGATTGACGACCTCATCGTCTACTACTTCACCGAAGATTTCTTCCGCCTCGTTGTAAACTCCGCCACCCGCGAAAAAGACCTCTCCTGGATTTCCCAACACGCTGAACCTTACGCCATTGACATCACTGTCCGTGACGATCTGTCGCTGATTGCCGTACAGGGGCCAAACGCCCAGGCGAAAGCCGCGTCTCTGTTCAGCGACGAGCAGCGCAAAGCCACCGAAGGCATGAAGCCATTCTTCGGCGTGCAGGCGGGGGATCTGTTTATCGCCACCACCGGCTACACCGGTGAAGCGGGCTATGAAATTGCCATGCCAAACGAGAAGGCCGCTGATTTCTGGCGTGCGCTGGTGGAGGCAGGTGTGAAGCCTGCGGGCCTGGGCGCGCGCGATACGCTGCGTCTGGAAGCGGGGATGAACCTCTACGGTCAGGAGATGGACGAAGGCGTCTCTCCGCTGGCCGCCAACATGGGCTGGACCATCGCATGGGAACCGGCTGACCGTGATTTTATTGGTCGTGAAGCGCTGGAGATGCAGCGCGAGAAGGGCACTGAACAGCTGGTAGGCCTGGTGATGAAAGAAAAAGGCGTGCTGCGCGGCGAGCTGCCGGTGCGCTTCACCGATGCCGATGGCAATCATCGCGAAGGCGTGATCACCAGCGGAACGTTCTCCCCGACGCTCGGCTACAGTATTGCCCTGGCACGCGTGCCGGCGGGGATTGGCGAAACGGCGGTGGTGCAGATCCGCAACCGCGAAATGCCGGTCAACGTGACCAAACCGATTTTTGTTCGCGCCGGTAAGCCGGTCGCCTAACTATTTTTATCAGGAGAACTTCAATGAGCAATGTGCCAGCAGAACTGAAATACAGCAAAGAACACGAGTGGCTGCGCAAAGAGGCGGACGGCACTTACACCGTTGGGATCACCGAGCACGCGCAGGAGCTGCTGGGCGACATGGTGTTTGTTGACCTGCCGGAAGTGGGCGCAACCGTGAGCGCAGGCGATGACTGTGCGGTGGCGGAATCCGTTAAAGCGGCCTCTGACATCTACGCCCCGGTAAGCGGTGAAATTGTTGCCGTGAACGACGCGCTCAGCGACTCCCCGGAGCTGGTGAACAGCGAACCGTATGAAGGCGGCTGGATCTTCAAGATCAAAGCCAGCGACGAAGCGCAGGTTGCCGCGCTGCTGGATGCGACCGCGTACGAAGCACTACTGGAAGACGAATAAGCCATTTCCCTCTCCCCTTTGGGGAGAGGGTAGGGTGAGGGGAACAGACGATACCCTCACCCCAGCCCTCTCCCTTAGGGAGAGGGAGAAAACACATTCACTGCACGTTTCAGGAACCATCGCTCATGACACAGACTTTAAGCCAGCTTGAAAACCGTGGCGCCTTCATTGAACGTCACATTGGGCCGGATGCTCAGCAACAGCAGGAGATGCTGAAGACAGTTGGCGCGGATTCATTAAACGCACTGATCGGCCAGATCGTGCCAAAGGACATCCAGCTTGCCACGCCGCCGCAGGTAGGCGAGTCCACGACGGAGTTCGCCGCGCTGGCGGAGCTTAAGGCCATCGCCAGCCTTAACAAGCGCTATAAGTCTTACATTGGCATGGGCTACACCAACGTGCAGTTACCGCCGGTGATCCTGCGTAACATGCTGGAAAACCCGGGCTGGTACACCGCTTATACCCCATATCAGCCAGAAGTCTCCCAGGGCCGTCTGGAAGCGCTGCTGAACTTCCAGCAGGTGACGCTGGATCTGACCGGTATGGATATCGCCTCTGCCTCGCTGCTGGATGAAGCCACCGCCGCCGCCGAAGCGATGGCGATGGCGAAGCGCGTGAGCAAACTGAAAAACGCCAACCGTTTCTTCGTCGCGGCGGACGTGCATCCCCAGACGCTGGACGTGGTGCGCACCCGTGCGGAAACCTTCGGCTTTGAGGTGATTGTCGACGACGCTGAAAAAGTGCTGGATCACCAGGACGTCTTCGGCGTGCTGTTGCAGCAGGTGGGCACCACCGGGGAAGTACACGACTACGGCGCACTGATCGCCGAGCTGAAATCCCGTAAGGTTATTATTAGCGTCGCCGCTGATTTTATGGCACTGGTGCTGCTGACGGCGCCAGGTAAACAGGGCGCGGATATTGTCTTCGGCTCAGCCCAGCGTTTCGGCGTGCCGATGGGCTACGGCGGCCCGCACGCGGCGTTCTTTGGCGCGAAAGATGAATTTAAACGTTCCATGCCAGGCCGTATTATCGGCGTATCGAAAGATGCCGCCGGTAACACCGCGCTGCGCATGGCGATGCAGACCCGCGAGCAGCATATCCGCCGCGAGAAAGCGAACTCCAACATCTGTACCTCGCAGGTGCTGCTGGCTAACATTGCCAGCCTGTACGCGGTGTTCCACGGTCCGGCAGGCCTGAAGCGTATTGCCAGCCGCATCCACCGTCTGGCCGATATCCTGGCCTGCGGTCTGCAACAGAAAGATCTCAGACTGCGTCATGAACACTATTTCGACACCCTGTGCGTCGAGGTGGCAGACAAAGCGGCCGTGCTGGCGCGCGCCGAGGCAGCGCAAATCAACCTGCGCAGCGACATTCACAATGCGGTCGGCATTACGTTGGACGAAAGCACCACCCGTGACGATATCCTGACCCTGTTCAACGTATTGCTGGGTGACGCACACGGTCTGGACGTTGATACGCTCGACAAAGAGGTTGCGCTCGACAGCCGCTCCATTCAGGAAAGCATGCTGCGCGACGACGCGATCCTGACTCATCCGGTGTTCAACCGCTATCACAGCGAAACCGAGATGATGCGTTACATGCACTCGCTGGAACGTAAAGATCTGGCGCTGAACCAGGCGATGATCCCGCTGGGCTCCTGCACCATGAAGCTGAACGCCGCGGCTGAGATGATCCCAATTACCTGGCCTGAATTCTCTGAGCTGCACCCGTTCTGCCCGGCTGAGCAGGCGGAAGGTTATCACATGATGATCAACCAGCTCTCCGACTGGCTGGTGAAGCTGACCGGGTACGACGCGCTCTGCATGCAGCCGAACTCCGGTGCGCAGGGTGAATACGCTGGTCTGCTGGCGATCCGTCACTATCACGAAAGCCGCAATGAAGGCCACCGTGATATCTGCCTGATCCCAAGCTCTGCCCACGGTACCAACCCGGCTTCTGCCCAGATGGCAGGAATGGAAGTGGTGGTTGTGGCGTGCGACAAAAACGGCAACATCGATCTGGCCGACCTGCGCGCCAAAGCCGAGCAGGCGGGCGACAAACTCTCCTGCATCATGGTGACCTACCCGTCCACCCACGGCGTGTACGAAGAAACTATCCGTGAAGTGTGTGAAGTGGTGCATCAGTTCGGCGGCCAGGTTTACCTCGACGGCGCAAACATGAACGCCCAGGTGGGCATCACCTCTCCGGGCTTTATTGGCGCGGACGTGTCGCACCTGAACCTGCATAAAACGTTCTGCATTCCGCACGGCGGTGGCGGCCCGGGCATGGGCCCAATCGGCGTGAAAGCGCACCTGGCACCGTTTGTGCCGGGCCACAGCGTGGTGCAGATTGAAGGCATGCTGACCCGTCAGGGCGCGGTCTCCGCGGCACCGTTTGGCAGCGCCTCTATCCTGCCAATCAGCTGGATGTATATCCGCATGATGGGCGCGGAAGGGCTGAAGCAGGCCAGCCAGGTGGCGATCCTCAACGCCAACTACATCGCAACGCGTCTGAAGGACGCCTATCCGGTGCTCTATACCGGCCGCGACGGTCGCGTGGCGCACGAATGCATCCTCGATATTCGTCCTCTAAAAGAAGAGACGGGCATCAGCGAGCTGGATATTGCCAAGCGCCTGATCGACTACGGATTCCACGCGCCAACCATGTCCTTCCCGGTTGCGGGAACGCTGATGGTTGAGCCGACCGAGTCTGAAAGCAAGGTGGAACTGGATCGCTTTATCAACGCCATGCTGGCGATCCGCAGCGAAATCGACCGCGTGAAAGGCGGGGAGTGGACGCTGGAAGATAACCCGCTGGTTAACGCGCCGCATACCCAGAACGAACTGGTGGCAGAGTGGAACCACGGTTATACCCGCGAACTGGCTGTCTTCCCGGCAGGTGTGGTAAACAAATACTGGCCAACCGTGAAACGTCTTGATGATGTTTACGGCGACCGTAACCTGTTCTGCTCCTGCGTACCGATGAGCGAATACCAGTAACGTTGTTCCTGTAGTAACGTAGGCCGGGTAAAGCGAAGCCGCTACCCGGCTTTTTTATTGGGAGAAAAGAATGGCAATTGCACTGGTCACCGGCGCCAGCCGGGGTATTGGTAAAGCCACCGCGCTACAGCTGGCAAGCGAAGGCTACACCGTTGCGGTGAATTTTCATCACAACATCAAAGCCGCGACAGAGGTCATTAATCAGATCGTGGACGCGGGCGGTAAAGCCTTTGCCATGCGCGCGGACATCAGCGATGAAGCGCAGGTGATGGCGATGTTCGCCAGCCTCGATCGCGAAGGTGAGCCGCTCGCCGCACTGGTGAACAACGCCGGAATTTTGTTTGAACAATCCACCATTGAAAACCTCTCCGCTGAACGTATTAACCGCGTGCTGGCTACCAACGTCACCGGCTATTTTCTCTGCTGCCGTGAAGCGGTGAAGCGCATGTCGCATAAACACGGCGGCAAGGGCGGCGCGATTGTGAATGTCTCCTCGGCGGCATCACGGCTGGGAGCGCCGGGGGAATATGTGGATTATGCCGCCTCCAAAGGGGCGGTGGATTCCCTGACTACCGGCCTCGCGCTGGAGGTGGCGGCACAGGGCATTCGCGTTAACGGCGTGCGGCCAGGCCTGATTTATACCGATATTCACGCCTCCGGCGGCGAGCCGGGGCGTGTGGATCGGGTGAAGTCGATGTTACCGATGCAGCGTGGCGGTCAGCCGGAGGAGGTCGCCCAGGCCATTGCCTGGCTGCTGAGCGACAAAGCCTCCTATGTTACCGGTAGCTTCCTGGAGCTGGCTGGCGGGAAGTAACGCTAAGACGCCAGCCACAGCCGCAGGCGCATTCCCCAGCCGCTGGTCCAGCCGGTGGTGATCGACTTCACCTCACCGTGAGAGATCACCACCAGCGTTGGCGTCACCTTAACGTCCCACTCACGCGCCAGTTCTCCGCTGGCGTCGTTGACCGTGGGCATCATCACCTTCTTCTTCCTCATCCATGTTTCGAGCGTCGCGTTATCGCCCGAGCGCAGCGCAACCGACATCACGTTACCCCCGTCCGCGGCAAGCGCCGCCACCGACGGCGTGGTGTAGCGGCAAACGCCGCACCATGTCGCCCAGACGTAGACCAGCAGCGGTCGCTCCTTACTCATGGCGATAAGATCGACGGGCTGACCGTCGAGGGTGTGCTGTGCCGTCGCGGAGAAATTCTGCGGCAGCGCGGGCTGGCGGAAATAGTCCACCGCCAGGCTCACGGCTACGCCAATCAGCAGCCACACGCCCAGCTCGCGCAGCAGGCGCGAAAGCTTACTTGCCACGGGCGTTTGCCAGCTGTTCTTTGACCAGCCCCTCCAGGTCGTCATACGGAATGGCGCCCGCCACCATCTGGTCGCCGATAATGGTCGCCGGGGTACCCTGAATATTCAACACCTGCGCCAGGATGAGGTTCATCTTTAAGCTGTCCATGGTTTTATCATCCGTTTTAATGCCGTCCGTTCCGGTCTTGACCTTCGCGGCGGCGATGCTGGCGTCATCGTGATAGCCCTTTTTCATCATCAGCCGCTGGTGCAGCGCCCAGAATTTATCCGGCGCCTGCTGCCACGTTGAGAGCGCCGCTTTCGCGGCATTTACCGAGCTTTGTCCCTTAAACGGCAGCAGTTTGACGATGAGCTGCACGTCGGGATTTTCCTGCACGATTTTCTCCAGCATTGGGTCGAACTGCTTGCAATACGGGCAGTTGTAGTCCGTGAAGGAGACGATGGTCAGCTTCGGCGATGCCGCGCCGGTTCGCGGGCTGTTGGGGTCGTTAAACAACAGTTTTGCCAGCTGGTCGCTGGAAGCGTCATCTGACGGTGCGGCGAAACCGAACGTTGATAACGACAGCAGAAGTAAGGCTATTAAGGCTCTCATGTTATTTTCCTTTTGCATCGGACAGGGTGCTCAGCACCGCTTCGCGGCTTAACAACGCAGGCAGCACGTGGCCCTGCGGTAATCCCGGTCCGTAGATCTGGTTAAACGGCACGGCGGCGCTGCCGCGCGTGGTTAAGAACTGGCTGATGGTATCTGAGGGGCGGCTCCAGTCGCCGCGCAGGGCGACAACGTCCGGGGCGGAGAGCGCATCCTGCACGTCGTCGCGCAGCAGCACGTTGTATTTATTGGCTTTACAGGTCACGCACCAGTCGGCGGTCACGTCGACGAACACCCGTTTGTTCTCCGCCAGCGCGCGGGCAATGGCCTGCTCGCTGAGCGGTTGCCAGTGGATACGATCGCGGCGGGAACCCTCGCCGCCGGAGCCGGATACAAACGCGACTGCTCCGGCCACTACTACAGCTAATACCCCGGCGCGCAGTGCCGTTTGCCAGCGGTAGCGCCAGGCGGTGACCAGCAGCAGCGTAAGGATCAGGAGCACGCCCAGCGTGATGACGGGCAGGCTGCCAATGTGCACCGTCAGCAGGCTCAGCAGCCACAGCGATGAGCCGAGCATCATTATCCCCAGCACTACGCGTACGACGTTCATCCAGCGTCCCGGACGCGGCAAGCGCTGGGCCAGCCCCGGCCAGGCCGCCACCAGCAGCCACGGCAGGCTCATGCCGATACCCATCGCCAGGAAGATCCCCCACAGCAGGGGAAGCGGCGCCGCCAGCGCGACCGAGACCGCCGTACCCAGGAACGGCGCGGTGCAGGGTGTCGCCAGCAGCGTGGCAAACGCGCCTTGCCAGAAATGACCCGCAAGCCCGTTACCGCCGCGCGTGGCGAGGAAGGTGCTGGCGCCGGAAGGGAGACGGATTTCAAGCAACCCCAGCAGGCTGGCGCTGAAAAGCACCATCACCATCGCCATCGCACCAATAAACCACGGGTTCTGGAACTGGATCCCCCAGCCGAGTGCCTGATTGCCTAAGCGTAAAACCGTCATCATCAGCGCCAGCGCGAGGAACGAGATCACGATCCCGGCTACCGACGCAAGAAACTGTCGGCGTACCTGACCCCGCGCCTGCCGTTCGGTTTGCATCAGCGTGCCCAGCTTCATGGCCAGCACGGGCAGTACGCAGGGCATGACGTTAAGGATCAGACCGCCCGCCAGCGCCATCAGCAGCACCCAGCCTAACGAGAGCGTCGGCGCGGCGTTCCCCGGCTGAATGCTCAGGCTGGACTCCTGCGCCTGCCCGCTATCGGCCAGAACCAGCGACAGGGTTTTGCCGCTGAGGTTGGGCGCGGCCTCGCCCCAGCTGTCCGTCACGGGCACGGTGGCGACCAGCGAATCACCGCGCACGGTGAGGGCCGGTTTGCCGAAATCAACATCATCCATACCGTCGATAAACAGGGACGGCGCCTGCCAGCCTGCGTCACGCTGCGCCGTTACGGTCAGCTTGCCGGGGGCATAGGTGGCGTTAAGCGTTGAGGTCAACCCGCCGCTGAGCGGAAGGGTGCCCATGGCCCGACTGAAATCGTAATCAAAACCGGCGCCTGCGGATGCGGTCATGTTCAGTGAAAACGGGTAGTCGGTAAGAATACAGACGTTGCTACAGGTGGAGAGCGTAAGCACGCCGCTCAGGATCTTCGGGACGTCGCCCCGCAGGGTGATGGGAAAGCTGACATCGCCGTGATAGCCCTGCGTGGTGATACCCGCGACGTCGAAACGCTGCGGCACAGGCCAGCGCCATTTCGCCTCGACGGGCTGATGCCATTTAATCGCGGGTGCGACGCCCCCTTCGCCCGGCGAGCGCCAGTAGGTTTTCCAGCCTTTTTGCAGGGCGACGTCCAGCAGCAGGCGGGTTTCGCCAGTGCTTTCGGGTTGCGCACGCAGCCTGACGCTGGCGTGCTGATTATCGGCGGCGCGCAGCCAGCCGCTGTCGGCAGCCTGGCTGAGGGGCAGCCATAGCCAAAGCAGGCAGACCAGCAGTCGCCTGAATACAGTAAACATAAATTATCTCCGTAAATGATGAATTAACCTGAAGTAACAGGCGAAGACTCATTCACGGAAGACGCATAATCGCAGATGCACCCTTAACCGGGGCGGGGAGATAACGCGGGGAGGCCACTGCCGTTCGCGGCGCGGCGGGCTGGCTGCCAGCAACGCCAGCAGCAGGGTGACGGCAATCAGGGCGCCTTCAAACAAAACAGGCGGGACCGACATCAGCGACTTGGCGCTAAGCTCACACGGGGTTACCGGTGCGTCGGTACTCTCCTGCCCCTGCTGGACAGACTGGCTCGTGGCGGTGACGTTCATGACAAGCGCGTGCATCCCGGCCATCCGCTGGGCGGTGCATATCAGCACCACCAGGCAGGCCAGGGCTACAAGCAGGATAGCGTTGCGTTGTCGCTTGATCATGTTCGCCTCAAATATTCAGGACGCCTATATTATCGGGCGAACATATTTTGGCAACGCAAAAGCTGTAAAGAAGTGTCTGGAAGATAAGCGGTTTGCCCTCTCCGCTTGCAGAGAGGGCGAGCCATTACAGCGTTTCGCCGTTGCTGGCAATGACGGTTTTATACCACTCAAAGCTCTTCTTACGGGAGCGGGACATGTCACCGGTACCGTCGTCGTGCTTGTTGACGTAGATAAAGCCGTAGCGCTTGCTGTACTGGCCGGTGGTGAAGGAGACGCAGTCAATGCAGCCCCACGGGGTATAGCCCATCAGATCCACGCCGTCCCAGGTCACGGCCTTCATCATCTCTTCCACGTGGGCGCGCAGGTAGTCGATGCGGTAGTCATCGTTAATGCTGCCGTCCTCTTCCACTTTGTCGTAGGCGCCGAAACCATTTTCCACGATAAACAGCGGCTTCTGATAACGTTCGTACAGTTCACAAAGCGAATAGCGCAGGCCTACCGGATCAATCTGCCAGCCCCAGTCGGACGCCTTGACGTGCGGGTTCGGCACGCTGCCCTCGAAGCCGGAAATGGCGTCACCGGTGCCGCCTTCCGCTTTGACCGCGTTGGTCATGTAGTAGCTGAAACCTAAGTAGTCGCAGGTGCCCTCACGCAGGATCTGCTCGTCGCCCGCTTCCATCCTGATGGAGAACCCACGGCGCTCCCACTCGTTCAGCACGTAAGACGGGTAGTAGCCGCGCAGCTGCACGTCGGTAAAGACGTAGCGCTCGCGCATGGATTCCTGAGCAAACATGACGTCCTCTGGCTTGCAGGAGTAAGGATAGAGCGCCACCATCGCCAGCATGCAGCCGACTTTCATCTCCGGGTTAATGCGGCGTGCGGCTTTCACCGCCAGCGCGCTGGCCACGAACTGGTGGTGCAGCACCTGGTACATGGTCTCTTCCGGGTTGTCGTGCTCGGTATAGACCACGCCAGAGCAGCAGTAGCCGAACAGCGGCGCACGCCAGTTGCGCTGGTTGTTGATTTCGTTGAAGGTCATCCAGTATTTGACCTTATTTTTGTAGCGCTCAAATACCACTTCCGAGAAGCGCACAAAGAAATCGACCACTTTACGGTTGGTCCATCCGCCATATTCCTGAACGAGATGCAGCGGCATTTCAAAGTGGGAGAGGGTGATCACCGGCTCGATGTTGTACTTCAGCAGTTCATCGAACATGTCGTCGTAAAACTTCAGCCCCTCTTCGTTTGGCTGAGTTTCGTCGCCTTTCGGGAAGATGCGCGTCCAGGCGATGGAGGTACGGAAACATTTGAAGCCCATCTCGGCAAACAGCTTAATGTCTTCTTTGTAATGGCCATAGAAGTCGACGGCTTCGTGGTTCGGGTAATATTTGCCTTCAATCACTTCCTGCGTGATTTCACGCGGAACGCCGTGTGCGCCGCCGGTGAGCACGTCGCAGATGCTTGGCCCTTTGCCGCCTTTGTTCCAGCCGCCTTCAACCTGGTGCGCCGCCACCGCGCCGCCCCATAAAAAATCTTTCGGTAAGGTGAGTTTTTTCATCTTTGCTATTCTCAATTCAGGACTTATTGATTTCGAGTCTAGCAAAGCGGAATTAAATGTCACGATATAACAATTTGTGGAAATTGTAATTTGTTACATCAAAAAAACAAGATGTTTTATTCTGTTAATTTCTTCGCCAGTTTTCGGCCTAATGATTCCAGAATATAGATGACGGGAATTTGCGTGGTGATATCGTAAACGCCGCCAATACGCGTTTGCGGGACATGCCAGGAGAGGTTAAAGTCCGCCAGCTTTGCGAGACGAGAATGTTCATGGCTGGTGACGGAGAGCACCTTGCAGTGGTGCAGGCTGAACTGGCTGGCGAAGCGCAGGATCTCCTCGGTTTCGCCGGAGACGGAGAGTACAATGGCCAGCGCATTTTTAGCCATGTCGTTAGTGACCGGGAAATAAGGATCGTCGATATGGTTACTGAATTTGCCGATATTTGAAAAGAAACGTGCGCCATATTTTGCCAGCGATCCGGAGGTGCCCGCACCGACAAAAATAATTCGTTCAGATGATAAAATAATATCGACGGCTTTATCTAATAGCGCATCAAACTCTTCGTTATTTACGCTTTTAAAGAAGCTGATAATTTCACTGGCACCAAAATTCGCCTGCTGCGGCTCGTTCTGCTCCAGATAGAGTTTAAAGCGCACCCGAAATTCCGAGTAACCATCGCAGTTGAGCTTGCGGCAGAAGCGCAGGATAGTGGTAGTGGAGACCCCAGCAGCATCCGCCAGCTCGCGGATGGTCATGTACATCACTTTATCGCGGTTCTTAATGACATAGTTGTAGACCATCATTTCCAGATTGTTGAGGCTGGCAATGGCGGAATGGCTGAACATACTCACAATGGCTAAACTCGCTGTCGGACACTATTCCTGAAGCATACCATGATGACGAAGGGCGGGAGACGGATTTATCTCCTTGATTACTCAGGTGTTAATGAAATCATTTACATCTGTGCGGTGGATTTATTTTTCATTGCACTGATTTATAAGGATAAATCTTGATTATAGATTTATTTTAGCTAACAGGTGTTCACTGGAATCATTCTCAGTTAGCATAGACTGGCGATGAATAATCATCTTTTGTTTTCCCGGAGTTAAGTATGGTGAGCAGACCATTAATCGCACAGGGATATTCGCTGGCTGAGGAAGTAGCCAACAGTATAAGCCATGGCATTGGCCTGGTTTTTGGGATTGTCGGCTTAGTGTTATTGCTGGTACAGGCAGTGGATACCAACGCCAGCGCGATGGCCATTACCAGCTACAGCCTGTATGGCGGGAGTATGATCCTGCTTTTCCTTGCCTCAACGCTGTATCACGCGATTCCGCATCAACGGGCGAAGATATGGCTCAAGAAATTTGACCACTGCGCTATCTATCTTCTTATTGCGGGTACCTATACGCCGTTTTTGCTGGTGGGGCTCAACTCACCGCTGTCGCGTGGCCTGATGATTGTGATCTGGAGCCTGGCGCTGCTGGGGATCCTGTTTAAGCTGACCATTGCGCACCGGTTTAAAGTGTTGTCGCTAGTTACCTATCTGACAATGGGCTGGCTGTCGCTGATTGTGGTGTATCAGTTAGCCATTAAGCTGGCGGTGGGGGGCGTGACGCTTCTGGCGGTGGGCGGTGTGGTCTACTCGCTGGGCGTGATTTTCTACGTCTGCAAGCGTATTCCGTACAACCATGCCATCTGGCACGGCTTTGTGCTGGGCGGCAGCGTGTGCCACTTCCTGGCAATTTATCTGTATGTTGGGCAGGTGTAGTTTTTTTGTAAGGTGCGGTCTGATGCCCTCACCCCGACCCTCTCCCACAGGGAGAGGGTGAATATCAACACCGGGCGATACAGCATCAATCTTCCAGTGAATACGGCAGCGGCTCAATGCTGAGCGTGTTTGCATCATCACGCACGCGGAACACGCTGTCGGGCTCCATATCATTATTCATGACAACCTGCACCAGCAGGCGGCCATCATCGAGCTGGACGGCGGCTAACACGGTGCCGGTACGGCGCCAGTTTTCGCCCATCTTCATCTCAAGATCTTCACCCGCTTCCGGCACACGGCTGGCGTGACCAGCCAGCGTCCACAGGGCGCGTTTGTTCGCGCCGCGGAATTTCGCACGCGCCACCATTTCCTGACCGGTGTAGCAGCCCTTCTTAAAGCTGATACCACCCAGCGCCTGGATGTTTGTCGCCTGCGGGATAAACTGCGCGCTGTTTGCCGCGTCAATGACTGGCAGGCCCGCTTCGATGTTCAGCGCCAGCCACTGCTGGCTGTTGTTGAGCTGTGCTTCACCGCGCAGGGCGTCAGTGACGCGTTCCGCCGTTGCTTCGTCGGTTACCAGCAGGAAGCGCTCCGCCGGGTGTTCGAACCACAGAATGGAGGTCGCTCCCTCGCTGACCAGCTGTTTTTCAGCATCCGGTAGCTCGGCAAACAGGTTTTTCAGCGCTGCACGCGCCTGGAAACCCGCGACCCCCAGCAGAACGTGTTCATCGTCCGGGGCGATGGTGACTTTAGAAAAGACCGCGTATTTTTTTAGCTCTTTAAGCTGGGCGTCACGCAGGCTGCGGCGCTCAATAAAGGCGAATCCGTCCTGACGGCGGAACAGACGCAGGTTGCTCCACATTTTGCCTTTTGGATCGCAATGCGCGGCCAGCAGATGCTGGTGCTCAGTCAACTGCGCCACGTCCGCCGTGACCTGGCCTTGCAGGTATTTTTCGCTGTCCGCACCGGTCAGTGTCGCCAGTGCCCAGTCATCAAGAGTAATCAGCGTCAGCGGCAGACGCGCAGAGGCGGCGGGCTGGCGAGGAGAAAATGGTGTAAATGCCATAGTGATGTCCTGAATTGCTTAACGCTTTGATAATACCTAATGGTAAAAGAGACTGTATTCAATGCAAGCGCTTTCAGCAGGCCATTCGTGCCATTACGCGGTTATGCGTGGCGCTACGCAAAATAGTGTAATCCGCTGTCTTTATAAGGATTATTCAGGAAGCCTGCTCGAGGTTCGCAATATTCCAGTAAAGAAACGGTCAAAAACACGTTACACTAGCAGGTGTTCCCGGAGAGCAATAATGAATACCGAACGGGATACCGACTGTGCCAAACGTAATGCAGGAAACAGAACATGGATATTAACAACAAGGCCCGTATTCACTGGGCGTGCCGTCGCGGCATGCGTGAACTTGATATCTCCATCATGCCTTTCTTCGAGTATGAGTACGACAGCTTAAGCGATGACGATAAGCGCCTGTTTGTCCGTCTGCTTGAGTCTGACGATCCGGATTTATTCAACTGGCTGATGAATCACGGCAAACCCGCCGACACCGAGTTGCAACGGATGGTGCAATTAATTCAAACACGGAATCAGGAACGTGGTCCTGTGGCAATCTGATCTTCGCGTCTCGTGGCGCTCACAGTGGATGTCCTTACTGCTCCACGGTCTGGTCGCGGCAATGGTGTTATTGGTGCCGTGGCCGCTAAGCTATACCCCTCTGTGGCTGCTTTTGCTGTCGTTTGTGGTGTTTGATAGCGTGCGCAGCCAGCGTCGAATCAACGCCCGTCAGGGTGAAATTAAGCTGCTGATGGATTCTCGCCTGCGCTGGCAGGGAAAAGAGTGGGAGATGATGGGGACGCCGTGGATGCTTAACACCGGGATGATGCTACGGCTGCGTCGGGTCGAGGACAACCGTCGCCAGCACCTGTGGCTGGCCGCAGACAGTATGGATCCCGCGGAGTGGCGGGATCTGCGCCGGCTAATCGTGCAACAGCCGACGCAGGAATAAATCAGCTAAACTGCTCGGCCATCTCACCCAGAATTTGTTCGCACCAGGTCTGGAGGCGCTCGTCGCTGAGATCGTACTGGTTGGTTTCATCCAGCGCGAGCCCGACAAACAGCTGGCCGTCGGCAATGACGGGTTTTGGGCTGGTGAACTCATAGCCTTCCGTAGGCCAGTAGCCGATAAACGTCGCGCCCTTTGGCGCCAGTTTGTCATGCAGCATGCCGAGCGCGTCGAGGAACCACTCCCCGTAGCCCAACTGGTCGCCCATGCCATACATCGCAATGATTTTGCCTTCAAAATTGACTGAATCGAGCTGATCCCAGATGGCTTCCCAGTCTTCCTGAATCTCACCAAAGTCCCAGGTAGGGATACCCAGAATCAGCACATCGTACTGCTCCATCAAGGCAACCGCGTCATCTTTCAGGTTATGCAACGTCACCAGTTCCGGGCCAATGATGTCACGAATTTTCTCCGCCGCCATTTCGGTGTAGCAGGTGCTGGAACCATAGAACAGACCAATATTCATCGCGTAACTATCTCAATTCTTGCTATGACTTTGCGCGTAGTGTACCAGAAACCGATGGCAATCAGGCATAATGGCCAGATTGCAGAACCAAAGGGGCTGATGTGGAAAAGGATCTCGCACTCATCGAACAGTTTCTCGACGCGCTGTGGCTGGAGAAAAACCTCGCTGAAAATACGCTCAGCGCCTATCGTCGGGATCTCACGCTGCTGGTCGAGTGGCTGGCGCATCGGGGGCTGACGCTTGAAAGCGCGCAAAGCGATGACCTGCAAGGGTTGCTGGCTGAGCGGATGGAAGGGGGGTACAAAGCCACCAGCTCCGCGCGTCTGCTGAGCGCCATGCGCCGCCTGTTCCAGCACCTGTACCGCGAGAAGATCCGCGCGGATGACCCCAGCGCACTGCTGGCATCGCCTAAACTGCCTCAGCGGCTGCCAAAAGATCTCAGCGAAGCACAAGTTGAGAGATTATTACAGTCGCCCGCAGTTGACCTTCCGCTGGAGTTACGCGATAAAGCCATGCTTGAACTATTGTATGCCACGGGCTTGCGCGTTTCCGAGCTGGTGGGCCTGACGATGAGCGATATCAGCCTGCGTCAGGGCGTGGTGCGCGTTATCGGTAAAGGGAACAAAGAAAGGCTGGTGCCGCTGGGTGAAGAGGCGGTCTACTGGCTGGAGACGTATCTGGAACACGGGCGTCCGTGGCTGCTGAACGGCGTCTCCATAGATGTATTGTTCCCGAGCCAGCGCGCGCAGCAGATGACGCGACAAACGTTCTGGCATCGCATTAAACATTACGCCACACTGGCGGGTATTGACAGTGAGAAGCTGTCGCCGCACGTTTTGCGTCACGCCTTCGCGACGCATCTGTTAAACCACGGCGCTGATTTACGCGTGGTGCAGATGTTGCTTGGACACAGCGATCTTTCAACGACGCAAATATACACCCATGTCGCGACGGAACGCCTGCGGCAGCTACACCAACAGCACCACCCTCGCGCGTGAGTGCCGACGAATTGTTACAGGAACATATATGAAAAAGTCTTTAGCGCTGTTCACCCTGCTGGCAGCTTCGGTTTCCGGTTTTGCCCATGCGGATGATGCCGCCATTAAACAGTCTCTGACGAAACTCGGCGTCGCCAGCAGCGAGATCCAGCCAGCGCCGGTGGCTGGCATGAAAACGGTGCTGACCAACAGCGGCGTGCTGTACGTGACCGAAGACGGTAAGCACATCATTCAGGGACCCATGTACGACGTGAGCGGCGCGCAGCCGGTGAACGTCACCAACCAGCTGCTGATGAAAAACCTGAACGCGCTCGAAAAAGAGATGATTGTCTACAAAGCGGCGCAGGAAAAGCACGTTATTACCGTCTTCACCGACATCACCTGCGGCTACTGCCACAAGCTGCATGAAGAGATGAAAGACTACAACGCGCTGGGCATTACCGTGCGTTACCTGGCTTTCCCACGCGCTGGCGTGCAGAGCCAGCCTGAGCAGGATATGAAAGCGATCTGGTGTGCGAAAGACCGCAACAAGGCCTTTGATGACGCGATGAACGGCAAAGGCGTGAAGCCCGCGTCCTGCGATATCGACATCGCTAACCATTACGCGCTGGGCGTACAGTTTGGCGTGAGCGGTACGCCAGCCATTGTGCTGAGTAACGGCTATGTGGTGCCGGGCTACCAGGGGCCAAAAGAGATGAAAGCGTTCCTCGACGAGCACCAGAAACAGATGGGTGGTAAATAATTCGCGTGAAAGCCCCGATAAAACTGCGCCGCCGCGATGCGGGTGAAACCGCGGATTTACCAGACACGCTTCCGCTGCTGCTAAAGCGGCTGTACGCCAGCCGTGGCGTGCGTACGGCAAGCGATCTTGAGCGCAGCGTCAAAGGCATGCTGCCCTGGCAAGCGCTGAGTGGCATCGAACAAGCGAGTGAAATGCTCTACGACGCGTTCCGGGAAGGCACGCGGATTGTCGTGGTGGGCGATTTCGATGCCGACGGCGCAACCAGTACCGCGCTGAGCGTGCTCAGCCTGCGTGCGCTGGGCTGTGATAACGTGACTTACCTGGTGCCGAACCGGTTTGAAGACGGCTACGGCCTCAGCCCGGAAGTGGTCGATCAGGCCCATGCCCGTGGCGCACAGATGATCATGACCGTGGATAACGGGATCTCTTCTCATGCGGGGGTCGATCATGCCCATGCGCTGGGGATCCCGGTACTGGTCACCGATCACCACCTGCCAGGAGAAACCCTGCCTGCCGCCGAAGCCATCATTAACCCGAACCTGCGCGACTGCGATTTCCCGTCGAAATCGCTGGCCGGAGTAGGGGTGGCGTTTTATCTGATGCTGGCGTTACGCACGTTGCTGCGTGATAAGGGCTGGTTCGAATCGCGCGGGATTGCCGTGCCGAACCTCGCGGAGTATCTCGATCTGGTGGCGCTGGGAACCGTGGCGGACGTGGTACCGCTCGATACCAATAACCGTATTCTCACCTGGCAGGGCTTAAGCCGCATTCGGGCAGGTAAATGCCGTCCGGGGATTAAGGCGCTGCTGGAAATTGCCAACCGCGATCCGCTGAAGCTCGCGGCAAGCGATTTGGGTTTTGCCCTCGGCCCGCGCCTGAACGCGGCGGGGCGGCTGGACGATATGTCGGTTGGCGTCGCGCTGCTGCTGTGTGACAACATCGGCGAAGCGCGCGTGCTGGCCAGTGAGCTGGACGCACTCAACCAGACCCGTAAAGAGATTGAGCAGGGGATGCAGGCCGAAGCACTGACCCTGTGCGAAAAGCTGGAGCGCAGCGGTGACACCCTGCCGGGCGGGCTGGCGATGTATCACCCCGAATGGCACCAGGGCGTGGTGGGCATTCTGGCGTCGCGTATTAAAGAGCGTTTCCACCGCCCGGTGATCGCGTTCGCCCCCGCCGGGGACGGCACGCTGAAAGGCTCCGGTCGTTCCATTCAGGGGCTGCATATGCGCGATGCGCTGGAGCGTCTGGATACGCTGCATCCGAACCTGATGATTAAGTTCGGCGGTCACGCGATGGCGGCAGGCCTGTCGCTGGAAGAGGCGAAGTTCGACGAGTTCCAGCGTCTGTTTGGCGAACTGGTCACCGAGTGGATCGATCCGGCTCTGTTGCAGGGTGAAGTGGTTTCTGACGGTGAGCTTTCACCGGCTGAAATGACCATGGAGGTGGCGCAGATGCTGCGCGATGCCGGCCCGTGGGGGCAGATGTTTCCGGAGCCGCTTTTCGACGGACGTTTTCGTTTGTTGCAACAGCGCATCGTGGGCGAACGCCATCTCAAAGTGATGGTGGAACCGGTCGGCGGCGGACCGCTGCTCGACGGCATCGCCTTTAACGTTGATACCTCCATCTGGCCGGACAACGGCGTGCGCGAGGTTGAGCTGGCCTATAAGCTGGATATTAACGAGTTCCGCGGTAACCGCTCCCTTCAGATCATCATCGACAATATCTGGCCAATTTAGCGTCAGTAATCTCTATAAAAAAGGGCGTGGATTCGGTACAATCCCGCTCTTATCACCGCATTTTGACAAGCTCATAAAAGAAAACAGACCATGTTTGAAATTAATCCGGTAAAAAACCGCATTCAGGACCTCACGGAGCGCTCTGACGTTCTTAGGGGGTATCTTTGACTACGATGCCAAGAAAGAGCGTCTCGAAGAAGTAAACGCCGAGCTGGAACAGCCGGACGTCTGGAACGAACCTGAACGCGCGCAGGCGCTGGGTAAAGAGCGTTCTTCCCTCGAAGCCATCGTAGATACGCTGGATCAAATGGCGCAGGGTCTGGAAGATGTTTCTGGGCTGCTGGAGCTGGCTGTCGAAGCCGACGACGAAGAAACCTTTAACGAAGCCGTGGCAGAGCTCGACGTGCTGGAAGAGAAGCTGGCGCAGCTGGAATTCCGTCGCATGTTCTCCGGCGAATACGATAGCGCTGACTGCTATCTCGATATTCAGGCAGGTTCTGGCGGTACCGAAGCACAGGACTGGGCGAGCATGCTGATGCGCATGTACCTGCGCTGGGCGGAAGCGCGCGGTTTCAAAACCGAGATTATCGAAGAATCCGAAGGTGAAGTGGCGGGTATCAAATCCGTCACTATCAAGATTATTGGCGATTACGCCTACGGCTGGCTACGTACTGAAACCGGCGTTCACCGCCTGGTGCGTAAGAGCCCGTTCGATTCCGGCGGCCGTCGTCACACCTCCTTCAGCTCCGCGTTTGTCTACCCGGAAGTGGATGAAGATATCGATATCGACATCAACCCGGCGGACCTGCGTATCGACGTTTACCGCGCATCCGGCGCGGGTGGTCAGCACGTTAACCGTACGGAATCTGCGGTGCGTATTACCCACATTCCAACCGGGCTGGTAACACAGTGCCAGAACGACCGTTCCCAGCATAAGAACAAAGACCAGGCCATGAAGCAGATGAAAGCGAAGCTTTATGAGCTGGAGATGCAGAAGAAAAATGCTGAGAAGCAGGCGATGGAAGACAACAAGTCCGATATCGGCTGGGGCAGCCAGATCCGTTCTTACGTCCTTGATGACTCCCGCATCAAAGACCTGCGCACCGGGGTTGAAACCCGTAACACGCAGGCGGTGCTGGACGGCAGCCTGGACCAATTTATCGAAGCAAGTTTGAAAGCAGGGTTATGAGGAACCAACATGTCTGAACAACAAGCACAGGGCGCTGACGCGGTAGTCGATCTTAACAACGAACTGAAAACCCGCCGCGAGAAGCTGGCAGCGCTGCGCGAGCAGGGCGTGCCGTTCCCGAACGATTTTCGTCGTGACCACACCTCAGACCAACTGCACGCAGACTTCGACGGTAAAGAGAACGAAGAGCTGGAAGCGCTGAACGTTGAAGTGTCCGTGGCGGGCCGCATGATGACCCGTCGTATCATGGGTAAAGCGTCCTTCGTCACCTTACAGGACGTTGGCGGCCGCATTCAGCTGTACGTCTCTCGTGACGACCTGCCGGAAGGCATCTACAACGAGCAGTTCAAGAAGTGGGACCTGGGCGACATCCTGGGCGCTAAAGGTAAACTGTTCAAAACCAAGACCGGTGAACTGTCTATCCACTGCACCGAGCTGCGTCTTCTGACCAAAGCCCTGCGCCCGCTGCCGGACAAGTTCCACGGTTTGCAGGATCAGGAAGCGCGCTATCGTCAGCGTTACCTGGATCTCATCTCTAACGATGAATCCCGTAAGACCTTCAAAATTCGCTCCCAGATCATGGCCGGCATTCGCCAGTTCATGGTTAACCGCGACTTTATGGAAGTAGAAACCCCGATGATGCAGGTGATCCCAGGCGGAGCCTCCGCTCGTCCGTTCATCACCCATCACAACGCCCTGGACCTGGACATGTACCTGCGTATCGCGCCGGAACTGTACCTGAAGCGTCTGGTGGTCGGCGGTTTTGACCGCGTGTTTGAGATCAACCGTAACTTCCGTAACGAAGGTATCTCCGTACGTCATAACCCAGAGTTCACCATGATGGAACTCTATATGGCCTATGCGGATTACAAAGATCTGATCGAGCTGACCGAATCCCTGTTCCGCACCCTGGCGCAGGACATTCTGGGCACCACCCAGGTACCTTACGGTGAAGAGGTGTTCGACTTCGGCAAGCCGTTCGAAAAACTGACCATGCGCGAAGCGATCAAGAAATACCGTCCTGAAACCAATATGGCGGATCTGGATAACTTCGACTCTGCGAAAGCGATCGCTGAAAGCATCGGTATTAAGGTTGAGAAGAGCTGGGGTCTGGGCCGTATCGTGACCGAGATCTTCGAAGAAGTGGCCGAAGCGCACCTGATTCAGCCTACCTTCATCACCGAATACCCGGCGGAAGTGTCTCCGCTGGCGCGTCGTAATGACGAGAACCCGGAAATCACTGACCGCTTCGAATTCTTCATCGGGGGCCGCGAAATCGGTAACGGCTTTAGCGAGCTGAACGATGCAGAAGATCAGGCGCAGCGCTTCCAGGATCAGGTTAACGCGAAAGCGGCAGGCGATGACGAAGCGATGTTCTTCGACGAAGACTACGTGACCGCGCTGGAGCACGGCCTGCCGCCGACGGCTGGCCTGGGTATTGGTATCGACCGTATGGTGATGCTGTTCACCAACAGCCACACCATCCGCGACGTGATCCTGTTCCCGGCGATGCGTCCGGTGAAATAAGCCGTTAAGACGTAAAAAAAGCCCCGTGCGTTTATCGCCGGGGCTTTTTTATTGCGCCGCGAAGGCGCTGAGTTTTTCACGCGCAGTGTTCGCTTCTTGCACCATCCACGGGCTAAATGCCCACGGTGTGGCGTCCAGCGCGCGGAATAGCGCGTCCAGCTCCACCCACTGATATTCCATCACTTCATCGTCATTGATTGCGAGGGTATTCGTTACGCGGGCGGCATAGACCGGGCAGATTTCGTTTTCAACGATCCCTGACGGGTCGGCTTCACGGTAGCGGAACTCCGGGGCAATGGGGGTGATGTCTGTGATTTCGGCGCCGACTTCAAAGCGGCAGCGGCGGATAATCGCCTGCTCTGTCGCTTCGTCGGCCTGTGGATGACCGCAAACGGAGTTGGTCCATACGCCGGGCCAGGCTTTTTTACTTAAGGCGCGACGGGTGATCAGACATTCTCCGTTAGCGTTAAACAGCCATGAAGAGAAGGCCAGGTGTAGCGGGGTGTGTGACGTGTGCGCGGCGTACTTCTCCTGAGTGCCAATCACTTTTCCCTGGTCATTTACCAAAATAACGTGTTCTTGAATACTCATTGATGCTCCAGTGCCAAAATGCTTAATGGTTCAGCACCATCAGCGGAATTATTATACTGCATTCTTATGCGAACGGTTTGGCCCACAGAGCGGAAAAGGGCATGACCCGCATCAGTTTGGGCTGCTATCATAGTGCGCCATTCACGCTGACCGAGGAGCTGTTTTGTTTGCAGGAAGCCTGACGAGAAACCCGATCATTGCCGTTTTCTGCCTGACGCTGACGCTACTTGTAGCAGGATGCTCGGGGAGTAAATCTTCGGATATGGGCAGTTATTCCGGTGCAGTCTATACCGTTAAGCGCGGGGACACGCTCTACCGCATCTCACGCGCCACGGGAACCAGCGTGAAGGAACTGGCGCGCCTGAATAATATTTCTCCACCGTATACTATTGAGGTAGGGCAGAAGCTCAAGGTTAACGGCGGTTCTTCCTCAGGGAAAAAGTCCTCAACGCGTAAAACAGCCAAAGTCACGCCATCCTATCAGGTGCCTAAATCATCCTGGCCGCCGGTCGGTCAGCGCTGCTGGATCTGGCCTGCAAGCGGAAAAGTGGTTGCGCCGTACTCGCTCTCGGAAGGTGGCAATAAAGGTATTGATATCGCTGCCGCACGCGGTACACCGGTTTACGCTTCAGGGGCCGGGAAGGTGGTCTATGTCGGTAACCAGCTTCGTGGATACGGTAACCTGATCATGATTAAGCATGGTGAGGACTACATTACTGCTTATGCGCATAACGACACGATGCTGGTCAATAACGGGCAGAACGTGAAGGCGGGGCAGAAGATTGCGACCATGGGCAGTACCGGGACGGATACGGTCAAGCTGCACTTCCAGATCCGCTATAAGGCCACAGCCATCGATCCGCAGCGTTATCTTCCGGCGCAGGGCAGTAAGCCGAAATGCTAAGTGATTATTTAATCGCCACTTAGTGGGGTAAAGGCTTGTATGAAGAGGCGTAAGGTCTATAATGCCTTACGCACCTCAAAGCGGGCGTAGTTCAATGGTAGAACGAGAGCTTCCCAAGCTCTATACGAGGGTTCGATTCCCTTCGCCCGCTCCAGAATTTCCCCAAGTAGAACCGTTCAAAAACTTTCTTTATTTCAGTAGGTTGCTCAGTAGCGCTGACTAACTTGTTTAGGCGTTATGTCCTGTAGAGCATTGACGTCCTCCCTGCACACGAAATGCAGGTAACCCTCTGACAGTCTTATGAAATCGCTGTGCTTCGCTTGTCTTCTAACCTCTAAGGGGCTTAATGGTTTCTGTTGTCTAAAACCAGAAGAGAAAGAGCCAGCGTGGCAGCTGGCTATGTTTTTAGTATGGTGATGCGGTTAAATAGACAGGGACGGAGTAGATCGAGCCACCTGCCAGATAATCCGCAGGGCTGTGAAAGGTGTAAATGGTTCCCTTCACGGAAAGGTAGATCGCGTTATTCTCGACCTTCTTCAATGCATCTTTGTCCGTGGTGATCATGAAAGGCTGGTGATCGTTCTCCAGACTCGCCATAAACGCTTTATCATCTTTGGTTACATCATAGAGATAGAAACGGTAGGAAAAGCCTGTGGTGGCTCCTGCACTCGCTTCTGTGATGTAAAGATTAGCCAGATTGTTAACTTTCACCTTCTTAATAATCACTTGCTCAAGTGGTGAGAAGTGCAGCAAGTTGTATATCCCATAGGCGACAACAGCCAACAGGATCAGAAGTAGATACCGCTTCTTAAAAACCTGTGCGTTTTGCATAGTCGATACCCGCTTTTATCCAGTACTGGTCGTTAGGATCATCACCGTAAGGCGTTGAGCCAAACCAATCACCAAAAGCCGGATCCGTTGTTCCTGCGCGGCTTTGCGCCCATCCTGCGCCTCTAAGTAATACTTCGCCGGAAATCCCCGCAGCGTGGCCAACAGCACCATAATGGAAGTTTCCGAAGCTCTCAAACTGTCTCCCGTGCTGTTTGTAATCCCACGGACCATGGCCTCTTACCTGCTGATAAAACCATGCATAGGTAAGGGCTGACGGGCCGCGGTGAAAGCGAGCCATCATCATATTATTGACGATATTCACACCTGGCGGGGCGAAAGATGACACATCAAAAGGCGGATGAGGTGATGCTGCTAATGTTGGGTATCTCACGCTTGCGCTCTCTCATTCCATGCATCGGTAAACTGAACGTTGCCATCGCAGTATTTCCACGTGATTTTTTCATAGCGAAGTTCTACACACTCGAGGTGGTTGTGCTTCTCTTTGGTCGGATCTTTGGTGTCGTGCATCACTGGAGAAACGCCGACAACTCTCACACTTTCAAGCAGGATGTTGAAGTATTCCGCTTCCTGTCCTGCGTCGTTGATCTTATACCATTTGAACTCAGCAGATTTAAGCGTCTGACCAGTAGCAACAGCTTTATAAAGATAAGGGGAGGAGCTATCAAACTCTTTTTGAATTAGCACGGCAGAGTGCTTGCGGGTTCCTGTGATCTTTCCAGTCATTAAGTCCGTTGGAATGCTGAGATTATGGGAAAATCCAGTGATCTCAATGCTGCCCTCACGATCCTGAACATCTACAGACCCTTTAATATCTGCGCCACCGTCATCTTTAAGCCATAGGTAAGCTGGAATAGCCATTTTCACTTTTTCCTCATGCTGTTATAAAAAAAACCATAGAGAAAGTGTACCTATATGTGAGAGGGCAATAAACGATTAAATCTAACAAAATCATTAATTTAAATGTGATTAAATTTGAGTTAAGTTAAACTAAAGGGAAGGTAGGTATTGCACCCTCTCGATTATTGCAAAGCCCGTATGTAATCTGGCAAGGCTTTCAATTGGCTATCTTTCATCGCCGGAACAGGAATACCCCTATCAGTCTTTCCTGTACTGGCGTACCTGCTTCCCCCTTTCGTTCATTGTTATGATCGGTTGTCGGCATAACACGCTAAGTTGCACATTTCCTGTACCCTGGATACCCTGAGATTAATCCTAATAACTCAAGGGTGAGTATGGCTACCGGGAAGAGAAAGAACCAAAAGGAATCACCTGAAGAAGAGTTAGATCGCTTGCTGGATGAGCTTGAACTCACAGAGGAGCAACGGGAGTTTATCGAATCCATGCGGGAGGATAAGGGCGATCCCAGTAGTGAGTAACGCTTGCCTTCAGCCGAACGAATACGAATGGCCGCATAACGGCATTGTAAAGATCTTTTCTCCTCACGAGGGCTTTCCGTCAGCGTCGATGGCTCAGCGTACCGTGCCAGAAATTGTCCTGAAATGATGCGGTATTCAGACCGGATCGAACTACTATTCATTATGATTTATCAATGCATTATACCCTGACCATGTGCATGTAAAATCGCGGAGCCGGGAGAGTTGACGGCAATGTAAAAGAAATCATGAGGAAAGAAATATGGCTGCTACAAACGGTATGATTGATACTGATGACGCTGTAATTTTACTCATCGACCATCAGAGTGGCTTATTCAACACGGTACGTGATGTGCCTGTACCAGACCTTCGTAATTATGTGACAGCGATAGCCAAAGTTGCCACGCTTTTAAATATCCCGGTGATCACCACGGCCTCTGTTCCTGACGGTCCCAATGGCCCGCTCATCCCGGAAATTCACAAATATGCACCCCATGCCGTGTATGTTCCACGCACCGGGCAGATTAATACCTGGGATAATCCGGCGTTTGTGAAGGAAGTGGAAAAGACGGGCAGAAAGACCCTGATTATTGCCGGCACGCTCACCAGCGTCTGCATGGCGTTCCCTGCGGTTAGCGCTGTCCAGGAGGGGTATAAGGTTTACTGTGTTGTGGATGCCTCGGGGAACTGGTCCAAAATCGCGACCGATACCACCATCGCGCGCGTGGCTCAGGCGGGGGCGATCCCTACCGATACGTTTGCCATTGTCGCTGAATTAATGAGAACCTGGAACCGCGAGGAAGGTTCTCGCTTTGCTGAGATCCTGGCAGAGCATGTCTGTCCGGAATATAAGTGCCTGATTGAAAGTTTCGGCAAAGCTCAGGAAATTGCCAGAACGGGCCCGGAAACCAATCTGGAGCATTATAAGTAAGTCCTAATAAACCTGTATAAAAGTTGCTGGATTTTATCGTCCTGTACCTGAGCGTATTACAGGTGCAGGACGTAGCGGCGTCGTATTCCGGACGTCGCTGAATTGTCAGAGATATTAAGAGGGGCTGAACCGCGCATAATTTAAAATTAAACCCTCTTTCTTTTTACGTAATCAATCGCCCCTGTTATATCTGTCGGCAAATTTTTTATTTCCCGGACCACAGATGAAAACACGACTCCTCCTGTGCGCTGGCGTATTAGCTGCCTCCAGTGCCCATGCCAGCGCCCTCTATTTTTATGAAGCCGGCACCGAAGATACCGCGCTTGCCGGAGCAGGGCAGGCGGCTCGTGCGCAGGACGCCTCGACAATCATGACCAACCCTGCTGGCATGACGCGCCTGCCGGATCATATGGTCACTGGCGGGTTACAGGTTATGGATGGCTCCATCGACAACCAGCTGGATAACCATGCCCATCAAAGCCCCGGCGACGTGATGAAAACCATCCCGAATGCCAGCGCCTTTTATAGCCAGAAGATAAACGATGATCTTTATGCCGGGATCGGGCTTTACGGTAATTACGGTCTGGGGATCGATTACGGTAGCTGGGCGGGCGACAGGCTGATTAAAAAGAGTACCCTGGTTGCAATGACGCTCAGTCCGTCACTGGCATACAAGCTCAACGACCGACTCTCAATAGGGGCGTCCGCCAACGTTAATTACGGTTATTTCTCGCTGACTCGCAGCGTTAACGATGATGACTACCAGCGACGCGATGAAGACCTGGCCATGAGCTATCGGCTTGGGCTGCTGATGCAGCTAACTGACCAGACCCGAGCCGGTATTACCTGGAACAGCGAAACGGACTTCAGCTTCAATATTGACGGCAACGCGCGTCTACAGAACGGCACCTACGACCTGCCGTTGTCGGCACAGATCAGCGCGCCGCAGCAAATCATGCTCAGTCTGGTGCATGATATTAACCCGCGGTGGTCGGTTATGGGCGATCTCGGCTGGCAGGACTGGAGCCAGTTCGGCGCGCCGCAAATCGTCGTCGGGGACCAGCAGCTGAACAACGTCAGCCGCCTGAAGGACACGTGGCACGGTGCGGTGGGCGTGCAGTATCGTCCAACGCCTCAGTGGCGACTGAATGCCGGTGTGGCGTTCGACAGCTCGCCGTATGAAAGCCAGAGCGATGTGGCCTTAACCTTACCTACCGGCGATGAGTGGCGATTTGGTACGGGAGCCCAGTATCAGATCACCCCGGCCAGCAATATTGGTATTGCCGTGTCGTATCTTCATATGCAGTCGTCGCATGTGAAATCGCCGGTGGCGTTTGCCGGAAGTTACGACCATCCTTATCTTTGGTTTGCCAGCGTCAACTACAGCTATCAGTTTTGATCGGCTAACCGCTTAAAATATATGGTCTATAATGGCAGATATTGAATGTCAGAAGGTTGTACCATGCATATTTTACCGCCTGTTCGACCCGAAAAATCCATCGAACGACTGACCGCTATCCTTGAGCCGATAGCGGAGAAAGTGCACGTTGTTCCGCGTAAGCGACTCACCTGGTTACGGAAGGGGAAACAGCAGATGTACCTCTTTCTGGAAGGGGAGTTATCCCTGCTGCGGGCTTCGGATGGACTGGTGGTAGTGACCGTTTACGAGCCGCATTTGTTTGGTATTGCAGAGATGATCCAGCCTACGCAGGGGCATCTTCTCCGTGCGGAAAGGGAGTCGACTATTTTACGTCTCGATGCGGACAAGGCGGCTGAGTTGTTTCGCGCCGAGGGCGTCTGGGAGGATGTCGCCGCGCTGCTTTCATACCATACGGCCTATTTAATATTTCGTGATGCACAGGTACTCCAGCAGCGTACCTATTCCGTTATTCGTAACCACCTTCAGGAAATGATTTTGCTCCCGGAAGAGACGCGTCTGCGTACCACGATTCTGGAATATATTCAGGATCGTACGCTGCTCTCTCGCAGCAGTATACTCAATGTATTATCCGCCCTTAAGCAGGGAGAATATATCTCCTTTAAGCGCGGCGGATACCTGCTTGAAGTCAGACATTTACCCGAATCATTCTAGCGGAAGTTTAAAATTAAACAGAAATGGAATTAACGCTGCCGTTAATTTTCTATATCGTTTGCTTTCTCAGATTTAACTTTATCAAGTAAACGGTATTTTTATGAAAAAGACAGTTATCGCATTAATTGTGGCTAATGTATTTACCGCCACTTCCGCCTTCGCCGCCGCGGATGCGGGCACCTGGTATAGCGGGGCGAAATTCGGCTGGTCTCACTATTTTGATACCAATATGGGTTCAAAAGCGTTTGAGAACACGCATTCCGACCACTTCGATTTTGACCATGATAATGTCGGCGGGGGTGTTTATACGGGTTATCAGATTAC
This sequence comes from Enterobacter cloacae complex sp. 677-3DZ2D5B, assembly GCF_004136695.1. Taxonomy (NCBI): domain Bacteria; kingdom Pseudomonadati; phylum Pseudomonadota; class Gammaproteobacteria; order Enterobacterales; family Enterobacteriaceae; genus Enterobacter; species Enterobacter cloacae complex sp. 677-3DZ2D5B. The sequence continues at coordinate 68,571 of NZ_QFLS01000006.1, read as the reverse complement.
CCCATGGCTTGCGGTAGAAGGCGGTTATGATTATTTAGGCAACATGCAGATTAAAGGCCAGCATGGCGCAGGGGCGCAAATGAAAACTCAGGGCCTGCAACTGTCTCTGAAGGCCAGTTATGCCCTGACCAATGACTGGGATATTTACGGCCGTGCCGGCGCAATGGGCTATCGCGCTGAATCCGATGTAAGTGGCCACAATCGTTTTGAAACCGGTGTGCGCCCGCTTGCTGCCGTGGGTACTGAATACGCCTTCAATAAAAACTGGGCGGGCCGCCTGGAGTATCAGTGGGTAAGCAACGTGGGCAATGTTAACCAGATCGGCGTGAGCAGCGACCTGAGTTCCGTCACCGCAGGGCTTAGCTATCGCTTTGGTCAGTACGACTGATGCCCGTGATATGCCCATTAATAAAAACCCGGCTGCTTAAGTTGCCGGGTTTTTTGTTTTCAGCTGGTGAATAACGGTTCAAGAACGATATGAATATTTTGCAGACCCGTGACATTATTATCTTTCAGATATTGCTGATTAACCATATCTAACTGTTCCAGTTTGGTCAGCGAGGCATATACGCGTTGAACGGCACTGTCCGCAACAAAAATTTCTTTTGCGGTGGTGTCCTGTAGATACTGTGATTTTACGCTGCGCGTTAGGGTCTCGATCTGCTGTTTATTTTCCTGATAAAGAGACGCGATATGCGATATCTGTACCTGCGGCGATTTTTCCCCCGGCAACACCAGTGGAATTTGCAGATGATTAATTTTTTCAACATTGTCTGGTTGGGGAGAACTACAGGCTGTTAATGTGCTGAGGGTTAATACAGCGAAAAAGAACGGCAGGCTCTTCATCGAATCACTCCGGGGAAATAAACTGGACTCAGCATTATCCCTGAAGGCCGCAGCGACGAAAGAATTAACTTATTTATAAACGTTAATTTCATAGGTTAAAGATAAGCCTGGTGATAGCCTCCTTTCCCCCTATGTACCGCCAGCGTGAATATAACTCCTCGAGGAAGTATGAAATTTAAAACGCTCGTTAGTGCGATGGCCGTTGCTGGTCTGCTATTAGTTTCGTTGACCTCATTGCCTGTCCTGGCACAAAAGGAAGGGAAGGGAGCCACTGCCCATACGAAAGAGATGAATGATGCACTTTATGGTCAACTGCCCTTCTTTGATAAGACCGATTTCCGAAATGCGCACAAAGGCTTTATTGCCCCGCTGCCAGCCGCGGTGATTAAAGACGAAAAAGGCGCCGTTATCTGGAACCCCCAGAAATACGCTTTTATCAAAGAAGGGCAAAAAGCGCCGGATACCGTCAACCCGAGCCTGTGGCGTCAGGCGCAGCTGAATAATATTGGCGGTCTGTTTGAGGTCACGGAAGGCGTCTACCAGATCCGCAACCTCGATCTGTCGAATATGACGATTATAGAGGGCAAAGAGGGGATCACGGTTATCGATCCGCTGGTGTCTGCGGAAACGGCCAAAGCGGGCATGGATCTTTACGTTCAACATCGTGGCAAACGCCCGGTTGTTGCCGTTATTTATACCCATAGTCATGTCGATCATTATGGCGGCGTGCGTGGCGTGGTCGATGAAGCGGGAGTGATGACCGGCAAAGTGAAAGTCTATGCTCCAGCAGGTTTTATGGAAGAGGCGGTATCGGAAAATATCATGGCCGGAAATGCCATGAGCCGCCGTGCCAGTTATATCTACGGAAACCTGTTAAAGGCCAATGTAAAAGGTCAGATAGGGGCGGGTCTGGGGACGACCACCTCAGCGGGGACGGTCACGCTTATCGCGCCCACTCACGCCATTACCAAAGACGGGCAGAAAGAGATCATCGACGGTCTCACCTATGATTTTATGCTGGCGCCGGGGTCGGAAGCGCCGTCTGAAATGCTCTGGTATGTGGAAGAGAAAAAACTGATTGAAGCAGCAGAGAACGTCACTCACACCCTGCACAATACTTATTCGCTGCGCGGGTCGAAGATACACGATCCGCTGGCATGGTCAAAATACATCAATAACGCTCTCGATCGTTGGGGGGATAAAGCGGAAATTATTATCGCGCAGCACCACTGGCCCACATGGGGTAATAAGAAAGTGGTGAAGCTGATGAAAAGCCAGCGTGATATCTACCGCTATATCAACGACCAGACGCTCAGACTGGCGAATAAGGGGCTGACGAGGGATGAAATAGCCGCAAATTTCGCCCTGCCTTACGGACTGGCTAAATCCTGGGCAGGCCGTGGCTATTACGGCTCGGTAAGCAACAACGACAAAGCCACCTATGTTTACTATCTTGGCTGGTTCGACGGCAATCCGGCGACGCTCGATGAACTGCCTCCGGTCGAGGCGGCGAAAAAGTATGTCGATTACATGGGCGGAGCCCGTGCGATCCTTGAAAAAGCCCGTGTCGATTATGCCCGGGGGAATTATCGCTGGGTGGCTCAGGTGGTCAGTAAAGTCGTTTTTGCCGATCCGAATAATAAGGCAGCGCGCGAACTGGAAGCGGACGCGTTTGAACAGCTGGGATACCAGGCTGAGTCAGGACCGTGGCGTAACGCCTACCTCACCGGTGCGCAGGAGTTGCGTAACGGCGTGAAGAGGATGCCGACGCCCAATACCGGCAGCCCGGATGCGGTCCGTGCCATGTCGACTGAGATGATTTTTGACTATTTCGGCGTTCACCTTAACGGCGTCAGAGCGGCGAATGCCAGAGGCATTTTTAACGTTGATTTAGGCCGCGAGGGCGGCAGGTATAAGCTGGAGCTGGAGAATGGCGTGCTGAACCATAGTGCCAATATCCAGGCAGAAGATCCGGATGCAACCATTACGCTCAGCCGCGAAACGCTGAATAAAATCATCCTCAAAGAGACCACGCTGAAAAAGGCGCAACAGGCAGGAGAGGTGACGATCGTCGGCAATGCCGCGAAGGTAGACGAAATGCTTCGCTGCATGGAGAGCTTCAGCTTCTGGTTTCCTGTCGTCACCCCTTAAAAGTAAAAAAGGCTGCTTTCGCAGCCTTTTTCGTCAAATGACGCCGTCGCCGCCGTCTGAACACCAGACCTGCCCGGAGGTGTATGAACACTCATCCGAGGCCAGAGTGACATACAGCGGTGCGATCTCCACGGGCTGTCCCGGGCGTCCCAGAGGGGTACTCTCGCCAAAATGTTTCACTTTCTCCTGTGGCTGCCCACCGCTGGGCTGGAGCACGGTCCAGTAAGGTCCGGGCGCTACCGCGTTCACGCGGATCCCTTTCGGACCCAGCTGTTTCGCCAGCGCTTTGGTAAACACCGCGAGACAGGCTTTGGTCTGCGCATAGTCAAGCAGTACGGCGCTCGGTTTAACCGCCTGAACGGAGGAGGTGTTAATGATGGAAGCGGGAGCTTTCATGTGGCGCAACGCCGCCTTTGTGATCCAGAAAGGCGCATAGACGTTGGTCTTAAAGGTCGCGTCAAAATCTTCCGTAGTCAGTTCTTCCAGCGACTCACGATACTGCTGGCGGCCTGCGTTATTCACCAGGATATCCAGCCCGCCCAGTTTTGAGACGGCCTGCTCCACCAGGTTCTGACAAAAAGTTTCGTCGCGCACATCGCCCGGAAGCGCGACGGCGTTCCGTCCTTCCGCTTTAATCAGGGCGATGACTTCCGCTGCGTCTTCTTCCTCTTCCGGCAAATAGTTAATGGCGACATCTGCCCCTTCGCGGGCATAGGCAATGGCTACCGCGCGTCCGATGCCGGAATCGCCCCCGGTAATTAGCGCCTTCTTACCGGCAAGACGTCCATGCCCTTTGTAGCTCTTCTCGCCGTGGTCGGGTACGGGTTCCATTTCTGAGGACAGGCCCGGCGGCGTCTGGGGTTGCTTCGGGAAAGGTGGCGTTGGGTAAGCGTTCGTACGTTGTTCATTATCACTCATAGCTAACTCCTTGTTAGGGGTGAGATTTGATGGATAGTTACAGCGTTAACGCTTCGCTGAATTATTTTTGCAAGTGGCTGACCCGGACTACGGGTGGGGATGATTTTTTATCGAGCGAGCCGCTAATACTGATCATGTTGTCAGGTTCCACGGTTCTGTCGTCAAATACGGCTTTCGGGATAATAACGTCGATTTTCCCGGTTTTATCCTGGAATACGTATTTATCGCCATTGCCATCAATAAGATTGCCGCGCAGTGAAATAGAGGCGCCATCATGCATCTCTTTCGCCTGAGTAATGGTCATAATGCGCGCATCATCGGTACCACGATAACCGCTGTCCAGCGCATGCGGCGGTGGCGGCGCGTCACCCTTTTGTAACCCGCCGTTATTATCTGCCCAGGCAGTAGGGATAATTAATATTAACAAGGCTGAAATCACTGATAATTTCATCTGATATCCTTCATTTTGGATGTCTTGACTTATTAAGTATTGTTGCTATTTCTTTATGTGGCAAATGTGATAAGTCTTAAAAGCATTTGCACAGAGAAATCAAAAATTTCGGCAATTAAGCGAAACGGTGACGACTGCCATGGAACCAAAAAATGAAAAAGTGCCTGGGATAAAAGAGAGTTATCGTTTACTGACGTTTGAGTACGCATTTCGTCAGGTGGGTTTTATTGTGCTGTTAGCTATTATCGTGGCGGCAATTGCCGGGCTGTTTTCAAGCGGTGTGGTCAGCGACGTGGAGAAAACAAACGATGCAAAATCCCTGGCTCTGAGCTACGAGCGCTTCGGTCGCCGCCAGACCGAATCACGGATGGCGCTGACGTTTCCGGTGACGTCTGAGGGGAAATATACCCTCAGCCTGACCAGCGAAAGCAGCGACGTGTATGAGCCCGGCAGCGTCTGGCCACAACCGGACAGCATGTACAGCCGGGGGAATACCCTGTTTCTCGTCTACGATCGTTTACAACAGACCGATAAATTTACCGTTCTATTATTCATCACGCCGTCAAAAGCAGGGAAGTGGACAAACAGCATCCGCGTAAACAACGAGCCAGATATCCGTTTCTGGCAGTTTATTTATCCCTAGGAGTCGAATATGGACATGGTTTTTCGTGCCCTGGCAATTTACCTGTTTCTGGTCATTGTGTTTAAAGTTGCCGGGCGGCGCGCCCTGCTACAAATGACCAGTTTTGACCTTATTTTGCTCTTAATTATCAGCGAAGCGACACAACAGGCGCTGCTTGGCGAAGATTTTTCCGTCACTGGTGCGATGATTACAATAACAACGCTGGTGGTGGTGGATATTATATTTGGCCTCCTGAAAAAATATTTTTCCACTGTTGAGAATATTCTTGATGGCACGCCGGTGATATTGGTGGAGAACGGTGTCCCCCTTGCCGATAAACTGAAAAAGGTCGATGTATCCTGTGATGATATATTGGTATCAGCCCGCCAGAATCACGGTATTACAGAATTGAAGGAGATAAAATACGCTATTCTTGAGCGTAATGGTCATATTTCTATTATTCCTGACGAAAATTAAGGGCAACGCGATGAGCAATCTTATTCACGACAGTAACAACACCATCAGCGAGCTGACGAAAAAGCTCGCCACTCAGCTTACGGACAGAGGTTTGCGGTTAACTACCGCAGAGTCCTGTACCGGCGGCAATCTCGCGGTTGCGCTTTGTGCCGAAGAGAACACCGCGGAATTTTATGACGTTGGCATGGTGGTGTTCAGCGATGCGGCGAAGGAGAGGATCCTCGGCGTGCGGCACGAAACCATTGAGCGCTTCACCGCCGTCAGTGAACAAACGGTGACCGAGATGGCCGCTAAAATTCGCGAAATTGCCGAGGCGGATATTGGCCTTGCCATCAGCGGCTATGCGGGACCGGAAGGCGGAGACGATGGCACCGCAGCCGGTACGGTCTGCTTCGGCTGGAATATTCGCGGACAGACGGAAACCCGCACCGTGCTGTTTTCCGGTGAATGTCAGGATGTGGTGGATAAAGCGGTGCGTTATTCCCTGTCTGAACTGATCGAAATACTCTCCGGCTGGGATAACGTCTGAAACAAGGGGAAAGGCTATGGCTGTCATCGTGATTACCGGCGGTACGGCGGGCGTGGGGAAGGCCACGGCGCTGCACTTTGCCAAAGCGGGCTACGATGTGGGCATCATTGCCCGCGATGAGCAGAGCCTGCGCTCCACAGAAGAGGAGTTGCGCCGTTTCGGGATCAACGCCTGTGCCGTTCAGGCCGACGTGGCGGACAGCAAGGCGGTGACCGATGCTGCTAACGAGATTGAATACCGGCTTGGGGCCATCGATGTGTGGGTGAATAACGCCATGGGCGGGATGCTGGCGCCGTTTCGCACCATGTCGCCTGAGGAGTTTCGCCGCGTCACCGAGGTGACCTATCTGGGCTATGTTAACGGTACCCGCGCCGCGCTGGAGTTAATGACTCCTCGTGACCGGGGGACGATTATTCAGGTTGGCTCCGCGCTGGCCTACCGCTCCATTCCCTTGCAGTCAGCCTACTGTGGGGCGAAAGCCGCGATCCGCGGGTTTACTGACGCCGTGCGCACCGAGCTGATGCATGAAAACAGCCGGGTGCAGATCGCAATGGTACAGATGCCGGGCCTCAACACGCCGCAGTTCGAGTGGGCGAGGAATAAATTTTCCTGGGCGATGCGCCCGGTTCCTCCCGTGTTTCAGCCGGAAGTGGCTGCCAGCGCGATTTTCAAGGTAGCGCAAAAACCGGTGCGGGAGCTGTGGGTGGGCAGCAGCACCGTCCAGTCGATTGTCGGGCAATTTCTTTTTCCCGGCTTTCTGGATCGGCTGATGGTTAAAAAGGCCTGGGAAGGGCAGATGACCGATACGCTAAATGCGGATGACCGTCAGGACTATCTGGATCAGCCGGTTAACGATCTGCATAAAATCCACGGGCACTTCACCAACGAAGCAAAAGAGCGCGCCACCAGCGTTACCTCCGGCATGCCGGGGAAAGTGCTGCTCGGCTCCCTCGCCGTCACGGGTGCGATCGTGGCGCGTCTTCTGCTCTCGCGGAGACGATAATCAGCGCAGTGCGGTACGATCGGTCCAGAACCAGCGGTAGCCATAGCCGCTGAGGTTAAGCGCGACGGTTTTGCCGCACACCAGCGCGTCGTTGTAGCGTTTGTCCGCCAGGCAGGCGGTCCAGGTCGCATGCCGGATCCCTCTGGCGGTAAAATTAACGGGCTTATCGCTAAAGTTAACGAAGGTCAGAATGCTGCGCGTGTCGGTTTCGTAATAGATCCCCAGCACCGCATCGCTGTCGATATTAATAAGACGAAACGGCGCGACGCCGATCTCAGGGAACTCCGAGCGCGTATTGGCGATATCGATAATGCAGTGCAGGAGTGAGTTGCGGTGCAACAGCGAATCCGCCACGTTGATTTTTTGATAGCGGTACGGGCCGCGGTCAATCATCGGGGCGATAAAAGTTTCCGGGTCGGCGTCTGAGAAACCGCCGCCTTGCGATCCGGCCCACTGCATCGGGGTGCGTACGGCGTAACGCTCCTCCAGTTCCAAATCATCTCCCATGCCAATCTCATCCCCGTAGCGCATGACCGGTACGCCCGGCAGCGAAAACAAGACCGCATGGCAAAAGGCCAGCCGCTTACGATCGCCATTAAGCATCGGCGCCAGACGGCGGCGGATACCTCGCTGATACACACTCATTTCTTTGTCAGGGGCAAAGGCATCAATGACGGTCTGCTTCGCTTTTTTTCCTATCCCTTCCAGATCCAGCTCATCATGATTGCGCAGCCAGTTGGCGAAGCAGCAGGAGTCAGGCGGCACAATCATCTTCTTTACCGCGTTGCGCAGCGGTCGTGCGCTTTTCTCCGCAAGGCTGACGTAGAAGTACTTATTGAGCCAGAAATTCAGCACCAGGTTGAGCCGGTCGTTCTGACCAAAATAATCTTTGTAGGCCTCGACCTCCACGTCGACTTCGCCGAGCAGGATCGCATCCGGGTTACGCTGCTCGATAAGACGGCGCAGATGCTCCAGGATCCACAGGCCGCGTTTTTCATCCCCACGTCCGGCCTGTTTTGTCAGGTGCGACGCCGCATCCAGGCGAAAGCCCGACACCCCGAGCTTTAGCCAGAAGATGATGATGTTCTCAACCTCCTTCAGCACCGCAGGGGAGGCCAGATTGAGATCCGGCTCGTGGTGATAAAACATATGCCGATAGTATTGCCCCGCCTCGTCGTCCCATGTCCAGATACTCTTCTCCACGCCGGGGAACATCGGCGGCGTATCATCGTCGTCCGTGTCGGACCACAGGTAATAGTCACGATAGGGTGACTGAGGGTTGCGGCGGGCCTGTTGAAACCAGGGATGCGCATCCGAGGTATGCTGGATCAGCAGCTCAATAATGACCTGCATCCCCAGCTCCCGCGCCTGTTCAATAAAGGCGATGATATCGTTGAGCTTGCCGAAGCGGGGATCGACCTGCAAATGGTCGCTCACGTCATAGCCTTCATCGAGAAAAGGCGTGAGGTAAAACGGAGTGATCCAGATAACCGTCGCGCCCATCCGGCGGATGTAGCGTAGCTTCGCGGCAATTCCGGCGATGTCGCCACAGCCATCGCCGTTCAGATCGTAAAACATGGCAGTATCTATCTGGTAAATAATGGCGCGTGTATGCCAGCCTGCCATAGTAATCCTTAGTGATAACCTTCGGTATCAGACACTTTGCCCCGGAAGACGTAATAGCTCCAGGCGGTATAAACCAGGATCACCGGGATGATTAACAGCGTGCCGATCAGCATAAACAGCTGGCTGGCAGGCGGCGCGGCGGCTTCCCACAAGGTGATGTGCGGCGGAATTATGTGTGGCCACAGGCTGATGCCCAGGCCGCTAAAGCCGAGGAAGATCAGGCCCAGCGTTAACAGGAACGGACGGGCATGGCTGTCGGGATTACGCGTCAGCCGCCAGATCCACAGGCTGAATACCGCCACCAGAACCGGAACCGGCAGGAACCAGAAGAAGTTAGGCAGAGTAAACCAGCGCTCGGCGACAAACTGCCAGCCGAGCGGGGTCCAGATACTTACCACCGCAATGACGGCAATCAGCGCCAGCAGAACGTGGCGGGTCAGCTCGCGCATCCGGTTTTGCAGCGCGCCTTCGCTTTTCATGATCAGCCACGTGGTGGCCAGCAGGGTATAGGCGACAATTAAGCCCAGCCCGCAGAACAGGTTAAACGGGGTGAACCAGTCCAGCGAGGAGCCCACAAAGCGACGCCCTTCCACGTCAAAGCCGTTGATCATCGCGCCAACCACGATCCCCTGGCTGAAGGTTGCGAGCAGGGAACCGCCAGCAAAAGAATAGTCCCAGAATTTGCGGTGGGAAGGGGTCGCCTTAAAGCGAAACTCAAATGCCACGCCGCGGAAAATAAGCCCGATCAGCATGGCCGTCAGCGGGATGGTCAGGGCATCGATTATTACCGCGTAGGCCAGCGGAAACGCGCCGAACAACCCTGCGCCGCCGAGAACCAGCCAGGTTTCATTTCCGTCCCAGACCGGGGCGACGCTGTTCACCATCACGTCGCGCTCTTTGGCATCACCCACAAAGCTGAACAGCATGCCGATACCGAGATCGAAACCGTCCATGATGATGTACATCAGCGTGGCGAAGACAATAATGGCAAACCAGATGACCGGGATATCGACGCCCATCAGATCTTCTCCTCTTCCGGAACAGACTCGGCGGCGGACAGCGGACGGGCAGGGGTACCCGATGTATTAGACGTTAGCGTGCCCACAGGCTGCGGACCTTTTTTAATCAACCGGGCGAGATACACATATCCCACGCCAAATACCGAACAGTAGACCACGATAAAGGCCAGCAGGCTGATGCTCATCTGCAACGTGCTGTGCAGAGACACCGCATCTATCGTGCGCAGATAGCCGTAAACGACCCACGGCTGGCGGCCCACTTCGGTGGTGACCCACCCGGCGAGCAGCGCGAGTAATCCGGCAGGCCCCATACAGAGGGCAAACCAGTGGAATGGCCGTGAGTGATAGAGTCGACGGCGATAGCGCAGCCAGACGCTCAGTACGCCAAGGGTAATCATCAGCAGCCCCATGCCGACCATAATGCGGAAGGACCAGAAGACGATGAGCGAGTTAGGGCGGTCCTCTTTCGGGAAATCCTTCAGCGCCGGGACCTGTTTATCCAGGCTGTGCGTCAGGATCAGGCTGCCGAGCGCGGGAATTTCAAGCCCGTATTTGGTGCGTTCCTCTTCCATATCCGGTACGCCAAACAACAGCAGCGGGGTGGCCTCGCCGGGCGGGTTTTCCCAGTGGCCTTCAATCGCGGCGATTTTGGCAGGCTGGTGCTCAAGCGTATTCAGCCCGTGCATATCCCCAACCACGGCCTGAATGGGCGCGACCAGCAGCGCCATCCACATGGCCATGGAGAACATCTTGCGGATCGCGGGCGTATCGTTACCGCGCAGCAGATGCCATGCCCCGGACGCGCCCACAAACAAGGCGCTGCACAGGAAGGCGGCGATGGACATATGGATCAGTCGGTAAGGGAATGAGGGGTTAAAGATAATGGCCAGCCAGTCTTCGGGAATGACCTGACCGTTCTGAATACTGAAGCCCTGCGGGGTGTGCATCCAGCTGTTAGAGGCGAGGATCCAGAAGGTGGACATCAGCGTGCCCAGCGCCACCATGCAGGTGGCAAAGAAGTGCAGGCCGGGGCCAACCTTGTTCCAGCCGAACAGCATCACGCCTAAGAAACCGGCTTCCAGGAAGAAGGCGGTTAAGACTTCATAGGTGAGCAAAGGGCCGGTTATGCTGCCCGCGAACTGGGAAAAGCCGCTCCAGTTAGTCCCAAACTGGTAAGCCATCACCAGCCCGGAAACCACGCCCATACCAAAGTTGACGGCGAAAATTTTTAGCCAGAAATGGTATAGCGAGCGCCAGACATCATTTTTGGTGCGAAGCCACATGCCTTCGAGAACCACCAGATAGCTCGCAAGCCCGATGGTGATCGCCGGGAAGAGAATATGAAAAGAGACGGTAAAGGCGAACTGTATCCTGGCCAGATGAAACGCATCAAGCTCGAACATGCTCCGTACCTCTGGAACTGATAGCGCACAAGGCATTGCCAGACAGCCTCAGGCTGCCTGGCAAAACCGGTTACGGTTTTTTCTTACCTGCGCCAAGCTCGGCACCGGTAAGCGGATCGGCGTTAGGGTCGGATTTCGTACGTGCGCACATCGCTTTGACCAGCGTTTCCTGCTCTGTCGTGAGCGTTACGCTTGCGCCGCCGTCACCGCCATCGACCGCGGGCTGAGGAGATTCCACGTAGTCGAAGTGCTTATCGCTGTTCCAGCTACCGCGAACTTCTCCCCCCTCAGACATATTGTAGTACTTATTAGTGTACTCTTCGATTGGCGGCAATTTACCCGGTGGGAAATTGTTACGGATCGACTGGAGCGCCTTCTCAAACGAGAGCTGGTGTGCTGCCTCACGCGTCATTAAAAACGCCAGCGCATCTTTAACACCCGGATCGTCCGTTACGTTAATAAGCCGTTCGTAGATAATTTTGGCGCGCGCCTCGGCCGCAATGTTAGAGCGCAGATCGGCGGTGGGCTCGCCAATAGTATCCACATACGCCGCCGTCCATGGTACGCCCCCGGAGTTGGTCAGTGGAGTACCACCGCCGTAGAGCAGGGAGGTGATATGACTGTCGTTGCCGTTCTCGGTCATGGAGCGGTACAATTCCGCTTCATTTTCAACGCCTTCCGCCAGTTCACCTTTCGCACCCTTATTCAGCATACCCACCAGGGTGCCGATGATTTCCAGGTGACTTAATTCCTCGGTCGCGATATCCATCAGCATATCTTTACGACCGGGATCGTCGTCGCTCAATCCTTGCGTAAAGTAACGACATGCCGCGGCAAGTTCGCCCTGTGGCCCGCCAAACTGCTCAAGCAGAAGATTGGCCAGGCCCGGATTCGGTTCGGCTACGCGTACCGTGTATTGCAGCTGTTTTACGTGTCGAAACATAGTTTCTCCCTCTTTCGTTATTTTTTCGCTTCAACACCGTCCGCATCGGAGCGCAGCAGGAACTGTTCCGTCGTCTGTGGAATATGCTGGAGCAGCCAGTCAGCCATCTGGCGCTCTTCTTCCAGAATGGACTCAATGGCAGGAATGGAGGCGGTATCGCCCGCTTGTTTGGCCGCAGCCAGCAGAGAGGTGTAGCAGGCAATTTCAAACTGCTCAAAAACGTAGCCGCTGATGGAGCCTTTAACAATTTCGTCGGAAGGGAACATGCCGCCAATGGACTGGCCGAGCGCCGCCATTTTGCTCATGGAATCTTTTATGACCGAACGGGAAATATCATTGCGGTCGAGAATTTCTTCCAGCACGGTAATTTGGTGTTTAGTCTCATTAACGTGTTGTTCAATTCGTGCACGTAAGTCGGGATAATTATCAATACGGCTGGCCATAGATTCCAGCATGGATTCGGCTTGCTTTTCCATCGCATGGGCATCGCGTAGCCAATCATGGTAGTGTTCTACATGATTCATAATTAACTCCTGTGATTTATTATCTGGTTAATTTTTGTTGCTGATGCTCATCAAATTAATATTTATCCTTTCTGGGCTTTTTGATTAATATTGCCGACAGCCAGATCGGTTAATTTGAGATCGGTTTCTTTTTCTTCTTCCAGCGTTTCGGCAAGAAGTTTAACGGCTTTTTTATAGCCTAATTGTTCAGCCAGGGTGGCCAGGGTGCCGTAGCTGGCAATCTCGTAATGCTCGACTTTTTGTGCTGCGGCAATTAATGCAGCGTCACGCACTTCATTTTTCTCAGTGCTCTCAATAACTTCGTTGGCTTCTTCAATTAAGCCTTCCATCGCAACGCATTTCATGCGCTTCAGTTTGAGGCCGGATTCCTGCTCAATAATCTGATCGATACGCTCGATTTGTCCCTGAGTCTCTTCGAGGTGGGCCGTGAACGCGGCACTCAACTTCTCGCTGGATGCGGCGCGAGCTAACTTGCTTAGAGCGCGGGTCAGCTGCTTCTCAGCGCTGTAGGTGTCGGATAACAGGTGAATAAATACATCTTCAACAGTTTTCATATTCATATTTTCGCTCCAGTGAAATAAAGGGAAGGTACTGCGAGCCGACGGGCCCGCAGCATGCTCTCGGTATATTTATAAGAGCTTTAAATAAGATCAGGAGTTATCAGATTTACGGCCTCCGCCGTGACTGTTCTGGCCCCCTTTCTTACCCGCTTCAGATGCGCGTTGCGGATCGTTTTTGAAATTACCGCCGCTGTGCTGGCCGCCTTTACGTCCAGCTTCTGATGCCTTTTCACGGTCTTCAGCGAAATTACCGGAACCACCACGATGTTGCTCTGCCATATATCAACCCTCATGTTGCGTTTATGTCAGGAGATACGATAAGTAATTCGTATCAGTTGTCGTTCAGGAATTAACATTAGTCGTTATGTGAGAAGAGTCAAATTTCATGTCTGGGTTGTTTTGCGGTAATTTTGCAGGTGTTCAGGAAATACCGCTTCGTTACGAACTTTAAAAACGGACGGTAAATCCACTGGTTAGGGAGAAATAAATCTGGATGTTGGGAGTTCGCTTAGCTAATAATCCTAATGTGAACGTGGCGTGAATTATTACAAGAGTTGACACAACGCAAAAATATATCGTCGCAACGGGTGCTTTTGTATTCGGAATAATCTTAAGTGCCTGGCGAAATAACGTGTTGAAAAGAAGGTGGCCAAACCTCGTTTTTGACGTGGTCAGGCGGATCGGCTGAGGGTATGCTTCTTTTGTCACCACAATAATTACAGAGGCAATATCATGGATCAGGAGCTACTGGAGGCGGGGTACCGGGCCTACACCGGTGAGAAAATTGATGTTTACTTCAACACCGGGATCTGCAAACACTCGGGCAATTGCGTGCGCGGCAGCGCGGCGCTGTTCGACCTGAAGCGTAAACCATGGATCGCGCCGGATGAAGTAGATGCAGAAACGGTTGTGCGCGTAATTGATACCTGCCCGAGCGGTGCGCTGAAGTACCGCCAAAAATAAGTGAGGAACCATGGAAATTCTTGAAGGCCATAACAAGTTTTACGTCAACGACGCCGAAGGCAATCAGGTAGCGGAGATTGTCTTTGTCCCGACCGGCGAGCATCTGAGCATCATTGAGCACACCGATGTGGATCCAAGCCTGAAAGGGCAGGGTGTGGGTAAGCAGCTGGTGGCGAGGGTGGTAGAGAAGATGCGCGGGGAGAACCGTAAAATTATCCCGCTGTGTCCGTTTGCGAAGCATGAGTTTGATAATACGCGGGAGTATGACGATATTCGGGCGTAAAACTGATGCCCGGCATTGCGCCGGGCAGCATACTCAACCGACAAACATCACCGACACACACAGCACACCTACAATCAGCGTCAGCAGGTTACCGATGGAGCGGTACGGTTTTAACGACGGGATCAGGTACGTCGACAGCGTCGGCATGATGAACAGGATCATGGCGATAAGCGGACCGCTGATAGCGTAAATCATTGAAATGGCGTTCGGGTTGATGCAGCAGACCGCAAAGGTAATCAGCGACACGCCGAGAATAGAAACCGCGCGGTTAAAGGCGCGGCTTTTCTTCACACCCACCTGATTCAGCGACGATTTCACAATTTCCGTTGCCCCTTCAATCACGCCAAAATAGGTGCCGAGGAACGATTTCGACATCGCAATAATCGCCACGATAATGCCAGAAATACCCAGCCATGCCGGGGACGAAGGCATCATCGACAGCGCGGACAGGATCGTCACCCCTTCCTCTTTTGCCGCCACGATATACGACGGTGGAATCGAAAGCAGGCAGCTGAACACAAAGAACAGCACGCTGAGGCAGATGATCAGATACGCCACTTTCATGATTTTTTTGCATTTACCCATCGCCTCTTCACCGTATTTCTCGCGACGGTCCACGGCGAAAGTCGAGATGATCGGAGTATGGCTAAAAGCGAAAACCATCACCGGGATCGAAATCCACACCTGGTGCAACGTATGCTGGTCGAAGGCCATCTGGCTCGTCAGAAGCGACGGCTGCCAGCTGCCCGTCAGATACAGCGAGACAAACAGGAAATAGGCGATCAGCGGAAAGACAAGGAAACCCATCACCTTAATGGTGATGTGCCGCCCCATCAGGAAGATCAGATTCAAAATCAGCACCACGCCAAAACTCACCAGCATCCGCATGCCGGTATCCACCGTCATCCGTTTCGCCAGCTGTTCAGTGAGTGAGTTAGTTATCGCCACCGCATAAATCAGAACCACCACAAAGAAAGCCACAAAATAGAGCGTGGTGATCAGGTTGCCGATCTTTTTGCCGTAGTAATGGGAAACGGCACCGGTGATCCCTTCGTTGCCTTTCGTCTTCGACGACAGAATAAATTGCGCCAGCGCTTTATGCGGCCAATAGGTTAAGGGATACGCCACAAGGGCGGTGATCAGCAGGACAATCGCGCCAGCAGAGCCGAGCTGAATGGGCAAGAACAGGGTTCCTGCGCCCACGGCAGTGCCGTAGAGGGCGAAACTCCAGAGAGTCTCTTCTTTTGACCAAATTTTCGACATTAGAGCAACGTATCAACTATAAAACGAACAAAAAGGAGTGCAATTTACCATAATTATGCGTTGAGGTCGCCGTTGCTTCGCAGGGGTGGGCCGGATCAGGTCTCCGGCCGGAAGGTTATTCGCTTGCCAGGGCGCGGCGTTGCTGGCGGCGCTTGATGATTTTCTCCCGCAGGGTGTCGTACGCCCAGTTGTAGAGCATGGTGTACGGCAGGAAGAACAGGAAGAAACCAATTTCCAGCGTAAAGGCCTGGAGCAGCGTCACGCCCAGCACGGCGGCAACGATGGTTACGCCAATCACAATAAAACCGCATTCAAAACCCAGCGCATGCAGGGCGCGCACTTTCGCCGTGCGCTTCACCCGCTGGACGGGCCAGAAACGGTCGAAGCCAAAGTTATAGATAATGTTCCAGAGCATTGCCGTGGTCGCCAGAATTATGGTGAGACCCCCCATTTCAACCACCGAGCGCTGCATTAGCCACGCGGCCGTCGGGGCGAGGATCGCCGTAGCAATGCCTTCAAAACAGACGGCATGGAAGATCCGCTCCGGCAATTTACGTTGGAGTGCATCCTGATGTTGCATATTTACCTCATATTGACGCCAGTATGGGCGTTGATGCGGTCTATTCTTATCGTTTAAGGTGATATATAAAAGATGGTATCCATCGATAAAGTAGATACATCATGCGTTATTCTCCCGAAGCACTGACCGCGTTTGTTGAAACTGTCGCCGCAGGTTCGTTTTCTGCTGCGGCACGGCGGCTGCGTAAAAGCCAGTCCACCATCAGCACCTCCATCGCCAACCTTGAAGCTGACCTTGGCTTTGAGCTGTTCGATCGCTCGGCGCGTCACCCGGTGTTGACCGCCCAGGGTGAACAGGTGCTGGGCTATGTCCAGTCGATACTCGCCGCCAGCGCGCGCCTGGATGAGCTGGCCGTATCCTTAACGGCGCAAACGGAGGCGCGTTTTACCTTTGTTCTCTCCGATACGCTTAACCCGGCCGTGCTGGAACAGATGATGAGCCAGTTCGACCAGCGTTTTCCGCACACGGAATTTGAGTGCCTGATTGGGGAAGAGGAGGACGTGATCGATCTGCTGCAAAAGGAGCGGGCGCAAATTGGCCTGACGGAAGCGCGCGACAGCTACCCGACCGATATTGGCGCGACCCGTCTGCCTATGCAGACAAGGATGGCTATTTACGTTTCTGCCGGACATCCTCTGGCAGGGCAACATGAGACGCAGGCGGACGAGCTGCATGGCTGGCGCGAGCTGCGGCTGAGTACCTATCTTGAACGGGAAGCGCCCCTTGCGCGCGGGCCGGTCTGGTCTGCGCCGAATTACCTGTTACTGCTGAGTATGGCGGTACAGGGCTTTGGCTGGTGCGCGTTACCCTGCGCGCTGGTCGACGAATTTGCCGCGTCGAAATCGCTGGTGCAGCTGAACGTGCCGGGCTGGCCGAGGTCGATTGCCATCGATCTGGTATGGAACAAACGAACCCCGCCCGGCGTCGCCGGAAGCTGGCTGCGCCAGTACTTGCAGGACGCACGATAATCCTGTGACTAAACTCACTAATTTTAAACATTTGCGTCAATTGTTGATAACAATCCTCTACTATCGTCATGTCATTTTGCACAGAGGTCGTGATGAAAGATGTCGTTATAGTGGGTGCGTTACGTACGGCTATCGGCTGTTTTCAGGGAGCGCTTGCGCGTCACTCTGCGGTTGATCTCGGCAGCGTGGTGGTAAGAGCGCTGGTGGAACGCAGCGGGATTGCCGCACATGAAATTGATGAGGTGATCCTTGGCCAGGTGCTGACCGCTGGCGCGGGACAAAACCCTGCGCGCCAGGCAGCGCTGAAGGGCGGCCTGCCCAATACCGTTTCGGCAATTACCATCAACGACGTCTGTGGTTCAGGTTTGAAAGCGCTCCATCTTGCGACGCAGGCCATCCAGTGCGGTGAAGCGGACGTGGTTATTGCTGGCGGGCAGGAGAATATGAGCCGCGCCCCGCACGTCCTGACCGACAGCCGGACCGGCGCGCAGCTCGGGAACAGTCAGCTGCTTGACAGTCTGGTTCACGACGGGCTGTGGGACGCCTTCAACGACTACCATATGGGCGTAACGGCGGAAAACCTGGCGCGGGAATACGGTATCAGCCGCGAGCTTCAGGATGCATATGCCCTCAGCTCACAACAAAAAGCGCGTGCAGCGATCGACTCCGGGCGTTTTCGCGATGAAATTGTCCCGGTCAGTACCCAGCGCCAGAACGGCGAAGCGCTCATCGTCGATACCGACGAGCAGCCGCGCACCGATGCCAGCGCAGAAGGGCTGGCAAAACTCGATCCGGCCTTTGAAACGCTCGGTTCTGTAACGGCAGGCAACGCCTCATCCATTAACGACGGTGCGGCGGCGGTGATGATGATGAGTGAAAGCAAAGCCCAGGAGCTGGCGCTGCCGGTGCTGGCGCGCATCAAAGCGTTTGCCAGCGTGGGTGTTGATCCTGCGTTAATGGGGATCGCCCCGGTCTATGCCACGCGCCGTTGCCTGGAGCGGGCGGGCTGGGAGCTGAGCGATGTGGATCTGATTGAGGTCAACGAAGCCTTTGCTGCACAGGCGATCTCGGTCGGGAAAATGCTGGAATGGGATCCGCTGCGGGTCAACGTCAACGGCGGTGCAATTGCGCTGGGTCATCCCATTGGCGCCTCCGGCTGCCGCATTCTGGTGTCGCTGGTCCACGAAATGAAAAAGCGTAACGCCCGAAAAGGGATCGCAACGCTCTGTATTGGCGGAGGGCAGGGGGTGGCCCTGGCTATCGAACGGTAGTTTCCCCTCTCTGTGCACAGAAAACCTCCCACGGGAGGTTTTTTTGTGTCCCCAGAATCCTTTTTTAACACTTCTGCGTTATTTCTGAAGCCCGCAATAATTATTGCGCGGTTAATTATTTGCTTTGTGAAGTGCTTAATGTGATCTCCACCCTGAAATTTACGGTTAATGCCCTTTTTTTGTTGATGGGGTTCACGTCGATCTTTGCCAAAAAAAATGAAACAAATAATTTCGATCCTTGTCACTAAAATAACGGTGCATAAAAAATAAACTCAAGTTTCATAAAAACGAAACGTTATTTTAATTGAGGGTTTTTTCATGTTTAAGAAATCTCTGCTCCTTGCTTCCCTTATTAGTGCCTCTTTTGCGGCTAGCGCCGTTACCGTCGATCTGCGTCACGAATATATTGACAGCGGCTCGAATGCCGACCGTGTTGCCGTCTCGCACCGCTTTGATAATGGCTTTGGTTTTTCAGTCGAGGCGAAGTGGAAATCAGGCGGGGACAAGGCAGATCAGCCATTCGCGGATGTAGTGGGGAACGGTCACGAAGATCAGATTAGCTGGCGCTGGAAAGCGACAGACAATATCGCCCTGACCCCTGCGTTTACGATTGAAAGCACAGACAGTCGCACCATTTATAAACCGAATCTGCATGTGCAATATAGCTTCGATAATGGCTTCTACGTGGCTGCGCGTTACCGTTACGAATATACTCGCTACCCGTCAAGCTCAAATAAGGACGATGATAAAGTTAACCGTGGCGATGCGTGGGTCGGTTGGGTATTAGGTGACTGGCGTACCGAGCTGAACTATGTTTACGCGAAAAGTTCTGAAGGCGTGGCCCGAAATAATAATAAAGATTATTCCAACGAATATAACGCCAAGCTGGCCTACAAATGGGATAAAAACTGGGCACCGTATGTGGAGGTGGGGAACGTGGGGGTTAAAGACACGGACGAACGCCAGACCCGTTTCCGTTTAGGTGTGGCGTACTCCTTCTGATAATTCAGTTCCTTCGCTAAAAACCGCCGGGTGGCGCTAACGCTTACCCGGCCTACACATTCTTTCCAATCCATTTTTTCGTAGGCCGGGTAAGCGAAGCGCCACCCGGCAAAAAGCGCCGCGCAATCACCCAAAAAAAAGCCCTCCGAATCGGAGGGCAAGGCCAGTTACAGAAACACTAACTCATTCAGGCATGCAACATTTCAGGTTGCTCGGGGAGTTTCGCGATATAGAGGGCCGGTTTGCCGTCTTTATCGGAACTGTACAGCACCGCTTTTTCGTCCGGCGTGAAGGACGGATGCGGGTGGGTTACCTGGCGGCTGTTCGCCACCGTAGCCCATGAGGTGTCATGACGGGCGATGCGGTAATAAGCTTTCTTCGCCACGTCAAAGGCATACAGATAAGGATCGTTATCAATGGTGTAGCCGCCGGTGTCTTTCACGTCAACAGGCGTACCGGAACCGTCGCCAACCAGCATGCTGCCGTCAACGTTGCTCATCAGATGCGAACAGGCGGGCATGTTCATTACCGCTTCATTCACGCCGGTGTCCGGGTTGAAGCGGGAGATGGTACGCCCTTGCTGACCTTTCAGATAAGAGACGTAGATCAGCGCGGACCCGTCCGGCACCCAAAATTCATGTGTACAGCTTTCACCTTCCGCGTGCGTTTTCACTTTCCGCACGTTGCTGCCATCTTCGTTGACCAGCCACATGCGGGCGTCGACCAGGTCGTGCGGCCCTTCATGACAGAAGGCCACGGTATTGTCATCGAACGGGCGATAAATCGGATGTCCCAGCCAGATCTTCTCGTCATGAATGGTGGTGCTTTCACCCGTTTTCAGATCAACGCGCAGCAGGCGGCAGTGCGGCCCTTTGTGGAAGAAGTCGTGGAAAATTTTCCAGTCGTTGAGTGGCGTCCAGTCACGTCTGGCAATCTCAATACCCACCAGTTTGGTGCAGTCGCTGTTCGCGACCCAGGTGCCGTAGCCGACCCACTCTTCCGGAACGCGGTACACTTCGCGCTCTGCCAGCGTCTGTAAATCCACCTCCAGCAGGGTGCGATCGTTCTTCACATAGTAGAGGGATTTATCGTCCGGAGAGAGGAACCCGCCAAAGGTATTATCGCCCGCGCCTTCGGTCAACTGTACCGCTTCGGCGTTTTTCAGATCCAACAGGTAATAGTTCCAGTGACCGTCGAACTCCCCGGCGAACAGCAGGTGGCTGCCATCGTTAAAGAAGCACTTCTGGTAAAAGTAGTTGCGATGACAGGTTACTTCCGGTGGGGTCAGGCGGGTGACTTCCACGCCTGTATCCGGATCGCGGCTGACCTCATAGTTCAGCTTGACCCGCATACCTTTAGCCATAATGCACTCCTTTGAACGCGTAATGTAGGTTGAAAACTAGGTGATAAATTATCAAAACGCTGTTTCATTGTGTGTGACTGACAGCGCACTTTCTCATTTTCATTAACCAGATTGAGGGTCTTAAAGATTTATCGTGATCGAAACACCATTTCTGGCATAAACAGGCAGGAAAAATGAAACGTTGTTTTAAATGCAATTGAAAACCCCGTTGTCAGGGGATAATATGTGTTCATCACTAAAACGGAACGTTGTTTCGTTATTTATCTTTGCCTTCGGGCACGATCAATTCTGGAGGTTTACGTGGACGTCAGACAAAGCATCCACAGTGCGCACGCTAAAATGCTGGATACTCAGGGGCTGCGCAGTGAGTTTTTAGTTGAGCAAGTGTTCGAAGCCGACAAGTACACCATGGTCTACAGCCATATTGACCGCATTATTGTGGGCGGGATTATGCCGGTGGCGAAAACCGTCTCCGTGAGCGGTGAAGTGGGCAAACAGCTGGGCGTGAGCTACTTCCTCGAACGCCGTGAACTGGGCGTGATTAACATCGGCGGGCCGGGCACCATTACCGTCGATGGCCAGTGCTACGAAATTGGTCACCGCGACGCGCTGTACGTCGGCAAAGGCGCAAAAGAGGTGGTGTTCGCCAGCAGTGATGCCAGCAAACCGGCGAAGTTTTACTACAACTGCGCCCCGGCTCATACGACTTACCCAACCAAAAAAGTCACGCCAGCGGACGTTGCCCCGGTGACCCTTGGCGATAACCTCACCAGCAACCGTCGCACCATCAACAAATACTTTGTTCCGGATGTGCTGGAAACCTGCCAGCTCAGCATGGGGCTGACCGAGCTTGCGCCGGGCAACCTGTGGAACACCATGCCGTGCCATACCCACGAGCGCCGCATGGAAGTCTACTTCTATTTCAACATGGATGAAGACGCCTGCGTGTTCCACATGATGGGACAGCCGCAGGAGACGCGCCATATCGTTATGCACAACGAGCAGGCAGTCATTTCGCCTAGCTGGTCCATCCACTCTGGCGTGGGGACGAAAGCCTATACCTTTATCTGGGGGATGGTCGGTGAAAACCAGGTCTTTGATGACATGGACCACGTCGCTGTTAAGGATCTGCGCTAGTCGCAGGCAGTTAAGCATACATCTGCCTGTTGCTGACAGGCGCTGAACGATTAAGGAACAAACATGATTCTGGATGCATTTTCTCTGCAAGGTAAAGTGGCTGTGGTTTCCGGTTGTGACACCGGGCTGGGGCAGGGTATGGCGTTAGGTCTGGCGGAAGCGGGCTGCGATATCGTCGGGATTAACATCGTTGAGCCAACGGAAACCATCGAGCGCGTCACCGCGCTGGGCCGCCGTTTCCTGAGCCTGACCGCGGACCTGCGCAAAATCGATGCGATCCCTGAGCTGCTGGATCGCGCGGTGGCGGAGTTTGGGCATATCGATATTCTGGTCAACAACGCCGGCCTGATCCGTCGTGAAGACGCGATTAACTTCAGCGAAACGGACTGGGACGACGTGATGAATCTGAACATCAAGAGCGTGTTCTTTATGTCCCAGGCGGCTGCGAAGCACTTCATTGCTCAGGGGAAAGGTGGCAAGATCATTAATATTGCCTCCATGCTCTCTTTCCAGGGCGGCATCCGCGTGCCGTCTTACACCGCATCGAAGAGTGCCGTGATGGGCGTGACCCGTCTGCTGGCGAACGAGTGGGCGCAGCACAACATCAACGTCAACGCGATTGCGCCGGGCTACATGGCCACCAACAATACCCAGCAGCTGCGTGCGGATGAAGAGCGCAGCGCGGCAATCCTGGAGCGTATTCCAGCGGGTCGCTGGGGTCTGCCGAGCGATCTGATGGGCCCGGTTGTATTCCTGGCGTCCCCGGCTTCGGACTACATTAACGGCTACACCGTTGCCGTAGACGGCGGCTGGCTGGCACGTTAAGTCAGCCCGAATAAAGAACCTCTGCCCTCGGGTAGAGGTTTTTTTTGCGCCAAAATTGGCTTTATCCATATCCTTAAAGATGAAAAATCCATACTGAAATGGAATGAATGACGGGTGTCACACATTTATTGCTTAAATATTAACTAATTAATCAAAAATAAGGTTAAACCATCCTGATTTGAAACTGTAATGTCCATCACAGATCGGTGTGTCGTAGCGAAATAATCCATATCTTCACCATTTCCGGCCTGACACTTTCTTCCGGTATCTCGTAATTTCACTTAACGAATTTCGCTGTTGAGGCAGGAAACTATGACATCTGTAAATGACTCTACCATTATGCCCGCTGCGCTGCGCGATACCCGACGCATGAACCAGTTTGTTTCTGTTGCGGCCGCCGTAGCCGGTTTACTGTTTGGTCTGGATATCGGCGTTATCGCGGGCGCACTGCCCTTTATTACCGACCACTTTACGTTAAGCAACCGCCTGCAAGAGTGGGTGGTGAGCAGCATGATGCTGGGTGCGGCCATCGGCGCACTGTTTAACGGCTGGCTGTCGTTCCGTCTCGGGCGCAAATACAGCCTGATGGTCGGGGCGATCCTGTTTGTTGCTGGCTCTCTTGGTTCGGCGTTTGCCACCAACGTTGAAGTGTTGCTGCTTTCCCGCGTGCTGCTGGGCGTGGCGGTAGGTATCGCGTCCTACACCGCGCCGCTTTACCTCTCCGAAATGGCGAGCGAAAACGTGCGCGGGAAGATGATCAGCATGTACCAGCTGATGGTGACGCTCGGTATCGTGCTGGCGTTCCTGTCGGATACGTACTTCAGCTACAGCGGCAACTGGCGGGCAATGCTTGGCGTGCTGGCGCTGCCTGCGGTGCTGCTGATTGTGTTAGTCATTTTCCTGCCGAACAGCCCGCGCTGGCTGGCGCAAAAAGGGCGTCACGTGGAGGCGGAAGAGGTGCTGCGCATGCTGCGCGACACGTCTGAAAAAGCGCGTGAAGAGCTGAACGAAATCCGCGAAAGCCTGAAGCTGAAGCAGGGCGGCTGGTCCCTGTTTAAGGCGAACCGCAACGTGCGCCGCGCGGTGTTCCTCGGCATGCTGTTACAGGCGATGCAGCAGTTCACGGGGATGAACATCATCATGTATTACGCCCCACGCATCTTTAAAATGGCTGGTTTTACCACCACCGAACAGCAGATGATCGCCACGCTGGTGGTGGGGCTGACCTTTATGTTCGCCACCTTTATCGCGGTGTTCACCGTCGATAAGGCTGGACGTAAACCGGCCCTGAAAATTGGCTTTAGCGTAATGGCGCTCGGCACCTTGATCCTTGGTTACTGCCTGATGCAGTTCGATAACGGCACGGCGTCAAGCGGCCTCTCCTGGCTCTCCGTTGGCATGACCATGATGTGCATCGCCGGTTACGCGATGAGCGCCGCACCGGTGGTGTGGATCCTGTGCTCTGAAATTCAGCCGCTGAAATGCCGCGACTTTGGTATCACCTGTTCCACCACCACCAACTGGGTGTCGAATATGATCATTGGCGCGACCTTCCTGACGCTGCTGGATGCGATTGGCGCGGCAGGCACCTTCTGGCTCTATACGGTGCTGAACGTGGCGTTTATCGGCGTGACGTTCTGGCTGATCCCGGAAACCAAAGGCGTGACCCTGGAGCATATTGAACGCAAGCTGATGAAAGGGGAGAAACTACGTAATATCGGCGTGTAATGTCATTGCCCGGTGGCGCTTCGCTTACCGGGCCTACGATACCGTGTAGGCCGGGTAAGCGAAGCGCCACCCGGCTTTGTTTTTACCGCATCGCACGTCTCAAAATACGCTCCGCCTGACGCTGGAAGTCAGCGGCCGTCTCTTCCACGGTTTTCTGCCCGTAGTCGATATACTGCAAAGAGGTACCGAACTGCGCCACAATCTGTGGGTCGTCAAAGTATGGCGAGACGGTGAGTTTCGCCGGCAGCGACTGCGCCAGGCGCAGGCCCGCCACGGAAGGATCGTCCTCTTTAATGGTGCCGTCTTCGGTCAGATACTGCACCGCCACTTTGCTCAGCGGTACGCCACGCTCAAGACCCAGCGTATCGACCCCTTCTTTGCTGTTGAGCAGGAAGTTAATCAGCTTTGCTGCCGCCTCCGGGTTTTTGGTCGTCTTACCAATCGACAGCATCTGCGCCGGTTTGAAGAACAGACCTGCGTCGGTGGCGCCCGGCAGCATTGGGTAGTTGCCCAGCTCCAGTTTCGCCGGTGGCTTCAGGTTGTCGGAATATTTGTTGATGGTGGAGTTCCACATGTAGGTGCCGCCCCATTCACCCTGGATCCACGGCTTCATCTCATACATGTTGCTCTTACCGAAAGAGGCATAGTATTTGGTGTCCGGCATGACGTGGCTGTCGATCAGCTTTTTGTAGGTCTGGAAAAACTCTACCCACTGTTCCTTTGTGTAGCTGAACTTTTTGGTTTTCTCATCCACCGCAGGAATGTTGTACTTCTGGATCATGTACGAATTCAGCAGCGCCAGCGTATCCTGATGCTCCAGGATCACCGGATAGTATTGCTTGCCGAGCTTGCTCTCGAAGGTTTTACCGGCCGCCATCAGCTCGTCCCAGGTTTTCGGGTACGCAATACCCGCTTTTTTCCAGGTTTCGTCATTGAAGTAGAACACGCGCGCCGTCACCGAGATCGGAATGCCGTTCAGCTTGCCGTCCACGGTGGTGGTTTGCAGCTCTTTGGGATCGAACTGCGACAGGTCAATCACGTCCTTCATCTTGTTCAGATCGTAGAAGCCGTCACCGGTTTTCGAGAAGATCGGCAGCCAGTTCCAGTTCGTCTGCATTACGTCCGGCTCGGTGCCGCCCGCAATCTGGGTGGTCAGACGGGAGAGGTGACCATCCCAGCCGGTGTATTCCGCTTTCACGTTGATGTCCGGGTTCTGCTTATGGAACTCTTCCAGCGCTTTCAGGGTGACCTGGTGACGGCCGTTGCCGCCCCACCAGGACATCCGTAAATCCACATTCTGCGCCATCGATGGCAAAGCGGTAAGACCCAGGGTCGCGGAGATTGCTGCGCTTAAAAGCACTTTTTTCATTTTTATCACTCCATCAGAGAGAGAGGTTCTGTTCAGTTTTTGCGTCAAAAATATGACACTTGTTCATCTCAAACGTGAAATACACCTTACGATGAAGACCCTTATCAATCATTGGCTTAGCTTCATCGGACGGGATTCGGGCGGTCAGTTCGTAGTCCGCGACCTTCAGGTACACAAAGAATTCGTGGCCCATGTTCTCAACGCGCACCATCTCCCCGCTACAGCCGCCGTTCGGGAAGGGCTCATCAGAGAGCGACACAAATTCCGGACGCACGCCGTAGTAAATCTCCTGACCCGCGTAGGCCGCGACTTTCTCCTGCTTCTCCGCGTTCAGCGGCATGGTTTCATCGCCAATGGCGATGTGCAGCTGGCCCGCTTTTTCGACCAGCACGCTTTTGCGTATATTCATCTCCGGCGCGCCGATAAAGCCCGCCACGAACATGTTCCTCGGCCTGTGGTAGAGGTTGTCCGGCGTATCCACCTGCATGATATGGCCGAGCTTCATCACGCAGATGCGGTCGCCCATGGTCATCGCTTCGGTCTGGTCGTGTGTCACGTAAACGGTGGTCGCCGGTTTTCCTGACTTCTTCAGCTGCTTGTGCAGGTCGGAAATACGAATACGCATCGAAGCGCGCAGTTTGGCGTCGAGGTTTGAAAGCGGCTCATCGAACAGGAACACATCCGGTTTTTTCACAATCGCACGGCCTACCGCCACGCGCTGCGCCTGGCCGCCGGAAAGCTGGCGCGGCAGGCGGTCGAGCAGCTCTTCCAGTTCAAGAATTTTGGCAGCTTCATTCACCTGAGACTCAATCTGATCTTTCGGCAGTTTGCTCAGCTTGAGACCAAAGGCCAGATTCTCGCGCACCGTCATGTGCGGATAGAGGGCATAGTTCTGGAACACCATTGCAATACCGCGCTCTTTCGGCGCGAGGTTGTTCACGATCTTGTCGCCAATGCGCACCTCGCCGCCGCTGATGGTTTCGAGCCCCGCCAGCATGCGCAGGGTCGTGGATTTGGCGCAGCCGGATGGGCCGACGATCACCATGAATTCCCCTTCAGCAATTTTAAGATCGATAGCGTGTACCGCTTTAAAGCCGTTGGAGTAGACCTTTTCCAGCTTGTTGAAAATAACTTCAGCCATGGTATTTCCCTCTTAACCTTTAATTCCGCTGCTGGTGACGCCCTGTACGAAGTAGCGCTGTGCCAGGAAGAAGACAATGATGGATGGCAGAATGGAGATGCTCGCCATTGCCAGAATTTCGTTCCACGGCGCGCCTTCGGTGACATCGATGGACATTTTCAGCGCCAGTGCGATGGGGTATTTATCCACGCTGTAGACGTAAATCAGCGGCCCGATAAAGTCGTTCATGGACCACATGAACTGGAACAGGGCGACGGAGATAATGGCCGGTTTCAGGATCGGCACTACCACGTACCACAGCACCTGAATGGAGTTACAGCCGTCAATCTGCGCCGCCTCTTCCATGTCACGCGGGACGCCGCGCAGGAATTGGATCAGCATGAAGACGAAGAACCCCTGAGTGGCGAAGGCCAGCGGCAGGTACAGCGGCATATAGCTGTTTAGCATGCCCATTTCACGGAACATCAGGTACTGCGGGATCAGCAGCACGGTGCTGGGCAGCAGCATGGTGGTAATGAGCGTGGCGAACCAGAACTTCTTCCACGGGATCTCGAAGCGGGCAAAGCCGTACGCCACGATGGTGGAGGAGATAATGGTCAGGATCACTTTCGGGATCACATACTTAAAGGTGTTCAGCATGTAATGGCCGAAGTTGTACTCGGTGCCGGTTTTCCAGCCGTTTACGAAACCATCCCAGGTGGCGTGGGCAGGCCACAGGCTCAATGTGGTGAAGATCTCGTGGTTCGGTTTGAACGACGCGGAGAACATCCACACCAGCGGGTAAAGCATCAGCAGGCCGACAACCAGCAGAATCACATAGCGAACGGAGGCGTTGATTTTCTCTCTGCGCAGCGTGCGGGCCACTTCGCGTTCGGCGACGCTTCTTGCCGTGGAGAGTTGTTGAATATCAGCCATTTTTGCCTCCTTTATCGGCGGAGTAGAACACCCAGTATTTCGACGACTTAAAGGCGATACCGGCGAAGACGGCCACCACCAGGAACAGGATCCACGCCAGCGCCGCGCCATAGCCCATATCGAAATACTTAAAGGCGGTGTCGTAGATGTAGAGCGAGAACAGATAGGTCGAATAGGTTGGCCCGCCGCCGGTAATCACGTACGGCCCGGTAAATTCCTGGAACGCCTGCGTGGTCTGCATGATGAAGTTGAAGAAGATCACCGGCGTAATCAGTGGCACGGTCACCTTCATGAACATCTGCCATTTCGATGCGCCATCGATCATTGCCGCTTCATACTGGGACTGCGGTACGTTTTGCAGCGCGGCCAGGAAGATGACCATCGCGGAACCGAACTGCCAGACGCGCAGCAGGGTAACGGACATCAGCGCCAGCGACGGCTCGCCCAGCCAGTTCACCGGATCAAAGCCAAAAACGCCGATAAAGCTGTTCAGCAGGCCATCGATGGCAAATAAGGCGCGCCACAATACGGCAATGGCGACGGAGCTGCCGAGGATCGACGGAATATAGTAGGCCGTTCGGAAAAAGCCGATGCCGCGTAATTTAAAGTTCAGGACAAAGGCAATTCCTAATGCAAAGGCGAGCTTTAGCGGGATGGTTAAAAATACATAGGCAAAGGTCACGCCCATGGATTTCCAGAAGAGCGTGTCTTCGGTAAACATGTAGCGATAGTTTTCGATGCCGTTAAACACCGGCGGACTCATCAAATCGTAATCCGTAAAGCTGAGGAAAAACGATGAGACGAAGGGGAATGCCGTAAAGAGTATCAGCCCGATGATATAGGGTGATATCCATGCGAGCCCCAGCAGCTTGTTTTCATTCATACATACCTACCTGGCAATCAATGGTTTAATACGAAATCTGCTTTGTTACATTTTCCCAGGCCTGCGATGCGCGGCATGGGAGCTGAAATTCAGGGTGCAACGTCTGGCAACGGCAAAACCTACGTTTGTTTTTTAACGCTTTTTTGTCTTTCGTCGTGGTGTAAGCGCTTCGGGTTTCAAAAGAGCTGAACCGGTGTTCTTGGATACTAAAACATCGTTTTATTTTATATTATTGCGATTTATTTCTGCGTCATTCGCTTAATGGTGGAAATGTGATCAGCGTCGAAACGCTGTTTCAATATAGTGAGGAAGGTGGCATTTTTGACTTTCCACGGACGTTCGCCGCGGCCCATGAGGAAGAGATAATGAAGCAAAAGGGGAGCAGGAATAACAATAGTCACGCAGCGTGGCTAACTACCAGATCTGATAGCAGGTCTACAGATGTACCAATTCGTCATTCAGATAATTCTTACATTCTTGTATGATTTGTTACACCGGAACCAGTCAGGCAGAATTTCACTGCATCCTTAAAAGAAGAACAGTTATGTCAGCGATGGATTTCAAAAAACATACGGATCTCAACTTTCCTCACTATGCTCCCCCGGCGGTCAGCGCTAAAGAAATAGATCTTCTGGGTCTGCTGGACGTCCTGCTGGCAGCAAAAAAACGCATCATCACCATTGTCTTTGCATTTGCACTGGTCGGCCTGGCAATCGCCTTTCTGATACCGCAAAAATGGACCAGTAAAGCGGTCATTACGCCCGCGGAACAGACGCAGTGGAGTTCGCTACGCCAGATGATGGTGGCGCTCCAGGTGCTTGATGTCGACGTGAAAATTACCCGTGCGGATGTGTTTTATCTGTTTGTTAAAAAGTTTCAGTCCCAGTCTCTGCTTGAAGAGTACATGAAGAGCTCACCTTACGTGATGGCTCAGCTCGATGGCGCTCAGGTTGACCCGCTGGAGCTGCACCGCGCGGTGGTCAATATTGCCGAAAAGATGAAAGCCGTTGATAACACGCAGGAAAAAAATGCCGATAAAGCACCGTACCTCTCCTGGACGTTAAGCTTCACTGCCCCAACGGCAGAGGACGCGCAGAAAGTGTTGAATGGTTACATTCAGTACATCTCCCGCATCGTCGAGCAGGAGACCATGCAAAACATTCGCGATCAGCTGATCCTGAGAACCAAAACGGTTCAGCAGCAGCTGGAGCTGGATCGGGTCCGTCTGACAAATATCCATAATACCAACCTGCAACGCCTGAACTACTCGCTGGAAGTGGCGAACGCGGCAGGGATCAAAAAGCCGGTCTACAGCAATGGACAGGCGGTGAAAGACGATCCGGATTATTCCGTCGCCCTCGGTGCGGACGGGATTGCGCAGAAATTGCAGATTGAAAAAAATCTGAAGGACGTTTCTGAGCTGAACGCCGATTTCCAGAACCGTGAATACTATCTGGCACAGCTGCAAAAACTTTCCTTCGAAGATGTGAGCCTGGAGCCGTTCAAATACCAGCTTTCACCTTCTATGCCGGTGAAAAAAGATGGCCCGGGCAAAGCCCTGATCGTGCTGCTGGCGTGTATTCTGGGTGGACTGTTCGCCTGTGGCAGCGTGCTGCTGCGCGAGGCAATGAGCGCCCGCAACCCGCTGCCGGAACAACTTCCTGAGCCGGTTACGGAATAACATCAAAAAAGGCGCTCAACTGAGCGCCTTTTTTTATTTCAGGAAATCTTCGCGAACCGGCGTAAAGGTATCCAGCAGGGTGCCGGGTTTCAGGCAAACGCAGCCGTGCATCACGTGCGGCGCTTTATAGAGGGTGTCGCCCGCCATCACCACATGCTTCTCCTCGCCAATGGTGAACTCAAATTCCCCCGAGAGAACGTAGGTGAGCTGCTCATGCGGATGGTTATGCATCGGGCCAATCGCGCCTTCCTCGAAATTCACTTCCACCGCCATCATCCTGCCGTCGTGCGCCAGAATACGACGCGTCACGCCGTTGCCCAGATCCTCAAGCGTGGTCTCTTTATGGAAAATAAACATATTTTCGCCCTGTTATGTAATGAAACATTGTTTCAATTAACTTATCTCACCCGCC
The DNA here is from genome assembly GCF_004136695.1 of Enterobacter cloacae complex sp. 677-3DZ2D5B. Taxonomy (NCBI): domain Bacteria; kingdom Pseudomonadati; phylum Pseudomonadota; class Gammaproteobacteria; order Enterobacterales; family Enterobacteriaceae; genus Enterobacter; species Enterobacter cloacae complex sp. 677-3DZ2D5B. The sequence goes on along the minus strand of NZ_QFLS01000006.1, from coordinate 37,715 downwards.
GAGAAAAGGAAACGTTTAGCCAAATAACTGGAAAGGCGATCACAAGTTTGCTTCACTGGGTGAAACGCACAGGAGGAAAGATGAAAACGATCGGTCTGTTAGGGGGCATGAGCTGGGAATCAACGATCCCGTACTACCGCCTGATTAATGAAGGCGTTAAACAGCGTCTGGGCGGTCTGCATTCAGCCAGCCTGCTGCTGCACAGCGTGGATTTCCATGAAATAGAAGCCTGCCAGTCGAGCGGGGAGTGGGACAAAGCGGGGCAGATACTGGCGGACGCCGCGCTCGGGCTGGAGCGTGCGGGCGCGCAGGGTATTCTGCTGTGTACCAACACCATGCATAAGGTGGCGTCGCACATTGAAGACCGCTGTTCGCTGCCGTTCTTACATATCGCGGATGCCACCGGGCGTGCCATACGTACCGCCGGCATGACGCGCGTGGCGCTGCTGGGGACGCGCTACACCATGGAACAGGATTTTTACCGCGGGCGGCTGAGCAGCCAGTTCGGGATTGAAAGCCTGATCCCGGAGGAGGCTGACCGGGCGCGCATTAACCAGATTATTTTTGATGAACTGTGTCTGGGCACCTTCAGCGAAGCTTCGCGCGCCTGGTACGTCAGCGTGATAGAGAAACTGGCGCAGCAGGGAGCGGAAGGGGTCATCTTCGGCTGTACCGAAATCGGTCTGCTGGTGCCGGCAGACCGAAGCCCGATACCGGTCTTCGATACCGCCGCCATCCATGCCGCGGATGCGGTGGAGTTTATGCTGTCATAAAGGTTTTTGCAGGTCAGGTAAGCGAAGCGCCACCTGACGCGCGTGCGCAATCAGATGTTCACAAAAGGCATCAACCAGCGCTGAGGCGGGCCGGTGCAGCGGGCGGATCAGGCTCACGGTAAAGGGAACGGAAACGCTAAAACGGCGCAGAACCACGCCGCTGCTGGCGTAGTCCATGGCCGTGAGCGGGTTCACCACCGAAATACCCACGCCCGCGCGCACCATCGCGCAAATTGACGCCGCACTGTGCGTTTCCATCACCATCCGCCGCTTCACCTGATGTTCGGCAAACAGGCCATCCAGAAGCTGCCGGTAGCTGTCGGTCTGCGACAGGCTGATATAGTTCTCACCGTGAAAATCCGCCGGTGTCAGCACGGTTTTGTGGGCAAGCGGGTGGCTGGCAGGCAGCACGCAGACCTCATCCAGCGACAGCAGTTCCGTGCGTTCCGTTCCCGCTGGCGTGACGAGGGTTTCAGTCAGACCCAGATCGTGGCGCTGGGCCGAAAGCCACTCCTCCAGCAGCGGCGACTCCTGCGGCACGATGGTCAGGCTGACCTCCGGATAGCGGGCCAGAAACGGCTGTAAAAGTACCGGCAGGAATGACTGGGAAAAGACCGGCAGGCAGACGATGGACAGTTCGCCCTGGCGGAACTCCCTCAGGCTCTCTGCCGCGCTCACGATCCTGTCCAGCCCGTACCAGGAGCGCTGAACCTCCTCAAACAGACGTAAACCCTGCACCGTTGGATGCAGCCTGCCGCGGGTGCGTTCAAACAGCTTCAGCCCCAGCACTTTCTCAAAACGCGCCAGCTCGCGGCTGACCGTCGGCTGCGAGGTGTGCAGCATGTGCGCGGCTTCAGTGAGATTGCCGGTGGTCATCACCGCATGAAAAATCTCGATATGGCGTAGGTTAACGGCGGGCATAGGGCACCTGATGGCTGAGCGTGTTCCATATCATTTTTGCATAGACTCAAGATAAAACGATATTTTTTATTCTCTTCAGGCTATGGCGTAATGATAAAAAACAGATTTCCGGAGACGACCATGCCACGCCCGCTCAACCAGACCGAAACCGATTTAAACGCCGATAACCTGCTGCGCCTGCCTGCCGAATTCGGCTGTCCGGTGTGGGTCTACGATGCGCAGATTGTCCGCGAGAAGATCGCCGCGCTGCATCAGTTTGACGTGGTGCGTTTTGCGCAGAAGGCCTGCTCTAATATTCATATTCTGCGCCTGATGCGCGAGCAGGGCGTGAAGGTTGACTCCGTATCGCTGGGTGAGATCGAACGTGCGCTAGCGGCCGGGTTTGATCCGAAAGCCGACAGCGACGCGATCGTCTTCACCGCTGACCTGATAGACGACGCCACGCTGGCGCGCGTGCACGAGCTGCAAATCCCGGTCAATGCTGGTTCGGTGGATATGCTGGAACAGCTTGGGCAGGTCTCTCCTGGCCATCGCGTCTGGCTGCGCGTCAACCCGGGCTTTGGTCACGGCCACAGTCAGAAAACCAACACCGGGGGCGAAAACAGTAAACACGGGATCTGGTATGCCGATATGCCTGCGGCGCTGGAGGTTTTACAACGCTACAACCTCAAGCTGGTGGGCATTCACATGCATATCGGGTCCGGCGTGGATTATGGCCATCTTGAGCAGGTCTGTGGCGCAATGGTGCGTCAGGTTATCGATTTTGGTCAGGATCTGGAGGCGATCTCCGCCGGGGGAGGGCTTTCGATCCCTTACCGCGAAGGAGAAGAGGCGATCGATACGGATCACTATTACGGCCTGTGGAGCGCCGCGCGTGACAGGATCGCTGCCCATCTGGGCCATGCGGTGAAGCTGGAGATTGAGCCGGGTCGTTTCCTGGTCGCCGAAGCTGGCGTGCTGGTGGCGCAGGTGCGGAGCGTGAAGGAGATGGGAAGCCGTCACTTTGTGCTGATTGATGCTGGCTTCAACGACCTGATGCGCCCGTCCATGTACGGCAGCTATCATCACATTACCGCGCTTGCCGCCGATGGCCGCGATCTGGTCAACGCGCCGCGCATCGAGACCGTTGTTGCCGGCCCGCTGTGTGAATCCGGTGACGTCTTTACTCAGCAGGAAGGCGGGAAAGTCGAAACCCGTTCGCTGCCAGAGGTAAAACCGGGAGATTATCTGGTGCTGCATGATACCGGTGCGTACGGGGCGTCTATGTCTTCCAACTACAATAGCCGCCCGCTGCTGCCGGAAGTGCTGTTTGATAACGGCGTGGCGCGGCTGATTCGCCGTCGCCAGACCATTCAGGAGCTGCTGGCGTTAGAGCTGGTCTGATTAAACCACGGCCCTGTTGTCACCGAATCGCGTAAAACCAGCGTGCCGGTGAACGGCGGGATCGCTTCAACCGGCTGGTTTTTTGCCAGCCGGATCGCCTGGTCGATTGCCGTGACGATCATGTTGTCGATCGGCAAATATACCGACGACAGGGCAGGCTCCAGCCACTTTGCGCTGGGGGCATCGTCAAAACCAAACAGCGAAATATCCTGCGGGATCTTCAGCCCGGCCTGGTGTAATGCTTTGGAGGCGCCCAGGGCCATATCATCATTACAGGCAAACAGGGCGCTGAACGATGTCTTTTCCGCAATCAGCTCCTTGCACAGCTCGTAACCCCGCGTCATGCCTGCATCGCCGTATTTAATCCGCCGCTCGTCGAGACGAATACCGTGCTTCTCCAGCGCCTTACGGTAGCCCATCAGCCGCGCTTTACCCGTTGGGGTGTGGATCGGGACGGTGATACAGGCGATCTCCCGATGACCCTGGCTTATCAGGTAATCCACCGCTTTGAAGGCCGCGTCCTGCTGTTCAAAGAAGACGCAGCGATCCGCCGCCTGGCTCACTTCACGGTTAATGATCACCAGCGGCGTCTGCACGCTGTTGATCAGCTTCAGGATCGTCTTTTCGCTCATGTATCGCGTGTACAGCACGATGGCGTCGCACTTGCGGTCGGCGAGCATCTGCACCGCCTGTTCTTCCTGTTCAGGGGCGTCGTGACCGTCGGTAACAATCAGCTGTTTTCCGTGCTTTTCGGTCTGCCGTGACGCCTGCTGTAGCAAACGACCAAAGTAAAAACCGTCGAACGTCGAGACGACAAGACCAATGCTGTTGCTGGTCTGGTTAGCCAGCGAACGCGCGAGAAAGTTCGGACGATAGCCCAGCTCCTCCATCGCGCGAAATACCTGCTGACGCGTGCTCTCTTTAACCTGACCTGTGCCGTTCAGCACGCGCGAAACGGTGGCCTTCGACACGCCCGCACGCAGTGAGACATCCAGCATTGTTGCCATTCGAAATTCCTGTTTCCACGTAATGGTTTGCAGTTTAACACAGACCATCCGGCGCATAAGCGACGTGGGAAGGGCAAAACCCCATAACGATCACGCTTTTCGGTAACGATCCTCGCCAGCGGGATAAATGCCTGTCATTGGCATGCCAAAATGGTGATAAATCGCAATCTGGAATACCTCTTACCTCATTGAGAGCTTAATCACAGAACAAAGCGCCTGTGGGCGCTATTTTTGGCATACCAATAGTATCCGGCTGTCCATCTTATTCAATAAAAGCCCTTTTACTGAGGTATTACCCTATGGCATTTCAGGAAAAACTGATCGACGCTCTGGGCAGTTTTGCCACCACCTTCAACAGCTATCGCTATATCCAGGCGATCAAGTCTGCGTTTATTACCTTAATGCCGGTCATCATTGTGGGGGCGTTCTCGGTACTGATCTCCAATATGGTGCTGGATCCGAAAAACGGCCTGGCGAGCTTTCAGTCGCTGTCGTTTCTTGCGGCGTTAAAGCCGATCACCAGCGCGCTCAACTATGCCACGCTTAACTTTCTCAACATCGGTGCGGTGTTTTTAATCGGCATTGAGCTGGGGCGTATTAACGGCATTAAGTCCCTGTTCCCCGGCCTGCTGGCGGTGATCTGCTTTATCTGCGTGACGCCAACCACGGTGGAAATGCTGGTGGACGGCGAGATGCACGTGGTGAAAGACGTGCTGCTGCGCCAGTTCTCCGATACCCGCAGCCTGTTCCTCGGCATGTTTATCGCTATCCTGTCAGTGGAGATTTACTGCTGGCTGGAAAACCGCAAGGGGCTGAAAATCAGGATGCCGGACACGGTGCCGCCGAACGTCGCCGCGTCGTTCTCTGCGCTGATCCCGGCCATTATCACCACCACCGCCATCGCCACCTTTGGCTTCGTGTTTCATCAGATTACCGGCATGTATCTCTACGACGCGGTTTACCAGGTGGTGCAACAGCCGCTGGAGCGCGTGGTGCAAAGCCTGCCGGGGATCCTGCTGCTGATGTTTGTCGCCCAGCTGTTCTGGGTGATTGGTATTCACGGCAACCAGATGATCAAGCCGATCCGCGAGCCGCTGTTGCTGGGGGCAATCACCGTTAACATGAGCGCGTTCGAGCAGGGCAAAGAGGTGCCAAACATCATCACCATGCCGTTCTGGGACGTCTATATGAGCATCGGCGGCTCCGGCCTGACCATCGGCCTGCTGATCGCCGTCATGATTGCCACCAAACGTAAAGAGATGAAGGAGATCGCTAAGCTCTCCATCGGCCCGGGTATTTTTAACATCAACGAGCCGGTGATCTTCGGGATGCCAATCATGCTCAACCCGATCCTGGCTATCCCGTTCATCATCACGCCGCTGGTGACGGGCTCGATTGGCTACTTTGCCACCGTGACCGGATTTGCCGGGAAAGCCGTGGTGATGGTGCCCTGGACCACGCCGCCGCTGATCAACGCCTGGCTGTCAACCGCGGGCTCCATGGGGGCGGTGATCACCCAGTTTATCTGCATCGTGACCGCGGTGATTATCTATCTGCCGTTTGTGAAAATTGCCTCACGCCGCGCAGAGCAGGCCGCGCTGCAACAAGCCACCGATAACGCATGAGGACCGGATGAGCATAAAACAGATAACTATACCGCAGGATTTTATGCTGGGCGCGGCGGCATCGGCCTGGCAGACCGAGGGCTGGAGCGGCAAAAAGCCGGGGCAGGATTCGTGGATCGATCTCTGGTACAAGAACGATCGTCACGTCTGGCACAACGGCTATGGCCCGGCGGTGGCAACCGACTTTATTAATCGCTTCCGTGAAGACGTGGCGCTGATGAAGCAGGCGGGCCTGACGCACTATCGCACCTCGATCAACTGGTCGCGCTTTTTGACCGACTATGAAAACGCCACCGTAGATGAAGAGTACGCCGCCTATTACGACGCGCTGTTCGATGAAATGCACCGTCAGGGCATTGAGCCGATGATCTGCCTGGAACACTACGAATTGCCGGGCGTGCTGCTGGAAACCTACGGCGGCTGGGCGTCGAAGCACGTCGTCGAGCTGTTCGTTCGCTATGCGGAAAAAGTGTTTGAGCGCTTTCACGGCAAAGTCACCCGCTGGTTTACCTTCAACGAGCCGATTGTGGTCCAGACGCGCGTCTACCTTGACGCACTGCGCTGGCCCTATGAGCAGAACACCAGCACCTGGATGCAGTGGAACCACCATAAAGTGCTGGCGACGGCGAAAGTGGTGAAGCTGTTTCGCGAGAAAGGGTATGACGGCTCAGTGGGTTGTATTCTTAACCCGGAAGTGACCTATCCACGCTCGCGCGCACCGCATGACGTGCGAGCGGCAGAGATGTACGATCTGTTCTACAACCGCGTCTTTCTCGACCCACTGGTGCACGGGCGCTATCCGCAGGCGCTCTTTACCCTGCTGGCGCAGCATCAGGTGCAGTGGGACTACACGGCTGACGAGCTGGCGCTGATTGCCGACAACACCGTCGACGAGCTGGGCATTAACCTCTATTACCCGCATCGCGTCAAAGCCCCGTCCCGCGCCTGGCACCCGGAGACGCCGTTCCACCCGGCGTATTACTACGAGCCGTTCGAGCTGCCGGGGCGGAGGATGAACACCTCCCGCGGCTGGGAGATCTTCCCGCGCATTATTTACGACATGGCGATGCGGATTAAAAACGACTATCGCAACATTGACTGGTTTGTAGCGGAAAGCGGGATGGGTGTGGAGAACGAAGCGCAGTTTCGCAATCGCGACGGCATTATCGATGACGCGTACCGCATCGCGTTTATCAGCGAACATCTCTACTACACGCTGCTGGCGCGGGAGGCGGGGGCAAACTGTCACGGTTATATGCTGTGGGCCTTCACCGACAATGTCTCGCCGATGAACGCGTTTAAAAACCGCTACGGGCTGATTGAGATCGACCTTGAAAATCAACGCGCACGGCGGGCAAAGAAATCAGCGTCCTGGTTCCGCCAGCTGCGCGATGAGCGTGTGCTGACGCTCAGGGTAGACGATGAATGGAAGTAAGCCTTCTGGTAAAATAGCGCACAAACTGGCCGGGAGGACGTCCGGCCCGCGCATTAACTGAAAAACACAGGTGAAAACGTGGATAAGGCTGTCATCCTGCCGGAAAAAAAACAGTACCAGGAGATTGGCGAGGATTTACGGGCGCAGATTATCCAGGGGCATTATCCCGTGGGATCGCGTCTGCCGCCGGAGCGCAACATCGCCGAGACGTATGGCGTGAGCCGCACTATTGTGCGCGAGGCGCTGCTGATGCTTGAGCTTCAGGGGACGGTGGATATTCGCCAGGGGTCTGGCGTGTACGTGATGCGCATTCCGGAGGAGCATGAAAACGAGGAAGAGCGTTTTCTGAACAGTGACGTGGGGCCGTTTGAAATTCTCCAGGCGCGTCAGCTGCTTGAAAGCAACATTGCCGCCTTTGCCGCAAAAATGGCGACGCGGGCGGATATCGACAACCTGCGCCGCATCATCGAGCAGGAGCAACGGGCGATTGCCGCCGACGATCGCAGCCAGGACAACAACAAAATGTTCCACCTGGTACTGGCGGGGGCCACACAAAACCAGATGCTGCTGGCGACCGTTGAAAGCGTCTGGCATCACATGGACAGCAGCCCACTGTGGCAGCAATTCAACGGCCACATCGCCAGCCGCGCATGGCGGCTGAAATGGCTCGGCGACAGGCAAACCATTCTCGCTGCGCTCCGCCGCCGCGACGTGATGGGGGCGTGGCAGGCGATGTTCCAGCATCTTGAAAACGTCAAAAAGAGCCTGCTTGAGCTGTCAGACGAAGACGCACCCGATTTCGACGGCTATCTCTTCGAATCGGTCCCTCTTTTCCAGGGGAAGCTGGTGTGAATATACTGCCGCTTCACGCTGCGCCGCAGTTTACACAGCAGGTGATCGACTGGATCTGGTACGCGTTTGGTGAAGGTATGCCGCGTGCCTTTTTCCAGAGCATTGTCGAGCACAGCCTGACGCCGGGCGAGTTACCGCTCACCTTTATTGCCGTTGAGGATGACCAGCTGCTGGGCACCGTTGGGCTGTGGCGTTGCGATTTAATTTCCCGACAGGATCTCCACCCCTGGCTGGCTGCGCTGTATGTCGATGAAGCCGCCCGGGGAAACGGGCTGGCGGGAAAACTTCAGCAGCATGTTATCGGCTACGCGCGACGCGCCGGGTATCACGAGCTTCATCTCTGGTCTGCCTGCCGCGACTTCTACGAACGTTACGGCTGGCACTACATCGGCGATGCGCTGGAATACCCGGATAAAACCGTCCATCTCTATCGCTGTTCGCTCACGGCTTCCGCGGGCGATACCACCGAGTGACGGCGCACTAAGGTTGGGCTGAACAGGTGGGTAATTTCCGGTGGCGGGCGATGCTCGGCCAGCGCTAACGCCAGTTCTGCCGCCTGCGTTGCCATGGTTACAATCGGGTAACGCACGGTGGTCAGGCGAGGGCGCACGTAGCGCGACACCAGCACATCATCAAAGCCAATCAGCGAAATTTCTGCCGGGACGTCAATCCCGTTATCATTCAGCACGCCCATTGCGCCGGCGGCCATGGAGTCGTTATAGCTGGCCACGGCGGTGAAATTCCGCCCGCGTCCCAGCAGCTCGGTCATCGCCTGCTCGCCGCCGCTCTCATCCGGTTCTCCGTACGCCACAAGACGATCGTTGCAGGGCAGACCGGCTTCGCGCAGCGCGTCGTAATAGCCCTGAAGGCGATCTTCCGCATCGGAAATTGGGTGGTTGGAACACAGATAACCAATTCGGGTATGGCCCTGCTGGATCAGGTGACGGGTTGCGAGCCATGCGCCGTAACGGTCGTCGAGCGCCACGCAGCGGGTTTCAAAATCGGGAATAATACGGTTGATAATCACCATCCCCGGCATCTGTTTCATCAGATGGATCAGCTCGGCGTCGGGGATCATTTTGGCATGGACCACCAGTGCCGCACAGCGATGACGGATCAGCTGCTCAATGGCCTGGCGCTCTTTCTGTTCATTGTGGTAGCCATTACCAATCAGCAGGAAATTTCCGGTGTGATAAGAGACTTGTTCTACGGCTTTGACCATCGCACCGAAAAACGGATCGGATACATCCCCGACCACCAGCCCGATGGTTTCTGTCGACTGCTGGGCAAGGGCGCGCGCGTTGGCGTTAGGGTGATAATTCAGGTTTTCCATGGCGTCCTGCACGGCCTGGCGCGATGCATCACTCGCTTTAGGAGAGTTGTTGATTACGCGGGAGACGGTCGCGACGGAAACACCGGCCAGACGAGCCACATCCTTAATTGTCGCCATTCAATACCTTCTTATAGGGGTAAGCGTTTACACACTAACTAGTGTTGCGGAAAAGCGGCGCGCATTCAAGGGGAGCGGGTGAGCGTCCTCTGCAAACGTGAAGCAGAACATCCCTCGCGGTGTAATCGTTACACGGCCAGTCATGTCTGAATAATGGTAATCTGAACCTTTAGTTACACTTTGCCTCAGGCTGTTGCGATTGTCCGTTAGCAACGATGCGTTATGAATTGCTAGAGTCGAGATCCCAGAGGTATTGATAGGTGGAATCAACTTCGGTTGATTAACACGATTTACACCAACCTGCGTTTTACGCAGGTTTTTTTTTGCCTGTAAGTTCAACCTGTAACAGCAAAAGAGAATATTCACACCTGGTTGCACTTCGGCTCATTCCCTTGCGTTTTCCCGCTGGCGAAGCCTGTCGCCGGAGGCCACAATCAAGATCCCAGAGGTATTGATTGGTGAGAATTCCTGGTACGTTTTCGTACTCTTCTCTTGCACCAACCTGCGCGGATGCGCAGGTTTTTTTTCGCCTCTGTTTTTGCTATCGCTCCCTCACTACTTCTCGTGTAATCTGCCACCATTTATACCTTTCACACTGGCTGGCAAAGGGAGTTGAAATGCTTTTTGGGTTCTTCCGCACACTGTTTCGTGTCCTGTTTCGCATCCGCGTGACTGGCGATACGCAGGCACTCTATGGCGAGCGTGTTCTTATCACACCGAATCACGTCTCTTTTCTTGATGGCGTATTGCTGGCGCTGTTTTTGCCCGTGCGGCCCGTCTTCGCGGTGTACAGCTCCATCAGTGAAAAATGGTACATGCGCTGGCTCAAACCGCTGATTGATTTTGTCCCGCTCGATCCAACCAAACCGATGATGATTAAACATCTGGTGCGTCTGATTGGGCAGGGGCGTCCGGTGGTTATCTTCCCGGAAGGGCGGATTTCAGTGACGGGCTCCCTGATGAAAATTTACGATGGGGCCGGTTTTGTCGCGGCGAAGTCTCAGGCCACCGTCGTGCCGCTACGCATCGACGGGGCTGAGCTGACCTTTTTCAGCCGTCTGAAAGGGCTGGTGAAGCAGCGTCTGTTCCCGAAAATTACGCTGCATATATTACCGCCGACGTCACTGCCGATGCCCGAGGCGCCGCGTGCGCGCGACCGCCGTAAAATCGCCGGGGAAATGCTGCACCAGATTATGATGGAAGCGCGCATGGCCGTTCGCCCGCGCGAGACGCTGTATGAATCGTTGCTGTCAGCCCAGTATCGCTACGGTGCGAAGAAAAACTGCATCGAAGACATCAACTTTACGCCGGATACCTACCGTAAGCTGTTGACCAAAACGCTGTTTGTCGGGCGTATCCTGGAAAAATACAGCAAACAGGGTGAAAAGATCGGCCTGATGCTGCCAAACGCGGGTATCAGCGCGGCGGTGATCTTTGGTGCCGTCTCCCGGGGCCGCATTCCGGCGATGATGAACTACACGGCGGGCGTGAAAGGGCTCTCCAGCGCGATTACCGCGGCGCAAATCAACACCGTCTTTACCTCCCGCCAGTTCCTGGATAAAGGCAAGCTGTGGCACCTGCCGGAACAGCTGACGCAGGTGCGCTGGGTGTTCCTGGAAGATCTGAAAGCAGACGTCACGACCGCCGACAAGCTGTGGATTTTCGCGCACCTGCTGATGCCGCGTCTGGCGCAGGTTAAGCAGCAGCCGGAGGATGATGCCATTATCCTCTTTACCTCCGGCTCTGAAGGCAACCCGAAAGGTGTGGTTCACAGTCACAAAAGCATTCTGGCGAACGTCGAACAGATTAAAACCATTGCTGACTTTACCGCCAACGATCGCTTTATGTCGGCGCTGCCGCTGTTCCACTCTTTTGGTCTGACCGTGGGGCTCTTTACGCCGCTGCTGACCGGTGCCGAGGTGTTCCTCTACCCAAGCCCGCTGCACTACCGCATTGTGCCGGAACTGGTTTATGACCGTAACTGCACGGTGCTGTTCGGGACGTCCACCTTCCTCGGAAACTACGCGCGCTTCGCCAACCCGTATGATTTCTTCCGCGTGCGCTACGTGGTGGCGGGGGCAGAAAAACTCCAGGACAGCACGCGCCAAATCTGGCAGGACAAGTTTGGCCTGCGCATTCTGGAAGGCTATGGCGTGACGGAGTGCGCGCCGGTGGTCTCCATCAACGTTCCGATGGCGGCAAAACCCGGAACGGTTGGCCGCATTCTGCCGGGGCTGGACGCGCGTCTGCTGGCGGTGCCGGGTATTGAAGACGGCGGACGTCTTCAGCTGAAAGGGCCGAACGTCATGAACGGCTATTTGCGTGTGGAAAACCCGGGGGTGCTTGAGGCGCCGACGGCTGAGAACGTCAATGGCGAGGTTGAAACGGGCTGGTACGACACGGGCGATATCGTGCGCTTCGACGATCAGGGCTTCGTGCAGATCCAGGGACGCGCAAAACGCTTCGCCAAAATCGCCGGGGAAATGGTCTCTCTTGAAATGGTCGAGACGCTGGCGACCGCAGTCTCAGCTGAGAAAATGCATGCGACCGTGGTGAAAAGTGATGCCAGTAAAGGCGAGGCGCTGGTGCTCTTCACGACAGACGGTGAACTGAAGCGTGACGCGCTGCTCAGGTATGCACGCGAACACGGTATCCCCGAGCTGGCGGTCCCCCGCGATATTCGTTACCTCAAACAGTTACCGGTGCTGGGCAGCGGTAAACCCGATTTCGTGACCCTGAAGGGCATGGTTGAAGAGGCAGAACAGCAAAATGCGTGAGTCAGTGCACACTAACACTTCAATCTGGTCGAAAGGCATGATGGCGGTTATCGCCGCCCAGTTTCTTTCCGCGTTCGGCGATAACGCGTTGCTGTTTGCCACGCTGGCGTTGCTGAAAGCTGAGTTTTATCCCGACTGGAGCCAGCCGATCCTACAGATGGTGTTTGTGGGTGCTTACATCGTATTTGCGCCGTTTGTCGGCCAGGTGGCGGACAGCTTCCCGAAAGGTCGTGTCATGATGTTTGCCAACAGCCTTAAGCTTCTGGGCGCGGCAAGTATCTGCTTTGGTATCAACCCGTTTGTCGGCTACACACTGGTGGGCATTGGTGCGGCAGCCTACTCCCCGGCGAAGTACGGTATTCTGGGTGAGCTCACCACCGGTGATAAGCTGGTGAAGGCCAACGGCCTGATGGAGTCCTCCACCATTGCGGCTATTCTGCTGGGTTCGGTGGCGGGTGGCGTACTGGCAGACTGGCATGTGCTCGCCGCGCTTGGCATCTGCGCCCTGATGTACGGTGGCGCGGTGATCGCCAACCTGTTTATCCCCAAACTGGCCGTGGCGCGTCCGGGGCAATCCTGGCGCTTCGGGCCCATGACCGGCAGCTTCTTCAACGCCTGCCGCGTACTGTGGCGTAACGGTGAAACACGCTTCTCGCTGATGGGCACCAGCATGTTCTGGGGGGCCGGCGTTACGCTGCGTTTCCTGCTGGTGCTGTGGGTGCCGGTGGCGCTGGGCATTACTGACAACGCCACGCCGACTTATCTGAATGCCATGGTCGCCGTCGGGATTGTTGTCGGGGCCGGGGCTGCGGCAAAACTGGTGACGCTGGAAACCGTCGCGCGCTGCATGCCTGCGGGGATCCTGATTGGCGTCGGCGTTCTGTTCTTCTCCCTGCAACATGCCCTATTGCCTGCCTATGCCCTGCTGTTGCTGATCGGCATGTTAGGCGGTTTCTTTGTGGTGCCGCTAAACGCGCTGTTGCAGGAGCGCGGCAAGCAGACCGTTGGGGCGGGTAACGCCATTGCGGTGCAAAACCTTGGTGAAAACATGGCGATGTTGCTGATGCTGGGGATTTACTCGCTGGCGGTAAAAGCAGGTGCGCCGGTCGTGGCAATCGGGGTAGGATTCGGCGCGCTGTTCGCGCTGGCGATTAGCGGGCTGTGGGTCTGGCAGCGTCGTCGTTGAATTGTGCTGCCTGATGCCCTCACCCCGGCCCTCTCCCACAGAGAGAGGGTGAAAACCCTAAAAACGGCAACGTGCGTTGCCGTTTTGCTTTTATTACGGTGCCGGGTAGGTATAAACCTGATGCACCGCTTCTATCTCCGCTAATACCTCTTCACTCAGGTTCAGATTGAAACTCTCAATATTGGTTTTCAACTGATCCATCGTCGTTGCGCCGAGCAGGGTACTCGCCACAAACGGCTGACGACGCACGAAGGCCAGCGCCATCTGCGCCGGATCGAGTCCGTGGCGTTTCGCGATATCCACGTAGGCCGCAACGGCTTTTTGCGTCTGCTCGCCGCTATAGCGGGTGAAGCGGCTGAAAAGCGTGTTACGCGCGCCAGCCGGTTTCGCGCCGTTCAGGTATTTGCCCGTCAGGGTACCGAAGCCCAGACAGGAGTAGGCGAGCAGCTCCACCTCTTCGTACTGCGTCACCTCCGCCAGACCCACTTCATAACTGCGGTTCAGCAGGCTGTACGGGTTCTGAATGGTCACGATGCGCGGCAGATCGTGTTTATCGGCCAGATGCAGATAGCGCATCACGCCAAACGCCGTCTCGTTGGAAACGCCGATGTAGCGGATCTTACCCGCCCGCTGGCACTCCGTGAGCGCTTCCAGCGTTTCCAGCAGGGTAACGGCCGGAGCACTTTCGTTCCAGGTGTAGCCAAGCTTACCGAAGCAGTTCGTCGGACGCTGCGGCCAGTGCACCTGATAAAGATCGAGATAGTCGGTTTGCAGGCGCTTGAGGCTTGCATCCAGCGCCGCACGGATATTCTTGCGATCGAGGATCTGATTAGGGCGGATCCCGGCATCGTTATTACGGGAAGGTCCGCTGACTTTGGAGGCGATGACCAGCTTTTCGCGATTGCCGCGTTTCGCCAGCCAGTTGCCGACATACGTTTCAGTAAGACCTTGTGTTTCCGGGCGGGGAGGAACGGGGTACATCTCCGCCACGTCAATCAGGTTAATGCCCTGGCTGACGGCGTAATCGAGTTGTGCATGGGCATCGGCTTCGCTGTTTTGTTCACCAAATGTCATGGTGCCCAACCCCAGTTGGCTGATCTCCAGAGCGCTGTGGGGGATACGATGATAATGCATAGCCGGTTTCCTTTTTTAGACATACAGACTGCGTCAGGAGCCTCCCGACAAAGGAATATAAACATGGCAGAGGGAAGGCAAAAGGGGAAGGAAAAAATCAAAAAGGCCAGCAAGCTACTGACCTTTATCTGTTTAACGCTCGATGATCTGGGAGACTTCGTCGCGATTAATCTGCATTTGATTGCCTTCGCGATCGCGGTAACTCACCAGACCGGTATCGTCGTCGACTTCGGGTTTGCCATCGGTCAGGATCATACGACCATCTTTCGTTGACATGACATAGTCGCTGCTACAACCCGATACCGCAAACGCTAAACCGACTGCTGAGATAATTACTGCCCATTTTTTCATCGTTCTCATCCTCACCTGGCTCGTATCAAATCATAGTGTAGTAATAACCTGATATTACGACAGGTGAAAGGGGGGAAATCTTAAAAAGGAGGAGATTATGTTAGCCGGAGCGCAAAATTAGTAAAAAACTATGTTTTCAACAGGAAGTGGCGTGCCAGCAGTGCCCCGGTGAAATTCTTTTTAAGATAGAAACCGCGCGGCAGCGTCAGGATCGGCTCGCCCTGTGCGCCTACCGCTTCAGTGAGCGCTTTGCTATTGGCGGCTTTAGGACGAAGTTGCAGCACTTCGCCATGCCGGGCGGTGATCCGCTCAACCTGTCCCAGCACAATCATGTCCATCAGCTCTTCCCAGTCCTGGGAAAGCAGTCTCTCCTCTTCATCATTCGGACTCCAGAGCAGCGGGGCGCCAACGCGACGCTCTGCCAGCGGGATCTGCCTGTCGCCCTCAACGGGTACCCACAACACCCGCTTCAGCTTATGCCTGACGTGGCTGGTTTCCCAGGTCACTCCGCTGTTACCCGTGAGCGGCGCAACGCAGACAAAGGTGGTTTCCAGCGGCCGCCCCTGGCTATCGATGGGGATCGTCTTCAGTTCCACCCCCAGCGCCGCAAAATCTTGCTCGGGTTTACTGCCCGCGCTTGCGCCCAGCCAGCGTTCCAGCAACACGCCGATCCAGCCCTTATCACGCTTTAGATCGTTGGGTATCGTCAACCCCGCCATCACGGCCAGCTCGCCCAGTGAATAGCCTGCCAGACGTTGCGCCTGCTGGAGCAACTGGGCTTCACTGACGGGAGGGGAGAGCAGTGGGGCGAGAGAATGCATACTAACAACCTTTTGATTAAAAAATGAGCTGATATTTTATCCCTTGTGGACAGAGTTTACCTTTTTCTGAGTGAATATCCCATGCGTATGATTTATTTCATCTTTTTTAGACTATAGCCCGTCGCGCCGCGGCTAAAAAACAGGTTGTGCAATTCTGGTCACTGACAATAAACAGGATCTTACACCATGTTATCCACAGAAAAATGGGATAACTGGGAATAACTGCCACTACTGTTTCAATTTACAGCCTTGACGTGCGATGAAAATCGAATTTTCACACAAATTGTGCCTAACTTATTGGCACAATCTGTGGATAAAACCGACGCTGTTCGATCTTTCATCAGCAGGAGGATCTTTGATGTGACGATCGTCACGTTAATCGCCTCTGGCACCCTTAATTCCAATATAATATTATGAATTTAAATGATTTATTTTTGGCAGGGTAAAGTGGCGTTTCGTCGGGTTAAAAGGTTGTTCATCGGTAATTCCGCACTTCTTCACAACTATATCCACAGAAAAGGTGAATAAAAATGGTCTCTGTCGCCCGCATCTGTTTATAACTCCTCACTAAATTGTGAGTTATTCAAATGTTATTAGGTTGCAGGCCTGTAAGAGAGTGGTTTACCGCCTCCCTGTAGTGTGAAACAATCATTCATATATCAGATTTAGTTTGGGGTAGTCCGGTGATTGATGACGATGGCTACCGCCCAAACGTAGGAATAGTAATTTGTAATCGTCAGGGCCAGGTGATGTGGGCCCGGCGATATGGTCAGCACTCCTGGCAGTTCCCGCAAGGCGGGATCAATCCTGGAGAGTCCCCAGAACAAGCGATGTACCGGGAGCTGTTTGAAGAGGTTGGTTTAAGCCGAAAAGATGTTCGTATTCTGGCTTCGACCCGCAACTGGTTGCGTTACAAGTTACCGAAACGTTTGGTGCGTTGGGACACAAAGCCGGTTTGTATCGGCCAGAAACAGAAGTGGTTTCTTTTGCAGTTGGTGGGCAACGATTCAGATATCAATATGCAAACCAGCAGCACGCCAGAGTTTGATGGCTGGCGCTGGGTAAGCTACTGGTATCCGGTTCGTCAGGTCGTGTCATTTAAGCGCGATGTATATCGTAGGGTGATGAAAGAGTTCGCAAGTGTCGTGATGCAGCTTCAGGAGACGCCTCCGAAGCCACAGAGCGCACCTGCCTGGCGACGTAAAAGAGGTTAAGCTACGCAAATCATGCTCACCCGCTTGCGAGAAATAGTTGAAAAGGTTGCCAGTGCGCCTCGCCTCAACGAGGCGCTGAATATTCTGGTGACGGACATCTGTCTTGCGATGGAAACCGAGGTCTGTTCGGTCTACCTGGCCGATCATGACCGACGTTGCTACTACCTGATGGCAACCCGCGGTTTAAAAAAACCACGGGGACGCACCGTCACGCTCGCGTTTGATGAAGGTATTGTTGGCCTGGTCGGGCGACTGGCGGAGCCAATCAACCTTGCCGATGCGCAAAAACACCCCAGCTTCAAATATATCCCTTCCGTCAAAGAGGAGCGGTTCCGCGCTTTCCTTGGCGTGCCTATTATTCAGCGCCGCCAACTGCTTGGCGTGCTTGTTGTCCAGCAACGAGAGTTGCGGCAGTACGACGAAAGCGAGGAGTCTTTCCTCGTCACGCTGGCAACGCAGATGGCTGCTATCCTCTCCCAGTCTCAGCTGGCAGCCCTTTTTGGGCAGTATCGTCATACCCGCATCCGCGCGCTTCCGGCCTCGCCGGGCGTCGCGATTGCCGAAGGCTGGATGGATGCCACGCTCCCGCTGATGGAGCAGGTCTACGAAGCCTCGACGCTGGATGAAGCGCTTGAGCGCGAACGGCTTACCGCTGCGCTGGAAGAGGCGGCGAATGAGTTTCGTCGCTACAGCAAACGCTTTGCCGCTGGCGCGCAAAAAGAGACGGCGGCTATTTTCGATCTCTACTCACACCTGCTTTCCGATGCGCGTTTGCGTCGTGAGTTATTTGCCGAGGTCGATAAAGGGTCGGTGGCAGAATGGGCGGTTAAAAAGGTCATTGAAAAATTTGCTGAGCAGTTTGCGGTGCTGACTGACGGTTATCTGAAAGAGCGCGCCGGCGATTTACGCGCGCTTGGGCAACGTCTGCTGTTCCACCTCGATGATACTATTCAGGGGGCGAACGCCTGGCCGAACCGGTTTGTGCTGGTGGCCGATGAACTCTCAGCGACGACGCTGGCTGAATTACCGCAGGACAGGCTGGCGGGCGTGGTGGTGCGCGATGGCGCTGCTAACTCCCATGCCGCCATTATGGTGCGCGCGCTCGGTATTCCGACCGTGATGGGGGCGGATATTCAGCCCTCCGTACTGCATCGCCGTACGCTGGTGGTGGACGGATATCGTGGTGAGTTGCTGGTGGATCCTGAACCGGTTCTCCTTCAGGAGTACCAGCGTCTTATCAGCGAAGAGAATGAATTAAGCAAGCTGGCGGAAGATGACGTCAACCTGCCCGCGCAGCTCAAGGGCGGTGAGCGGGTGAAGGTGATGCTCAACGCTGGCTTAAGCCCCGAGCATGAAGAGAAGCTCGGCAGCCGCATCGATGGCATCGGCCTCTACCGCACTGAAATACCGTTTATGCTGCAAAGCGGCTTCCCGTCAGAAGAGGAGCAGGTGGCGCAGTATCAGGGCATGTTGCAGATGTTTAATGACAAACCCGTCACGTTGCGCACCCTGGACGTCGGCGCGGATAAGCAACTGCCCTATATGCCCATCAGTGAAGAGAATCCCTGCCTCGGCTGGCGTGGGATCCGCATAACCCTCGATCAGCCGGAAATCTTCCTTATCCAGGTTCGTGCCATGCTGCGTGCCAACGCGGCCACGGGGAATCTCAGCATTTTGCTGCCGATGGTCACCAGTATTGACGAGATCGACGAAGCGCGGCGGTTGATAGAACGTGCAGGGCGCGAAGTGGAAGAGATGATCGGCTATGCGATCCCTAAACCCCGTATCGGCGTGATGCTTGAAGTGCCTTCAATGGTCTTTATGTTGCCGCAGCTGGCGACCCGCGTTGATTTTATCTCCGTTGGTACCAACGACTTAACGCAATACATTCTGGCAGTCGATCGCAACAATACGCGTGTTGCCAGCATCTACGATAGCCTGCATCCGGCGATGCTTCGTGCCCTGGCGATGATCGCCCGCGAAGCCGAGCAGCATAATATCGACCTGCGCCTGTGCGGTGAAATGGCCGGCGATCCGATGTGCGTGGCGATCCTGATTGGTCTCGGTTTCCGTCACCTGTCAATGAACGGACGTTCCGTTGCGCGTGTGAAATACCTGTTACGTCACATCGAACAAGATGAGGCGCGCGAACTGGCCGCGCGTAGCCTGGAAGCACAGCTGGCAGCCGAAGTGCGCCATCAGGTGGCTGCGTTTATGGAGCGACGCGGCATGGGCGGTTTGATCCGCGGTGGCCGCTGATCCCCACAAAATAATGACTGCTCGGACGACCCCTCTCCCTTGAGGGAGAGGGATGGGGTGAGGGAGAACTGCGCGCATGAACCCCTATACACATCTTTTACATCTCAGGCGCATCCTCCGCGCCTGCCTTATGCTATGATTCGCAACTTTGGAGCACCTGCCAACGGCGGGAATGCAATTCACCCGCTGTCCACTTTCAGCGGAATAACAACATCTTGTGGTGACAGATGAACAGTGGTTATCTGCATTTTCCGGAATTCGATCCGGTTATTTTCTCAATAGGACCTGTAGCGCTGCACTGGTACGGTCTGATGTACCTGGTGGGCTTCGTTTTTGCCATGTGGCTTGCTGGCCGTCGCGCCAGTCGTCCGGGCAGTGGATGGACGAAGAACGAAGTGGAAAACCTGCTTTATGCCGGCTTCCTCGGCGTATTCCTGGGAGGTCGCATCGGTTATGTCCTGTTCTATAATTTCCCTGTATTCCTGAACGACCCGCTCTATCTGTTCCGCGTCTGGGACGGCGGTATGTCCTTCCACGGCGGACTGATTGGTGTGATCCTCGTGATGGTGATCTTCGCCAGACGCACCAAACGCAACTTCTTCCAGGTGGCTGATTTTATTGCGCCGTTAATCCCGTTTGGGCTGGGCGCAGGGCGTCTGGGCAATTTCATCAACGGTGAGCTGTGGGGGCGTGTCGATCCGAGCGTGCCGTTTACCATGCTGTTCCCGGGCTCCCGCGCAGAGGATATCGCGCTGCTGCCTTCGCATCCTGAGTGGCAGTCCATTTTCGATACCTACGGCGTCCTGCCGCGCCATATGTCACAGCTCTATGAGCTGGCGCTGGAAGGCGTGGTGCTGTTCATCATCCTGAATCTTTATATCCGCAAACCGCGTCCAATGGGGGCTGTCTCCGGTCTGTTCCTGATTGGCTACGGCGCGTTTCGTATCATCGTCGAGTTCTTCCGCCAGCCGGATGCGCAGTTTACCGGTGAATGGGTACAGTACATCAGCATGGGGCAGATCCTCTCCATCCCGATGATTGTCGCGGGTGCCATTATGATGATTTGGGCGTATCGTCGTCGTCCACAGCAACAACTTTCCTGAGGAATCATGAAACAGTATCTTGAATTGATGAAAAAAGTGCTCGACGAGGGCACGCCGAAAAACGACCGCACCGGCACCGGTACGCTCTCCATTTTTGGCCACCAGATGCGCTTCAATCTGCAAGAAGGCTTTCCTCTGGTGACAACGAAGCGCTGCCATCTGCGCTCGATCATTCATGAACTGCTCTGGTTCCTGCAAGGCGATACCAACGTTGCTTATCTGCATGAAAACAATGTCTCCATCTGGGACGAGTGGGCAGATGAGAACGGTGACCTGGGTCCGGTCTACGGCAAGCAATGGCGCGCGTGGCCTACCCCGGACGGCCGCCATATTGACCAGATCACGACCGTCATAAACCAGCTGAAAAATGATCCGGACTCGCGCCGTATCATTGTCTCTGCCTGGAACGTGGGTGAACTGGATAAAATGGCGCTGGCGCCTTGCCACGCGTTTTTCCAGTTTTACGTGGCGGACGGCAAGCTCTCCTGCCAGCTCTATCAACGCTCCTGCGACGTGTTCCTCGGCCTGCCGTTTAACATCGCCAGCTACGCGCTGTTGGTGCATATGATGGCGCAGCAGTGCGATCTTGAAGTGGGCGATTTTGTCTGGACGGGCGGTGATACCCACCTCTACAGCAATCATATGGAACAGACGCATCTCCAGCTGACGCGCGAACCGCGTGCATTGCCGAAGCTGGTGATCAAACGTAAACCGGACTCGATCTTCGATTACCGTTTTGATGATTTCGAGATTGAGGGTTACGACCCGCATCCCGGCATTAAAGCTCCTGTCGCCATCTGATACGGCAAATCCTGACACAACCGGTGCTCTTTAGCGCCGGTTTTTTTTCACGCCCGTTTTGTTTTTCGAGCCTGTTTCCAGAGATGATGCAACGCGTTGCAACTGGTGAAATTCTCCTGAAAGCGGCTCGTAAAGTTCTGGTTTGACGCTCGCACCGTTTCTGCTATTCCTCCACACTCCCGCCATGAAAAACGAACAAGGCTTTACGCTTATCGAAACCCTTATCGCCGTTTCGCTGGCAGTGATCCTCAGCGCCACAGGACTCTATGGCTGGGACAGCTGGCAGCAGCGGCAGCGGCTTTGGCAAACCGCCTGCCAGGTGCGGGATTACCTGGTGTTTTTGCGCAATGACGCCAACCGTCACAACAGCGAGCACAGGATCGCGCTGTATAACGACGGTGAAAAGAACTGTCTGGCCAGTTCAGCGGTGACCGGTTGTGACAGCGGCGGACCGTTCGTGATGAAGCCGATGTGGCCAGGGGTCACGATAAGCGACATAACACCTGCGCTGGGATTTTACGGTTTAAGAGATACCGCGTGGGCCGGACATATCCGGGTGCAGAGCCGCGCTGGTGGGTGGTGGGTTATTGTCTCAAATGGCGGACGTATCAGGCTGTGTAATGCCGCAGGAGAAGGTGCATGCCAGTAAATCGAAAAGGGTTTTCCCTGCTGGAAGTGCTGATTGCGATGACGATAAGCAGCATTTTGTTACTCAGCACGTCACGTTTTTTACCGGGGCTACAGCGGGGGGTTTTACTGCAATCCGGGCAGCAGGAGCTGGAGGATGAGGTCTGGCAACGTCTGTTCGCGGTCGGTAAACAGTTTCAGAGAGCAGGATACTGTGCAGGGCATTGCCAGGGACAGGGGATGATCATCGGCAGGCAAGGACGATGTGCGATTGTGCAATGGGATGCGAACAGCAACGGCCAGTGGGATAGCACCGCGTCAGAAAACGACAGTACGGGATTTCGGCTTGAGTCCGGATCGCTTGAAACGCTGCGGGGCGCCACATCCTGTGACGGTAAGGGATGGGATAAGCTCACCGACCCGGATCGGGTCCTGATAGAGCAATTTATGGTCACTAAAACCGATCGTGCTGGCTTTGCGCCGGTCATCAGTATCGAGCTGCGTGCCCGCCGTAAAGGTGAACTGACCGCACCCTTTTCAGCTCGCCATACCGTAACGGGGTTTAATCTGTGAATCGTCAGCGGGGCATGTCATCGCTGGCGCTGGTCCTGCTATTGCTGGTGCTCGGCACGCTGATCCTCACCGGATTAAATCAGCAGTTGCAAACCTTTAGCACGCTGGTAAGTGGCGAGAGTTTGTCTGTTCGCCAGCAGGCTGCCGTGCAATCTGCACTGGAGTGGGGGCGCGTTCAGGAATGGGCTTTACAGCCAGAGGTTCAGTGCAAACAGACACAGCGTTTGCGGGTCTGTGTAAGGCTGTTTGGGGAGCGTGTTTTGCTTATTGCCGGCAATGACGATCTGTTGCTATGGCAAGGCGGGGACATCGCGGAAGGGCAGATACGCTTTTCCGCCCACGGCTGGAGTGATTTCTGCCCCCTTAAGGAAAGTACGCTATGTCAGTTACCCTGAGCAGACAAAAAGGATTTAGCATGGTGGAGGTTTTGCTGGCAATGATGTTGCTGGTTGTGGTTGTGACGGCGTTATCCGGATATCATCGCGCGCTGGCAGCCCGGTATGCGGCGCTTAGCCAGTATCGTCAGCTATGGCATCATGCGTGGAATCAATCGCAGATCTCAACATTAACGCTCCCGCCGGGCTGGCAGGTCAGTCGGGGGCAGACAACACAGTCCGGATGTGTCAGCATCACGGTCACACTTATTTCTCCTATGGGGCGGCAGGGCGCGTTAACGCGTCTGCACTGCCCGGTTAGCCGCTAGTCGGGAGCGTTTATGCTAAGGGTTTACCACTCAAATCGTCTGGATGTGCTGGAAGCACTGATGGAGTATATCGTTGAGCAAGAGCGTCTTGACGATCCGTTTGAGCCAGAAATGGTGCTGGTGCAGAGCACCGGTATGGCGCAGTGGCTGCAAATGTCCCTTTCGCAGAAATTTGGCATTGCGGCGAACATCGATTTTCCGCTGCCCGCGAGCTTTATCTGGGAGATGTTTGTTCGCGTCCTGCCGGACATCCCTGAGCAGAGCGCCTTCAACAAACAAAGCATGGCCTGGAAACTGATGACGCTGCTGCCGGACATGCTGGCGCGTGATGAGTTTGCCATGCTGCGGCACTACCTGAATGACGACACCGACAAGCGTAAACTTTTCCAGCTGGCCTCACGTACTGCCGACCTCTATGACCAGTATCTGGTTTACCGTGCAGACTGGCTGATTCGCTGGGAAGCAGGAGAATTAGTCGATGGGTTACCGGAAGCGCAAATCTGGCAGGCGCCGCTCTGGAAAGCGCTGGTCGAGCATACCGGGAAACTCGGTCAGCCTAAGTGGCACCGTGCTAACCTGTACGATCGCTTTATCTCGATACTTGAGAACAGCGCAGAACGGCCAGCCCGTTTGCCGTCACGCGTGTTCATTTGCGGTATCTCCGCGTTGCCGCCTGTCTACCTGAACGCGCTAAAAGCGCTCGGTAAGCACACTGATATCCATATCCTCTTTACCAACCCGTGTCGGCACTATTGGGGGGATATTCAGGATCCGCGCTGGCTTTCACGGCTGGTCACCCGTCAGAGAAAACGTCTCTTTGAAGAACGCGCGGTGCCGCTGTT
Organism: Enterobacter cloacae complex sp. 677-3DZ2D5B; assembly: GCF_004136695.1. Taxonomy (NCBI): domain Bacteria; kingdom Pseudomonadati; phylum Pseudomonadota; class Gammaproteobacteria; order Enterobacterales; family Enterobacteriaceae; genus Enterobacter; species Enterobacter cloacae complex sp. 677-3DZ2D5B. The sequence goes on along the minus strand of NZ_QFLS01000006.1, from coordinate 13,878 downwards.
TAAAGACAGTGAAAACGCGGCGCAGCTTTTTGATGAAGAGGGGATTCAGAACCTGCCGAACCCGCTGCTTGCCTCGTGGGGCAAGCTCGGACGTGACTATATTTATCTGCTTTCAGATATCACCTCCTCGGGAGAAGGGGATGTGGATGCGTTTGCCGATATTACGCCGGATAGCCTGCTGCACAATATTCAGCTTGATATTCTGGATTTAGAGAACCGTGCCGTTGCCGGGATCACTGCCGAGGAGTTTGCGCGAAGCGATAAGAAGCGAAAACTGGATCCTGACGATCGTAGTATCGCGATCCACGTTTGTCACAGCCCACAGCGTGAAGTTGAAATTCTTCATGACCGCCTGCTGGCCATGTTGCAGGACGACCCAACCCTGACACCGCGCGATATCGTGGTGATGGTGGCGGATATCGACAGCTACAGCCCGTTTATTCAGGCGGTATTTGGCAGCGCAACGGGCGACCGCTATTTGCCCTACGCAATCTCTGACCGTCGCGCTCGTCAGTCACACCCGGCGCTACAGGCCTTTATCAGCCTGCTTTCGCTGCCTGATAGCCGGTTTATCTCTGAGGATGTGCTGGCACTGCTGGATGTGCCAGTTCTGGCCGCACGTTTCAACATTAACGAAGAGGGGTTGCGCTATCTGCGCCAGTGGGTCAACGAATCCGGTGTCCGCTGGGGTATCGACGATGATAACGTCCAGGAGTTCGAACTGCCAGCAACCGGCCAGCATACCTGGCAGTTTGGGCTGACGCGCATGCTGCTGGGGTATGCAATGGAGAGCATCCACGGCGAATGGAATGACGTGCTGCCGTACGATGAATCCAGTGGGTTGATCGCGGAACTGGTTGGTCACTTAGCCTCGCTGCTTATGCAGCTCAACCGCTGGCGCCGTGCATTGATGCAGCCCCGCCCGCTCGAAGAGTGGCTGCCAGTTTGCCGCGAAATGCTGAATGATTTCTTCCTGCCGGACAGCGAAACTGAAGCCGCCATGGCGCTTATCGAGAAGCAGTGGCAGGCCATCGTTGATGAAGGGGTTAATTCGCACTATCACGAGGCGGTTCCCCTTTCGCTTCTGCGTGATGAGCTGACGCAACGTCTCGATCAGGAGCGCATCAGCCAGCGCTTCCTTGCGGGGCCGGTGAATATTTGTACCCTGATGCCAATGCGTTCAATCCCGTTCAAAGTGGTCTGTCTGCTTGGCATGAACGACGGTATTTATCCGCGTGCGCTGCCGCCTCTGGGCTTTGATCTTATGAGCGCACAACCGAAGCGGGGTGACCGCAGCCGCCGCGATGATGACCGTTATCTCTTCCTTGAGGCGCTGATGTCTGCGCAAAGCAGGCTGTATATCAGCTATATCGGACGTTCAATTCAGGATAACAGCGAGCGTTTCCCGTCTGTGCTGGTGCAGGAGCTAGTGGACTACATTGGACAGAGCCACTATCTGCCGGGCGATGAAGCCTGCAACTGCGACGAAAGCGAACGTCGGGTGATAGCGCATATCACTTGCCACCATAGCCGTATGCCGTTCGATCCTGTCAACTACGTTCCTGATGAACTGCAAAGCTATGCCCGCGAGTGGCTTCCCGCCGCGAAGAAAGCGGGGACGCCGCAAACCGATTTTATTCAGGCGCTCGAACCGCGCGCTATAGACACCCTCACGTTTGAGCAGCTACAGCGCTTTTGGGCACACCCGGTTCGGGCGTTTTTCCAGCAACGCTTGCAGGTGAATTTCCGCTCTGAAGAGAGCGAAATCCCCGATGCGGAACCGTTTATTCTTGATGGGCTGGAGCGTTTTAAGCTTAATTCCCAGCTTCTGAATGCGCTGGTTGACGAAGAAGACGCCAGTAAACTGTTTCGACGTTACAGGGCGTCGGGATTACTTCCGTATGGTGCATTCGGCGAAATCGTCTGGGATGCCCAGTGCGAGGAGATGCGAGCGCTAGCTGACCGCGTTATCGCGTGTCGGCAGCCGGCGAGCAGCATTGAAATCGATCTCGATTGTAACGGTATGCACCTTAGCGGCTGGCTCACGCACGTGCAGTCTGACGGGCTGCTGCGTTGGCGCCCATCCATGCTCAGCGTTTCACATGGCCTGCAACTCTGGCTCGAACATCTTGTCTACAGTGCGAGTGGTCACGAAGGTGAAAGCCGGTTGTTTGTACGTAAGGACGGCGAATGGCGCTTCCCGCGGATGGAGCCTGAGCAGGCGTTGACGTACCTGTCGCTTTATATTGAAGGCTACCGGCAGGGCATGAACAAACCCCTGCTTTTGCTGCCTGAAAGTGGGGGGGCATGGATAAAATCCTGTTATGACGCGCAGAATGATGCCATGTTAACGGATGAGGCTTCGCTCCAGAAAGCGCGCAGCAAGTTTTTGCAGGCCTACGAAGGGAACATGATGGTACGTGGCGAAGGTGACGATGTCTGGTATCAACGTTTATGGCGAACGCTGGAGCCAGAATATTTCGACATTATCACCCAGGAGGCGCAACGCTACCTGTTACCGTTATACAAATTTAATCAGTCCTGAGTGCTGTATAAAAATTGCGCAGTATGAGGTGTTCATTTATGATGCACCTCTTATCACGGACTGATGTACCCAAAGAAAGAGATGCTGGCGTGTCCAGCACGCACGTTGTTAATGATGTAGCCGTGATAAAGAGGTCGTAATGCCAGGCAGCACCTTGTTCAAAGCGTTTGTTTTGTTTATCGCCCTTTGGGCTCCCGTCACTCAGGCCGATTCCGGTTGGCAACCTGTCAAGGAAACAATCCGTAAGAGCGATAAGGACACCCGTCAGTATCAGGCGATTCGTCTTGATAACGGGATGACCGTACTGCTGGTTTCCGATCCTCAGGCGGTGAAATCGCTCTCCGCGCTGGTTGTGCCGGTGGGTTCGCTGGAAGATCCTGACGCCCATCCGGGACTGGCGCACTACCTTGAGCACATGACGCTGATGGGATCTAAAAAATACCCACAGCCTGACAGCCTGTCCGAATTTCTGAAAATGCATGGCGGCAGCCACAACGCCAGTACCGCGCCGTATCGCACCGCGTTTTACCTGGAAGTGGAAAATGATGCGCTTGATGGGGCAGTGGACCGTCTGGCGGATGCCATCGCCGCACCGCTGCTGGATAAAAAATACGCTGACCGTGAACGTAATGCCGTGAACGCCGAACTGACGATGGCGCGCACGCGAGACGGTATGCGCATGGCGCAGGTTAGTGCTGAAACCATCAATCCGGCGCACCCGGGTTCGCGCTTCTCAGGCGGCAACCTTGAAACGCTGAGCGACAAGCCAGGTAGCCCGGTGCTCGATGCGCTGCATGCGTTTCGTGAAAAATACTATTCCGCCAATCTGATGAAAGCGGTTATCTACAGCAATAAACCGTTGCCGACGCTGGCAAACATGGCCGCGCAGACCTACGGCAGGGTGCCAAATAAAAATATCGATCTGCCGCAGATTAACGTGCCAGTTGTCACGGACGCGCAAAAAGGCATTGTTATTCACTATGTGCCGGCCTTGCCGCGCAAGGTGTTACGCGTTGAATTCCGTATTGATAACAACACTGCGCAGTTCCGCAGCAAAACCGACGAGCTGGTGACGTATCTTATCGGCAATCGCAGCCCGGGTACGCTCTCCGACTGGCTGCAAAAGCAGGGGCTGGTGGAAGGTATTCGCGCTGACTCCGATCCCGTTGTAAATGGGAATAGCGGCGTGCTGGCCATCTCCGCGACGCTGACCGATAAAGGGCTGGCTCACCGGGACGACGTCGTTGCGGCCATTTTCAGTTACCTCTCTCTGCTGCGCGACAAAGGCGTCGATAAACGCTACTTTGACGAGCTGGCGCACGTGCTGGATCTCGATTTCCGCTATCCCTCTATCACGCGTGATATGGACTACGTTGAGTGGCTGGCAGATACCATGATCCGCGTGCCGGTGGAACATACGCTGGATGCGGTAAATATTGCCGACCAGTTTGACGCCGGAGCGCTCAAAGCGCGTCTGGCGATGATGACTCCGCAGAATGCCCGCGTCTGGTATATCAGCCCGAACGAACCGCATAACAAAATGGCCTACTTCGTTGATGCCCCGTATCAGGTTGAAAAAATCAGCGAACAGACCTTCGCGGGCTGGCAGAAAAAGGCGGGGGAAATTGCGCTGAAGTTACCGGAGCTTAACCCCTACATTCCGGACGATTTCTCGCTGATCAAACCCGCAAAGGCGTATCCGCACCCGGAGCTGATTGTTGATGAGCCGACGCTGCGCGTGGTCTATACCCCAAGCCGCTATTTCGCCGACGAGCCAAAAGCGGATGTCAGCGTGGTGCTGCGTAACCCCAAAGCAATGGACAGCGCCAGAAACCAGGTGCTGTTTGCGCTTAATGATTATCTGGCCGGTATTGCCCTCGATCAGCTCAGCAACCAGGCTGCCGTTGGTGGTATCAGTTTCTCCACCAACGCCAATAACGGCCTGATGGTGAATGCCAACGGCTATACCCAGCGTTTGCCGCAGCTGTTCCAGGCGCTGCTGGACGGTTATTTCAGCTATACGCCTACGGAAGAACAGCTCGAGCAGGCTAAGTCCTGGTATGCCCAGATGATGGATTCTGCCGAGAAGGGTAAAGCCTACGATCAGGCGATTATGCCAGCACAGATGCTGTCGCAAATTCCGTACTTCCAGCGCGAAGATCGCCGCGCGATATTGCCCTCAGTCACCTTAAAAGAGGTGCTGGCTTACCGTGATGCGCTGAAAACCAATACCCGTCCGGAGTTCCTGGTTGTAGGGAATATGAGCGAAGATCAGGCTAAAACGCTGGCGCAAAACGTCCGTGCGCAACTGGGTTCAAAAGGCGATGAGTGGTGCCGTAACCAGGATGTGCTGGTAGAGAAAAAGCAGAACGTGATCTTCGAAAAAGCGGGAAGCAGCACGGATTCCGCGCTGGCCGCGGTGTTTGTCCCTGTCGGTTATGACGAATTTACCAGCTCTGCCCAGAGTGCGGTGCTTGGTCAAATTATTCAGCCGTGGTTTTACAACCAGCTGCGCACCGAAGAGCAGCTGGGCTATGCGGTGTTCGCTTTCTCCATGAATGTGGGCCGTCAGTGGGGGCTGGGCTTCCTTCTGCAAAGCAGTGACAAGCAACCCGCTTACCTGTGGCAGCGTTATCAGGCGTTCTTCCCGCAGGCGGAAGCAAAACTGCGCGCCATGAAGCCGGAAGAGTTTGCCCAAATCCAGCAGGCGGTTATCGCCCAGGTGATGCAACCGCCGCAGACGCTGGGTGAAGAGACCTCGCAGCTGAGCAAAGATTTTGATCGCGGTAATATGAAATTTGATTCGCGTGATAAAATAGTGGCCGAAATAAAACAGCTGACGCCACAAAAGGTTGCCGATTTCTTCCATCAGGCGGTAGTAAAACCGCAGGGTATGGCCATCCTGTCTCAGGTTTCTGGCAGCCAGAACGGGAAAACGGACTACGTAAAATCAAAAGAGTGGACCGTCTGGAAGAGCGTCAGCGCGCTGCAACAAACAATGCCCTGGAGTAAGAAAGAATGACCCATACCGCTGAGCCGCTTGATCCCCTAAGTTTACCTCTACAGGGTGAGCGACTGATTGAAGCCTCAGCGGGAACGGGAAAAACCTATACCATCGCCGCGCTCTATCTGCGTCTGCTGTTGGGGCTCGGCGGCAACGCCGCTTTTTCGCGCCCGTTAAGCGTGGAAGAGCTGCTGGTGGTAACCTTCACCGAAGCGGCCACTGCCGAGCTGCGTGGCCGTATTCGCAGCAACATTCATGAGCTGCGCATCGCCTGTCTGCGTCAGACGACGGATAACCCCCTCTACGCGAGCCTGCTGGACGAGATTGCGGATAAGCAACAGGCTGCGCAATGGCTGCTGCTGGCCGAACGGCAAATGGATGAAGCGTCCGTCTTCACCATTCACGGTTTTTGTCAGCGCATGCTGAGCCTGAATGCGTTTGAATCCGGCATGCTCTTTGAGCAGCAGCTTATTGAAGATGAATCCGAGCTTCGCTATCAGGCCTGTGCGGATTTCTGGCGTCGACACTGTTATCCGTTGCAGCGCGACATTGCCGAAGCGGTTCACGCCCTGTGGAAAGGTCCGGAAGAGCTTCTTCGCGCCATCGACCGTTACCTGCAAGGCGAGGCGCCGGTCATTAAATCTCCTCCGCCTGCCGATGAAACGCTGGCCTCGCGCCATGAAAAGATCGTCGCCAAAATTACCGCGCTTAAGCAGAAGTGGAATGAGTCGGTTGGTGAAATTGATGCAATCATCGAAAACTCAGGCATCGACAGACGCAAGTTCAACCGTGGGAACCAGGGGAAGTGGATCGAAAAGATCAGCGCCTGGGCCCAGGAGGAGACGCGGGGTTACCAGCTTCCGGACGCACTGGAAAAATTTTCGCAACGCTTTTTGACCGAGCGAACCAAAGCCGACGGTATTGTGCCTGAGCATCCCCTGTTTGTGGCGATTGAAGCGCTGCTTGCGGAGCCATTAACGCTCAATGACCTGATGATCACCCGCGCCATGACGGAGATCCGCCAGGCCGTCGCGCGCGAAAAACGTCGCCGGGGCGAGCTGGGGTTTGATGACATGCTGAGCCGCCTGGACGAAGCCCTGTCCAGCGAGAATGGTGAAGCGCTCGCCAGCGCGATCCGTACCCGTTTTCCGGTGGCGATGATTGACGAATTTCAGGACACCGACCCCCAGCAGTACCGCATTTTTCGCCGCATCTGGCGACAGCAGCCCGACACTGCCCTGTTGTTGATTGGCGACCCTAAACAGGCGATTTACGCCTTCCGTGGGGCAGATATCTTCACCTATATGAAAGCCCGTAGTGAAGTTGTCGCGCATTACACGTTAGACACCAACTGGCGTTCCGCTCCGGGGATGGTTGAGAGCGTCAATGCGCTGTTCAGCCGTATGGAGACGGCGTTCATGTTCAAGGAAATCCCTTTTCTGCCGGTGAAATCCGCCCCAAAAAACGCATCCCTGCGCTTCGAAGTCAGTGGCGCGGAGCAGCCCGCCATGACCTTCTGGCTGCTTGAAGGGGAAGGCTATGGCGTTGCTGACTATCAGGCGGTGATGGCCCAGCACTGCGCCGCGCAAATCCGTGACTGGCTGAGCGCAGGCAACCGCGGCGAGGCGCTGCTGTGGAAGGGGGAACAGGCAAATCCTGTTAAAGCCTCTGATATTACCGTGCTGGTGCGCAGTCGTCAGGAAGCGGCGTTAATCCGCGATGCGCTAACGTTGCTGGATATTCCATCAGTGTATCTCTCTAACCGTGACAGCGTGTTCGACACGCTGGAAGCCCAGGAAATGCTCTGGCTGCTTCAGGCGGTACTGGCGCCGGAGCGCGAAAATACGCTTCGAAGCGCGCTGGCCAGCTCTATGCTGGGTTTGAACGCGCGCGATATTGATGAGCTCAACCATGACGAAAACGCATGGGATGCGGTGGTGGAAGAGTTTGTCCATTACCGTGAACGCTGGCAAAAACGCGGCGTCATGGCGATGCTGCGCGAATTGATGACGCGGCGTCAGATTGCCGAAAATATGCTGGCGTCATCCGGCGGTGAAAGGCGTCTTACCGATATTTTACACATCAGCGAACTGTTGCAGGAAGCCGGCACCCAGCTTGAAAGTGAACATGCCCTCGTGCGCTGGCTGGCGCAGCAAATCGCGGATCCAAACAGTAACGCCTCAAGCCAGCAGATGCGTCTTGAGAGCGATAAGCATCTGGTGCAAATCGTCACCATTCACAAATCGAAAGGTCTCGAGTATCCGCTGGTCTGGCTGCCCTTTATCGCCAACTACCGCGTTCAGGATCAGGCCTATTATCATGACCGCGAGACTTTCGATGCGGTGCTCGATCTCAGCAAGGCGGAAACCAGCGTTGAGCTGGCGGAAGCGGAGCGTCTGGCGGAGGATTTGCGCCTGCTTTACGTGGCGCTGACCCGTTCTGTCTGGCATTGCAGCCTGGGCGTCGCGCCGGTTTTCCGCCGTCGCGGGGAAAAAACAGGGGAGAGCGATTTCCATTTAAGCGCCTTAGGGCGGCTTATTCAGCGTGGTGAGCCAAAAGATGCGGCGGGGTTGCGCCTCTGTATTGAGTCGCTTTGCGGAGACGATATCGCCCTGCATATCCCTTCTCTGCCAGACAACAGCCGCTGGGAAATGGCGCAAGAGCCCGTGACCGATCTTAACGCGCGCCAGATCACACGGGTGCTTGCCGACGACTGGCGCGTCACCAGCTATTCTGGCCTGCACCAGCAAGGGCAAAGTATTGCGCAGGATCTCATGCCGAAGCTGGACGTGGATGCCGCAGGGGTAGGCGATGTTCCGGTTGAACCGACGTTAACTCCGCATCAGTTCCCACGCGGCGCGTCGCCGGGCACCTTTTTGCACAGCCTTTTTGAAGAGCTTGATTTCACCCAGCCTGTCAGTGAGGAGTGGGTGCTGAAGATGTTGCAGAGCGGAGGCTATGACGCGCACTGGCAGCCCGTTCTCACTGACTGGATCAACGCCATTTTGCAAGCGCCGCTGACGGCGCAGGGCTTCTCTCTTCGCCAGTTAACGGCCAAAAATAAGCAGGTTGAGATGGAGTTTTATCTGCCCGTCGCAGGCCCGCTTAAGGCCGACGCGCTCGATGCGCTTATCCGTCAGTACGATCCGCTGTCAGCCGGTTGCCCGCCGCTGAACTTCCGTCAGGTGCAGGGCATGCTGAAAGGGTTTATCGACCTGGTCTTCCGTCACGAAGGACGGTACTACCTGCTGGATTACAAATCAAACTGGCTGGGCGAGAACAGCGCAGCCTATACCCAGCAGGCGATGGCGGCCGCCATGCAAATGCATCGCTACGATCTGCAATATCAGCTCTATACCCTGGCGCTGCACCGCTATTTGCGCCACCGTATTGCGGATTACCGCTACGACGATCATTTTGGCGGCGTCATCTACCTGTTCCTGCGCGGGGTTGACGCTGCCGATCCGCGCTCCGGGATCTTCAGCACTCGTCCGGATGCGGAATTGATTAATAAAATGGATAACCTGTTTGCAGCAAACACGGAGGAGATGGCATGACGATGCAGGACTTATTGCTGGATGCGGTAGAGCAACGCGTGCTGCGTCAGCTGGACGTGCAGTTTGCCATGATGATTGCCGCTGACCAGCCCGCCGTGATGCTTGCCGCTGCCCTGTTGAGTAAAGATGCCGGAGAGGGGCATGTGTGTCTGCCGCTCTCGCGTCTGGTGGTTGACGAGAAAATGCCGCCTGTCCTCCAGTCCTGCTTTGCGCTGCTGGGGGAGAGGGTGGACTGGCAGAAAATCTTGCGGGAATCGTCAGCCGTTGGGCCGGGAGACAACCAGGCACCGCTGATCCTGACGGGGGAGCGCTTATACCTGAACCGCCTGTGGCGAAATGAACTGACGGTAGCGCGTTTCTTTAGTGAGACCAATGCGCCGCTTCCCTGCGACGAAGCACAGCTTCGCCAGACGCTGGACAGGCTGTTTGACTCCGGTGAGGCCACAGACTGGCAGAAAGTGGCGGCAGCCGTCGCCCTGACGCGGCGGATCTCGGTGATATCCGGCGGCCCGGGAACCGGGAAAACAACGACCGTCGCAAAGCTGCTGGCAGCCCTGATACAGCTTTCAGGCGAGCAGCGATGCCGTATTCGTCTGGCGGCGCCCACCGGGAAGGCCGCGGCGCGTCTGACCGAATCACTGGGCGGTGCGATGCAACGGCTGCCGCTCACCCAGGAGCAGCTTGCGCTTTTCCCGGGTGAAGCCAGTACTCTGCACCGTCTGCTCGGCGCGCAGCCGGGTAGCCAGCGGCTGCGCTACCATGCGGGTAATCCGCTGCATCTGGACGTGCTGGTGGTGGATGAAGCCTCCATGATCGACCTGACCATGATGTCGCGCCTGATTGATGCTCTGCCACCCCATGCGCGGGTGGTTTTCCTGGGCGATCGCGACCAGCTCGCCTCTGTAGAAGCCGGGGCGGTGCTGGGAGATATCTGTACCTACGCCAGTTACGGTTATACCGCCGCGCGGGCGCAGGAGCTCGCCCGTCTGACCGGCTGCTCGCTTGAACCCGATCACACGCCGATCGCGGGCGCACTGCGTGACAGCCTGTGCCTGCTGCAAAAAAGCTACCGTTTCGGTAGCGACTCCGGCATCGGCCAGCTGGCTGCGGCGGTCAACCGTGGCGACAGGCACGCCACGCGCACGGTGTTTGACGGTACCTTCACTGACATTGAAAAGAAATCGCTGCAAAGCGGGGAAGAGTATCAGGCTATGCTTGAGGAGGCTCTCCAGGGATACCAGCATTTTCTGAGCTGCGTGCAGCAGTGCAGTCAGCCCGGACAGGTCATCGCCGCATTTGGCGAATACCAGCTTCTGTGCGCATTGCGGGAAGGGCCGTTTGGCGTCACGGGCCTGAACGACAGGCTGGAGCAGTTGCTGGTGCAGAAACGCAAAATTAACCGTCAGCTGCATTCGCGATGGTATGAAGGCCGGCCAGTGATGATCTCCCGCAACGACAGTGCGCTGGGGCTGTTCAACGGGGATATCGGCATTGCGCTCGATCGCGGTAACGGTCTGCGCGTCTGGTTCCAGCTACCGGACGGTAGCGTGAAGTCCGTCCAGCCCAGCCGCCTGCCAGAGCATGAAACGGCATGGGCGATGACGGTACATAAATCTCAGGGCTCCGAGTTCAACCATGCGGCGCTGATCCTGCCGACACAGCTGTCGCCGGTAGTGACCCGCGAACTGGTCTACACAGCCATTACCCGTGCGCGCCAGCGCCTGTCGCTATATGCGGATGAGCGCGTGTTGAGCCAGGCTATTGCCACCCGTACCGAGCGCAGAAGCGGATTAAGCGCGATATTTGAATCTGTCTGAGTGAACGCCCTCTCCAACAGGAGAGGGTGACTGTTATCCCAGGTCCGCCATTAACACCTTCGAGCGGCGCTGGTAGTTGTACATCTCTTTCTTACTTTCCGGCAGGGAATCAATATCCACCGGCGTGAAGCCGCGCTCCTGGAACCAGTGAATGCTGCGCGTGGTGAGCACGAACAGCTTGCTCAGACCCATCTGGCGCGCCTGTGCCGCCACGCGTTCAAGCAGCAGTTCCCCCCGCGAGGAGCTACGGTAATCCGGGTGCACGGCAACGCACGCCATTTCGCCAATCTGCTCTTCCGGGAACGGATAAAGCGCCGCACAGGCAATGGTCAGGTTATCGCGCTGAATGATGGTGAACTTGTCGATCTCCATCTCCAGCTGCTCCCGGGAGCGGCGAACCAGAATGCCCTGTTGTTCCAGCGGACGGATCAGCTCCAGAATGCCGCCGATATCGTTGATGGTGGCACGGCGGATCTGCTCGGCGCTCTCCATGACGATCTGCGTACCGATCCCGTCCCGGGAGAACAGTTCCTGCAACAGCGCACCGTCTTCCTGATAGCTGATCAGGTGGCTGCGGCGCACCCCGCTGCGGCACGCTTTAACGGCGCCGCGCAGAAAACGCACGGTACCGGAATAGTAATCGCCTTCTGCTTCCAGCGCTTCCACGCGCGCCTGGGCTTCATTCGGAAAAAGTTCTGGCACAATTACGCCCTCATCGTTCACGACACCCTGCGAGGAGCAAAAGCCGATCATTTTTTCCGCTTTCAGCTTGATGGCCAGCTGGGTGGCAATCTCTTCTGAGGTCAGATTAAAACTTTCACCCGTTACGGAGACGGCAACGGGCCCCATCAGGACGATCGCGCCATTGTCTAACTGGCGGTGAATGGCGTCTTCATCAATACGGCGGATGCGGCCGCTATGGCAGTAATCCACACCATCGTCCACGCCGAGCGGCTGAGCGATGATAAAGTTGCCGCTCACCACATTAATGTGCGCGCCCTGCAACGGCGTATTATTCAGGCTCATCGACAGGCGGGCGGTGATATCGAGCTGCAACAGACCCGCCGCCTGTTTGACCAGTTCGAGGGTTTTCGCATCCGTCACGCGCGTGTGTTTGTGGTAGATCGGCTCATGGTGATGGGCGGCCAGGTTGGCTTCGATTTGCGGACGTGCGCCATACACCACCACCAGACGGATGCCGAGGCTGTGCAGCAGGCCGATATCATTGACGATGCTGGAAAAGTTTTCATGCTCAATGGCTTCGCCGCCAAGCATGATGACAAACGTTTTTCCCCGATGGGTGTTGATATAGGGAACAGAATGGCGGAATCCCTGGACCAGTTCGGTTCTGCGTTCCTTAACCATGACACAACCCTTAGTGAATGTTTATTCGTAATTTATGTATTTTTATTCGATCGTGGCCGCGTGTGCAAGCCTAAATTTTCTGCGACCCACAGAAAATAATAAGTAATCCGTGCGTTAACGTATGATTGTTTACCCTTTTATAGATGACAGTTTATGCGTCATTCGTTAAAGTTTTCGGTCAATTTGGGCGTTTTGTTCATCAATCAGATTTCTTGCTCGGGAGAAGCATGTCGGGATCCAATTCAGCAATAAGCCGCCGCCGCCTGTTAAAAGGGGCCGGGGCGATGTGGTTGCTTAGCGTCAGCCAGGTGGGTCTTGCCGCCACAAGCCAGGTAGTCGCGGTGCGCGTCTGGCCGTCGTCGACCTATACGCGCGTGACGGTCGAGTCCAATCGCGTGCTGAAATACAAGCAATTTGCCCTCAGCAATCCTGAACGTGTGGTGGTTGATCTCGAAGGTGTGAACCTTAACTCCGTGCTTAAAGGCATGGCAGCACAAATCCGTGGCGACGATCCGTTTATCAAATCGGCGCGCGTCGGGCAGTTCGATCCGCAAACCGTGCGCATGGTGTTTGAGCTGAAGCAGAACGTGAAACCGCAGCTCTTTGCCCTTGCGCCTGTTGCCGCCTTTAAGGAGCGTCTGGTGATGGATCTCTATCCGGCGAATGCGACGGATATTCAGGATCCGCTCCTGGCATTACTTGAGGATTACAACAAAGGCGATCTCGACAGCCAGGTTCCGCCAGCGCAAAGTGGTCCAAAGCCTGGCAAGGCGGGGCGCGATCGCCCGATTGTGATCATGCTCGATCCTGGCCACGGCGGAGAAGATTCCGGCGCCGTCGGGAAATATCGCACCCGCGAAAAAGATGTGGTGCTGCAAATTGCCCGTCGTCTGAAGGCGTTGATCGACAAAGAGGGCAATATGCGCGCCTATATGACGCGCAACGAAGATGTCTTTATTCCGCTGAAGGTCCGCGTGGCAAAAGCGCAAAAGCAGCGCGCGGATCTGTTTGTCTCTATTCATGCGGATGCCTTCACCAGCCGCCAGCCGAGCGGATCCTCAGTGTTTGCCCTGTCAACAAAAGGGGCGACCAGCACCGCGGCGAGATACCTGGCGGACACGCAGAACGCCTCGGATTTAATCGGTGGTGTGAGCAAAAGTGGCGACCGTTACGTCGACCATACGATGTTTGATATGGTGCAGTCGCTGACTATTACCGACAGCCTGAAGTTTGGTAAAGCGGTGCTGGGCAAACTGGGCCGGGTCAACAAGCTGCACAAAAACAGCGTCGAGCAGGCCGGATTTGCGGTACTGAAAGCGCCGGATATTCCTTCCATTCTGGTCGAAACCGCGTTTATCAGTAACGTGGAAGAGGAACGTAAGCTCAAGACGGCTAAATTCCAGCAGGAAGTGGCGGAGTCGATTCTGGCGGGGATCCGGGCCTACTTCTCAGACGGGGAAACGCTGGCGCGGCGGGGGTAGGGCATTAAGCCGGGTATCATGCCCGGCATTTTCACAAACGCCAGATACAAAAAAACACCCTTCAGGGTGTTTATTGTTTTAAGAAGTGTTGGTTGCGGGGGCCGGATTT